>NZ_BCXA01000053.1 GCF_001894865.1 Rhodococcus maanshanensis NBRC 100610 | reverse complement strand
CAGTTCAAGGTCGGGGGCCCTTCTCGCTGAACGGGTGGCTCAGAGCACGTGAACCGCGGTGGCCTGCGGGCCCTTCGGCCCCTCGGTCACCTCGAACTCGACCTGCTGGTTCTCCTCGAGGCTCCGGAAACCGGAACCCTGGATCTCGGAGAAGTGCACGAAGAGATCCGGTCCGTCGGTGCGCGAGATGAAGCCGAAGCCCTTCTCCGCGTTGAACCACTTGACTGTTCCCTGACTCATATCTGCTCCTCACAGGGCTGGGATGACGGGGCCCACACGGTGTGGTGTCCCGGGCCGGTTCGAGACTCGGCGTCTCCAGATTCCTGAAGGCAAACAGAGCGCACGCAACTTGAGTTCCTGCGAGCGTGCGTAATACACAGACACACAAAACTTACGACCGCCTCGTTCAACGCCCTCGCCGGCGGATCCATTCCCGACGGGGCCGTCTCCCCGTCGAGGGGGCGGTTGTCGGGCTCGCACTCGACCATCGCCCCGAGTACCTCCCCCTCGCCCGCTCACACCGGCGCCCCGGCCATGCGCAGCTTCGCGCGCACCCGCTCCAGCACCACGTCCGGCCGATCACGCAACAGCTCTGCACTCACCCGAATCACCGCCCACCCCAGCGCCTCGAGGTCGGCGGCCCTGTCGATGTCGCGTGAACGTTGCCGTTCATCCAGCCAGTGGTGGTCGCCGTCGTACTCGACCAGGACCCGCCAGCTCTCCCATCCGAGGTCCGATCTCGCGACGACACGCCCAGAGCCGTCCCGGACCAGGATCTGTGTCTCGGGGCGTGGCAGCCCGTCGCGCACGATCAACAGCCGGGTTCGGGTCTCGGGCGGGGATTCCGCCCCGCCGTCGACCAGGTCGAGCACCCGTCGCAGCTGGACCAGGCCACGCGCGCCGGGGTGCCGCTCGGCGATCGCCGACACCACGGCTGGGTCGAGACCGGTCGCGCAGCACAGTGCGTCGAGGACCTCGACCGCACGATCGAACCCGAGCGCACGTCCGAGGTCGAACGCTGTTCGTCCGGGGTGGTGACGGCCACGCCGTCGGCCCGACAGATCTCACCGTCGAGCAGCTGTGCCTTCCTGACGACGATTCCCTTCGGCGCGCGCACGTGACCCACACGGATCAACTCGGCGGGTTCGCTCGGATCGATCCACCTGCTGCCGTGCAGGGCGGCGGCGGAGAACCCGGCGAGCACGCCGGCGTCCCCCGACCACAGCTGTGCAGCGCGTGCACGAGCCAGTGCGGTCGGCGGAGTGTCCTTGCGCACGTAGACGTCTCGGTGCAGCCGCAGGAAGTCCCGCCTGAGCTGATGTGCCGTCACGGTGCCCCGGCGCAGGGCAAGGGTTCCGCGGAACGGCATCGGGTTCACGCCTCGACCATCCCCGAACCAGACGCCACTCAGGGACGGAATACGCGCCCTGTGGATGGCCGAAGCACCCCTCCACAGACTTCCGAGGGGGTGGCTCCCGGGCTGAGGGGGTGGTTTTCGGGCCCACACTCGACCATCGCCCCGAGAACCTCCCCCTCACGCCTTCCCCGTCAGCCGGCCGCGCCCCGTCTGCGTCGGCAATGATGGTGCCACCGTCGATCCGGTTCGGCCCGGATCCAACGCCCAGTCCGCGGCGATGCCCGTCGCGGCCGCGGAGACCGCACCCGTGAGCCGGTTCGGGGAGTATCGGGCACTGCGCCGACCGATGATTCCCACGCCACCGACGACCTTCCCGTTCCCGCCGAGGATCGGGGCACCGACGCAGGACCACCCGAGAAGGGTCTGCTCGTACTCGACCGAGAATCCGTGGTCGAGGACCGAGGTCAATTGGTCGCGAAGCCTGCCGGGCTCAGTGACGGTGTACGCGGTCAAACGTCGAATCGGCTTGCTGAGAGCGACATCGGCGAGGTCCGGCCGATGTGCCAGCAGACAGCGCCCCAATGCAGTCGTGACCGCGTCCGTCACGGGACCGCCGGCAAGTTGGCGCTGGGCGATGGCATCCCTGTTGTGACCGTGGACGCGTTCGAGTTCCGCCACGTCGTCCCCGCACAACAACGCGAGGACGATCACCTCACCCGTCCGGGCGAACAGCTCCTGCAGGTGCGGCATCGCCGCGTCGCGCATGCCGTGATGAATGGCCGCGGTGGTGCCGAGATCGATCAGTTTTGCGCCGAGGCGGTATCCGCCCGGGCCCCGTTGGAGGACACCCCGCGCTGCCAGATCGTTGGCGACGCGCATGACGGTGGGTTTGGGGATTCCGGTGGACTCGGTCAGCGCCGCGAGGGAGGCGCGCCCGTCGAGCTCGGCGGTCGCGTCGATGATGGCGAGCATTCGCCCCGCAACGGTGTGATCATCCATGGCCGCGCCCCGACTCTCGGCAAAACAAACCAATAGTCCTGAACGTATCACTGGGTGACATGCAAGTCTTCTCCCCGGAAGGCGAGTGGCGAATCCTGAGGGGGTAGGCCACCTTCGGTCCGATCCGATCCACCATCAAAGGGATGATCACCATGCCTGTCCTCGAGCAGTCCGTTTTGATTGCCCGTCCCCCGTCGGAGGTGTGGGACTTTCTCACAGACCCGGCGAACTGGCCGTCCTGGGAGTCGACGATGATCGAAATCGAGCAGGTCACCGACGGGCCGCTCGGGTTGGGCACGCGGTGGCGAGGGGTGACCAGGGTCCTCGGCAAACGAATCGACTGGGTAGCGGAGTTCACCGAGTTCGATCCCCCGAAGTCCACCGCCTCCAAGTCCGTGGAGAGCACGATCGACTTCACCACGACGATGAGGCTCGAGGAGGTCGACGGCGGCACCCGGTTCACGTATCGGACCGACACCGAGACCGGTCTCGGCGGAGTCTTCGGCAAACTCGCCGACCCCTTCGTCACCAAGGCTGCCGACCGCTCGCGGCAGGCGAGCCTGGACAACCTCGCCGACCTGCTGGCCGCGGACAGCTGAATCCTGACGGAGTCGACTATCCGACGTTCCTACGCAGCCAGGTGACCTCGGCGCCCTCGCCGCCACTGCGGTACGGCTCGAGCGCCTCGTCCCATGCCGTGCCGAGCGCGGTGTCGAGCTCGGAGGCCAGCTCACCCGTACTGCCGTGGGCCTGCATCAGCGCGCGCAGCCGCATCTCGCCGAGGATCACGTCGCCGTTCGCGCTCATCGCGCCGCGCCACAGCCCCAGCCCGGGGACGTGACTGAAGCGCTCGCCGTCGACCCCGTCGCTCGGGTCCTCGGTGATCTCGAACCGCAGCATCGGCCAGGATCGCAACGCGGTGACCAGCCGGGCGCCGGTGCCGACGGGCCCGACCCAGTTGCTGGTCGAGCGCAGCAGCCCTGCCCCTGCGGACTGCGAGGTCCACTTGAGGTTGGCCGGGCTCTCGAGGGTGGCGGTGAGCGCCCACTCGACGTGGGGACACACCGCGGCGGGCGACGAATGCACGTAGAGCACACCAGTCGTCGCATCGGCGAACTGATTCAACGCGCGCACAAGCACCTCCGGCTCAGACGAGGGACGTCTTCCCCAACGACCTCATTTGTGCCTGCCGCGCGATTTGCGTCACCAGTGTGCCCTGTGCGCCCCTGTTACGCCAGTGATAGACGAGATTGGTGTGATCACGCGCCCGCGAGCTCGGCCAGCACGGCCTCGCTCAGCGCAGGCCATGCCGCCTTGGCCCAATCTCCGAAGGCCCGGTCGGCCAGCGCGACACACGCGATCGAGCGGGCCGGGTCGACCCACAGGAAGGTCCCGGACTGACCGAAGTGACCGTAGGTCGACGGCGAGTTCGTCGCACCCGTCCAGTGCGGCGCCTTGTGGGACCTGATCTCGAAGCCGAGCCCCCAGTCGTTGGGCCGCTGGACGCCATAGCCGGGCAGCAGACCGTCCAGCCCGGGAAACTGCACACCCACGGCCTCCCGCGCCGTCTCGGCCGAGATCAGGGTCGGGCCGAGCAGTTCCCCCGCGAACCGAGCCAGGTCGGCCGCGCTGGACCTGGCGCCGTGCCCCGCCGGACCGTCGAGGGTCGACGCCGCCATGCCGAGCGGCTCGAACACCGCCTCGCGCAGGTAGTCAGGGAACGCGATGTCGGTCTCCGACGCGATGAGGTCGGCCAGCACCTCGAATCCGGCGCTGGAGTAGATCCGCTTGGTCCCGGGCGCGCTCTGCACCGTCGGCTCGCCGAAGGCCAGCCCCGAGGTGTGTGCGAGCAGGTGCCGCACGGTGGCGCCGGGCGGCCCCGCGGGCTGGTCGAGCTCGATCGCACCCTCCTCGACGGCCACCAGCGCGGCGTACGCCACGAGCGGCTTGGTCACCGAGGCGAGCGCGAACACCCGGTCCTGATCCCCGGCCGCGCCGATCGTGCCGTCCGGACCGACCACCGCCACCGCGGCGTGGTCTACGGGCCAGTGTTCGATCGCATTGAGGCTGTGCACCTTTGCAGCCTACGAGACCGCACTCACCCCTCCGCCAACCTGGCCAGCCCCGCGGCGATTGCCGGATCCGCACCCGAGGCGGATTGGAGCGCGGCCAGGAACGTCCCGGCCAGCACCTGCTCGAGCACCGCCCGCTCGACGTCCGCGCTCGCCAGCCAGCGCAGGCACGCGGCCTTCTCGAACGCCAGGCAGCCCTCGATCGCCATCACCGCGACCTCGCTCGGCGTATCGATGCCGAGCGCGTCGAGGATCAGCTCGAACGAGGCCGCGTCCACCCTGCGCCCGAGTTCGGCGAGGCCCGAACTACCGCCTGCCCGCATCAACGCCTGCCATCCGACGCTGTGCAACTGCACATGGTCCAGGTAGGCCCCTAGCCCGGTCATCAGCCTGCCGAGCAGGGGTCCCTCCCCCGCGGCCGCGGTCAGGTCCGCGATCATCTTGTCCGCCGCGGACTCCATCGCCGCGAAGACCAGCGCGTCCTTACCGCCGAAGTAGTGGTACAGCAGCCCGACGGACACCCCGGCCTCGGCCGAGATCTCTTGCACGGAAAGCCGTTCCGGCTCCCGAGTGGCCAGGGCACGCAGGGTCGCCTCGATCAGCTCGGCGCGACGCTGCTCGGTCGTCAGCCGGGTGCGTTGCTCGGGCATCGGCACCCCTCCCCTCGGTCGCGCCCACTCTAGGCGCTCGAAGGCTATTGAAATGACGTTCAATAGAGGCTACCGTCGAAGATGCTATTGAATCCACTTTCAATACAGGGAGTCCGACATGACGCACGGCGGCACCAACCTGGACATAGAACGCTGGATCGAGACCACCGCGGGCCCGGTCCATCTGCGCGAGCTCGGCCCCCCGACCGGCGCCCCACTGCTGTTCGTGCACGGCGCGCTCGTCGACAGTCACCTCTGGGACGGCGTCGCCGAGCGGGCCGCCGCGCTGGGTTACCGATGCCTGCTGCCGACACTGCCCCTCGGCTCCCACACCCGGCCGATGAACCCTGGCGCCGACCTGGATCCGCCCGCCCTTGCCGACCTCGCCGCCGAGATGGTCGGGCAACTCGGGCTCCGCGCGGTCACGGTGGTGGGCAACGACACCGGCGGCGGACTGAGCCAGATCCTGGCCGCCCGGCATCCGGAGCTGGTGCGGACGCTGGTCCTCACCGCCTGCGATGCCTACGAACAGTTCCCGCCCCGCTCGCTGCGCGCCTTCTTCGCGCTCGGCAGGGCGCCCGGCGTTCTCGCCCTCGGGGGCCAGCTCATGCGGCTGCGGACGGCGCGACGGTTCGCGATCCCCCGCCCGCTGAGCCATCGCGGGGTGGGCGACGAGGTGGTCGCCGGCTGGACCCGACCGTTGCGGGACCGGGCGCTGCGCCGGGACACCGTCAAGTTCTTCGCGGGGATCGAGGCCTCGCACACCCTGACGGCCGCGCGGCAGCTCCGCCACTACACGGGCGGCGCGTTGCTCGTCTGGGGTTCCGACGACCGCGCCTTCGCCCTCGACCTGGGCCGCAGGCTGGCGGCCGACATCCCGGGCGCGCGGCTCGAGATCCTCGACGACTGCGGCGCGTTCGTCCCGCTCGACGCCCCGGACCGGGTCGCCGAACTCATCGACGAGTGGCTGACGGAATAGACAACGGCGCCGGGCAGCTCGACTGAGCTGCCCGGCGCCGTGGAGGTGCTGTCTAGCGGTCCGCGTCGGTGTACTTGATGACGCCGCGCAGGTTCTTGCCGTCCAACATGTCCTGGTAGCCCTCGTTGACCTGCTCGAGGCTGTAGGTGTTGGAGATCATGTCCTGCAGGTTCAGCTGACCCGACTTGTACAGGTCGAGGAGCATCGGAATCTCGTGACGCGGGTTGGCGCCACCGAAGACGTTGCCCTTGAGGGTCTTCTGCAGCATCGCGAAGAGGAAGAGGTTCATCTTCACGTCCATGTCGGACATCTTGCCCATCGAGGTCACGACGCAGGTGCCGGCCTTGGCGGTCAGGGTCAGCGCCGGATCGACCAGTGCGCCGTCCATCTCACCCATCGTCAGGATGACCTTGTCGCACATCTTGCCCCAGGTCAGCTCCATGACCGGGACGATGGCCTCCTCGAGGCTCGAGAAGGCGTGCGTGGCGCCGAACTTGAGGGCCTGCTCGCGCTTGAACGCGACCGGGTCGATGGCGATGATGTTGCGCGCGCCCGAGACCACCGCACCCTGCAGGGCGGCCATGCCGACGCCGCCGACACCGACGATCGCGACGGTGTCACCGGGGCGAACCTGCGCGACGTTGGTCGCCGAGCCCCAACCCGTCGTCGTGCCGCAGCCAACGAGCGCCGCGACCTCGAACGGGATGTGCTCATCGATCTTGACCGCGGAGTACTCGTGCACGGTCATGTAGGGAGAGAACGTGCCGAGCAGGGCCATCGGGATGACGTTCTGGCCGCGTGCCTGGATGCGGTACGAGCCGTCGGAGATGGACTGTCCGGTGAGCAGGCCACCGCCCAGGTCGCAGAGGTTCTGGTGACCCTGGGTACACGGGTCACAGGCGCCGCAGGCGGGGATAAAGGACAGGACGACGTGGTCGCCTTCCTTGAGCCGCTTCACGTTCGGACCGACCTTGGTGACGACGCCCGCGCCCTCGTGCCCACCGAGGACCGGGAAGGACGGCATCGGGGTCGCGCCGGTGACGAGGTGATAGTCGGAGTGGCACATCCCGGCCGCCTCCATGCGGATCTGGACCTCACCATCCCGCGGGTCACCGAGCTCGATCTCCTCGACCGACCACGGCTCGTTCAGGCCCCACAGGAGTGCGCCTTTTGTCTTCATCTCGTTCCGGCCTTTCGTCCGCATCCGCTATACGTGATCGAGGTGACGGCGATCACAGCGCACACACTATCCCGAAATTCGGCAAATTGGAACACGTTCTAGGGGAATTTCGTGCCATGGTCTAACGAAGCACGAAAAGGCCAGGACAGGGGTGGTTTCGGAGCCGACACGCGGGCCCCTCCGAGTCCCAGTGAGTGAGTTTCCAGGCCCCGAACTGGACGTTCGTCCGTCAGCCGCCTACGTCGTACAGGTGATGGATCGGGTCGTGCACGAAGTACCGCGCCAGCGAGTCCACCGTGAAGGCCGATCCGTCGCTGCGCAGTCCCCGCCGCCCCCGGTCCGCGAGCGGGACCGTCTCGAACGCGTCCGCAACGGCGGCCGCGGCGGCACCGAGTTCGGCCGCGACCGTCGCCGGGTCCTGTTCGCCGTAGCGCTCGGCGACGGCGGTCTCGTCCTGATCCCAGTTCGCGAAGTGCGGGTCATCCTGCGCGAGCATCAGCTCGAGGCGTTCAAGAAAGATCCGGAACACGTCCCGCACGTGCGCGGAGTACTCCAATGCCGACCAGGTCTGCTCGTCCGGCCGCACGGCGACATCCGGCCGCGCCATCACCGCGGGCCAGGCCGCCGCGTTCGCGCGGACCAGGCCGGGGATCTCGTCGTACTCGACCGCACCGGAATCGAATCCGCAGTCGGCGCAGGGACGCTCGAGGACCCAGGTCCAGTTCTTGGTGTCGGGCGTGATCGTCATGGGTCCAGGCTAGTTACCGCGCCCGGGTTCCGCGCGCTCGAGACACTCGTCGAGGGCGCGCGCCTCGTGCTCGTGTCCGACCCACTCGTAGCCGACGACCGTCACGACGGGGGTCAGCATCACCACGATCAGGCACCAGGCCATCGAGACGCCCTGTGCGGCAACGACGACCGCGAGAACCAGGGTCGCCACGGTGCCCACGAGGAGGATCAGGTGGAACGGATCGGGCACCCGCACGAGATAGGCGTAGAGCAGGTAGACGGCCCCGATGAAGACCGCAACGGGTATCGCCACGGCGAGCACCGTGGCCACGGGACCGACGTGCGCGACGTGCTCGATGTAGTAGGCCGCGACATGCAGCCCGGCCCCGACCGCCGCGAGCGACGAGAAGATCAGGATGTGGCCGTAACCCCATACGAAGGAACGGTTTCGGTACACCTCGAGCACCTCGGCCGACGGGAGGATGTAGTAGACCCACCACAGACCGAAGGTGAGCCCGATCCCGGCGACCGCGACCAGAACCGCATCGAGCGTCCACCCCTGCCTGCCCACCACCGCCGAGAGCGACGCCACCGTGCCGATCACACCCTCCCCCAGCGTGATGATGACGAGCAGCCCGTGGCGCTCGACGATGTGGTGCACGTGCCACGGCGTCCCGCCCTTGTTCCGTTCGGCGATGACCGGTCCGCTGAGCTCGAGCAGCATGAGCACCGCGGCGACCCCGAACACCTCCTCGAGGGTGAGCGGGGCGATGAGCACCGCCACCCAGCCGACCTGGGCGATGACGAGCGTCACGGCGTATGTGAGCGCGGCGGGTCGGTGCGTCGGATCGTGCTTCGCCGCCCGCAGCCACTGGAAGACCATTGCCACGCGCATCACGATGTAGCCGGAGACCATCACGGAGTTGTCGAGTTCGGCCCCGCGATCGATGGAGGCGAACATCTGCGGCAGACCGAGCGCGAGGATCACCACCCCGACCATCTGGACCATCGTGGTGACCCGGTAGATCCAGTCATCGGTGTCGTAGGCGGAGGCGAACCAGGAGAAGTTGATCCAGGCCCAGATGATCGCGAACATCGCGAACCCGAATCCGGCGAGCCCGCTCCCGAGGTGACCCTCGGCGATGAGGTGCGCGAACTCCTCGCCTGCAACGCCGAAGGCGACGACGAACGTCAGGTCGAAGAGCAGTTCGAGTGGGGTCGCCGACCGGTGCGCCTCGTCCGGGTCACGACCGACCATCCGCTGCACGCGGTGGGCGTAGTAACGGGCCGACCCCGCCGGCTGCTGCGCTGCGCTCATGGTCGGGCTCCCTCGCCAGGGTCCACGAATGATCGTTGCGGTGACAACCTACCGGCACGGTGGGCGCGCGAGGGTGACTTCTCCGGTGGGGCGGGCGGGGCTCGAACCCGCGACCAATGGATTATGAGTCCACGGCTCTAACCGACTGAGCTACCGCCCCATGGCCGCATCGAACACACCTGCGGCCCGCCGAATGCTACCGGCCCCGCTCACCCCATTGTCCGCCGAGGGTGCCGGAGTGCGGCGGCCAGCAGATGCCTGTGCCGCCGAAAGCAAGAGGACCCCGTCACACGATGTGTGACGGGGTCCTCCCGGATGCTCCCCCGGCTGGACTCGAACCAGCAACCGTCCGATTAACAGTCGGAAGCTCTGCCAATTGAGCTACAGGGGATTATTCCGTCAGCCGTTCGTTTCCGTTTGGCTGCGGACAGACTTTAACCCATCCCCCCACCCAGGTACCAAATCGCCTGCCCGGAGGCCCATCAGGCAGACTGTCGAGAGGCTGGTCGGAGGAGGAAAGCAGGGATGATGCGCTTGTTGATCGCTGTCGGCGTCGGGTACGTGCTGGGGACCAAGGCGGGCAGGTCGCGCTACGAACAGATCAGCAAGGCCGCCAAGGCCGTGGCAGGCAGCCCCGCCACCAAGAAGGTCATCGACGTGGGCAGGCAGAAGCTCTCCGACAGCCTGAACACCCAGCCCCGGCTGGAGCCGCTCGAGGCCATCGATTCGGACACCACGATCTACGTCCCGCGCGACCGCCGGTAGCGGCGGACCGCGCTACAGGTCGTCGGAGCTGTCCCCGACGGCCTGTTCCAGCAGGCTGCGCCGGTACTGCTCGAGCGCGACCAGGTCGCCGAACAGGGACATGTACTCGTCGGGCTGATCGGCCTGCGACATCCGCTGCAGCTTCGACTTGAGGTCGGCCACCTGGTTGCCAACCCACACCTCTTGCAGCCGGGCCAGCACCCGCGGGATGTAGGCAGGCACGTCCGAGGCCCGCATCGGGTCAACGGCCAGCTCGGTCACCAGCGACTGCAGCGGTTCGGCCCGCTTGCCGACGACCTCCATCCACTCGGCCCCGCCGAGCCCGGCGCCGGTCCCGCCTGCCTCCGCGATCGCGTCGCGCACCAGCGCGTACGCGGGATGGGTGAACGATTCGGTCGGCAGCGAGTCGAACACCGAGCCGGCGATCGCCGGGTACTGCAGGGCCGACTTGAGCGCCTCGCGCTGCGGCCACAACGTCGGGTCCGTCGGGTTCGGCCGGGCGGGACCCGCGGGCGCCTCATGGGCGGCCTGCTCCGGCACCCGGCTCCGCTCCTGCCGCTGCTGCCCGCGACCCGACCTCGGCGAGTTCCTGCGGGCCTCCTCGCGGACCCGCTTGATCACGGTGGGGATGTCGTCCCAGCCGACCCAGCCGGCCAGCTGCCGGGCGTAGTCCTCGCGCAGCGCCTCGTCCTTGATCCGGGCGACCACCGGCACCGTCCGGCGCAGCGCCTCGACCCGGCCCTCGCCGGTGTCGAGGTCGTGCTCGGCGAGCAGGGATCGGACCACGAACTTGAACATCGGAATGCGCCGGGCGACCAGGTCGCGCACCGCGGCGTCCCCCGCCGACTGGCGGAGCTCGCATGGGTCCATCCCGTCCGGCGCCACCGCGACGTAGGTCTGCCCCGCCATCTTCTGATCGCCCTCGAACGCCTTGAGCGCCGCCGCCTGGCCCGCGGCGTCGCCGTCGAAGGTGTAGATCACCTCGCCGCGGAAGTAGCTGTCGTCCATCAGGAGTCGGCGCAGCATCGCCAGATGGTCGTCGCCGAACGCCGTGCCACAGGCCGCGACCGCGGTCTTCACCCCGGCCAGGTGCATGGCCATCACGTCGGTGTAGCCCTCGACGACCACCGCCTGGTGACCCTTCGCGATGTCCCGCTTGGCCAGGTCGAGACCGAAGAGCACCTGAGACTTCTTGTACAGCAGGGTTTCCGGGGTGTTGATGTACTTGCCGGGCATGGTGTCGTCGTCGAACAGCTTGCGCGCGCCGAAACCGATGACGTCGCCGCCGAGGTTGCGGATCGGCCAGACCAGCCGGCGCCGGAACCGGTCGATCGGGGTGCCCCGCTTGCCGGGCGTCGCCAGGCCGGCGTCGATGATCTCGTTCGCCTCGAATCCCTTGACCATCAGGTGCTTGGTCAGGGTGTCCCAGCCGTCGGGGGCGTAGCCGCAGCCGAAGGTGATCGCGGCCTGGCCGTCGAAGTTGCGTTCGGTGAGGTAGTCGCGGGCGGTCTGGGCGTCCGGTTCCCGCAATCGTGCCGCGTAGAACTCCTGCGCCGCGGCGTTGGCCGCCACCAGTCGCGCCCGTGTGCCGCGGTCGCGCTGCACGGAGGGGCCGCCGCCCTCGTAGGAGATCGTGTAGTTGAGCCGGTCGGCCAGCTGCTCGACGGCCTCGACGAAGGAGATGTGCTCGATCTTCTGCAGGAACGAGTAGACGTCGCCGCCCTCGCCGCAGCCGAAGCAGTGGTAGGTCCCGTGGTTGGGGCGGGCGTGGAAGGAGGGCGACTTCTCGTCGTGGAACGGGCACAGGCCCTTCATCGAGTCGCCGCCGCTGCGCTTGAGCGCGACGTACTCCCCCACGATGTCCTCGATGTGGGTCCGGTCGCGGATGGCCGCGATGTCTCGTTCAGGAATTCGGCCGGCCACCCGAGCAGTGTAGGCGCTCCGGCTCGGCCGCCCCTCAGGTCAGGGTCGTTTCCAGATCTCGGGCGTTTGCCAGCGCATCGGCGAGCCTCGCCAGTTCGGATTCGTCGAGGACGGTCTCACGAGCAAGGGACAACAACGCACCTGCCCCCACCACGTCGCCGAGCCTGATCGCGAGCTCCGCCCGGTACACCAGAGCCTCGACGAGATCTGCCGCGGACGCCTTTTCCTGTTCACGGGCCAGGGTGGCGTCGAGGATGCGCGCAGCCTGCCCGTCATCGCCCTTGGAATCACCTAGGACGATCGCGCTCTGCAGAGCCCTGGCCAGCTTGCCTGTTGCGGGCGGGGTGGGGGTGACCTCCCCGGTCGGCGCGGCGAAGATCCGGATCCAGTTCCCGCCGGGATCAATGACGCTGAAGCCGGACAGCTCCCCGGTGTTCTTTCGCTTGCGAGGCCTGGTGATCCTGGGGATCCCCGAGACCGGAACCCTGCCGAAGGCCGCCCGCAAGCCTTCGACGAAGGACCCGTACATTGCGCCGATATCCGGGACGATGACGAGACAGGATCCGTAGGAGTCCTCCGGGTTGAAACCCGGGATCCCCGAAAAATGCAGGCCGAGGTCCTCGCGCTGGAGCGCGACGTACGGGTTGGGGCGGACCTGCCGATAGGTCTGGGTGAACCCCAACGCCCCGTAGAACTCGGCGACCTCGTCGATCGATCGACACGGAAGCAGCGGCACCGTCGTTTCGCCTGCCATGGCATTTCCCTCCCGGAATCCAAGTAGTCAAGTTTGACTACTTGGGTCAATGTATCAGGACCTCTCGCTGCCGCGGAGCGATCAGGAATCGGGCGACGCCTCGCCTGCCATCACATACATCCCGCTCTCGAGCCGTTCGATGAGGCCTCGCGTCCACTCGGCACCGCCGTCCGTGAAGTGCACCCAGAGCCGCATGATCTCCCCGACCGATCCCCACTCTTCGTCGACCTGCGCCCCGGGAGCCCAGTGCTTGGTGACCTCCGCCCGCCACGCCTCGAGTGCTGCCACCCTCTCCTTCAACAGCGCGATCGCCTCCGCTCGGGGCAGGCAGGTGATGAAGCCGACACCCGCTGTCAGCTCGTCGATCTTCTCGTCGTGACGAACCAGTGCCCGGCGCAACAGGTTCGAGAATTCCTCGACGCCGTCATCGGTCAGCTCATACTCGACGCGCGGCGGCCCGCCGACGGCGCTCGGCTCAACCTCGTGCGCGCGCAAGAGTCCCTGCTTGGCCATCTGCTTGAGTGCGTGATAGATCGAGCCGGGCTTGGCGTTGGACCACTCGTGCGCGCCCCACTCCTCCAGGTCGCTGCGCACTTGATAGCCGTGCGCCCGGCCGCGCTCGCGGACGGCGCCGAGCACCAGTAGCCGAATGGCCGACACGCTCGTTATCCCCAGCTCGCCTGCGCGCCGAGGCTCTGCTTGTCGACTCGTTCGAGCCGGCTCTCGGTGTACGAGGCGATCTGGTCGACGATCACCCTCGTGCGGGCCGTGTCGTCCGCCGCGCGCTCCCAGGCGGAGAGCAGCAGCGGGTCCAGCCCGGACGGCGCCGTTCGGTGCAGCCATTCCGAGACCCGATGGATGCGGTCACGCTGCCGGTCCTGCTTGGTGCGGTGCCCGGCATCGGACATCACGTACCGCAGCGCGACCGTCTTGAGCAGCGCGACCTCCGCGGCCACCACCGGCGGGATCTCCAGGTCGGCGGCGTAGCGCGCGAGCGGTCCTTCGCCCGCCACCCGGCGGGTCTCGGTGACGGCCGCCGTGGCGAACCGTCCGACCAACTCGCTGGTGAGGTTCTTCAGTGCCACCGAACTGGTCAGCGTGCCGTCGAAGCCGCCGCCCGCGCCGACAACCACCGGCAGCACGGACAGCCTGCGCGCCGCCTCCACCAGGTCGTCGACGATCAGGCCGCGGAACTCAGAGGCGCCCATCTCGGCCAGCGCCCGTTGCTCGGCGGGGTCCGCGAGCGCGCGCAGGTCGATGCGACCGGCGATCACGCCGTCCTCCACGTCGTGCACCGAGTAGGCGACGTCGTCCGCCCAGTCCATCACCTGCGACTCCAGGCAGCGCCGCCGCCCGGGGGCCCCCTTGCGCACCCAGGCCAGGATCTGGGCGTCGTCCTCGTAGGCGCCGAACTTGGCGCCGGGCGCCGGACGCGTCCACGGGTACTTGATCGACGCGTCGAGGGCCGCGCGGGTGAGGTTGAGCCCCACGCTGCCTCCGTCGGCATCGAGCACCTTCGGCTCCAGGCTGGTGAGGATCCGCAGATTCTGGGCGTTGCCCTCGAATCCGCCGCAGTCCGCGGCCACCTCGTCGAGCGCCTTCTCGCCGTTGTGGCCGTACGGCGGGTGGCCGATGTCGTGCGCGAGCCCGGCGAGGTCGACCAGGTCCGGGTCGCAGCCGAGGCCGTCCGCGATGCTGCGGCCGATCTGCGCGACCTCGATCGAGTGGGTGAGCCGGGTCCGCGGGGTGTCGCCGTCGCGCGGACCGACCACCTGGGTCTTGTCGGCGAGCCGACGCAGCGCCGCGCAGTGCAGCACCCGGGCCCGGTCGCGGGAGAAGTCGGTCCGCCTGGCCGACGTGCCGGGCAGCCCGCCGGTCTTCGGCGCCTCCGACACCCGCCGCTCCAGGTCGTGCTCGGTGTAGGCCGCCACCGGATCCGGCGCCATCACTGTCCCGCGGTGTAGGGGAAGTCCGCGGAGAAGTGGGTGAGCTGATACCAGATCAACGCCCCTGTCTCCCTTGCGATTCCGTGAGCCTGCGACTCCCGGGTGAAGACTGCGGGTCCCTGCCGGGTCGGCGCAGTCCATGCCTCGAGCCCGGCGTCGCGGGCCATCGTCCTGGTGCGCAGCGAATGCCACGGATCGCTGACCAGGACGGCGGAGGTCATGCCGTGCTCGCCCATCTCCCGGCTGACGCCCTCGATGCTGCGCAGGGTGTCCGAACCCTCCTCGACGGCGATGATCCGGTCCCCCGGCACGCCGCGACCGATCAGGTAGTTCCGTCCCGACGCGGCCTCGGTGTAGACGTCGCCCTCCTGCTTACCGCCGACGGTGACCACGCTCGGCGCGACGCCCCTGTTGAACAGCTTCACGGCCTGCTCCAGGCGCGCCTCGAACACCGATGACGGCGTCCCCGAGTACTGGGCCGCGCCGAGCACGACGATCGCGTCGGCCTTGGTCGGGTCGTCGATCCGGGCGACCTGCCACACGCGGGCCGCGGTACCGCCGACCAGCAGCAGGCCCATCAGCACCGCACCGGCGATGGCCCGGCGCGTCCACCGGGCAAGGGTGCCCCCGAAACCGAGGCGGTCGGTCTCGTGCACGCGGGCTGCTGTTGAACTCACCCCGCAAGTCTGCCAGCAGGCGCTCCCATAGCGCGGTGTGGCGCGCCCGGATCACAGCGCGGAGCCCGCGATCGACGCTAGATTCAGCGCATGGCACTCGCACAGCCGCACGCTCGCGGTCGACACGCTTCCCACCGCATCTCGATCGCCGCGGCCACGGCCTCCGTGCTGGCGTTACTCGGCCTGATCTGCCTGCCGGGAGTCGCGTCCGCCGAGGCGCCGTTCCGGATGCCCGGCCAGATCTCCGACCGGGTCGGCGCCCTCGACGACGCCGAACGCGCAGACGTGCGGGCCGCGCTCGACGCGCTCTTCGACGAGCAGCACGTGCAGCTCTGGGTGACCTACGTCGCGAGCTTCGACGGCATGGACGCCGGGCAATGGGCGAGCAAGACGGCGCAGCAGAGCGGGCTCGGGGACAACAGCGCGCTGCTGGCGGTGGCCACCGAAGACCGCGCCTACGCCCTCGACCTGCCGCCGAACCTGAGCAATGTCAGCACCGCCGAGATCGACAGCATCGAGCAGGACGCCATCGTTCCCGCCCTGCGACAAGATGATTGGGCGGGCGCCGCGATCGCGGCCGCCGGCGGCATCGACGACGCGATGAGCTCGTCGGGGTCAGGATCGACCGCCAAGTACCTGCTCATCGGCGGTGGCGTCGTGGTCATCGGGGCCGGCGGCGTGTTGCTGTACTCGCGCCGCAAGAAGAGCGAGCGGATCCGTGAGGGCATCGAGGCGGCCAAGGACGTCGACTGGACCAACCCCGACGCGATCGCTGCCCTGCCGATCGAGACCCTCGATGCCAGGGCCAAGGAGGTACTGGTCGAGACCGACAACGCGATCCGTACCAGCGAGGAGGAGCTGAACCTGGCCCGCGGCGAGTTCGGCGATCAGTCGACCGCGCCGTTCACGGCCGCCTACGAGGCCGCGAAGGCCGCCCTCGCGTCGGCGTTCACCCTCCGCCAGCGCCTGGACGACGACATCCCCGAAACCCCGGATCAGAAGCGGGACATGCTGATCCAGCTGATCTCGACGTGCAGCCGCGCCGACAAGGAGCTCAATTCGCGGGTGACGGAGTTCGACGGGATGCGCGATCTGCTCCTCGACGCGCCTGCCCGTCTCGACGCCCTCACCCAGGATGTCGTCGAGCTGACCGTCCGGGTCCCGAAGTCGGAGGCCACCCTCGCCGGGCTGCAGAACGAGTTCCCTGCCCCCGCGCTCGCATCGGTGTCGGGGAATGTCGCAATGGCGCAGCAACAGCTGTCGTTCGCGGATCAGAACATCACCGCGGGCCGCGGGGCGGCCGCGCTGCCCGCAGGCAAGCAGGGTCCCGCCGTCGTCGCGATCCGGGCCGCGGAGGGTGCCATCGCACAGGTCCGCGAACTGCTCGACGGAGTCGACCACGCCGCGGAGAACATCCGCACCGCCATCGCCACCCTGCCCGCGGTCCTCGACGACGCCCGCAAGGACATTGCGGCGGCGGCCGCGCTGGCCCAGCACGGCGGCCAGCCCCTCGCCTCGGCCAAGTCCGCGACGGAGGCGGCGCTGGCGCAGGCCGAGGCCCTTAAGGAGAGCGACCCGCTCGGGGCGTTCAACGCGATCGCCAAGGCGGACAACGAACTCGACACCGTCCTGGCCACCGCGATGGACGCCAAGGAGCAGACCGAGCGGGCCGCGCAGCGCCTCGCCCAGGACCTGACGGTCGCCCAGTCACAGATCACCGCCGCCAAGGACTACATCAACACCCGCCGCGGCGCCGTCGGCGCGGAGGCACGCACCCGACTCTCGGAGGCGGAGCGCCACCTCGACGCCGCCCGCCAGCTCAGCCAGTCCGATCCCGCGAAGGCGCTGCAGCACGCGAAGGCCGCCGGCGACCTCGGCGCAAGGGCACTGCGACTCGCACAGGGCGACGTGCACACCTGGGAGGCGAGCAGGCAGCCGAGGAACTCCGGCTCGAACACCGGCGCGATCCTCGGCGGCATCCTCATCGAGTCGATGATGCGTGGCGGGATGAGCGGCGGCTGGGGCAACCGTGGCGGCGGAGGTGGCGGGGGCGGCCGCGGTCCCGGCTCCTTCGGCGGCCCGAGCAGTTCCGGACGGATCAGTCGCAGCGGGCGGTTCTAAGACCGCCTCGATGCCGGCGCCGACCGCCAGGGACACACCGTGAGCTCCGCGCTCGCGCAGCCAGGGCCGGCGCTGGCTGTCGTCTGCATGGCCATGGCCGCGATCGCCGCGGCGGTGTACCGGGTTGCGGCACTCGACCCTCCGCTCACCGTGCCTCGGGCAGCGCTCCGGGGCGCACTGCAGCTCGCGGTCGTCTCCGTCGTGCTTGCGGCCGCGCTGCGCCACCTGTGGTCGGCGGCCGCGGTCTTGCTCCTGATGTATGTCGCGGCCTCGGCAACCGCCGCGCGCCGATCGGGCGCCGATCGGTCGGGTCGATGGCTGGCGCTTGCCCTGGCGGTGGGCGCCGCGGCCGTGCTGCCGCTGATGTTGATCAGCGGGGTCGTCCCGCTCGAGGGGGTGGCACTGATCCCGATCGGCGGCATCGTGCTCGGCGGCGCGATGACCGCCACCTCCCTCGCCGCCAAGCGTGCGCTCGACGCCATCGATCAACGGCACGGGGAGGTCGAGGCGGCGCTGAGCCTCGGCCTGAGCCCGCGGGACGCGCGGATGGAGGTGATCCACACGGCCGCGTCCGACGCGCTGCTCCCCGGCCTCGACCAGACCCGAACGGTGGGTCTGGTGACGCTTCCCGGCGCCTTCGTCGGCGTGCTGCTCGCCAGCGGATCTGCGATCCAGGCAGGGGCGGTGCAGATCCTGGTGCTCGTCGGCCTGCTGTTGGCGCAGACCTGCGCGGTGGCCGTGACGATGGAACTGGTGGCCCGGGCCGCGGTCAGGCGCTGACGCCGTCGGCTGTTCTCGGCGTCAGCTCACCGACCGGCTGCCCAGTCCCTGCTCGACGATCCACGCCGCGACCTGGATCCGGGACGCGAATCCGAGCTTCGCGAGGATCTGCTCGACGTGTCCCTGCACGGTGCGCTGGGAGATCAGGAGCTGCGCAGCGATCGCCTTGTTGGTCAGGCCCTGAGCCACGAGCTCGGCGACCTGCCGCTCACGCTGCGTCAGCACCGATGCCGGCCCAGGGGACCGCCGCTCCTCCTCGGCCTCGGAGAGCTCGTCGAGCGCGAACGCGATCGCCTCCTCAGGGCCCCACCCTGCCCCTTCTCGGACGGCCCCCTCGAAGACCCGGTCACCGAGGACCCGACGGGTCTGCTGCTCGCATTCTGCGTGGTACGCCTGCAGCGTCCTGGCAACCACCCCGGGGCTACCGACCGTTCGCCACATCGTCTCCACCGCGCCGAGCAACAGCGCGGCACGTCGGGCATGATTCGCCGCACACGCGATCCACGCCAGCGTCTCGACGCACATCGCGGCCGCGAGCATGTCGTCCGCCGATCGGGACAGTCGCAGGCCCTGTTCCAGGAGGCCGGCCGCGCGCGGTGGATCGGCCTCCCACAGCGCGAGTCCCAGGGCGCATGCCGCGTATGCCCGGTAGACGAACTCGCCGGTTCGTTCGCTGATGGAAAGGGCTTCTTCCTGGTACCCGACCGCCCCGGCGGCGTCGCCGAGCAGCCCAGCTGCCAGGGTGAGCCCGAGCAATGTCGAGATCTGCCTGAGATTGTTCCCCTGGTCCCGGAAGGCCGAGAGGGCATCCGCCCATCCGGCCACGGCCCCGGGCAGGTCCCCGGCGAAGGCGGCGAGGTACGCGTTCGCATGCATGACGGCCGCACGCAACGCGTCGTCGTCCAGCCGCTCCGCGAGGTCGTGTGCCGCCGCAGCCAACGCGGTCGCAGACGCGGTGTCGCCCTGATACCCGGCGAGGAGGCTGTTCGCACACAGCGCCTTGACCCTGTCGGCGGTCGGTTCGTCCCCGTGCAGGTCCAGCGCGCAGTCGAGCCAGTATCTGCCCTCGCGGAGTTGACCACGGGAGAGCCAGAACGGGAACAGCGCGACGGAGATCTGCAGGGCGATCTCGGCCTCGTCCGGCTCGCTCATGCAGTGGTGCATCGCTTCTCGCAGGTTCGTCTGCTCGCGCCCAAGTCGCGCCATGAGCTCGACCTGGCGGGGACCGATCCACTCGAATCTCGTCGTCGAGACCAGATCCCGGTACCAGTTCAGGTGCCGTCGACGGAGGATCGGGAGGTCATCCGGGGCGAGCAACTCCTCGCGGCCATATTCGCGGAGGGTCTCGAGCATCCGGTATCGCACCACCGCCCCCGCGCCTTCACAGATCAGGATCGACTTGTCGACGAGCGAAGCCAGCACGTCGAGCACCTCGCCTGTCGGCCGATCGCCTGCGCAGATCCCTTCCGCTGCATCGAGTTCGAACCCGCCCGAGAAGATCGTCAACCGACCCCACAGCTCACGTTCGGTTTCGGTGCACAGTTCGCGGCTCCACTCGATGCACAACCTGAGCGTTTGCTGCCTGCTCGGCGCTCCCCTGCGGCCACCCGTGAGCAGCTGATACCGATCGGACAGCCGGTCGAGGATCTGGTCGGCCGACAGTGTCCGCAGCCGGACCGCCGCCAGTTCGATGGCGAGCGGGAGCCCGTCCAGCCGGTGACAGATCTGCGCCACGGCCACCCGATTGTACTCGGTGAGCGCGAAACCGGGGACCGCAACGGCGGCGCGGTCGAGGAACAGAGTCACCGCCTCGGAGCGGGAGAGCTCCTGCAGCGACGGCGGCTCGTCCGGGTCGGGCACCGCGAGCGACGGGATTCGCAACACCGCTTCTCCGCCGACAGCAAGGGCCTCGCGACTGGTCGTCAGGATCCGCAGCCCCGGACAGCTTCGCAACAGCGTCGCGGCCAGCGAAGCAACCGCATCCACCACGTGCTCACAGTTGTCGATCACGAGGAGCAGCCGTCGATCTCGCAGGTGTCCAGCCAACATCTCGAGCGGTGGCTCGCTCGAGATGCTCCGCGGCGCGAGCGTGGCGGCCACCATGCCTGCCAGCAGGGCCGGATCGCGCAGGTCACCGAGCTCGACGAGCCACACCCCGTCCGCGAAGTCTCGTCTCGAATCGGCGGCCACCCGCAGCGCAAGCCGCGTCTTGCCGACACCGCCGATTCCGGTCAGCGTCACCAGCCGCGAGGAGGACAGCAGTCGCCTCGACTCGGCCGTCTCGTTGCGGCGGCCGACGAAGGTGTTCAACTCGAGCGGCAGGTTCCCGGCCACCTTGCCGGGGACGGTGGGCGGCATCGTCACTCCCGTCTTCCCCGGGCACAGGGCCGCGACCGATATCGGCCGGAACCCGCCTCGTGCGGCGAGGCTCCGACTTGACACTTTAGAGTGAACTGTAACGTCAGGGCGCCGTGCGCCGCCGCGCGGATGGAGGTGCCGTCACAGCGCGGCCCGTAAACAGGTACGTCCCCCCGTCATCCCACCGTGGTGCTCGACACAGCCCCAGCGAAGTATGAAATTCGTCAGATCTGCCCAGCGTGAAGTCGAGGTTTTCCGATGCTCTTGCTCACACGACCCACCACGGCCGGAAACCGACCGCCCCGCGACGACGCGCCGGAGGTGCTGATGATCAGGCACTGCGCGCGCTGCGCGACACTACTGAGCCTGGAGAGCACCACCTGCGACGTCTGCGGAGGCAAGGACCTGCCGCGAGTCCCGTCGACGGGACTCGGGGAGATTCGCACGTGGACGGTGGTCGATCGCGAGTCACCCGACAGCTGCGGCGATCCGATGCCGAGCCTGCTCGCGGTCGTCGCACTCGACGACGGCCCCTGGATCTGCACCTGGCTCGAGGGCGAGATCGCGGTTCGCTCGGACCAGCACGTCCGCGTGCAGTTCGATCACATGGCCTCCGGGGACTGGTATCCCGTGTTCTGCGCCTGCGGCGCCGACTGCAACCAAGCGTTCCCCATCGACTGACAGACGGCCCGCACTCGCTTCCCGACACCTGTCCAACATTCGACAATCCACCTGAGGTACCGAACACAAACCGACACCATTCGCACAGAAGTGCGCATCTTCAACCATTTTAAGAACACCTCCCCATCGAACACACCGCCCCCGAAATATGGTCGGCACGGGCGGCAATTTTGCATGCCCAGAAGATTATTAACCAGAATACCGCGCCAATAAACAATGACTCATTGTAATTCAATTAGAATCGGCCACAGTCAACGCCATCGATACCTGGACAACCCATCCCGTCAACTCACTCCTCGGCACCAATCACGACCTTGAGCTGCACATATTTACCGGATCCAGCACTCTTCAACGGGCACCGATGGCAACTCTCGACGCAAACAATCCGTGAACACATGGTGAATCGCGCCCCCTCTGGAGGCGACACAGAACTCCAGACCGAATCCCTTTCTATTTCACACACATGACGCCTCGACGTCGTGGTAGAAATTTATGCGGCCGCAACTGCCCCCTGGTTGCGGCCGCACAAATTTCAGAATTCGATTCAAGGAGTGATCAATGGCAACTTTCCTCACGGTCCTCGGTGTGCTCGGGAAGGTCGGCGCGGTCGGCACCCTGCTGCAGTCGCTGAGCTGACGGCTCGGTTCGGGGCCGGTGCTCTCCCGAGGAGCACCGGCCCTTCGCCCTCCGCTCAGGCGGTCGCCCTGCTCATGACCCACGCCGCCGGCGACGTCCTCGGCGACACCATCACCCGAGCCATCAACAACAGCAGCTGGTTCCCGCACCCGGGTGATCGACACCCGCCCCTCGACCCCGTGTGCTCGGCGCAGCGACCGCCGCGCGCCGAGCACACGGCTCCACGCCCAACACTGCGACCCTCATGCCGATGTCGACGGTCGCGTTCCCAACCACCGAAGGAACAGCCATGACACAACGAGAGACCACCCGCGGCGTCGCCGCAGGCGTGGCCGCCGCATTGTCCATCGGAGCGCTCGCCATCCTCGGCGCAGGCACCGCAGGCGCGGCCCCCGGCTCGATCTCCTGGGACGACGGCAAGTCCCAGTTCACCCGGACCATCAGCAACACCACCCCAACGGTGGGCGACACGGTGACCGTGACAACGAAGTTCGACCGGACCAGCTGGGTAGACGAGTACATCTACAGCGTCACGGACCGCCACCCGTCCTGCCTGACCTACATCCCCGGCTCCGCCAAGATGGGCGGGGCCCCGACCGACACGGACGACGTCAAACCCGACTACGCCCACTCCTCCTGGAGCATCATCTCCTGGGTGGTCCAGAATCGCCCGGGCTTCCACGCCACACCGGAGTACAGCGTCTCCTACAAGGTCGGCGCGAACTGCCCCATCGGTACCCCCCTGACCACCGGCATGGACTACACCGGATCACTCGGCAGCGGCAACTACGGCAACAAGGGCCCGTCGATCACCGTCGCCCCGGCCAGCACAGGCGGCACGGGCGGCACAGGTGGCACCGGCGGCACAGGTGGCACCGGCGGCACAGGTGGCACCGGCGGCACCGGAGGAACGGGCAGCCTCAGCAAGCTCCTCGCCGGCTTCGGCTCCTGACGACCGGCACACGATGAAGGGGCTGTCCCCGGCCACCGCGGCCGGGGACAGCCCCTTCGTGGCGGGCGCGCACAGCGAGTCTCCTCATCGATCGAGCAATGCCGCTCCACTCAGGTCAGCGAGTGGGTTTCCCGGCTCGGATCAGGGCTGTCCATCCTGCTGGTTCTCGGCAATCCAGGCGGCAATCTGGGTTCGCGAGGTGAACCCGAGCTTGGACAGGACGTGTTCGACGTGGCCCTGCGCGGTGCGGGGAGAGATCACCAGCATCGAGGCGATCGCCTTGTTCGTGTGGCCTGCCGCGACCAGCCGTGCGACCTCGGTTTCGCGCGGGGTCAACAGTGACGCCACCGGTGCGGGCTCGGGCTGGTCGGTGAGGTTCTCCCCGAGTGCGTAGGCCACGGATTCGTCGAGATTCATGGCGGTACCGGTACGAAATGCTTCACCGTAGGCCCTGTCCCCGAGTGCGTTGCGGGTGAGTTGCTCGCACTCGTCGTGGTTGCCGAGCAGGTTCGGGAGGGTCACCGAGATCCTCCCGACCGTCTGCGCCAGCGTCTCGGCGGCGCCCATCAGGACGGCAGCCCGGGTCGCCTGGTCCTCGCGAATCGCGGCCCAGGCCAACGACTCCAGGCACCAGCCCGCCACGACCAGGTCTTTGAGGCGCCGGAGGAGCGGCAACGCCGATTTCAGGAGGGCTGTTGCCCGATCGGTGTCCCCTGCCTGCAATGCCGTCAGCGCGAGGGCCCACGATGCCCACGCGCGGTAGGTGGACTCACCTCGCGGCGCGGTGATCGCAAGCACCTGCTCGTGACAGGCGATCGCGGTCTCCTCGTCCCCCGAAAGTCCGCTCGCGATCGCAAGACCGAGAAATCCGCCTATCGATCGTGCGATCTGGAGTCCGGTCCCGGTCGGGTGGGAGCCCTCCGCACGTGCCCTGACGAGGGCCGCCTGGAACGGTTCGACCGCCGCGGCGAGGTCTCCGGTGAACAAGGCCAGATATCCACGCGCGTAGTTCGCGATCTCGAGCGACTCCGCGTGCCCCAATTGCTCTGCGAGCGAACAGCATTCCACCGCCAGTGCCGCGGCCTCCTCGAGTTGCACCTGCATCCCCGCCAACAAACAGTCGCCGTACAACGTCTTGACGCGTTCCTCGGCCCCCGCGGTGTCGGAGCCGGTGAGGCAGCGGCCCATCCAATACCTGGCCTCCGTCAACAGACCCCGGCACGACCAGAACAACCACAAGGCGTTCGCCATGCGCGCGGTGACATCCGGGTCGGTGGCGATGACCGATTCGGTCATGCTGAACGTCAGCGCCTCCCGCAGGTTCGGCTGCTCCCGATCGAATCGATCGACCCAGTCCGCCTGGTCGGGGCCGATCCACTCGATCTCGACCCGCTTCACCAACCGCTCGTACCACCCGAGGTGCCGCCGCCGCGCTTTGGAGTAATCGCCGGATTCGCGCAATTTCTCCCTGCCATACGCACCGATCGTCTCGACCATGCCGAACCGCACCACCGCCCCGCACTCCTGGCGAACCAGGATCGACTTGTCGACGAGGGAGGCCACCGAGTCGAGAAATCCGTCGACCAGTTCCTCGGGACAGATACCCTCGGCCGCGTCCAGCTCGAAACCGCCCACGAAAACCGACAGCCACGCCCACAGCTGCTGCTCACCGGGCCCGCACAGCTCGTAGCTCCAGTCCACGCAGGACCGCAACGTCTGCTGTCGGGACGGTGCGACCCGGGATCCGACGGTCAACAGCTGATAGCGGTCGGTCAGGCGCTGCAGGATCTGCTCGGCGGTCATCGCGCGGATCCGCACCGCGGCCAGCTCGATGGCCAAGGGAAGTCCGTCCAGCTGGCGGCAGATCCCCGCCACCGCAGCGCAATTGGCCTCGGTGAGCACGAAATCAGGCAGAGCGTCGGTGGCCCGCGCGACGAACAGTGCCACCGACTCGTACCGGGGCATCGCCTCGAGTTTCGGGGTCTGCTGCGGTTCGGGCGCCGTCATAGGCGGCACCTTCAGCACCCGCTCACCGTCCACCCCGAGGATCTCGCGGCTCGTGGCCAGGATCCGCAGCTCCGGGCACGCTCGCAACAGGTTCTGCGCCAAATCCGCGACGGCACCCAAGAGGTGCTCGCAGTTGTCCAGGACCAACAATGTGTGCCGGGTGGAGAGGTGATCGGTCAGCAGTCGAACCAACGACAGGCCCGGCTGATCCGGCAGCCCGAGCGCCCCGGCGACGGTCTCCACCAACAACTCGGAATCCTGCAGGTCACCGAGCGCGACAAACCACACCCCATCCGCGAAAGCTCGCCGCGAATCCTCGGCGACCCGCAACACCAGCCTGGACTTGCCGACCCCACCGATGCCGGCCAACGTCACCAACCGCGAGGTCGCCAGCAGCCGCCTCGCCTCGGCGATCTCGTGTCGCCTGCCGAAGAAACTGGTCAGCTCCGCCGGTAGATTCCCGGGCTTCTCCTTCACCAAGGTCGACATCGAGCGTCCTGTCGTTTCGTCGTCGTGTGACCCGAAACTACCCCTGTCGCACCATGACAAACAGACCGCAGGGCGTGTCGACCGCGTGGTCGGCCTGCCCTTCTGCGCGTGGTCGCTCAGCGCCAGTCACCGACGCGGACCTCGTCGGGCGCCGGCGCCCCCGTCCCGGTCTCGACCAACTGGATCAGGCTGAGGAGGAACGTCGCCCACTTGGTGCTGCAGTGGTGCATGAACTCCACCGGCTCCCGCCAGCCGGCGTGCTTGAAGAGAACGATCGTGTAGTCACCGTCCTGGCGCAGGTCGAACTCGATCGTCGTACCGAGCCACTCCTCGGGGCTCTCCCCCACGACTCGCCACACGACACGCTTGCCCGCGACGAGCTCGACCACCTCCATGTCGAACCCGCCGACCGGCGGGAACCTGAACTCGATGACGCCGCCGACCTCGTCGGCCGTACCCGACGTGTCGCGGGTCCACCACGCGGCAAGGCCGTCGATCGAGGTCAGCGCGTCATAGATCGGTTCCGGCGCCGGCGTCTTCGCGCCGACCCGATGCAGGATGTCCATCATCATTCCTTCTCCTTCTTGTGCAATGTTTGGTTGCACAAGACGTTAGCGACACCCCTGCTCATATGCAACCATTGGTTGCGAATTGGTCGCCGTCTACGTCGACATGACAAAGGCCGCCCGGCAGCGAAGTAGACGCTGCGGGCGGCCTTTGTGGGTCAGACCCTTACCGGACTAGGCGCCGATCAGGCGCTGAGCGAGGTAGCCCTCGACCTTGTCGAGCGAGACCCGCTCCTGCTCCATGGTGTCGCGCTCTCGGATCGTCACGGCCTGATCCTCGAGGGTGTCGAAGTCGACCGTGATGCAGAACGGGGTGCCGATCTCGTCCTGGCGGCGGTAGCGGCGACCGATGGCGCCCGCGTCGTCGAACTCGACGTTCCAGTTCTTGCGCAGCAGGGCCGCGAGGTCCTTGGCCTTCGGGGTGAGGTCGGCGTTGCGGCTGAGCGGCAGCACCGCGGCCTTGACCGGGGCCAGGCGACGATCCAGGCGCAGCACGGTGCGCTTGTCGACACCGCCCTTGGCGTTGGGCGCCTCGTCCTCGGAGTAGGCGTCGACCAGGAAGGCCATCAGCGAACGGGTCAGGCCTGCTGCCGGCTCGATGACGTACGGGGTGTACCGCTCACCACTGGCCTGGTCGAAGTAGTTCAGGTCGGTGCCCGAGTGCTGCGAGTGGGTCTTGAGGTCGAAGTCGGTGCGGTTGGCGACGCCCTCGAGCTCGCCCCATTCGCTGCCCTGGAACCGGAAGCGATACTCGATGTCGACGGTGCGGGTCGAGTAGTGCGAGAGCTTGTCGGCGGGGTGCTCGTAGAGCCGCAGGTTCTCCGGGTCGATGCCGAGATCGGTGTACCAGGCGAGCCGGGTGTCGATCCAGTACTGGTGCCACTGCTCGTCCTCGCCCGGCTTGACGAAGAACTCCATCTCCATCTGCTCGAACTCGCGGGTGCGGAAGATGAAGTTGCCGGGCGTGATCTCGTTGCGGAAGCTCTTACCGATCTGGGCGATGCCGAACGGCGGCTTCTTGCGCGAGGTGGTGAGCACGTTGGCGAAGTTGACGAAGATGCCCTGCGCGGTCTCGGGCCGCAGGTAGTGCAGCCCCTCCTCGGTCTCGATGGGGCCGAGGTGCGTCTTGAGCATCATGTTGAAGTCACGCGGCTCGGTCCACTGGCCGACGGTGCCGCAGTCCGGGCACACGATTAGCTCCATGGACACGTCGTCGGGGTTGTCCAGGCCCTTCTTCTCCGCGTAGGCCTCCTGCAGGTGGTCCTGGCGGTGCCGCTTGTGGCAGTGCAGGCACTCGACGAGCGGGTCGTTGAAGACGCCGACGTGCCCGGATGCCACCCACACCTCGCGCGGGAGGATCACCGAGGAGTCGAGGCCGACGACGTCGTCGCGGCTGGTGACGATGTTGCGCCACCACTGCTTCTTGATGTTCTCCTTGAGCTCGACGCCGAGCGGCCCGTAGTCCCAGGCAGACTTGGTCCCGCCGTAGATCTCACCGCAGGGATAGACGAGCCCCCTGCGCTTGGCGAGGTTGGCGACGGTCTCGATCATGGACTTGGGTGCCACTTGGGGAGCTCTCCATCTGGGTAATAGATGCTGCGGTCACGTGCGATTTTCTGGCACCCAGCCTATCTGCCCCGCCGGGCCGACCGAAATCTCCCCATTTGACATGCGCATCCATGCATATCAAAATGGAATCGATTTGCAATAAGGCGAGCACGGACCGACACGGCGGGTCCGACGAGGAGGTGGGCGCAGGGTGAGCATCAGCGATGCCGACGATCTCCACACCACCGAACACGTTCCGTCCGGATCGCGGCCGCCTGCCGCCCTGCCGAGCAAGGACACCCTGAGCGCGGCGGGCGACATCCTGCGCGCCCTGGCCGCCCCGGTGCGGATCGCGATCGTGCTGCAGCTGCGCGACGCGGAGCGCTGCGTGCACGAACTCGTCGAGGCGCTCGGTGTCACCCAACCGTTGATCAGCCAACACCTGCGGGTGCTCAAGTCGGCGGGCGTCGTGCGCGGCGAACGCAACGGCCGCGAGGTGTTCTACCGCCTCGTCGACGACCACCTCGCCCACATCGTGATCGACGCCGTCGCCCACGCCGAGGAAGGACCGAGACCGTGACCGAGAAGAACGACAGGCGCAACCCGGTCGTGGTCGGCGTGCGGGCCACCAAGCAGCGCAGCGCGATCTCCGCCCTCCTCGACGAGATCGACGAGTTCCGCTCGGCGCAGGACCTGCACGACGAGCTGCGCAAGCGCGGCGAGGGCATCGGCCTGACGACTGTCTACCGGACGCTGCAGACCCTGGCCGACGCAGGCACCGTCGACGTCCTACGCACCGACACCGGCGAGTCGGTGTACCGCCGGTGCTCCTCCGGGCATCACCACCACCTGGTGTGCCGCTCGTGCGGGTTCACCGTCGAGGTCGAGGGCCCGACGGTCGAGCAGTGGTCGCAGTCCATCGCCGACGAGAACGGCTTCACCGACGTCAGCCACACCGTCGAGATCTTCGGTACCTGCCGCAACTGCTCCGCCTGAGATCGGGGCAGTTCCGCCGTTCCGCGCCCGCCGCTCATGCCGCCCGGGTCAGCGGGTGCGCTGGATAGGCGTGCACCAGCGCGGTCGAGAGCTCGGGGACCGCATGGGTGAGCGCGTGTTCGGCTCGGTGCGCGATCCGATGCGCGTCCTCGAGACTGGTGCAGGCGTCGATGTCGAGTTCGGCGTCGGCGTGCAGCCGATGACCGATCCACCGCATCTTCAGGCTCCTGACCCCCGCCACCCCCGGCTCGGCGGCGAGCACCCGCTCGCAGGCATCGACCAGGTCCGGATCGACCCCGTCCATCAGCCGGCGGAACACCTCACGCGCCGCGCTCCCGAGCACGACCAGGATCGCGGCGGTGATGAGCAGGCCCACGACGGGGTCGGCCAGCGGGAACCCGAGGGCGACGCCTCCCGCACCGAACAGCACCGCGAGCGAGGTGAAACCGTCCGTGCGCGCGTGCAGGCCGTCGGCGACAAGGGCGGCGGATCCGATCCGCCGACCGACCCGGATCCGGTAGAGCGCGACGAGCTCGTTGCCGACGAACCCGACCAGCCCGGCCGCCGCCACCCATCCGAGGTGCTCGATCGGCACCGGTTCGAGCAGCCGGCGCACGGCCTCGTAACCCGCGATCATCGCGGACAGCGCGATCATGGCGAGCACGAACAGGCCGGCCAGATCCTCGGCCCGACCGAACCCGTACGTGTAGCGGCGGGTCGCGGCGCGTCGGCCCAGTGCGAACGCGATCCACAGGGGGACGGCGGTCAGCGCGTCGGCGAAGTTGTGGATGGTGTCGGCCAGCAGGGCCACGGACCCCGAGACCGCGACGATCGTCGCCTGCACGAGCGCGGTGACAGCCAATGCCACCAGGCTGATCTTGACGGCCCTGATGCCGATCGCGCTCGATTCGAGGGCATCGTCCACGCGGTCGGCCGCGTCGTGGCGGTGCGGGACGAACAGCTCCCGCGCCGCGGACCGGAAGCCGCCGCCGCCGTCCGCTCGCCGGTGGCCGTGCCCGTGGTGTCCGTGCGTCACGGCTGGCCGCCGATCTCGCCGACCGCCGCCTCCCCCGCGGCATCGGCGTGCAGGACCCGCAACCCGCTGTCGGTGCGGTGATGGCCTGGCACGCCGGGACCGGCGTGCTCGGCGTTGAACACCGCGTCGGTCAGCAGCTGCCGCACGTGGTCGTTCTCGAGCCGATAGAACACCGTCGTGCCCTCGCGGCGTGTCCGCACCAGGCGCGCCATTCTCAGCTTCGCCAGGTGCTGCGACACCGACGGAGCCGGCTTGCCGACGTGCGCCGCCAGCTCGTTGACCGAGCATTCCCGGTCGATCAGCGCCCACAACAGGTGCACGCGAGTGGCGTCGGCCAGCATGCGGAAGACCTCCACGACCAGGCCGACCTGGTCGTCCTGCAGCCGCCGCCGACAAGCGCCACTATCTGCATTCATACGCAGATAATACGCCCCGGTCTCACCGGACGAATCCGCTGCGCGCATCGAGGCCTATAGATTTTAGAGTTCAGTTCTCATTCGGGCCGTGCTCGTCAACCGGAAAGGATCGACGTTGATTCGTGACGTCGTGCGCCTTGCGCGCGAGCTGCTCGCGGAAGGTGACCAGGAGCAGGCGCACGCGATCCTGACGCTGGCGCTGGATGGGCAGAGGTTTGCCGCCCAGGACGTGGAAGCAATCGCCGTGGCCGAGGCGACCGGGATGCTCGTCCGGATGGAGGCTCCGTCCGAACCTCACCATGTCGTCGAGCGGCGGATCGCGAGGATGACCGAACTCACCGATGGCTTCGACGCCGACGCCGTCCGGGAGGCCCGCGCGCTCGCCGAGCTCGAGGCGATCGAGTGGGTCCACCGGCACGAGCCCGACGATGCGGTCGTGCTCGTCGATGTGATGCGAGCGGCGGAGTCGTTCGCGGCGCGTCACAGTGGGGAAGAGCAACCGCTCGGTGTGCGGCGGGCACGAGCGGAGGCAATGTTCACCGCCGAGATCCTGCGGAGGCACCTGGGACAAGATCACCATCGGGTGGCGGTCGGGCTCGAGACGCTGGCGCTCACGCTCACCGCGGAATCCGACAAGCGGTTGCGTCACCTGCGCATTGCCGCGCTCTATCGGGCGGCGCAGATCCGCTACGACGCCAGAGATGACCCGGAGTCGGCGATCGCGCTGATGCACCGTGTCATCGCCGAGGCCGAGCCTGTCCCCTCGGCGCGGACGCTCCTGCACGCCGCATCGCTCTGCCTGGTCGACGATGAGATCGGTCGAGGGGCGCCGGCGGCTGTGGCGATTGCCCACGGCCTCCGTGCCCTGGATGTGCCCGTCGCCGAGCTCGGCTTCGAGCCGGCCACCGAACAGGCCCGGCACCTCGACCAGATATTGGAGCGGCTTCCCGAGACCGAGCGCGACCTCGCCGTCGTGGAGCACTCCGCCGCACTGGTAGACCGCTATGCCGCCTGCGCATCCGAGGACGCACGCGAGGCGATCCTGTGGTGGGTGCTCAGGAGTGTTCCCGGGGACGCGGGCGCGGTGTCGGAGGCAGGTCGGCAGATCCTCGCGCACGCCGACCACGCGTTCGGCACCGACCCGAGCCCGCTCACCGCGGCAGCACGCGCGCGGGTGGCGGCACGCCTCGCCGAGGCGACCGCGCACCTCGGCGACCCCGAGGGCGCCGTGCGGCTCTACGAGCGGCTCGATGCTCGATTCCCCGGGCACGAACACGACGCGCGCCTCGTCGTGCCGCTCGCCCTGGCCATGGTCGACCGGGCACTCCGACTTTCCGACATCGGACGACGCGGAGATGCACTCGATGTGCTGGCGCAGGTGCCGCACCGCTACGCCACTGCCGCCAGTGCGCCCGGCGTCCCCGCCGCGATCGCCCAAGCGATGTACTGGCGAGGACGCCTACTGCGCGAAGCAGGCGAGCTGGCCGAATCTCGCCGCGTCGTCGGCGACACTGTGGATCGCTCGGCCCCCGACGCCGACGCCGATGTGCGCGTGTGGGCGGCGAACGCGCTCTTCTCGACGTGGCAGTCACCCCAGCTCGATCCCACCGAGATCGATGGTGCCCTACAACGCTTCGCAGACCTGTTCGCCGACGACCCGGACGAACGCATCCGGCGCCTGGACGCCCGGCGACGCCTCGCTCAGTCGACCCGCGCGGCAGAACGAGGCGAACACCAGGTGGCGGCGACGGTGCTGCAGGGCCTGCTGACGAGGCATGCCGACAGCGACGACCCGGATACTCGCGACACCGTCGAACTGGCGACCGAGAATCAACGGATCCTCGCGATCTCCTCCCCCACGGATGCGGCCCCCGCCTCGGCGGGAGAGGCCCGCTACCGTGAATTTCGCGAACGGGTGTACCGGGCCGATACGGCGGTCGCCGAGGGACGCCACGCGGACGCCGAAGAACTCCTCACGGCGATTGTGGCCGACACCAGCGCAGACCCCGATCCGAACATCGTCATGCTCGGGCTCGCGGCCTTGGACGTGCTCGGAGGCTTATTGGTCGACGCCGGGCGGTGGGAGGAGCTCGTCCCCGTCGCACGCGGCGCCGCCTTGCGCCGCCCCGGTCTCGACACCCGGGCACGCCGGGTGCACGCGCGTGGTCACCTGAGGCTCGGCATCGCGCTCGGCCGGCTCGGCGAGGAGCGTGCCGCGATCGAGGCCTACGAGGCGCTCGAGCGGCTCGCCGACGGATCGACCGACGGCGACATCGTGAACGCCCGCGAAGTGGCCGCCTACAACCGCGCCGTCCTGACCGACAACCTGGACGACCCCTTCGCCGCGATCGCCGCCTACGACCACGTCCTCAGAATCCACGACCAGTCCGTCGACTCCGCGGAGCGCCGGCTCCGCCGCATCAAGACACTGCGCAACAAGGCGCAACTCCTGACCGGTCTCGGCCGCCTACCCGAGGCGACCGGCGCCCACCGAATCATCCTGGACATCGCCTGCGCCTTCCCGGACTCCGAGATCGCCGAACGAGGCCGCAAGTCCGCCTTCGACCTGGCGGCCTGCTACACGCGACTCGGCCAGCACCGTGCAGCATCGGACCTCTACACCTGGATGCGATCCGCCCATCACCTCGGATTCACCCGCGACGAGCTCAAGAGCATCACCCGCTCAGCGAAGAAGGCAGCCCGCGAATCCAAACGCGCACATCGGTGATGCCCGAGCGCGGCGACTAGGGCAGCAGCCCCTGCCGCCCCTGGTCGGCACCCGAGAGCACCAGCAGCAGCATCGTGGTGAGCGCCTCGTCCTCGAGCCCGGCGGCAGGGAAGGTGTAGCGCAGGATCACGTCAGCCAACTTGCCGCGGGTGATCACCGTGATCGAGCCGAACTGCATCATCGAGTTCTTCTCGGCGACCTTCTTGTGCAGCGCCGGTTTGACCGGACGATCCCACGCCAGCACGGCGGTCACCGACAGCACGTCGAGCCCGGGCGCGAGGTTCACCGCCCGCAGCGAGCACAGCGCCCCCGCGTACTCGAAACCCAGTGACCCGTCGTCAGATTCGCGTACATCCACGAAATGCGCGAGCGCGTCACGGGCGCGGTCCTGCAATACCTGCGCGGTGCCTGCGCTCATTTGACCCCACCGAAGCGTCGGTCGCGCGAGGCGTACTCGACGCACGCGGCCCACAGGTCGCGGCGGTCGAAGTCAGGAAACAGCTTCTCCTGGAACACCATCTCCGCGTAGGCGGACTGCCAGATCAGGAAGTTCGAGGTGCGCAGCTCACCCGAGGGGCGCAGGAACAGGTCCACGTCGGGCATGTCGGGCTCGTCGAGATACTTCGCGACGGTGGCCTCGGTGACCTTCTCCGGGTTCAGCTCGCCGGCCGCCACCCGGCGCGCGATCTCCCGTGCCGCGTCGGCGATCTCGGCGCGACCGCCGTAGTTCACGCACATCGTCAGGGTCATCGTCGTGTTGTGCTTGGTCAGCTCCTCGGCGATCTCGAGCTCCTTGATCACGCTGGCCCACAGCCTGGGTCGACGCCCCGCCCAGCGCACCCGCACACCCATCTCGTGCATCTCGTCGCGCCGACGCCGGATCACGTCCCGGTTGAAGCCCATCAGGAACTTCACCTCTTCGGGACTGCGCTTCCAGTTCTCGGTGGAGAACGCGTACGCCGAGAGCCACTTCACGCCGATCTCGATGCAGCCCTCGAGGGTGTCCATCAGCACCGCCTCGCCGCGCTCGTGGCCTGCCGTGCGCGGCAGGCCCCGCTCCTGGGCCCAGCGACCGTTGCCGTCCATCACCAGCGCGACGTGCCGCGGGATCAGCTCGGGCTGCAGGATCGGCGCCCTGGCGCCGGACGGATGTGGGGCCGGGGGCCGGATCACGCGGTTAGGCGGAGCTTGCGGTTCGCGTCGTCGAATCACGGTCACCATCCTGCCCGACCGGACGGGGTGCTCCCGCCACCGCCCGCGGATCCGCGGCATCCGGCTCGACAGCGGCGTGCGGGCGCGAGCGCTCGATCAACGGCAGGGTGCGCAGCTGACGCTCGAGGTGCCACTGCAGGTGCGCGGCGACCAGCCCGCTGGCCTGCGCCCGGACCGCGGCCGTGACGGTCTCGGTGTGCGCCCACTCGCCGCGCGCGAGCGCGTCCATCAGGTCGAGCACGCCAGGGGACGGGGTCGCCGAGCCCGGCGGGCGGCAGTGCACGCACACCGCCCCACCCGCGGCCACGTGGAAGGCGCGATGCGGGCCGGGGGCTGCGCACCGCGCGCACTCCTCCAGCGCGGGTGCCCAGCCGGCGAAACCCATGGCCCGCAACAGGAACGCATCGAGGATCAGCTCGGGCGGCCGAGCCTGCTCCCCCACCGCGCGCAGCGCGCCGACGGTGAGCTGATGCAGCCGCAGCGCGGGGGCACGCTCCTCGCCCGCGAGCCGCTCGGCGGTCTCGAGCACCGCGCAGGCGGTGGTGTACCGGCCGTAGTCGTCGACGATGTCGCCTGCGAAGGCGTCCAGGGTCTGCACCTGGGTGACGATGTCGAGGTTGCGGCCCGGGTAGAGCTGCACGTCGATGTGCGCGAACGGCTCCAGGCGGGCCCCGAACTTCGACTTGGTGCGACGCACACCCTTGGCCACCGCCCGCACCAGCCCGTGCTGGCGGGTCAGCAGGGTGACGATGCGATCGGCCTCGCCAAGCTTGTGCTGGCGCAACACCACCGCGTGGTCCCGGTACAACCTCACCAGGAGAGTGTCCCACGGTGCGCGGACAATCCCGGGCCGCCCTCCCGGGCGCGCACCGTGTCATACCAAATGTTGCCCGATCAGCTCGACGAGCCGCTCCGGCGCCTCGAGCTGCGGCCAGTGCCCGACGCCGGGCAGCACGGTCACAGCGGTGGCGGGACGTAGCTCGAGCAACCGCGCGGTCATCTCGGGGACGGCGATGGGGTCGCACTCGCCCCACAGCAGCGCCAGCGGTCCCCGGTACTCCACCAGCCCCGCGGTCCAGCGATCCTGGTGCGCCCGGCGCTCGAGGATGTAGCGGTTCTGACGGGGCAGCAGCCGCGCGCCGCCGCCACGCTCGATGGCCTCGATCAGGGCGTCGATGGCACCGGCGGGCGCGGGCGCGCGCGGCGAGAAGCTGCGGTCGATCGCGCGGGTCAGCAGCCATCGCGGGGGCGAGAACGGCAACGCCCGCGCTGGCAGTCGCAGCATCGCGCGCTGGCCGGACGTAAGGTGCGCGAGGTCGATGAAGATCGAGCCGTTGGTCAGGATGACCTGCTCGGGGACGAACCCCAGGACGCCGAGGTTGTGGCGGTACAGCAGCTCGGCCACCACGGTGTCCCCCATGTCGTGGGCGATCAGCACGCAGCGGGCGATGCTCAACCGGCCGAGCACTGCCTCCACCAGGTCCGCCTGCTCGAACAGCGAGTAGCGGGCCGTGGCCGGTTTGTCCGACAGCCCGTACCCCAGCAGGTCGAGCAGCACCACCCGCCGCCCGGACCCGAGCCGCTCCGCCACCCCGGCGAAGTCGTGCGACGACCCGGGAAACCCGTGCACGATCACCAGCGGTGCCCCCGGTCCAGCCCCGACCTCGACGACGAAGATCCGGTTCCCGTCGACCTCGAGGTGGCGCCCACGGCGTTCCCAGGCGCTCAGATCACCGCTCATGACTCCTCCGATGTTCGGCGCTGGGCCCAAAGTTACTCACCCGGCCACGCTTCCGGGCCCGAAAACCTGGCGGCCGACACCCGACAGAGGTACTGTTCGTTCGAACGAACAGACATGGGGAGGCACGGCGTGAGCACGCACATGGAAGACACTCGAGAGCTCGGGCTCGAGGAGACGGCACACTCCCTGGCGACCGGTGCTTCCACGTCCGTCGACCTGGTTCGTCACAGCCTGGATGCCATCGACGCCAGCCAGTCGAGCCTCAACGCCTTCCGGGTGGTCCGCCGTTCAGCCGCCCTCGCGGAGGCCGCCGAGGCCGACCGTCGGCTTGCCGCGGGCGAGCGCCTGCCGCTGCTCGGCGTCCCGATCGCGGTCAAGGACGACGTCGACGTCACCGGCGAGCCGACCGCCTTCGGCTGCGCTGGCGAATTCCCCGCCAAGACCGCGGATTCCGAGGTCGTGCGGCGACTCCGCGCCGCGGGCGCGGTCATCGTCGGCAAGACCAACAGCCCCGAGCTCGGCCAGTGGCCGTTCACGGGAGGCAGCTTCGGGCACACCAGGAACCCGTGGGCGCGCGAGCGGACCCCCGGCGGGTCCTCCGGCGGCAGCGCGGCCGCGGTCGCCGCCGGATTGGTGCCCGCCGCGCTCGGCTCGGACGGCGCGGGTTCGGTCCGGATCCCGGCGTCCTGGACCAACCTGGTCGGCATCAAGCCGCAACGCGGCCGGATCTCCACCTGGCCCGAGCCCGAGGCGTTCTACGGCATCACCGTCATGGGCCCGCTCGCCCGCACGGTCGCGGACGCGGCGCTCCTGCTCGACCTGGTCTCCGGCAGCCACGAGGGTGACCTACACCAGCCCCCGCCGGTGACCGTGCGGGACGCCGTGGACCGCGAGCCCGGCAAGCTGCGCATCGCGTTGTCGCTGAAGATCCCCTATACGGCCACGCCGAGGACCCTGCACCCCGAGGTCAAGGCGGCGATCGGCGCCACCGCGCACGCGCTGCGCCGCCTGGGCCACGAGGTGACCGTGGCCGACCCCGCCTACGGGCTGCTGCTCGGCACGAACTTCCTGCCGCGGTCGATGGCGGGTCTCGAGCAGTGGCGTTCGCGGGTGCCGGACCCGACGTTGCTCGACCCGCGCACCCTGTCCAACGCGCGCACCGGCAGGCTACTGGGGGGCCTGCCGTTGCGCGCGTCCCGCGCCGCCGAGCCGCGCATGCGCAGGCGGATCGGCGCCATCTTCAACGACTTCGACGTGATCCTGGCCCCGACCACCGCCACCCCGCCGCCGCCGGTGGACGCGATCGACGGCACCGGGCACTTCGAGACGGACAAGGTGATCACCGCGGCCTGCCCGTACACCTGGCCGTGGAACATCCTGGGCTGGCCGAGCGTGAACGTGCCCGCCGGCTTCACCTCGGACGGCCTGCCGGTCGGCGCGCAGCTGATGGGGCACGACAACACCGAACCGCTGCTGGTCTCGCTCGCGGCCCAGCTCGAACGTGAACTACGTTGGGATCGTGAACGTCCCGAACAGTGGTGGTGACCGGTGAGCGAGGCCCCGGTTCGTGAGCGGATCCTCGCCGCGGTCCTGCACATCATCGGCACCGACGGCATCGCCGCCGTCACCAACCGCAGGATCGCGGCGCAGGCCGAGGTCTCGCTCGGCTCGATCACCTACCACTTCCCCAGCCAGACGGACCTGCTGCGCGACGCCCTGCTCGGGTTCGTCACCGCCGAGACCGCCCGGCTGACCGAGCTGGCCGAGCAGTACCGGCACGCCGGGTTGAGCGTGCAGGACGCCGCCTCGCTGACCGAGCAGGTGGTCCGGGACCTCGCGTTCGACGCCGAACGGATGGCGCCGTTCGAGCTGTACATCCAGGCAGGCCGCGACCCCGAGCTCCGCGCGGCCGCCGACGAGTGCTTCGCCGCCTACGACACGCTCACCCTGACCATCCTCGAGGCGCTCGGGGTGCCCGACGCCGCGGCGATCGCGCCGACCCTGGTCGCCACCATCGCCGGCCTGCAGCTGCGCCGCCTGGCAACCGGCACCGTCCAGGACGTGTCGGCGGCCATCCTCAGGCTCGTCGTGCCGCGCTAGCGCGCCCGATCGGCACCGGCTAGAACCCCAGGCGGCCGAGCTGCTTCGGGTCGCGCTGCCAGTCCTTGGCGACCTTCACGTGCAGCTCCAGGAAGATCCTGGTGCCGAGCAGCTTCTCGATCTGTGTGCGCGCCTTGGTGCCGACCTCGCGCAGCCGGGCGCCGCCCTTGCCGATCACGATGCCCTTCTGGCTGGGGCGCTCGACGTAGAGCAGCGCGTGCACGTCGAGCATCTCGCCCTGCTTCTCGGTGCGACCCTCGCGCTCGATGACCTCCTCGATCACCACGGCCAGCGAGTGCGGCAGCTCGTCGCCGAGCCCCTCGAGCGCGGCCTCGCGGATGAGCTCGGCCATCAGCGTCTCCTCCGGCTCGTCGGTGATCTCGCCGTCCGGATAGAAGGCCGGGCCCTCGTCCATCGACTTTGCCAGCAGGTCGACCAGCATCTCGACCTGCTCCCCCGACGCCGCCGACACCGGGATCACGTCGGTCTCCGGTCCGAGCAGCTTCGACAGCGCCACCAGCTGCTCGGCGACCTTCTCCCGGCTGACCTTGTCGATCTTGGTGACGATGCCGATCAGCTTGGTCTTCGGCGCCATCTGGCGGACCTGCTCGAGGATCCAGCGGTCGCCGGGGCCGATCTTCTCGTCCGCGGGGATGCACAGGCCGATCGCGTCGACCTCGGAGTAGGTGTCGCGCACCAGGTCGTTCAGCCGCTGACCGAGCAACGTCCTCGGCCGGTGCAGCCCGGGGGTGTCGACCAGGATCAGCTGGGCGTGCGGGCGGTGCACGATGCCGCGGATGGTGTGCCGGGTGGTCTGCGGCCGCGACGAGGTGATCGCGATCTTGCTGCCGACCAGCGCGTTGGTCAGCGTCGACTTGCCGGTGTTCGGCCGTCCGACGAAACAGACGAAGCCGGAACGGAATTCGGTCTCAGTGCTCATGGGCATCTCCAGAAATGGGTCGGTAGGGCTCCCAGCCCATGACATAGGGGTCCGAGCCGTCGGCTCGGGCGGCGATCAGCTTGGCGGATGCGGTCACCTCGGTCAGTGCGAGCACCCCTGGCTCGTTGTCCCGAACGGCGGTGACGATGTCCGCGGCGCTGCCGGGCAGGTCGCCGACCACCGCGGCGGCCTCGAAGCCCTCCGCCCCGCTCGAGAGGGCCGCGGCGATCGCGGCCTGCAACGCGGTCAGGGTCAGGGCGTCGAGCGAGACCGGGCCTGCGGCATAGGTGCGACCGTCGAGGTCCCGCACCGCGGCGCCCTGCGCGCCGCCGGTTCGCCCCATGGCTCCGCGGGCGAGGACCACCAGCTTGGCGTCCTCCTCGTCGAGATGCTCAGTCATGTCGGCCCTCGCCTCCCTCGTCATCGCCGACCAGGTCGGCGTCCGGTTCGGGCGCTCTCCACGCAAGAACAGTACTGATCCGGACGCGGCCGCGGACGTCGCTGCCGCCCTCGGCACGCAGCATCAGGCCGTCGGTGGTGATCTCCGAGCCCGGCAGCGGGACCCGGCCCAGCTCGTAGCCGAGCAGCCCGCCGACCGTCTCGACCTCGTCGTTGTCGATCTCGATCTCGAACAGCTCGGCGAGATCCTCGACCGGCAGGCGGGCCGAGAGCCGGTACCGGCCGTCGCCCAGGTCCTCCACCGGCGCGATCTCGCCGATGTCGTACTCGTCGGCGATCTCGCCGACGATCTCCTCGATGACGTCCTCGATGGTGACCAGCCCGGCGATGCCGCCGTACTCGTCGACGAGCAGCGCCATGTGGTTGCGGTCGCGCTGCATCTCCGCGAGCAGGCTGTCGAGCGGCTTGGAGTCGGGCACGAACACCGGCGGTCGCATCACCTCGCCGACGGTGACGCCACGTCCGCCGTCGGTCGAGTGATACGTCCTTTGGACCAGGTCCTTGAGGTACACGACGCCGAGGATGTCGTCCACGTTCTCGCCGATCACCGGGATCCGGGAGTGCCCGCTGCGGACGGCCAGCGAGGTGGCCTGACCCGCGGACTTGGTCGCCTCGATCCACACCATCTCGGTGCGCGGGACCATCACCTCCCTCGCGGGGGTGTCGCCCAGCTCGAACACGGACTGGATCATCCGGCGTTCCTCGTCGGCCACCACCCCGCGCTCCTGCGCCATGTCGACCAGCTCACGCAGCTCGATCTCGGAGGCGAAGGGGCCGTTGCGGAAACCCCGGCCGGGGGTGAGCGCGTTGCCGACCAGGATCAGCAGTCCGCTGATCGGGGAGAACAGGACGCCGATCACCTGCAGCGGCAGCGCCGCGGCGAGCGTGATCGAGTAGGCGTGCTGGCGACCGATCGTCCTCGGCCCGACCCCGATCGCCACATAGACGATGAGCACCATGACGACGGCGGTGACCAGCAGCGCCCAGCTCCGATCGAGCATGTCCAGGAGCGCGGCGGCGAGCAGGACCGTGGCGGTGATCTCGGCCAGGATCCGCAGCAGCACCATGAGATTGACGTACCGGGGCCGGTCGGCCACGACCGTCAGGAGGCGCTGCGCACCCGGCCGCGCGTCCTTGGCCAGGTCCTCGACCCGGGCCCGGGAGATCGTGTTGAGCGCGGAGTCGATGGCGGCGAACAGCCCGCCGAGCGGTACCAGGACCGCGGCGAGCAGGATCTGGACTAGCTCATCACTCACTGCTCGGGGCCGTCGAAGAACCCGGTCTTGCCCAGCAGCCTGCGGTCACGGGCGGCCAGCTCCGCCTCTCGCTCGGCAATGCGCAGCTCGTCGTACCAGTCGGCGAGCAGGCTGTTCTGCAGCGCGAACATCTCCTTCTCCTCCTCCGGCTCGGCGTGGTCGTAGCCGAGCAGGTGCAGCACACCGTGCACGGTGAGCAGCGCCAGCTCGTGCGCGGTGGAATGGCCCGCCTTGGCGGCCTGGTCGGCGGCGAACGCGGGGCACAGCACGATGTCGCCGAGCATCGCCGGTCCGGGTTCGGGGGCGTCGGGCCGCCCGCCGGGCTCGAGCTCGTCCATCGGGAAGGACATCACGTCGGTCGGGCCGGGCAGGTCCATCCACCGCATGTGCAGGTCGGCCATCGTGTCGAGGTCGACGAGCACCATCGACAGCTCGGCCGCCGGGTGCACGTCCATCCGGCCGATGACGAACCGCGCGACGCTGATCAGCTCGCCCTCGGAAACGTCGATCCCGGACTCGTTGGATACCTCAATACTCATGACAGTCGTTCTCCTCGGGGCCGCCTGCGGCGGTGATGGGCGGGGGCGGTGTGGCTCACGTGGGCTGACCGTCAGCGCCGCGACGAGCGGGCCTGCGCCGCCCGGCGCTGCGAGCGGTTGCCGAGCTTGACCTCGTCGATCCGCTCGGTCTCGAAACGGTCGTAGGCGTCGACGATGTCGGAGACCAGGCGGTGCCGCACCACGTCCGCACTGGTGAGCTCCGCGAAGTGGATGTCGTCGATGTCGGTCAGGATCTCCGAGGCCGCCCGCAGCCCGGACCGGGCGCCGCCGGGCAGGTCCACCTGGGTCACGTCACCGGTCACCACGATCTTGGAACCGAACCCGAGCCGGGTCAGGAACATCTTCATCTGCTCGGCCGTGGTGTTCTGCGCCTCGTCCAGGATGATGAACGCGTCATTGAGGGTGCGGCCGCGCATGTAGGCCAGCGGGGCGACCTCGATGACGCCCGCCTGCATCAGCTTCGGGATCGCCTCGGGATCCATCATGTCGTGCAGCGCGTCGTGCAGCGGCCGCAGGTACGGATCGATCTTCTCGTGCAATGTGCCGGGCAGGAACCCGAGCCGCTCCCCCGCCTCGACCGCGGGGCGGGTCAGGATGATCCGGCTGACGTTCTTGCTCTGCAGCGCCTGCACGGCCTTGGCCATGGCGAGGTAGGTCTTGCCGGTGCCCGCGGGGCCGATACCGAAGACGATGGTGTTCGCGTCGATCGCGTCGACGTATCGCTTCTGGTTGACCGTCTTGGGCCGGATGGTCTTGCCGCGCCGGGACAGGATGTCGAGGCTAAGGACCTCCGCTGGCGATTCCGCGACGCCCTCGGTGAGCATCGCGATGCTGCGCCGCACCGCGTCGGGGGTCAGCGAGTTACCGCCGGCGACGACCGCGATCAGCTCGCCGATCACCCGCTCGGCCAGCGCGACGTCCGCGGCCCTGCCGGTGAGGGTGATCGCGTTGCCACGAACGTGAATGTCTGCGTCGAGGGCGCGTTCGAGTTCCTTGAGGTTCTGATCCGAGGAACCGAGGAGCGGGAGCACCGCGTCGGGTGAGACCTCCATGCTCGACCGCACAGTGCGCTGCGCTGGGCGGTCCTGGCTGCCGTTGGCCTTCGCCCCTGCGCGCGAAGCGCGTCCCCCTGCGTCGTCCGACTGATCGCCCATGTCGCTGTCTGCACTCACGTGGTAGCTATGGCCTACTTTCCTGGTTCCGTGTCCCGACGGCTCGGGCCGCCCTGATACCTCGAAGTCTATCGCGGGTCGTTCGCGCCGCCCACACGATTACCGCCGGTCAGGGCCAGCCGTGGACACCGAAGGGCCTGCGCTGTCGCGGATCCACGCCCATGCCTCCTCGACAACCGCCGCCGCCCGCTCGGGCGGGACCCCGAGCAGCACAAGCGAGGTGACCCCGAACGACTCCCCGGAATCGCGGATGCCGCCCTTGTTGGCCTGGTCGAGCAGGGTCATCGTGACGGCCTCGGTCATCGCGACCAGGAGCCCGGCCGGCAGGTACGACGAGAAGAGCCCGTCGCGCTGGCCCTGCTCGACGAGGGCGATGGTCGGCGCCCGCGCCGGTTCCATCAGGTCGAGCATCCGCTGCTCGCCGAGCTCCTTGCGCGCGAAGGTCAGCAGCATCCGAAACCGGTCGCCGACCGGCCAGGTCAGCAGCGCGAGCACGGCGAGCGCGAGGTCGGGACGTTCCGGCCGCGGGATGTCCGCACCGAACGACGCAACCAGCGCGGCCGACGCCTCGTCCGCGATGCCCTCGACGAGCGCCTCCCGGCTGGGGAAATGCGCGTAGACCGTGCGGCGGACCACCCCTGCCGCGCGGGCGACGTCGTCCATGCTCGCATCCGGATCGGCGGCGAAGGCGCCGATCGCGGCGTCGATGATGCGCGTCCGATTGGCCCGCGCCTCGCTGCGCCGACGCCTCACCGGCTCCGCCACCGTCGCATCCACCCTCTCGCCGCCCGATGTGATCTGCGTCAAGCATAGTTGCACAGCACTGTGCAAGCTATTAACTTGCACATCAATGTGCAGATAGGCCCGGAACCTCACCGGACCGCCGCCGAACGGAGCGCCGACGATGACCACACTCGCGACCAAACCGGTCTCCCGGATGGAGCAGCCCTACCGCTGGCGCTGGGCCGCGCTCGGCGTGCTGTGCCTGAGCCTCCTGATCGTGGTGATGGCGAACACCGCGCTCATCGTGGCGGCGCCGGACATGACCAGGGACCTCGCCCTGACCAGCGCCCAGCTGCAGTGGGTGATCGACGGCTACACCGTGCCCTACGCGGCGCTGATGCTGCTGGCAGGCGTGATCGGCGACAAGTACAGCCGCCGCGGCGCGCTGCTCACCGGCCTGCTGGTGTTCGGCGGCGGCGCGGTGTTCGGCAGCCTCGCGGACACGACGAACGCGGTGATCGCCGCCCGGATGATCATGGGCATCGGCGCGGCGATCATCATGCCCGCGACGCTGTCGCTGCTCGTCGCGACCTTCCCCAAGACCGAGCGCTCCCGCGCGATCGCCGCGTGGGCGGCCACCTCCGGGCTGGCCATCGCGTTCGGGCCGCTGCTGGCGGGCTGGATCCTCGAGAGCCACTCCTGGAACGCGACCTTCCTGATCAACGTCCCCATCGCCGCGGTCGCGGCCGTCGCCGCCGTGATCCTCGTGCCGCCGTCGCGGGCGGAGGGCCTCGGCCGCATCGACTGGATCGGTGGTCTGCTGTCGGTGGTCGCGATCGGGGCGCTCGTCTACGCGATCATCAACGGCTTCCACTTCGGTTGGGGCGCAGGCCCGCTCGTCGGTGCCGCGACGGCACTGGTCGGGCTCGCGGCGTTCGTCGCCTGGGAGCTCCGGCACCCGCAGCCGCTGCTGAACGTGCGCAAGCTCGGCGAGCGCGCCGTCGGCGGCTCCACCCTCGCGGTGCTGCTGCTGTTCCTGTCCGCGTTCGGCGCCATCTACTTCGTCGCGCAGGAGTTCCAGTTCGTGCTCGGGTACGGCCCGCTCGAGACCGGTGTCCGGTTGCTGCCCCTGGCGGCGGCGGTGTCGGCGGGTGCGGTCGTCAGCGGCCGGATCACCCCGCGCATCGGGGTCCGCGGCGCGATCGTGGCCGGCATGGTCCTCGCGGCGGCGGGCGTGCTGCTGCTGACGCGGGTCGACGGCGGCTCGGGCTACCTCGACTTCCTGGTGCCACTGATCCTGCTCGGCGTCGGCATCGGCCTGAGCGAGCCGCCCGCCACCGACGCGATCATGGGCAGCTTCCCCGACAGCGACCTCGGCGCCGCGGGCGGCCTCAACGACACCGCCATCGAGCTGGGCGGTTCGCTCGGCATCGCCATCCTCGGCTCCGTCCTGGCCGCGACCTACAAGGACTCGATCGCCGGCTTCATCGACGGCGCACCGCTCCCCCAGCTCGGCGGGGAACTCGCCGCCAAGGCCGACTACGCGATGGAGGTCTCGCGGGAGTCCGTCGGCGGCGCGGCGCTCGTCGCGCAGGAGCTGGCGACCAATCCGCTGTCGGCCTCGTACGCGCAGCCGCTCCTCCAGGCGGCCTCCACCTCGTTCGCGGACGCGATCGTGAGCGCGAGCCTGGCCGGTGGGCTCGCGCTCGCCATCGGCGCGGTGCTGGTGGCGGTGATCCTGCCGGGCAGGTCGACCGACCGACCGTAGCCGGCGGCGCGGGCGGACCTCGGACCGATGAGTTTCGCCCCGCCGAGGGGTCTACCTCCCCAGGGAACACAACGGGAGGCGGATCATGCGGGTGATGCAGACATTGGCGAGCGGTTTCGGCCAGCTCGAATCCCCACGGTGGCACGACGGCCGATTGTGGTTCGCGGACTGGACGGCCGGGGTGATCCACGCGATCGACCAGGACGGCCGGATCGAGGCCGTGGTCGAGCACCGGTCGTTGCCGCTGTGCTTCGACTTCCTGCCCGACGGGACACCGGTGCTCGCCTCGGGCCCCGAGCAGGCGCTGCTGCTCCTGTCTCCCGACCGGACCCTCACGCGCTACGCGGACCTGTCGGCGCTGTCGCCCTACGGCAGCAACGACATCGTCGTCGACGGCCGGGGAAACACCTACGTCAACAACATCAACTTCGACTTCGCCGACGGGCCGCCCGCGACCGGGACCGCACCCGGATTCGTGGCACTGATCACCGCGGACGGACGAGCACGCATGGTCGCCGAGGACCTGGCCTTCCCGAACGGGATGGCCGTCACCGCCGACAATGCCACGCTCGTCGTCGCCGAGTCCTACCGTCACCGGCTCACCGCCTTCGAGATCGCTGACGACGGGTCGCTGACGAACCGGCGCCTCTGGGCCGACGTCGGCGACCACTCACCCGACGGCATCTGCCTCGACGCCGAGGGCGCCGCCTGGTACGCCGACGTCGGCGACCGGTGCTGCGTGCGCGTCACGGAGGGCGGTCAGGTCACCGATCGGGTGCAGCTCGACCGCGGCGCCTTCGCCTGCGCGCTCGGCGGGGCCGACGGCGACACCCTCTTCGTCGTCGCCGCGCGGTGGCCGGGAGTCGAGCGTCTGATGGAGCACGCGGCGTGGGAGGGCACCGTGATCAGCACGTCCGCGCCGGCGCCGGGGGCCGGGTGGCCCGGTCCGGGGGCCTGATTCACGCCGGCGGCGTCGACCACGGATCGTCGTCGAGCAGCGCCCGCACGGTCAGATCCCAGCTGCGGGAACCGCGGGAGAGGAAGTCGTTGTGCCCCTCGCCCGGCACCTCCCAGAACGCCACCGTGTCCCCGGCCGCCGCCGCGGCGTCCCGGTACGCGCGGCTGGCGGCGGCCGGAACCTGGATGTCCTCCGCGCCGTGGATGCAGACCACCGGGACGCCGATCGGGACCCGATAGACCGGTGAGGCGTCGCGATAGAGCTGCGGCGCGTCCTCGAATCGCGCGCCGAAGAACGCCGTCAAGGCGGCCCCGGCCGTGCGACCGGCCGCGCGTGCCGCCAGGTCCATCGCGCCCGCCTGCGCGACGACCCGCTCGGGGCGAACCGGGGAATCCCGTTGCCCGGCAACCCACAACGCCAGCTGCGCGCCCGCGGAGTGACCGACGATCCTGACGTTGGCCAGGTCCAGCGGGATCGGTGACAGCGCGGGCAGCACGCCGCCGACCGCGGCCAGCGCGGCCTCCATGTCGGCACTGGTCTGCTCCCAGCCGCCGCCCGCGCCGACCCGGCGGTACTCGACGTTCCACGACGCCACGCCGAGCCGGGCCAATTCGATGGCGAGGGAGGTCGCCAGGTTGAGGTGGAAGTCGGCGCTCCAATAGCCGCCGTGGACGAGCATCACCACCGGCACCGGCTCGGCGACCGGGGCGGCGGGCAGGTACAGGTGCCCGAACTGCTGCGGCTCGGGTCCGTAGTCGACGCGTTGGCGGGGCACGGCGGCTACTGCGGGGGCCGCGCGGACCAGCGGCCGGTCAGCACGCCGATCGCGCCGAGCGCCACCGCGCCGGCCGTGGAGGTCCGCAGCACCGTGGGACCGAGCCGCACCGCGACCGCCCCCGCCGCGGTCAGCGCGTCGACCTCCGCGTCGTCCAGGCCGCCCTCGGGCCCGACCACCAGCAGCACCTCGGCTGCCTGGGACAGCGGCAGCTCCGCCAGCGCCGTCGTGGCCGACTCGTGCAGCACCGCGACCACACCACCATCGGCCACCGACCGCGCCACCCGCTCGACAACCGCGGGCGTGCGGTGCAGGTCGAGGACCTCCGGAATATGTGCTCGCCGTGACTGTTTCGCGGCAGCCGCCGCCACCGCGCGCCACTTCGCCACGCCCTTGTCGGCCTTCGGCCCCTCCCAGCGGGCCACGCACCGCGCGGACTGCCAGGGCACGATCGCGTCGATCCCGGCCTCGGTGGCCAGCTCGACCGCCAGCTCGGAGCGCTCCGCCTTCGGCAGTGCCTGCACCAGCGTCACCGCCGGGACGGCCGCCGGGACGGTGTCGCGGGCGGTGACCTCCAGGTCGAGACGGTCCTTGCCGACCTCCACGACCACCGCGTCCGCGACGGCACCCCGGCCGTCGGAGAGCACCAGCCGCTCACCGACCCGGATCCGGCGCACCGTTGCGGCGTGCCTGCCCTCCTTGCCGTCGAGCACGGCGACCGCGCCGACCTCGGGCAGCGGGTCCAGATAGAACACCGTCGCGGCCATGATCGTTCGCCGGACCCGTCAGCGACCGCTGAACGCGTCGCGCAGGCGGGAGAACAGTCCGCCGTTGTGCTGCGAGGCGGTGGTGACGACCTCGGCCTGGTCCTTGTCGCGCAGGTCCTTGAACGCGCTCAGCGCCGCGGCCTGCTTGCTGTCGAGGCGCGAGGGGACCACGACCTCCAGGTGCGCGTGCAGGTCGCCGCGCACCCCGGAACGCAGCTTCGGCATGCCGTGCCCGCGGACCGACTCGACCTTGCCCGGCTGGGTGCCCGGGGGGACGGTGATCTCCGTCGGGCCGTCGATGATCGTGTTGACGGTGACGGTGGTGCCGAGCGCCGCGTCGACCATCGGGACGCGAACCGTGCAGTGCAGGTCGTCGCCGTCGCGGACGAACACGTCGTGCTGCTGCTCGATGATCTCGACGTACAGATCGCCTGCGTGGCCGCCGCCGGGGCCGACCTCGCCCTGGGCGGCCAGCCGGATCCGCATGCCGCCGCTCACGCCGACCGGGACCTTCACCGCGATGTCGCGGCGGGCGCGCACCCGGCCGTCGCCGCCGCACTTGTGGCAGGGATCCGGGATCGTCTCGCCCGCGCCGCGACAGGTCGGGCACGGACGGGAGGTCATCACCTGGCCGAGGAACGAGCGCTGGACGGACTGCACCTCGCCCGCGCCGCGGCAGGTCTCACAGGTCACGGGCTTGGAGTCGCCGTTGGTGCCGGAGCCGGTGCACGCGTCGCACAGGATCGCGGTGTCCACCGTGATGTGCTTGGTGACGCCGGTGGCGCACTCCTCGAGGGTCAGCTTGGTCCGCAGCAGCGAGTCGGCGCCGGGCTGGACGCGGCCGCGCGGTCCGCGGCTGGTCTGTCCGCCGCCGCCGAAGAAGGCCTCGAACACGTCGCCGAGTCCGCCGCCGAAGCCGGCACCACCGAATCCGGCGCCGCCCCCGCCGCCCTGGGACAGCGGGTCGCCGCCGAGGTCGACGATGCGTCGCTTCTCAGGGTCGGAGAGCACCTCGTACGCGGTCGAGATGTCCTTGAATCGGGCCTGCGCCGCCTCGTCGGGGTTGACGTCGGGATGCAGCTCCCTGGCGAGCTTGCGGTACGCCCGCTTGATCTCCTGATCGGTCGCCTTGGTGCTGACGCCCAGAAGTCCGTAGTAATCCCGTGCCACGTTAAGTCTCTCGTCCTCGTTGTCGATCAGTTCCAGCTGTCAGTGAAAGTCCTGCTCGCGGGCCGGCCGCGCACGCGCGTCAGCGCTCGGCGAGCACCTCGCCGATATACCTCGCAACGGCGGCGACCGATGCGATTGTTCCCGGGTAGTCCATCCGGGTGGGTCCGAGCACCCCCATGCCGCCGAAGACGTTGCCGCCCGCGCCGTATCCGGTGGTGATCACCGAGGTCCCGCGGATCTGCTCCATTTGGGTCTCTTCGCCGATCCGGACTGTCACCTTGCCCGCGTCGCCGGTGGCGGCGAGCAGCTTGAGCACGATTACCTGCTCCTCGAGCGCCTCGAGGACAGACCGCAGGGAACCGGGGAATCCGGTGAAGTCGGCCGCGTTGCGGGTCAGGTTCGCGGTGCCGCCCAGCACCAGCCGCTCCTCGGGATGCTCGACGAGGGTCTCGATCAGCACCGTCGCCGAGCGGACCACGGCGTCGCGCAGGTGGTCGGGGGCGTCGGCGGCGAGCTCCGAGACGGCGATCGACGCGGCGGCCAGGCGCTTGCCCTCCAGCGCGCCACCGAGCAGGTCCCGTAGCCGGGACAGGCTCTCGTCGTCGATCACGTCGCCCAGTTCGACGATGCGCTGGTCCACGCGGCCGGAGTCGGTGATGAGCACCAGCAGCAGCCGGGCCGGGGTCAGCGCGACCACCTCGAGGTGGCGGACCGAGGAGGACGAGAGCGTCGGGTACTGCACGACCGCGACCTGCCGGGTCAGCTGGGCGAGCAGCCGCACCCCTCGGCGGAGCACGTCGTCCAGGTCCACGCCGGATTCGAGGAACTCCAGGATGGCGCGGCGCTCGGCGGGCGAGAGCGGCTTGACGTCGGCGATCCGGTCCACGAACTGCCGGTAGCCCTTGTCCGTCGGCACCCGGCCCGAACTGGTGTGCGGCTGGGCGATGTAGCCCTCGGCCTCGAGCACGGCCATGTCGTTGCGCACGGTGGCGCTGGATACGCCCAGGTTGTGGCGTTCGACGAGGGCCTTCGAGCCGATCGGTTCCTGGGTGGCGACGTAGTCGGCGACGATCGCGCGCAGCACCTCGAAGCGTCGTTCATCGGTACTCGACACTGCGGCCACCTCCGTCACCCAACTCCCCCGTCCGGAAGTCCGGCGAGACCATCGTCACGGTCGGCGTGGTTCACACCCCCGCGACCGGCTACCAGTCTAATCGCCCTGCCGGGCACTTCCCGCGAGGCCTTACTGTGTGGGGTGCGCGAACGGCGCCAGGTGCCGACCGCGCACCCCCGACTACCGGGACGGGAACACCGATGATTTTCAAGGGCGTGAGGGACGGCAAGCCGTACCCGGACCATGGGCTGTCGATCCGCGACTGGTCGAAGATCCCGCCGCGCCAGGTGCGCCTCGACGAGATCGTGACCACCACCAAGGTCCTGGAGCTGGATCGCCTGCTGTCCGAGGACTCCACCTTCTACGGCGACCTGTTCCCGCACGCGGTGCTCTGGGACGGCGTGATCTATCTCGAGGACGGACTGCACCGCGCGGTCCGCTCCGCCCTGCGCAACAGGGTCGTCCTGCACGCCCGGGTCTTCGACTACGACGCGATCCGCTGACGGCGAGGAGCCACCATCAACATCGCCAGCGCACTCCTGCTGCCGGAACGTGTGCTCACGCGCGGTTTCGGTGAACTCCGCGAACTGGAACGTCAGTTCATGGCGACCCTCGCCGCAGCCCGCGGCGTCTTCGACGCGTTCGCCCCGATCGTGGACCGCGCCCAGCAACTCGGCGCGCTCATCGACCGGCTCGGCCCCGCCCTCGACGACCTCTCCGAACTGCTGGTCGCCGCCCGGCAGATCGCCGAGAGCGCCGAACGGATCGCGGTGAGCGCGCAGGGAATCGACGGCAGCGCCGCGATCATCGCGCGCGACGCCGAGGTGCTGGCCCGCGACGCGGGCCGCCTGGCCCGGTTCACCGACCGGATTCCCGGCGGCGGGAAGCG
>NZ_BCXA01000052.1 GCF_001894865.1 Rhodococcus maanshanensis NBRC 100610 | reverse complement strand
CGGTAACAACCCGTACTCCTCGGCACCGGCGGAGCGCCCCGCGCCCCGTCCGGCGCCCGGTGCACCCCGCCCCGGCGCCCCGCGTCCCGCACCCGGCCAGGGCGGTCCCCGTCCCGCGCCCGGCGCACCGCGTCCGGCCGCAGGTCAGGGCGGTCCCCGCCCGGCTCCCGGCCAGGGTGGCCCGCGTCCGAGCCCCGGCTCGATGCCTCCTCGCCCGAACCCGGGTGCCATGCCGTCTCGTTCGGCTCGGCCCGCTCCCGGTGCCGGCCGTCCCGGTGGCGGTCGTCCCGGTGGACCCGGCGGTCGTCCGCCCGGTGGCGGCGGATACCGCGGTGGCGGAGCTCCCGGCGCAGGTGCAGGCACGGGCGCTCCCGCCGGTGGCGCTCCCGCCGGTGGTTTCCGCGGTCGCCCCGGTGGCGGCGGTGGCCGTCCCGGCCAGCGCGGTGCCGCGGCAGGCGCGTTCGGTCGTCCCGGTGGCGCCCCGCGTCGTGGACGCAAGTCGAAGCGTCAGAAGCGGCAGGAATACGACTCCATGCAGGCGCCCGCCGTCGGCGGCGTCAGGCTGCCCCGCGGCAACGGCGAGACCATCCGTCTCGCTCGCGGCGCATCGCTCTCGGACTTCGCGGAGAAGATCGACGCGAACCCGGCAGCACTCGTGCAGGCGCTGTTCAACCTCGGCGAGATGGTCACGGCCACTCAGTCGGTGAACGACGAGACCCTCGAACTGCTCGGCGGCGAGATGAACTACGTCGTGCAGGTCGTCAGCCCGGAGGACGAGGACCGCGAGCTGCTCGACTCGTTCGACCTGACCTACGGCGAGGATGCCGGTGGCGAGGAGGACCTCGAGTCCCGTCCGCCGGTGGTCACCGTCATGGGCCACGTCGATCACGGTAAGACCCGACTGCTCGACACGATCCGTAAGGCCAACGTCCGTGAGGGCGAGGCAGGCGGCATCACCCAGCACATCGGCGCCTACCAGGTGCTGACCGAGCTGGACGGCAACGAGCGTCTTGTCACCTTCATCGACACTCCCGGTCACGAGGCCTTCACGGCCATGCGTGCCCGTGGTGCGAAGGCCACCGACATCGCGATCCTCGTGGTCGCGGCCGACGACGGCGTCATGCCGCAGACGGTGGAGGCGATCAACCACGCCCAGGCGGCCGACGTGCCGATCGTGGTCGCGGTGAACAAGATCGACAAGGAGGGGGCGAACCCCGACAAGATCCGCCAGCAGCTCACCGAGTACGGCCTCGTCACCGAGGAGTACGGCGGCGACACGATGTTCGTCAACATCTCGGCCAAGCAGGGCACCAACATCGATGCCCTCCTGGAAGCGGTGCTGCTGACCGCGGATGCCTCCCTGGATCTGCGCGCCAACCCGGACATGGACGCCCAGGGTGTCGCCATCGAGGCGCACCTCGACCGTGGCCGTGGCCCCGTCGCGACCGTGCTCATCCAGCGCGGAACGCTGCGGGTCGGCGACTCGATCGTGGCGGGCGACGCCTACGGACGCGTTCGCCGGATGGTCGACGAGCACGGCGACGACGTCCTCGAGGCGCTGCCCTCGCGTCCCGTCCAGGTGGTCGGCTTCACGTCGGTCCCCGGCGCAGGCGACAACCTGCTCGTGGTCGACGAGGACCGGATCGCCCGGCAGATCGCGGACCGTCGCAATGCGCGCAAGCGCAACGCTCTGGCCGCGCGCAGCCGCAAGCGGATCAGCCTCGACGATCTCGATGCAGCGCTGAAGGAGACCTCGCAGCTCAACCTGATCCTCAAGGGCGACAACTCGGGCACCGTTGAGGCGCTCGAGGAGGCACTGCTGGGCATCCAGATCGACGACGAGGTGCAGTTGCGCGTCATCGACCGCGGTGTCGGTGGCGTCACCGAGACGAACGTGAACCTGGCCTCGGCCTCGAACGCGATCATCATCGGCTTCAACGTCCGCGCCGAGGGCAAGGCCACCGAGCTGGCGAACCGCGAGGGTGTCGACATCCGGTACTACTCGGTGATCTACCAGGCCATCGACGAGATCGAGAAGGCCCTCAAGGGCATGCTCAAGCCGATCTACGAAGAGGTCGAGCTGGGCAAGGCCGAGATCCGCGCCATGTTCCGGTCCTCGAAGGTCGGCAACATCGCCGGCTGCCTGGTCACCTCCGGGTCGATCAAGCGCAACGCCAAGGCACGCCTCATCCGCGACAGCGTCGTGGTGGCGGAGACGGTCACCATCTCCTCGCTCAAGCGGGAGAAGGACGACGTCACCGAGGTCCGCGAGGGCTACGAGTGCGGTCTGACGGTCACCTACAACGACATCAAGGTCGGTGACGTGATCGAGGCGTACGAGCTGCGCGAGAAGCCGCGCGACTGAGCAGAGTGACACCCCGTGCGCGCCCCGTCGACCGCTGGTCGGCGGGGCGCGCACTGGGCAGACCGACGGGAGGGCTCGTTGTACCTCGGTGCTCTTGAGCTGGACATCCTGCTCGGCGACGTGCGGTCGCTCAAGGAGAAGCGATCGGTGGTCAAGCCCGTGATCGCTGCTCTGGCCCGCTTCGGGGTGTCCGTCGCCGAGACGGGCGAGCACGACCGATACCGGCGAGCACTGCTCGGGGTCGCGGTCGCGAGCGCCGACGTCGGCCATCTCACCGAGGTGCTCGACACCTGCGAGCGGCACGTGGCGGGCCGACCCGAGTTGCAGTTGCTCGCGGTGCGGCGAAGGATCTTCGGACCCGAGGATTGACTTGGTGTCCGCATGGAATTGAATGGCTTTATCGAGAAGGGACATCCCGTCATGGCAGATCCGGCGAGGGCGCGCAAGCTGGCCAAGCGCATCGCGACGATCGTCGCGTCGGCGATCGGGGGCGAGATCAAGGATCCGCGCCTCGATTACGTCACGATCACCGACGCCAAGGTCACCGCGGACCTGCACGACGCGACCGTCTACTACACGGTTCGCGGCGTCGACCTCGAGACCGAACCCGACTACGAGGGTGCCGCGGCAGGCCTGGCGAAGGCCACCGGCTCGCTGCGCTCCAAGGTGGGCGCGGGCACCGGCGTCCGGTTCACCCCGACGCTGACGTTCGTCGCCGACACCGTGCCCGACGCGGCCCGGCACATGGAGGAGCTCCTGGCCAAGGCCCGCGCTGCCGATGACGAGGTGGCCCGTGCCAGGGAGAACGCCACGCATGCGGGCGAGGCAGATCCGTACAAGGAGCCGCGCTCGGTGGACGACGAGGACGACGACCGGGTCGGCGAGGACGACTAGGGCCCGGGATGACCGTGACCGAGCAGAACTCTGACGTCGACCTGGCCGCTGCGGTCGGGCTGTTGTCCGCCGCCGCATCGGTGACGGTGCTGTGTCACATCCAGCCGGATGCGGACACCATCGGCAGTGGACTCGCCCTTGCCATCGTCCTCGAGCGCAAGGGGGTCCCCGTTCAGGTGGCGTTCGCCCGGCCGGACGAACTGCCCGAGTCGATGAGCGGCCTGCCGGGAACGCACCTGCTGGCCGCGGCCGCGGACGTCAACCCCGAGGTGGACCTGCTGGTGACGGTCGACTGCGGCAGCCGCGGCCGGCTCGGTCACCTGGCCGACCGCTTCGACGGCGCCCGTACCAGCCTGGTCATCGACCACCACCGCTCGAACACCCGGTACGCCGAGCACAACCTGGTCGACGAGTCCGCCGAGTCGACGACCGCGATCATCACGCGGCTCCTCGACGAGTGGGGCGTGGAGATCGACCGGGACATCGCGCACTGCCTGTACGCCGGACTGGTGACCGACACCGGATCGTTCCGCTGGGTCCAGCCCGGTACCCACCTGCTGGCCGAGCGGCTCATCGACACCGGCATCGATTCGGCGGAGATCGCGCGCGGGCTCCTCGACACCCATCCGTTCGGCTGGCTGCCGATGCTCGCCTCGGTGCTCGGGTCGGCGCAGTTGGTCCCCGACTCCGCCGGGGGACTCGGCCTCGTGTACGCGCTGCTCAGGCACGAGGACACCATCGGCATGCGCTCCGAGGAGATCGAGAGCGTCATCGACATCGTGCGCACCACGTCGGAGGCGGAGGTCGCCGCGGTGCTCAAGGAGACCGCGCCCGGTCACTGGTCGGTGTCGCTGCGGTCGAAGGCCGCCGTCGACGTGTCCACCGTTGCGGCTCGGCTCGGCGGGGGCGGACACCGGTTCGCGTCCGGGTACACCGCCGAGGGTGACAGCGAGTACGTGGTCGCCGCGCTGCTCGGCGCCCTCTCATGAGCGACATTGCCTGAGGTATCGGCCCGCAGGAGTCGGGCCGAACCGTCCCCCTCGCGGATTCTGGCGCTCGCGCTGCCCGCGCTCGGCGTACTGGCCGCCGAACCGCTGTACCTGCTCTTCGACATCGCGGTGGTCGGCAGGCTCGGCGCGCTCCCGCTCGCCGGGCTCGCCGTCGGCGGGCTGATCCTGGCGCAGGTCAGCACCCAGCTCACCTTCCTGTCCTACGGCACCACCGCTCGCGCCGCCCGGATGCACGGTTCCGGCGACGAGGCGGGCGCGGTCCGGGAGGGCGTGCAGGCCACCTACCTGGCCGTCGGCATCGGACTGGCGATCATCGCCGCGATCCAGGTCCTGGCGGTGCCGGTCACGTCGCTGATCGCAGGCGGAGGAGACATCGCCGCGGAGGCGCTGACCTGGCTGCGGATCGCGGTGTTCGGCGCGCCCCTGATCCTGGTGGCGATGGCGGGCAACGGCTGGATGCGCGGGGTGCAGAACACGGTGCGCCCGCTGCGCTTCGTGCTGGTGGGACTCGGACTGTCCGCGGTGCTGTGCCCGGTTCTGGTGCACGGCCTGCTCGGGGCGCCGCGCTGGGAGTTGGCCGGTTCCGCGATCGCCAACGTCGCCGGGCAGGCGGTCACCGCGGTGTGCTTCGTGGTGGCGCTGCTGCGGCAGGCTCGCTCGGCGGGCCCACCGGTTTCCCTGCGGCCCGACTCGGCGGTGATGCGGGCCCAGGTGGTGCTGGGCAGGGACCTGATCCTGCGGAGCCTCGCGTTCCAGGCCTGCTTCCTGTCGGCGGCCGCCGTCGCGGCCCGGTTCGGAGCGGCAGCTGTCGCCGCCCATCAGGTGGTCCTGCAGCTGTGGAACCTGGTCGCGCTGACCCTGGACTCGCTCGCGATCGCCGCGCAGACGCTGGTCGGGGCGGCGCTCGGCGCGGGCAGCGCGACGCAGGCCAAGGGGCTCGCGCGGCGGCTCACCGAGTGGTCGACGGTGTTCGCGGTGGCGCTGGCCTCGGCGTTCGCGCTCGGGCACACGGTGATCCCCGCGCTGTTCACCGACGACGCCGCCGTCATCGACCAGATCGACGTCATCTGGTGGTTCTTCGTCGCGATCATGCCGGTCGCCGGGGTGGTCTTCGCGCTGGACGGGGTGTTGCTCGGCGCGGGCGACGCGCCGTTCCTGCGCAACGCGACGCTCGGTTGTGCGATCGTCGGGTTCCTGCCGCTGATCTGGCTCTCGCTCGTCCAGGACTGGGGTCTGGCGGGAATCTGGTCGGGGCTTACGGTGTTCATGGTGCTGCGGATGCTGGCCGTCGTGTGGCGGGTTGCTTCCGGGCGATGGGCTGTGACCGGCGCCGACATACAGGCGGGAAGGTAGTGCACGTGACACGCAAGCTGTGGGCGGTGAGCGACACCCATGTCGGGCATCGCGGAAATCGTCCGATCACCGAGGAGCTGTACCCGGATTCGCCGGAGGACTGGCTGATCCTGGCGGGAGACGTCTCGGAGAAGACCGATGACATCGCCTGGGCACTGAAACTGCTCCGCGGCCGGTTCGAGAAGGTGATCTGGGTGCCGGGCAACCACGAACTGTGGACCACGGCGAAGGATCCCGTCCAGATCCACGGCGCGGCCCGGTACGACTACCTGGTCGCCATGTGCCGCGAACTCGACGTGACCACCCCCGAGGATCCCTACCTCGTCTGGGAGGGCGAGGGCGGCCCGGCCACGCTGGTACCGATGTTCCTGCTCTACGACTACACGTTCCGGCCGCCTGGATCGATCTCCAAGGCGCACGCCTTGCAGATCGCCAGGGACAAGAACGTGGTCGCCACCGACGAGTTCCTGCTCTCGTGCGAGCCGTACAGCACAAGGGAGGCGTGGTGTCACGCCCGGGTGGAGGCGACACGGGCCCGGCTCGACGCGCTGGATCCCACCATTCCGACGGTGCTGATCAATCACTTCCCGCTGGTCCGCGAGCCCACCTCGGTCCTGTTCTATCCGGAGTTCTCGCTGTGGTGCGGCACCGAGCTGACGGCCGACTGGCACACCCGCTACAACGCCATCTGCAGCGTGTACGGCCACCTGCACATCCCGCGCACCACCTACTACGACGGCGTCCGCTTCGAGGAGGTCTCGCTCGGCTACCCGCGTGAGTGGCAGCGACGTGGGATGCCCGAGCGGCTGCTGCGCCAGATCCTGCCGGTGCCGGAGTACCCGCCGGGCGCGCTGAACAAGTGGGGCGGCCATTTCAAGGTCACCCCGGAACAGGAAGCCGAGTTCGATGCGATGAGGGCGGGGCGCGCGTGATCGAAAAGATTCTGCCCACCGGCGTCGCGTTCGCCGAGCTGTTCGAGGATCCGCCGGGTCTCGCGGCGCACCCGCAGGAGGAGTCGCTGATCGCACGGGCGGTCGAGAAGCGTCGCCGCGAGTTCACCAGTGCGCGGCACTGCGCGCGGATCGCCCTCGGCAAGCTCGGCATGGACCCGGCGCCGATCCTCAGGGGCGAGCGGGGCGTCCCGCTGTTCCCGCGCGGGGTCGTCGGCAGCCTGACACACTGCGACGGCTACCGCGGCGCGGTCCTGGGCTACTCGATGCAGGTGCGGTCCGTCGGCATCGACGCCGAGCCGCACGGTCCGTTGCCGGACGGTGTCCTCGACGCGGTCAGCCTGCCGGAGGAGCGCACCGCGATCGCGGCGTCCGCGGCGGGCGCCGTGCACTGGGACCGGATCTTGTTCTGTGCCAAGGAGGCCACCTACAAGGCCTGGTTCCCGCTGACGAACCGCTGGCTCGGGTTCGAGGAGGCGCACATCACCTTCACCCTGTCGGAGGCCGCGGCCGGCACGGCGGAAGGCACCTTCCACTCGAAGCTGCTGGTGCCGGGGGAGGCGCTGTCGGGCCCGCCGCTGTCCTCGTTCGACGGCCGCTGGATGGTCGCCGACGGCCTGGTGATCACCGCGATCACCGTCCAGTAGTCTCGAAACCCGTGTCTTCTCACCGCAAACCGTCCTCCGGCCTCGTTGGCGCCGGGCTGCTGATCGTCGACAAGGACGCGGGGATGACCAGTCACGACGTCGTGGCCCGGTGTCGCAAGATCTTGAACACGCGCAAGGTCGGACACGCGGGCACCCTCGATCCGATGGCGACCGGCGTGCTGGTGCTCGGTGTCGAGCGGGCCACCAAGATGCTCGGGCTGCTGGCCCTGACCACCAAGGCGTACACGGCGACGATCCGGCTGGGTCAGGCGATGACCACCGACGACGCCGAGGGTGAGCTGGTCTCGGAGGCCGATGCCTCCGCCGTCACCGACGCCGATATCGCGGCGGTGATGGCCACGCTGACGGGCGACATCTCGCAGGTCCCCGCCAGCGTCAGCGCGATCAAGGTGGACGGCCAGCGGGCCCACAAGCTGATTCGCGCGGGTGAGGAGTTCGAACTCAAGGCGAGGCCCGTCACGGTTGACCGGTTCGAGCTGACCGAGACCAGGCGCGAGGGCCGATTCGTCGATCTCGACGTTGAGGTCGAGTGCTCGTCCGGAACCTACGTCCGGGCGCTGGCCCGCGATCTGGGCGCCGCACTGGGCGTCGGGGGACACCTGACCGTCCTGCGGCGCACCCGGGTCGGACCGTTCACCCTGGAGCACGCGCGCACCCTCGAGGCGCTCGCCGAGGATCCGGCGGTCAGCCTCGATATCGATCAGGCCGCCCAGACCGCGTTCGCACACCGGCAGATCGACGCCGACCAGGCCGAGTCGATCAGTCAGGGACGGTGGCTGGAGCCGGTCGGGATCCCCGGCACCTACGCGGCCATCGACCCCAGCGGGCACACGATCGCGCTGCTGCAGGAACGCGGCAGGCGGGCTAGCTCGGTGATGGTGGTCCGCCCGGCGACCCTAAGGCAGTGACCCAGCGGGAGTCGCTTTCCGCAACATGAGCGCGCCCAGCCAGATGGACCACACCGCCACGACGAGAAGCCCCATCGGGAACAGGATCATGCCGGTCAGCGTCGTGTCCCCGGTGACCATCTGGGTCATGCCGACGATGCTGCTGATGGAACCGACCATCACCCCGAGCCAACCGAGCCAGGACGGGTAGCCGGCCCCCGCGATGATGGCGACGCCATAGAGAAGCGGTGTGGCGCCACAGAGCACTACCGCGCTTCCAGCCGCCAGCGTCATCGCGAGCTCGTAGCCGACGCTGCCCGCCGACGCTGCAAGGTCCCGCTGCTCCGGGTCAGCGCCCGACCACGTCTCGGCCAGCGCGGGAAGGGCAACCGACTCGATCAGCATGAGCAGAAGGCCCAGCCCGACGCCGACGATGGCGAACGACCAGGCGAGGCGGGCCCAGGCAATGCCCCGCTCGCCGGTCACCGAGTGGGTCAGGCCGTAGAACGCTCCCAGCAGCAGGGCGATCCCGATGAGGATCACCACATGCAGCCCCACCCATCGGCCGGAGCCGGCGACCACCTCGAGCAGATGCTCCGCATCGTGCAACTGTCCCCGTTCGCGGGGATGCAGTGCGACGCCTCCCACGATCAGGATGCCGCCGACGATTGCGGCCACTCCACCAATCCTCAGAACCAGGTGATTTGGCATCTCGAATCTCCTTGGTGAGAGCCTGATTGTCCCACCCGGAGGGGCAACCTGATCGAGACCGCGAGCCCGCCACGAGCGCCCGCGCGGCGCTCCCCCCGCGAGCGGCGAGGTCCCGGCGCTGCGCTGTCCCTAGCCCTCGTCGGGCGAGTCCTCGACCCGCACTCTCGGCCGCAGTAGCCGCCAGGCCAGCACGAGCAGTGCCGCCACGCCGAGCAGGAGCAGCACGACGGTCGTGGGAACGGCATCGCCCCACCGCATGACCTGGGACTCGAGCGCGAAACCGGTATCGGCTCCGATGGTTCCCGCCAGGGCGGAGGTGCCGTCCGAGAAGAGGAACAGGACGCCGACGGCAATGAAGAAGAGGCCGGAGATCAGCGTCGTCGTGTGGACGTGGAAGCGGCCGATCGTCATGGCGCGACCGCGCAGCCAGCGGCGGTGACCCAGGTCGAAACGGTCCCAGAGGATCGCCATAAGGAACAGCGGCATGGCCATGCCGAGTGCGTAGACGGCGAGCAGCGAACCGCCGTGAAGGGGGGAGGAACTCAGCGCTGCCACGGTGAGGATCGAGCCCAGAATGGGTCCGACACAGAATCCGGACAGGCCGTAGACCATGCCGAGCAGGTAGACGGCGCCGCCCCTGTCGGAACGGCCGTGCTGCGCCATCTTGCGCTGGGCGAACTCGGATGAGAAGCCGCGGCCGAGGATCTGCATGATGCCGAGCGCGATGATGGTCAGGCCGCCGATGGTGATCACCGTTTCGCGGTGCCGGGTCAGCACCCCTCCCATGAGGGAACCGGCCGCGCCCAGCGGCACGAGCGTCGTGCACAGGCCCAGGTAGAACGTGCCGGTACGGGTGAGCAGTTTGCCGGTGGAGGTGAAGGAGTAGGCGAAGAAGCTGGGCAGCAGCAACGCGCTGCACGGGCTGAGGAGGGCGAGCAGTCCACCGAAGAACGCTGCGCCGTAACCGATTCCGAAGCTCACTACCGACCCGCCTCGGTGCCGTCCTGCAGACGGGCCTCGATGACGGCGATCATCTGCTCGATCGGCCGCGCGCCGAGGATCGGCCTGCCGTTGATCAGGAAGGCCGGTGTGGAATTGATCCCGATGCCGATCGCCTCGTCGACATCGGCTTTCACGGCGGCGTGCGCGGCGGCGGAATCCAGGTCGGCGCGGAATCTGGTGAGGTCGGCGACGCCGGCCTGCGCGGCCCATTCGGTCAGTCGATCGGCGGTGTAGACGCCGGTGTTCTTCTTGGCGGGCGAGTGCTCGAACATGATCGAGTGCAGCTCCGGGAACTTGCCCTGCTGTCCGGCGGCCCAGCCGGCGCGCGCCGCGAGTTCGGATTCATCGCCGAAGAGGGCGAGGTTGCGCCACTCGATCCGCAGTTGGCCGCTGGCGACGTACTTCTCGACCAGTGTCGGCTCGGTGTTCTGCGCGAACTGGCGGCAGAACGGGCACTGGAAATCGGAGTATTCGATCATGACCACCGGCGCGGTCGCCGAGCCCCGCGCCAGCGGGTCGGCGGCATCGCGGCGCGCGAGTGCGGCCAGTTGTCGGTACATCTCGCTGTCGCCGGACTGCGTGGCAGCGGCCTTGGCCTGCTCGGACCCGGCGCTCGTATCGCTGTCGAACTGGGAGATCGCCAGGACGAGCAGTACGACCGCTGCGAGGACGGCCAGCCCCGCAGCGATCTTGCGGGCGGGGGAACTGGTGGGAAGCGACTTCATGGGATGGCTCCTGACTGCGCGCGCCGACTCACCGGGCGCGCGAACTAACGAATGGACGACATGACGAAGCCCGGCTCGAGCACCACCCGTCGGGGTGATGTCGAGGCCGGGGTCGGTCGTCTAAATTCGCAGGACTGTGGTCAGAGCCAGGGCCGGTGATGGGGGACCGGTCGTGTCGACCGGCTCGAAGTCCGCGTGAGTCGAGCGCCCGAGCGTCACCGCCGTCGGCACCTCGTAGCCGGGGAGCGGCACCCGCAGGTCCTCGCGATGCGGAATGCCGGCCTGCAACGGCGCGGCCGGTGCGGCCGGATCCTTACGGCAGGAGGGCGACTCGCCTGCGATTTCCTGATGAGCTGCGGTGGCAGGCATGGCATGGGCGAGCGCGGGACCTTCGGCGACCACGGTCGGCTCCGCGAGCGGCCAGGCCGCGATGATCCCGATGATCAGCCCGATGACCGCGGTCAGCACGCCTCCGAGCAGCACGCTCCGGCGCTGCGGAGACAGGCGCCGACGCGACCCGGCTCGGGAAATCACCTGCCGCATCCCGGTCAGCCCTCGACGAGCCAGATCGCCTCGGCGGCCGGATTGCCCAGGTCGACGGTGTCGTCGACGTCGTCTCCGAGCCGGACCGACACGGTGCCGGCGAAGTCGCGGCGTTCGACCACCGTGATGGTCAGGTCGAGGGCGATCCCCACCGTGTCGAAGTACCGCAGCATCGCCGGGTCGGAATCGGAGATCCGCGCCACCCGGCCGCTCTCGCCGTCCGCGAAATCGCTGAGCTGGCGGGCGGGCGGGGTCGGGATCGCGCCGTCGGCGGTCGGGATCGGGTCGCCGTGCGGGTCCCGCTCAGGATGGCCCAGCTTGGCGTCGATCCGGGCGATCATCAGCTCCGAGACCGCGTGCTCGAGGACCTCGGCCTCGTCGTGCACCTCGTCCCAGCCGTAGCCGAGCTCGTTGACCAGGAAGGTCTCGATCAGCCGATGCCTGCGCACCATGCCGATCGCGGCGGCCCGGCCCCGGTCGGTCAGCGCGATCGAGCCGTAGCGGGCGTGGTCGACAAGCCCCTGGCCCGCGAGCTTGCGGATTGCCTCGGACACGGTGGAGGCCGACACGCCGATCCTCTCGGAGAGCATCTTCGTCGAGACGTGCTCGCCGGACCATTCGCCGGCCGTCCAGATCACCTTGAGGTAGTCCTGCGCGACGGTGGTCAGGGATTCCGGCGCCGCCGCACTCCCGGTCTCGCTCGGTCCACTCTTGCTCTCGGCCACGATCATGAGCTTAGGCAATGCACGCGTGTGGGCGTAACCGACACTCTCGGTGCCGGGGCGGGGGACCGGACAGGGGGGATTCGCGGGGGATAGGGGGTGGGGACACGGGCCGACCCCTATTCGACCCCTAACGTGTCTTCGCCACCTCGGCAGTGCGCGTCTGCACTGGTATCAATGAGCGATGATCTCCACGATGATGACCGACGCGGTGACGGTTCGGTCGGCGCCCTCGGGTGGCCCCGCGGGTTCGGCCCCGGTCTCGACCACTCGGCTGACCGCCGACGAGCGCAGGCGCCAACTCATCGAGTGCGCGCTCGACATCGCCGAGCGCGGCGGGATCGGCGCGGTCACGGTGCGGGCGATCGCGCGGGAGGCAGGAATCTCGCTCGGCATGGTGCACTACTGCTTCGCGAGCAAGGAAGCACTCCTGACGGAGATGGCCGAGCGATTGGTGCTCGAGCTGAGCACGGCCTCGCAGATGATGCTCGCCGCGGTGGGTGACGCACCGCAGGCGCCGGGACGGGCGGGCCTGCACGAGTTGGTCCGGATCGGGCTGAATGCCATGTGGTCGATCGTCGAGGCCAACCCGAACCGCAGGTTGCTGACCTACGAGATCGCCACGCACGCCCTGCGCCTGCGGGAGGCCGGGTCGCCGGATGCTGGGGACGTGGTCGGCGAGCAGTACCGGATCATGGACCGGGAGGTCACCGCGTTCCTCGACGAGAGTGCGGTCCGCACCGGGATGGTGTGGACGGAGCCGGTCGAGGCGATCGCGCACCGCAACCTGTCCATCGTCGACGGTCTGGTGCTGCGCTGGTTGGTGGACCGGGACACCGACGCGATCGCCGCCGGACTCGCCGAGGTCGCGAACGCGATCGCCGCGAAGGCCGTCGAGTCCTGAGCCGGAGATGACGCACTCGGGCGGGGGCCGTAGGCTGCCTCTCGTGCAGAGATGGCGTGGTCTCGACGAAGTGCCTGCCGACTGGGGTCGTTGCGTGCTCACGATCGGCGTTTTCGATGGCGTGCACCGTGGGCACGCGCAACTGATCAGCAGGGCGGTCAAGGCGGCCAGTGAGCGTGGAATCGCAAGTGTGCTCATGACTTTCGATCCGCATCCGGCCGAAGTTGTGCGTGCGGGCAGTCACCCAGCGCAGCTGACGACGCTCGCTCGCAGGGCGGAACTGGCCGAGGAACTCGGCATCGACGTCTTCTGCGTGATGCCGTTCACCCCGGAGTTCATGAAGCTGACCCCCGAGCGCTACGTCCACGAAATCCTCGTGGAGCGGCTGCACGTCGCGGAGGTGGTGGTCGGCGAGAACTTCACCTTCGGGCGCAAGGCGGCGGGCAATGTGGACCTGCTGCGCAAGACCGGCGAGCGGTTCGGCTTCGCGGTCGACGGGGTCAGCCTGCTGGCCGAACACGCGGTGACCTTCTCGTCGACGTACATCCGGTCCTGCGTGGACGCGGGCGACGTCGCGGCCGCCTCCGAGGCGTTGGGTCGGCCGCACCGGGTCGAGGGCGTGGTGGTGCACGGTGACGGGCGCGGCCGCAAGCTCGGCTTTCCGACGGCGAACATCGCGCCGCCGATGTACTCGGCCATTCCCGCGGACGGCGTGTACGCGGCGTGGTTCACCGTCCTCGGCGCAGGCCCGCTGACCGGAACGGTCGTCCCGGGCGAGCGGCACCAGGCGGCGGTGTCGGTGGGCACCAACCCGACGTTCTCCGGCCGCACCCGCACGGTCGAGGCGTTCGTGCTCGACGGTGAGGCCGATCTCTACGGCCAGCACGTGGCGGTCGACTTCGTCGAGCGACTGCGCGGTATGGAGAAGTTCGAGTCGGTCGACGATCTCGTCGAGCAGATGGGCAGGGACGCACAGCGCTCGCGCGAGATCCTCATCGAGGCGGACCTGCGTCACGGCGAGTAGATCGCCGCGAATGCCCTGGTAGTATCTCCTGTCGGTGTGTGCTGCGGTCCGCGGTGGCCGCACCAACGGGGACGAACACCTTCGGGTGGGAGTCCTCGTTCCAATCACGTGGACGTCAGTTACAGGAGATTCACAGTGGCATTGACCACCGAAGAGAAGAAGGCCGTGCTCGGCGAGTACGGACTGCACGAGACCGACACCGGTTCGCCGGAGGCGCAGGTCGCGATGCTCACCAAGCGCATCGTCGACCTCACCGAGCACCTGAAGAAGCACAAGCACGACCACCACTCCCGCCGCGGCCTGCTGCTGCTGGTCGGACGTCGTCGTCGTCTGCTCAAGTACGTTCAGAAGGTGGACATCGAGCGTTACCGCTCGCTGATCGAGCGTCTGGGCCTGCGTCGATAATTCGACGCACACGGTGACCCGCGACACGTTGCGGACCATCTGGACGTGAACTTCCCGGTAGCCGGCGAGACGAGTGCATAGACTTGGCCTCGCCGGCTACCGGTGTTTTTCGCACCACAGCATTTGCAGCACCACCGGATCCACGGGATCCAGCCGTACGTACCTGAAGCCGTGGCGTCGGTCCTCGGTAGTGGTCACTCGGACGCGTCGATCTCACGACGACGCCCATCCGGAGGGCTTCGATCGATGACCGCCTCCGCGCAGCGATGTACCCGCCCGCCTCGGGCGCTGGACGTCGTGATGGTGCGCGTCGCAGCCAGGAGGGCTGCGCCGCCCACACACGGATACGGCAAAAGACGAGAGGACGAGAAGAGAAAAGATGACAGAGAATTCCGCAGTAGAGGTCGACGAGGGCGTGTTCGAATCCACCGCCGTGATCGACAACGGGAGCTACGGCACCCGCACCATCCGTTTCGAGACCGGTCGTCTCGCGCAGCAGGCCGCAGGCTCCGTCGTCGCCTACCTGGACGACGAGACGATGCTGCTGTCGGCCACCACGGCCAGCAAGCACCCCAAGGAGCACTTCGACTTCTTCCCCCTCACGGTGGACGTCGAGGAGCGCATGTACGCCGCGGGCCGTATCCCCGGCTCCTTCTTCCGTCGTGAGGGCCGTCCCTCCACGGACGCGATCCTGACCTGCCGCCTGATCGACCGGCCGCTGCGTCCGTCCTTCGTCGATGGCCTGCGCAACGAGATCCAGGTCGTCGTCACGGTCCTCAGCCTGGACCCGAAGGACCTGTACGACGTGGTCGCGATCAACGCCGCCTCGGCGTCGACGCAGATCGCGGGCCTGCCGTTCTCCGGCCCTGTCGGTGGCGTGCGCGTCGCGCTGCTCACCTCGGACGAGAACAAGAAGGGCCAGTGGGTCGCCTTCCCGACCGTCGAGCAGCTCGAGAACGCGGTCTTCGACATGGTCGTCGCCGGTCGCATCGTCTCCGGTTCCGGTGACGACGCCGACGTCGCGATCATGATGGTCGAGGCCGAGGCACCCGCGCACGTGATCGACCTGATCGACGGCGGCGCGCAGGCGCCGACCGAGGCGATCGTGGCCGAGGGCCTCGAGGCGGCCAAGCCGTTCATCGCGCGTCTGTGCACCGCCCAGCAGGCGCTGGCGGCCAAGGCCGCCAAGCCGACCGGCGACTACCCGGTGTTCCCGGCCTACCAGGACGACGTCTTCGCCGCCGTGGAGAAGGCCGCAGCCGACAAGCTCAGCGCCGCACTGACCATCGCGGGCAAGCAGGAGCGCGACGACAAGACCGACGAGATCAAGGTCGAGGTCCTCGAGCAGGTCGTCCCGAACTTCGAGGGTCGCGAGAAGGAGATCGGCGCGGCGTTCCGCTCGCTGACCAAGAAGCTCGTGCGTCAGCGGATCCTCAAGGATCACTTCCGCATCGACGGCCGTGGCATCACGGACATCCGTTCGCTGTCGGCCGAGGTCGCGGTCATCCCGCGGGCCCACGGCTCCGCGCTGTTCGAGCGTGGCGAGACCCAGATCATGGGCGTCACCACCCTCGACATGGTCAAGATGGCGCAGCAGATCGACTCGCTGGGCCCCGAGACCAGCAAGCGCTACATGCACCACTACAACTTCCCGCCGTACTCCACCGGTGAGACCGGTCGCGTCGGCTCGCCGAAGCGTCGCGAGATCGGCCACGGCGCCCTCGCCGAGCGCGCCCTGATGCCGGTGCTGCCGAGCCAGGACGAGTTCCCGTACGCGATCCGTCAGGTCTCGGAGGCGTTGGGCTCCAACGGTTCCACCTCGATGGGTTCCGTCTGTGCCTCGACCCTGTCGCTGCTCAACGCCGGTGTGCCGCTGAAGGCTCCGGTCGCGGGCATCGCCATGGGCCTGGTCTCCGACCAGGTCGACGGTGAGACCCGGTACGTGGCGCTGACCGACATCCTCGGTGCCGAGGATGCGTTCGGCGACATGGACTTCAAGGTCGCGGGCACGAAGGACTTCGTCACGGCGCTGCAGCTGGACACGAAGCTCGACGGCATCCCGTCCAAGGTGCTGGCAGGCGCGCTGTCGCAGGCGCACGACGCCCGTACCACGATCCTCGAGGTCATGGCCGAGGCCATCGACACCCCGGACGAGATGAGCCCGTTCGCCCCGCGCGTCACGGCCATCAAGGTGCCGGTGGACAAGATCGGCGAGGTCATCGGGCCCAAGGGCAAGATGATCAACTCGATCACCGAGCAGACCGGTGCGAACATCTCCATCGAGGACGACGGCACCGTGTTCGTCGGCGCCACCGATGGTCCGTCTGCGCAGGCCGCGATCGACATGATCAACGCCATCGCCAACCCGCAGCTGCCCAAGGTGGGCGAGCGCTTCCTCGGCACGGTCGTCAAGACCACCGCCTTCGGTGCGTTCGTCTCGCTGCTCCCGGGCCGCGACGGGCTGGTGCACATCTCGAAGCTGGGCAACGGCAAGCGGATCGCCAAGGTCGAGGACGTGGTCAACGTGGGCTCCAAGCTCCGCGTCGAGATCGCCGACATCGACAACCGCGGCAAGATCTCGCTGATCCCCGTCGAGGACGAGGCCGCTGCGGCCGACGCGCCTGCCGACGCGGCCGCCGACGAGGCGACCGACTCGGAGTAGATCCGGGCCGAACCGCTGGTAGAGCACCGGTGCCCCCGCGCGCATGCGCGGGGGCACCGGTGTTTTCGTGTCCTTATCGTTGCTTCACAGATCTGACTTCGCCCTTCGACGGGGCGGTCTGCATGCTTTCCTGGACGGGTGAACTCAGGATCTCCTGTGGTGAGCAACAGCACGCGGACGCTGAACCTGGCCCTGGCCACGTGGGTGTCCGCGATCAACTTCTGGGCCTGGAACATGATCGGCCCACTCTCGACGACCTACGCCGAAGCGCTGCCGCTCAGCGCTAGCCAGGCTTCGATGCTGGTCGCGACCCCGATCCTGGTGGGATCGCTCGGCCGCATCGTGGTCGGCGCGCTGACCGACCGGTACGGCGGCCGCGTGATGTTCATCGCCATCTCGCTTGCCTCGATCCTGCCGGTGCTCGCGGTCGGCTTCGCCGCCGAGATGGACTCCTACGCACTGCTGTTGCTGTTCGGCTTCTTCCTCGGCATCGCGGGCACCATCTTCGCGGTCGGCATCCCGTTCGCGAATTCCTGGTACGAGGCGTCCCGCCGTGGCTTCGCGACCGGTGTCTTCGGCATGGGCATGGTCGGCACGGCGTTGTCTGCGTTCTTCACGCCCCGGTTCGTCCGCTGGTTCGGCCTGATCCCCACCCACGTGATCATCGCGGTTGCGCTGGCGGTCACCGCGGTCGCGTGCATCCTGGTGATGCGGAACTCGCCGAGTTTCGTGCCGAACACGGACCCGGTGCTGCCGAAGCTCAAGGCGGCCGCGAAACTCCGTGTCACCTGGGAGATGTCGTTCCTGTACGCGGTGGTGTTCGGTGGCTTCGTCGCGTTCAGCAACTACCTGCCGACCTACATCAAGAACATCTACGGCTTCTCGGCGGTCGACGCGGGAGCGAGGACCGCAGCGTTCGCGCTCGCCGCCGTGCTGGCTCGCCCCGTCGGAGGCGCGCTCTCCGACCGGATCCCGCCCAAGACCGTAGTGCTGACCTCGCTTGCCGGCACCGCGGTGATGGCCGTCGTCGCGACCTTCAAGCCTCCCGCGGATGTCTGGTCCGCCGTCACGTTCATCCTGCTCGCGCTGTTCCTCGGCATCGGTACCGGGGGCGTGTTCGCCTGGGTAGCCCGTCGTTCGCCTGCCGCGAGTGTGGGCAGCGTGACCGGGATCGTCGCCGCCGCAGGCGGTCTCGGCGGCTATTTCCCGCCGCTGATCATGGGCGCGACGTACGACGAGGCGGCCAACAACTACACGGTCGGCCTGCTCCTGCTGGCGCTGACGGCGCTCGCGGCGCTGGCGTACACCGCGCTCAAGCTGTCCGCCCGTGAGCCCGAAAGGGTCTACGACAAGACATGAGACGGCGGTCGAGGTGGAGGAGGCGACGTGGCATCCAGCAATCGCACCGGTGGCGCGGTCGAGGATCTGCTGCTCGAGGGTGGGCGGTTCTTCGTTCCCGGCACGGTGTCGGGAGACCGGCGCACGGTCAGCCGACAGGGCGGACGCGAGGGCGACATCTTCTATCGTGACCGCTGGAGCCATGACAAGGTGGTGCGCTCGACGCACGGTGTGAACTGCACGGGCTCGTGCTCGTGGAAGATCTATGTCAAGGACGGGATCATCACCTGGGAGACCCAGGAGACCGACTATCCGTCCGTCGGTCCGGACCGACCCGAGTACGAGCCACGCGGCTGCCCCCGCGGTGCGGCGTTCTCCTGGTACACCTACTCGCCGACCCGCGTGCGGTATCCGTACGCGCGCGGCGTGCTGGTCGAGATGTACCGGGAGGCGCGGGCGCGCACCGGTGATCCGGTTGAGGCCTGGGCCGACATCCAGTCCGATCCGGAGCGTCGCGGGCGGTATCAGAGGGCGAGGGGGAAGGGTGGACTCGTCCGGGTGACCTGGGACGAGGCCACGGAGATGATCGCCGCCGCACATGTGCACACCATCAAGACCTATGGCCCCGATCGGGTGGCCGGGTTCTCGCCGATCCCCGCGATGTCGATGGTCTCGTTCGCGGCCGGTTCGAGGTTCGTGGAGTTGCTCGGCGGCGTCATGACCTCCTTCTACGACTGGTACGCGGACCTGCCGGTGGCCTCGCCGCAGGTGTTCGGCGACCAGACCGACGTGCCGGAGTCCGGTGACTGGTGGGATGCGTCCTACCTGATGATGTGGGGGTCGAACGTGCCCGTCACCCGGACCCCTGACGCGCATTGGATGGCGGAGGTGCGCTACCGCGGGACGAAGGTGGTCGCCGTCAGCCCCGACTATGCGGACAACACCAAGTTCGCCGACGAGTGGATGCCGTGCGCGGCGGGCACCGACGGTGCAATGGCGATGGCCATGGGACACGTCATCCTCTCGGAGTTCTTCGTCAAGTCGCGGGTGCCGTTCTTCGTCGACTACGTGCGGCAGTTCACCGATCTGCCGTTCCTCATCACGCTAGAGGAGCGGGACGGCCGGCTGGTGCCCGGAAAGAACCTGACGGCAGCGGATCTCGGCGACACCGGCGAGAACGCGTCATTCAAGCCGGTGTTGCTCGACGGCGCCACCGGGGAGGTGGCCGTCCCGCACGGATCGCTCGGCTTCCGGTTCGGTGAGGAGGGCGTCGGCAAGTGGAATCTCGATCTCGGCGGCATCGCCCCTGCGCTGACCGTGGCGCCCACCGACGGCGCGGGCGGCGAGACCGCGCTGGTCACGCTGCCCCGGTTCGACGCCCCGGACGGGCACGGCGAGACCCTCGAACGCGGTGTCCCCGTTCGGCTGGTGGGCGAACACCGAGTGTGCACGGTCTTCGACCTGATGCTCGCGCAGTACGGGGTGGTCAGGCCGGGGCTGCCGGGGGAATGGCCCGCCGGCTACGACGACCCGCGATCGCCCTATACGCCCGCGTGGCAGGAGCCGATCACGGGAGTCAGTGCGGCGCAGGTCATCCGGATCGCCACCGAGTTGGCGAACAATTCCGTCGAGTCCGGTGGCCGATCGATGATCATCATGGGCGCGGGCATCTGTCAGTGGTTCCACGGTGATGCCACCTACCGCGCGGTGCTCAGCCTGTTGCTGCTGACCGGGTCGATGGGCCGAAACGGCGGTGGCTGGGCGCATTACGTCGGACAGGAGAAGTGTCGACCGGTCACCGGATGGGCCGCGGTGGCGATGGGTACCGACTGGTCGAGGCCACCACGCCAGATGGCAGGGACGTCGTACTGGTATGTCCACGCCGACCAGTGGCGCTACGACGGCTACCGCGCCGACGCGCTGGCCAGTCCGATCGGTAGGCACCGTTTCGCCGGCAAGCACACGATCGACGTGTTGGCCTCGGCCGTATCCATGGGCTGGACCCCGTTCTACCCCCAGTTCGACCGCTCCAGTCTGGACGTGGTCGACGAGGCGCAGGCGGCAGGGAAGGACCCGATCGGGCACGTGACCGAGCAGCTGGCGAGCGGTCGGCTGAGGCTCGCGGTGACCGACCCCGACAACCCGAAGAACTGGCCACGCGTACTCAGCGTCTGGCGGGCCAATCTGCTCGGCTCCTCGAGCAAGGGCAACGAGTACTTCCTCAAGCACCTGCTCGGCACCACATCGAATCTGCAGGCCGAGCCGACCAGGGAGCACCTGCGCTCGAGTGAGGTGACGTGGACCGAGGACATCCCGGAGGGAAAGCTCGACCTGTTGATGTCAATCGACTTCCGGATGACCTCGACCACCCTGCTCTCCGACGTGGTCCTGCCCGCCGCCACCTGGTACGAGAAGGCCGACCTGTCGAGCACCGACATGCACCCGTTCATCCACGCGTTCACCGCCGCGATCGACCCGCCGTGGGAGACCCGCTCGGACTTCGATGCGTTCGGCGCCATCGCGAGGGCGTTCTCCACCCTTGCAGCCGAGCACCTGGGTGTTCGGCGCGACATCGTGATGGGCACCCTGCAGCACGACACGCCGGGAGCAATGGCGTATCCCGGTGGCACCGAATCGGATTGGCGTGCGACGGGCGCGACGCCGGTACCGGGCAAGACGATGGGACCGCTGGTGGTCGTCGAACGCGATTACCCGGCGATCGCCGAGAAGTGGGCCGCGCTCGGTCCGCTGGTCGAGACCGCCGGGCTGACCACCAAGGGCGTCACCGTGCATCCGGATCAGGAGGTCGCCGAGCTCGGGGGCAAACATGGCGTCATGAGTTCCGGTGCCGCCGCAGGAAGGCCTGCTCTCGACACCGCCGAGAAGATGGCGGAGACCATCCTCGCGCTGTCCGGCACCTCCAACGGCAGGCTCGCGGTCGAGGGTTTCCGTGCGCTCGAGAAGCGCACCGGCCGGCCCCTGGTGCACCTGGCCGAGGGCAGCGAGGAACGCCGGATCACCTTCGCCGACACCCAGGCCCGGCCGGTCCCGGTGATCACCAGCCCGGAATGGTCGGGCAGCGAGACCGGTGGGCGTCGGTACGCGCCGTTCACGGTGAACATCGAGGAGCTCAAGCCGTTCCACACCTTGACCGGTCGCATGCACTTCTACCTCGACCACGACTGGATCGAGGAACTCGGTGAGCAGCTGCCGACCTACCGCCCGCCGCTCGACATGGCCCGGCTGTTCGGCGAACCGGAGGTCGGCAGCTCGCGCGACGGCGTCGGGCTTGCGGTGCGGTATCTGACACCGCACTCCAAGTGGTCGATCCACTCGGAGTACCAGGACAACCTCCTCATGCTCTCGCTATCGAGGGGCGGTCCGACCATGTGGATCAGTCCCGACGACGCCGCGAAGATCGCCGTGTCCGACAACGATTGGGTCGAGGCGGTCAATCGCAACGGCGTGCTGGTGTGCCGGGCCATCGTCTCGCACCGAATGCCCGTCGGCGTGGTCTATGTGCACCACGCGCAGGAGCGCACCATCGATGTTCCCCTCACCGAGACCACCGGAAACCGTGGCGGTATCCACAATTCGCTGACCAGGCTGCTCATCAAGCCGACGCATCTGGCGGGGGGATACGCCCAGTTGTCCTTCGCGTTCAACTATCTCGGACCGACCGGCAACCAGCGCGACGAGGTGACGGTGGTCCGTCGCCGGTCGCAGGAGGTGACCTACTGATGCACCCGAGCGAAGCGAGGAAATCATGAAGGTGATGGCTCAGCTCGCGATGGTGATGAACCTGGACAAGTGCATCGGCTGCCACACCTGCTCGGTGACCTGCAAGCAGGCGTGGACCAATCGGTCCGGCACGGAGTACGTCTGGTTCAACAACGTCGAGACGAGGCCGGGTCAGGGCTACCCCCGCACCCACGAGGACCAGGAACGCTGGCGCGGCGGGTGGGTCCGGGATCGCAAGGGCAGGTTGCGGCTACGCGACGGTGGCCGGATGAAGAAGCTGTCGCGGATCTTCTCGAACCCGAAGATGCCCTCCATCAACGACTACTACGAGCCCTGGACCTACGACTACGAGAATCTGACCAATGCGCCACTCGGGGACCAGATGCCGGTGGCGGCGCCCCGCAGCCTGATCACCGGCAAGCCGATGAAGGTCGAGTGGTCGGCGAACTGGGACGACGACCTGGGGGGCTCGCCGGAGATCCTCGCGGGCGATCCGGTGCTGCAGAAGGTGAGCGAGAAGGTCAAGCTGGAGCTGGAGCAGACCTTCATGTTCTACCTGCCGCGGATCTGCGAGCACTGCCTGAACCCGTCCTGCGTGGCCTCGTGCCCCTCCGGCGCGATGTACAAGCGGTCCGAGGACGGGATCGTGCTGGTGGATCAGGACAAGTGCCGCGGCTGGCGGATGTGCGTGTCCGGATGTCCTTACAAGAAGGTCTATTTCAACCACAAGACCGGCAAGGCGGAGAAGTGCACGTTCTGCTATCCGCGGGTGGAGGTGGGGCTCCCGACGGTATGCGCCGAGACGTGCGTCGGCCGTCTCCGGTACATCGGGCTGATCCTCTACGACGTCGACAAGGTCCTCGATGCGGCGTGCGTGGAGGACGACACCGATCTCTACGAGGCGCAGCTCGATGTGCTCCTGGATCCCAAGGACCCCGAGGTGATCGCGGGCGCACGTGCCGCGGGCATCTCGGACGGATGGATCGACTCTGCCCAGCGCTCTCCGATCCACGCGCTGGTCAAGGAGTACCGGGTGGCGCTGCCGCTGCATCCGGAGTTCCGGACCATGCCGATGGTCTGGTACGTCCCGCCGCTCTCGCCCGTCGTCGACGCGGTCAGCCGGGACGGTCACGACGGCGAGGATGTCGGGAACCTGTTCGGTGCGCTGGAATCGCTGCGTATTCCGATCGAGTACCTCGCGGAACTGTTCACCGCGGGCGACACCGCGCCGGTGGACGCGGTGCTGCGCAAACTCGCGGCGATGCGCGCCTACATGCGTGACATCAGTCTCGGGCGCGAGCCGCAGGAGCACATCCCAGCGGCAGTCGGGATGTCCGAGGAGCAGATGTACGCGATGTACCGACTGCTGGCGCTGGCGAAATACGATGAGCGATACGTCATCCCGTCCGCATATGCGGCGGAGGGACACAAACTCGAGGAGACCGCGACCGAGTGCTCACTCGACTTCGACGGCGGACCGGGCATGTTCGAGGGCGGGTCGGGCCCGTTCGGTGAGTCGAGCGGTGGGCCGGTGCCGGTGGCGGTGGAGACCTTCCATGCGTTGCGCCAGCGCCAGACCACCGAGTCGATGGGCGCGAACGACAGCAGTCCCTCTCGGGTGAACCTGCTCAACTGGGACGGGAAGGGAAAGCCGGACGGGATGTTCCCCTCCGGGAACCGAGACTCCGGGAAGCATCGGCGGGGGGCACGATGAGGCTGCTCGGGCGTCGCTCCGGCGAAACCACCACCCGCCGCCTCGTCTGGCAGGCATCGTCGCTGCTGCTGGCGTACCCGGACGCAGGGCAGCCGGGCCGGCTCGGCGCCGTGGACAGGATCCTGGGTCACCTGTCGCCCGAGCACCGCGACCCGCTCGCCGCCACGACGTCGTACCTACGCGAGACCGAACCGTTCGAGGCCGCCGCGCGGTACGTCGAGACCTTCGATCTGCGCCGCAAGACCACGCTGTTCCTCACCTACTGGACCGACGGCGACACCCGCAATCGGGGGGAGGCGATCCTGAGCTTTGCCCGGGCCTACCGGTCCGTCGGGGTGGAGCCGCCCGAGGGGGAGTCCCCGGACCACCTCGCGGTCGTCCTGGAGTTCGCGGCCACGGTTGACGCGGACGTCGGGTACCGGCTGCTGCGGGCGAACCGCGTTCCGATCGGCATGCTCGCCGCCGCATTGACCGAGAGCGAGTCGCCGTACGCGTGTGTGCTCGCCGCGATCGGGCTGACCCTGCCCGCCGCGACCGAGCGGGAACAGGCCCACGCACAGGAGCTGGCAATCGCCGGACCACCCGCGGAGGCGGTCGGCCTGCAGCCGTTCACCCTGACGGTGCCGCCGCGTCGGACCGACGTGACCGGCATCCCACGTCGAGAAGGAGCGCGGTGATCATGTCGGCGGGAGAGATCTTCTGGGACGTCATCCCCTACGTGACGCTAGCGATTCTGGTGGTCGGGGTGTGGTGGCGGTACCGGTACGACAAGTTCGGCTGGACCACCCGGTCCTCGCAGCTCTACGAGAACCGGCTGCTGCGGATCGCGAGCCCGTTGTTCCACTTCGGCATCCTGGTGGTGATTCTCGGGCACGTCATCGGGCTCGTCATCCCGGAATCGTGGACCGAGGCGATCGGCGTCAGCGAACACATGTATCACTGGGGTGCGACCGTGCCCGGCATAATCGCCGGTGTAGCGACGCTCGTCGGCGTGGGTTTGCTCATCTATCGGCGCCGGACCACCGGCCCCGTGTTCACCGCCACCACGGTCAACGACAAGCTGATGTACGTGGTGCTCGTGGCCGCGTTGGCCGCTGGGCTGGCGACCACGGTGATCGGTGCCGCGGCGGGGAACTCGGCGGCCAACTATCGGGAGACGGTATCTCCCTGGTTTCGGTCCATCTGGATCCTGCAGCCGCGTGGCGACCTGATGGTGCAGGCACCGCTGCAGTTCCACATCCATGTGGTGATCGCGCTCGTGCTCTTCTCGATCTGGCCGTTCACCCGGCTGGTGCATGCGTTCAGCGCGCCGATCGCCTACCTGTTCCGGCCGTACATCGTCTACCGCAGCCGCGACGCGGCGGGCGGGCAGGAGCTGGTCGGATCGCAGCCGCATCGTCGCGGCTGGTGACCCCGGCGCAGTGTGTACTGTTTGAGCCTCACACCCGCACAGCTGACGAGGACCGTAGACCCACTTCATGGCCGCACACAATCGCAGTCGAACCTCCGCACTGACGACCAGATCCCAGGACTTCGGAGTACGGCGCACCGTGCTCCCCGGCGGTCTTCGGGTCGTCACCGAGCACATGCCGGGCGTCCGCTCCGCATCGGTGGGCGTGTGGGTGGGAGTGGGATCTCGCGACGAGCAGCCGTCGGTGGCGGGAGCCGCGCACTTCCTCGAGCACCTGCTGTTCAAGTCGACGCCCACCCGCAGTGCCCTGGAGATCGCTCAGGTGGTCGACGGCATCGGCGGCGAGCTCAACGCGTTCACCTCCCGCGAGCACACCTGCTTCTATGCGCACGTGCTCGACGACGACCTGCCGCTGGCCATCGACCTGGTCAGCGATGTCGTGCTGCGGGGACGCTGCCGATCCGACGACGTCGACGTCGAGCGACAGGTGGTGCTCGAGGAGATCTCGATGCGCGACGACGATCCCGAGGACCTGCTCGGCGACGACTTCCTGACCGCGCTGTTCGGTGACCACCCGGTTGGCCGTCCGGTGATCGGCAGCGTCGAGTCGATCGAGTCGATGTCCCGGACCCAGCTGCACTCGTTCCACGTCCGCCGGTACACGCCGCCGCGGATGATCGTCGCGGTGGCGGGCAACGTCGACCACGACGAGACCGTCGCGCTGGTGCGGCGCAGTTTCAAGGGGCACCTGACCAGGGGACCGAAGCCCGCGCCGCGGCGGGAGGGCAGGCTCCGGCTGCGCACCGTCCCCGAGTTGACCCTGCGTGGGCGCGACAGCGAGCAGGCGCACCTGTGCATGGGAGTGCGCGCGTTCGGGCGGCACGAGGGGCACCGCTGGGCCCTGTCCGTGCTCAACACCGCGGTCGGCGGTGGACTCAGTTCCCGTCTGTTTCAGGAGATCCGGGAATCGCGGGGCCTCGCGTACTCGGTGTACTCGAGCATCGACACGTTCGCGGACAGCGGCGCGTTCTCGGTTTACGCCGGGTGCCAGCCGGAGAACCTCGGCGAGGTGACGACGGTGATCCGCGAGGTGCTCGCGAACGTGGCCACCAACGGCATCACCGACGACGAATGCGCGCGGGCCAAGGGCTCCATCCGCGGCGGTCTGGTTCTCGGACTGGAGGACTCCGGCTCCCGGATGCACCGGATCGGTCGCAGCGAACTCAACTACGGGAACCATCGCAGCATCTCGGAGACGCTGGCACGGATCGACGAGGTGACCACCGAGGAGGTGCGCGAGGTCGCCGCGATGATGCTGAGCAGGCCGTTCGGCGCCTCGGTCGTCGGCCCCTACAAGCGCAAGAGGGACCTGCCCGCCGCCGTCCGCGGAATCGTCTGACCGGTGTCGCTGCTCCGGTCGCGGCGGGCGGTGCCGCTGGCCGTCGTCACGCTCATCACCCTGGTGATGCTGTTCTCGCCCGGTTCCACGGTGCCGAGCGGACCGCCGAACATCGACAAGGTGACCCACCTGCTGATGTTCGCGGCGCTGGCGTACACGGCACGGTTCGCGGGGTTCGGCGTCACCGCGGTGATCGTCTGGGCCGGCCTCTACGCGGCGGTGTCCGAGATCCTGCAGGGCCTGCTGCCGATCCACCGGAGCGCGTCGATCTGGGACTGGGCCGCGGACCTCGTTGGCGTGGCAGTCGGGCTCGGGATCTTTCTGGCGTGGCAGGCTGGGCGAGGGAGACCGGCGCCGGGCGGTCGTGGCGAGGAGAGGTAGCGGCATGCGGATTCGTGGTGCGGTGCTGGAGGAGATCGGCCGGGAACGTCCGTTCGCGCAGTCGCGGCCCATCTCGATCTCGGAGCTCGAGCTGGACGGACCGGGCCCCGGCGAGCTGCTGGTCCGCATCGAGGCGGCCGGGCTGTGCCACTCGGACCTGTCCGTCGTGGACGGGAACCGGGTGCGTCCGGTGCCGATGCTGCTCGGTCACGAGGCCGCGGGGCGCGTCGAGCGGGTCGGCGACGGCGTCACCGATGTCCGGGTCGGTGAGCGCGTGGTGATGACCTTTTTGCCGCGCTGCGGTGAGTGCGCGGGCTGCGCGACCGACGGCCGGATGCCCTGCAGCGCCGGCGGCGCCGCGAACAACGCCGGCACCCTGCTGGGCGGCGGGGAGCGTCTGCACCGCGACGGCGAGCCGGTGCACCACCATCTCGGTGTGTCGGGGTTCGCGACGCATGCGGTGGTCGACCGTCGGTCGGTGGTCCCGGTGGGTGACGACGTGCCGCCCGCAGTCGCGGCGGTGCTCGGGTGCGCGGTCCTGACCGGTGGCGGCGCGGTGCTGAACGCGGCCAGGACGGCCCCGGGGGATTCGATCATGGTGGTGGGTCTGGGTGGGGTCGGGATGGCCGCCATCCTGACCGCGGTGTCGCTCGGGCTCGGCGAGGTGATCGGCGTCGATGCGATGCCCGAAAAGCTCTCGGTGGCAACCGAACTGGGCGCCACGCAGGTGTACACCCCGGACCAGCTGGCCGAACGCGGAGTGCGGGCGTCGCTGGTGGTCGAGGCGGCGGGGAACGCACGCGCCTTCGAGGCCGCGGTGGCGGCGACGGCCCCCGGCGGCACCACCGTCACGGTCGGGTTGCCCAGCCCAGAGGCGAGGTCCGCGATCTCGCCGCTGCTGCTGGTCGCCGAGGCCAGGACCATCGTCGGCAGCTACCTGGGGTCGGCGGTGCCCTCGAGGGACATCCCGAGGTACGCGCAGATGTGGCGCGAGGGCCGGCTGCCCGTCGAGCGGTTGATCTCCTCGGAGATCGCGCTCGAGGACATCAATCGCGGCATGGACGAGCTGGCCGAGGGCCGGGCGATCCGTCAGGTGATCGCCTTCGAGTGAACCCGGATCAGGAGCCGAACAGTTCCTCGAGCGATCCACCGCCCGGGGTCGTCGGGTTGCACCCGGTGACCGTGACCGTGTGCCACTGGCGGTCGCCGATCCACTCGGGCGTCTCGGTCGGGGTCTGACCGTTGTTCCCCGGCGGGCCGAGCACCATGCGGTAGCTGATCGTGTGGGTGTCCGCCTCCGGGTTCGGCAGTCCCGGGTTCCAGCCGTTGAGGTTCTTCAGGTCCTGCACGTAGGTGGCGGTCACCGGGTCCCGGTCGGACACCATCGTGCGGTTCTCCGGAGTGTTCGGCGGCACCTCGTCGGGCCAGGTCGGCGAGTCCGCCTTCGACGCCATGTTCGGGTCGCCGGTCCGCCAGATCGGGAACCCGACGCCGATGTCGCGGCCGTCGGGCACCTCGTCGTCGATGCGCCAGTCGATGGTGTACGTGGTGACGTTCGTGCGGTTCTCGATCGCGAACTCGGCCTTGCAGCTGCCGAGGTCTTTCGCCCAGAACTGAACCGGTCCGGTGCGCTGTCCCTCGTCTGGCGGCGCCGCGGGCGCCGGAGCCGACAGCGCCAGGATCGATCCCGCTGCCACGGCCAGGGCCGCGGTCATTCTCACGGAGGCAACCATGTGGATTCCTTTCGTTCCGTGCGGCGGGACTGTAGTCGTCGGCGACCGCCTCCACGGTCGGAATCCGGAGGGTTTCGCGATGCGGCAGACAGCGGTTCCATTCGAGGTCGATGGAATGCGTTGGCCGCGTATCATCCGCTGGGTTGCCGAGGGGGCAACGAATTCGACGGGGAGGAAAGCACGAATGATCGATCGTCCTGAGCAGCTCGGTGGCCGGCGGGCCGGGCGTTCGGTTCCCACGCTTCTCGCAAGCTGCGTGCTGGCTACTGGGATCGTGCTGGGCGGTACGGGAGTTGCTGGGGCCGAATCCAGTTCGAGTTCCTCATCCGCAGTGGACGTGGAGTGGGAAGCGTCGTGGGCGGCCTACGAGTTCGAGAAGAGCGTGGCAGGCCCGGCACTGTCGACCGTGAACGTCACCCTGCCGATCACCATCAACGCGCCCATCGATCGGGTGTTCCCTGCGTACTCGAACCTCTACAACAGCCTCGGGCGGCATCCCTTCCTGAGCAGCGTGCTCGACCGCCGCACGTACATCGAGGGTGGCGCCGACGTCTGGGAGTTCATCGCCCTCGAGGACATCCCGGCGGGCTCGGCGTCGATCCCGGGACGCACCGTCGGACAGCAGCGGGTGTACGCCGCCGATCACTGGTACAGCACCGACACCTGGGACGCGCCCGGCGTGATCACCCACCAGAAGGTCACCTTCGCCGAAGTCGGCGGCGCGACCACGGTCACCGAGCACCTGACCTTCTCGGCGCCTGCGTTGCTGATCGACTACACCGTGAAGAACGGCGTGTCCTCGCACATCGAGAACCAGAAGGCCATGCAACGCGACATCGAGAACGGCACGCTCTAGCCGGTTGCGTAGGCTCTCACCCAGCAACAGTGCGAGCGGACGGAGAGTGAAGCAAGTGACCTCAGCGCCAATCCGGGTCGGAGTCCTCGGTGCCAAGGGCAAGGTGGGCCGGGCGATCTGCGAGGCCGTCAAGGCCGCCGCGGACCTCGAGCTGGTCGCGCAGGTCGACACCGGCGACCGCATCGAGACGTTCGTCGACACCCGAACCCAGGTCGTCGTCGACTTCACCCACCCCGATGTGGTGATGGCCAACCTGGAGTTCCTGGTCGCCAACCGCATCCATGCGGTCGTCGGGACCACCGGCTTCGACGACGCCCGGCTGGCCACCGTGCAGTCATGGCTGGCGGAGAACCCCGAGGTGGGCGTGCTGATCGCGCCGAACTTCGCCATCGGTGCGGTGCTGTCGATGCGGTTCGCCGAGCAGGCCGCGCGTTTCTTCGACTCGGTCGAGGTCATCGAGCTGCACCACCCGAACAAGGCCGACGCTCCGTCGGGTACCGCCTACCGCACCGCCGCGCTGATCGCGGCGGCACGCGAGAAGGCGGGACGCGGGCCGAGCCCGGACGCGACCAGCACCGAGCTCGAGGGTGCGCGCGGTGCGGACGTGAACGGGGTAAGGGTGCACTCGGTCCGCCTCGCGGGACTCGTTGCGCACCAGGAGGTTCTGCTCGGAACCCAGGGTGAGACGCTGACCATCCGGCACGATTCGATCGACAGGAACTCCTTCGCGCCCGGCGTTCTGCTCGGTGTCAGGGAGATCGCAGGCCGTCCCGGTCTCACAGTCGGTATCGACCCCCTGCTGGACCTGTGAAGAACGACGTCACCAAGGTCGTCGTCACCATCGCGGCGATCGTCCTCGCGCTCGGCTTCTACTTCGTGCTGCTCGGCCAGCGCGGCCTGGACCTGATCCGGGAGGGGGGAGTGGCGCCGATCGGACTCGGCATCGGCGTGCTGCTGCTGCCGGTACTGGGTGTCTGGATCGTCGTCGTGACGTTGCGCGCCGGATTCCAGCACCAGCACCTCGCGCAGCGGATCGCGGACGAGGGGCTCGAGCTCGATGTGTCGGAGCTGCCGAGGCGCCCATCCGGCCGGATCGACAGGGATGCCGCGGATCAGCTCTTCGCACAGGTGAAGTCGGAGTGGGAGGCCGATCCGGACAACTGGCGGAACTCGTACCGGCTCGCGCGGGCGTACGACTACGCGGGCGATCGGGGCCGGGCCCGCGACACCATGCGCCGGGCCGTCGCGCTGGAGCAGGCCGAGCGCGAGCGGGGCTGACCCGCTCCGCCGCCCGGTCTCGGCCGTACTCTGAACCACGTGACGGACGAGCGCAGGCAGCCAACCCTTTTGGTCGTGCACCGCACGCCCTCACCCGCCACCCGTGAGTTGCTCGAATCGGTGCTCGGCGGTGCCAACGACCCGGAGTTCGAGGGCGTCACCGTGCGCTCGCTGCCCGCGCTCGGGGCCACCATCCCGGATCTGCTGGGTACTAGGCCGACTCACCTGCGTACTGGGAGGTTCACCGCGTGCCACGCCTGCTGATCGTTCATCACACGCCGTCTCCGTTCATGCAGGCGATGTTCGAGGCGGTGGTGTCCGGGGCGACGGACCCGGAGATCGAGGGCGTGGAGGTCGTGCGCAGGGCTGCGCTCGCGGTGTCGCCTACCGACGTGCTGGAAGCCGACGGATACCTCCTCGGCACCCCGGCCAACCTCGGATACATGAGTGGCGCCCTCAAACACGCATTCGATGTCATCTACTACCCCTGCCTCGACTCGACGCGCGGGCGGCCGTTCGGCCTGTACCTGCACGGCAACGAGGGCACCGAGGGTGCGGAGCGGGGCGTCACTTCGATCACGACGGGCATGGGGTGGGTGAAGGCCGCTGACTACGTGGTGGTGTCGGGCAAGCCGTCCAAGAGCGACCTCGACGCGTGCTGGGAACTCGGCGCGACCGTTGCCGCTCAGTTGATGGGGTAAAGGCACCGCTCGCCATGACCAACCCTCTCGTCTAGACAAACTGCCGCCTCCCGAGTTCACACTGCGCCAGCCATTCTCGTGCCGAGGTCAGACGGAGGCCAGAACCGCTGCCGTGCGTCGCCCTACATCGTCTCGCAGATGCCCGCGCCCGCGAACTCTGTTACGAGTTGGGGGCGACCGTCGCGGTGACGCTGGCGCAAGCGCGAGGGTGAACCGGGCGGCGGTGTGCGTCGGATGTCGGACCCCGGTGGCAGGGTGGGGACATGCTGGAGATGACGGCTGCCGCCGCCAGGCGAACTGCGCTGGCCGCGCAGGGGTTCGCCGATGCCCGCCCGTCCGCCGCGCCCACCCGCAGGCATCTGCTCAAGGCCGTCGGTAGGACCTCGCTGCTGCAGATCGATTCGGTCTCGGTGGCCGTGCGTGCGCACTACATGCCGGTGTTCAGCCGGATCGGCGCCTACGACCGTGGCCTGCTGGACGACGCCGCGTGGCGGCACACCACCGCGAAGCCCCGTGCGCTCGTCGAGTACTGGGCACACGAGGCGGCGCTGATCCCGGTGGGGGACTGGCCGCTGCTGCGGTGGCGGATGCGTGCCTACGCAGGCGGTCGCTGGGCAGGGGAACGCAAGGTGCTCGAGCGGAACCCCGCTCTGATCCGTGACATCCTCGACGTGATCTCGGCGGTGGGGTCTGCCAGCGCGGGCGACATCGAGCGGCACCTCGAGATCGACCGGGGTCGCAGGGCCGGTCCGTGGTGGGATCGCAGCGATACCAAGGTCATCTGTGAGCAACTCTTCGCGGCGGGTGCGCTGTCGGTGGACAGGCGGGTCGGCTTCGTCCGGCATTACGACCTCGCCGACCGGGTGCTCCCCGCAGGCGTCGTGTCCAGCCGGATCGACGACGAGGACGCGGTGCGCGAGCTGATCCGTCGCGCCGCGCGGTCGCTCGGTGTCGGAACGGAGCCGGACCTGCGCGACTACTACCGGCTCTCGCGTGCCCAGGCCGCCGCCGCGATCGCGGACCTGGTGGAGGAGGGGACCCTGGTCCCGGTGACCGTGCGCGGCTGGGGAGCGCCCGCCTATCGCCACGTCGAGGCGCGGACACCGCGCCGGATCACCGGGGCGGCGTTGCTGTGCCCGTTCGACCCGCTCGTGTTCTTCCGTCCTCGGACCGAACGGATCTTCGACTTCCACTACCGGCTCGAGATCTACACGCCCCAGCACAAGCGGGTGCACGGGTACTACGTGTTCCCGTTCCTGCTCGACGGCGAGTTGGTCGCCCGGGTGGACCTCAAGGCCGACCGCGGGGCGGACGCCCTCCACGCGCTCGGCGCCTTCGCGGAGGGCGAGCACGGGCACGGGCGCGTGGGGGAGTCGCTGGCGTCGTCGCTGCGCGAGATGGCGGACTGGCTGGGACTCTCGGACGTCAGGGTCGGCGAGCGCGGCGATCTCGCCGCCGCGCTCGCCGACCGGGTCTGATCACCCGGATCGGAACCGGTTGTCGGTCAGAAGGTTTCGAGGAACTTCGTCAGGCCCTTCGAGGCCGTTTCGAGGGCGATCTTCTGTCCGCGCTTGACGATGAACCCGGGCATCGGGATCTTGAGGTCGACGGTCAGGTCGAAGGTCACGTTCGTGCCGTCGCCGTCCGCGACGAGCGTGTACGAGCCGTCCTGGGTCTTCTGTTGGTCGCTCTGGACGAGGGTCCAGCTCACCTTCTCGTCGCCGACCCACTGGTAGTCCACGACCTGCTCGTCGTTGACACCCAGCACCGAGACCTTCATGCGCACGCGCAGCGGCCTGCCGTCGGGGTGGGTGCTCTCGACGATCACCGCCTTGTGCGAGGACGACCACTCCGGCACGCGTTCGACCGCGACGATCGCCGCCATGACCTTGGCCGGGTCGGCCTTGATGTGGAATTCCTTGTTACCTGACACGGCCATCGGGCCCACCCCTTTGTGCGGTTGCGTCCAAACTCAGTGCGTCATTACATCATTCCGAGACGGTCCTGGGTTGCGGACGCGCGTCCAGGTCAGTCCTCCGTGCGCCTGCCCTTGCGGACCTGGTCCCGAAGCGCGCCCTGGACGGCCTGCGACACCCAGGAGTTCAGCGACATCCCGTTCTGGGACGCGGCCTCCTCCGCGCGGGATTTCATCTGATCCACCAGGCGTAGGGTCACCCGGGAGATGTCACCGGTGACGTCGTCGATGGCGTCATTGACGTAGTCGCTCGTCGTGCTCTCGCCGCGCGGTCCCGATCCGGGGCGCGCCGCGCGAGCCACCTCGACGTGTGCTCGATCGCCGTCGAGTCGCACGTGCACCGTGCGGTCGCCGAGTGCGGTCGACGCCTCGGCCGCCAGGTCGGAGAGCGCGGACAACAGCATCAGTCGCGCCGATTTCTCGGCCGCGACGGCCAGTGCCTCGGCGATTCTCTTGGTGTTCTCGTCGCCGAGCGCGGCCGCAGCGACGAGGTCCTCGCGCAGGGTGGTGGTGTACTCCGACAGGTCCATGACGTCATTGTGACGTCATTGGCGACGTCGGTCAAGGCGTCATGGCGTCAGGCGGGCGGCTTCGACTTCGGGTATAGGGTGCGGTGATTCCCGAGCAGGACGCAGTAGGACCGAGCAGGCCCAGGAAGGAACGCAGTGCGGCAAGCGGTGTCTCTGAAAGTGCAACTCATCGCGAAGACGGAGTTCGCCCCGCCGGCGGATGTGCCGTGGGAAACCGATGCCGACGGCGGCGAGGCGCTGGTCGAATTCGCCGGTCGGGCCTGCTATCAGAGCTGGTCGAAGCCGAACCCGCGGACCGCGACCAACGCCGGCTACCTGCGTCACCTGCTCGAGGTCGGGCACCTGTCGGTCCTCGAGCACGGCAGCGTGAGCTTCTACATCACGGGGATCTCGCGCTCCTGCACGCACGAGTTGATCCGGCACCGGCACCTCTCGTACTCCCAGCTCTCGCAGCGGTCGGTCACCGAGCGGGACGCCAATGTCGTGGTGCCGCCCGCCGTGGTCGGTGACCCCGAGCTCGAAGCGCTGTTCGTCGCGGCGACCGACGCCAGTCGCGCCGCCTATGTCGAGCTGCTCGAGGCGCTCGAGACCAAGCTCGCGCACGTCCCGAACGGGTCGGTGCGGGCGCGCCAGGCACGGCAGGCGGCCAGGTCCGTGTTGCCCAACGCGACCGAGACCAGGGTGGTCGTCACCGGCAACTATCGGGCCTGGCGGCATTTCATCGCTATGCGTGCCTCCGAGCACGCCGACGTGGAGATTCGCAGCCTGGCAATCGAATGCTTGCGTCAGCTCACCGCGGCGGCACCGAATGTGTTCGGCGACTTCGAGATCACAACCCTCGCGGACGGCACCGAGATCGCGGTCAGCGAGTTCGACAACCGGGACTGAGCGGGGCGATTCGGCACCGGCACTGCGGTGTTCAATCTTCACCTGGGCACCGGGTAACCTTCTGACCATGACCAACGGTGAATCCGCCCCCGTCGAGCATCCGTTCGGCACCATCCTGACCGCGATGGTGACCCCGTTTACCGGCGACGGGAAGCTGGACGTCGATGCGGGCGTTCGGCTGGCGACGCACCTCGTCGACGGCGGCTGCGACGGGTTGGTGCTCGCGGGCACCACCGGTGAATCTCCCACCACCACGGAGAACGAGAAGCTCGAGCTGATGCGCGCGGTCATCGACGCCGTCGGCAGCAGGGCCAAGATCATCGCGGGCGCCGGCAGCAACGACACCGCGCACAGCGTCGAGCTGGCGCGCGACGCCGCTCGGGCGGGCGCGCACGGACTGCTCGTCGTCACCCCGTACTACTCCAAGCCGCCGCAGTCGGGCCTGCTCGCGCATTTCACCGCGGTCGCCGACGCGACGGACCTGCCCGTGATGCTCTACGACATCCCGCCGCGCTCGGTGGTGCCGATCGAGACCGAGACGATCTACCGGCTCGCGGAGCACCCGAGGATCCTGGCGGTCAAGGACGCGAAGGGCGACCTGAACGCGGGTGCCGAGCTGATCGCGAACACCGACCTGCAGTTCTTCTCCGGCGACGACCCGCTGAACCTGCCGTGGCTCTCCGTTGGTGCCACCGGTTTCGTCAGCGTGATCGGTCACCTCGCCCCACAGCGCCTGCGCGAGCTGCGCGATGCGTTCCTGGCGGGCGACAACGACCGGGCCCGCGAGATCAATGTGAGCCTGCTCCCGCTGATCCGTTCGCTCGGCCGTCTCGGCGGCGTCTCGGCCTCGAAGGCCGGACTGCGACTGCAGGGCATCGACGTCGGTGACCCGCGACTGCCACAGGTGCCGCCCGGCCCGGAGCAGGTCGAGGTCCTCGCGGCCGATCTGCGCGCGGCAGGGGTGCTGTCATGACCCGTCCGCCGCGCCGTCGCAGCGCCAGCCGCCAGGCCGGACCCCCGTCCCCCGCCGCGGCACCCGAGGCCGCCCCGCAGCAGCAGGCGCCCGCCCCCGCACCCGAGCAGGCGCAGCAGCAGCCGCAGGCCGAGTCGGCACCGGCGGCCCAGGAACAGGCACCCAAGCGTCGCCGCGGTGGCGCGAAGGCGCAGGGGGGCGCCGCCGCCAAGTCGCAGGGTGGCAACGCCCCCAAGTCCCGGTCGCAGGGCGGATCGGGACGTCCGCAGCGTCAGCCGAAGAACGCGGGCGGCGGGCAGCGCCCGGACGGCCGCCTCGGCGTCGACCCGACCGAACGGCTCGGCCTGCCGCCGAAGGCGCCGCGGGGTGGCCTGCGTGTCGTCGCGCTCGGCGGCATCGGCGAGATCGGCCGCAACATGACCACCTTCGAGCATCAGGGCAAGATCCTGATCGTCGACTGTGGTGTGCTCTTCCCCGAGGACCAGCAGCCGGGTGTCGACCTGATCCTGCCGGACTTCAACTACATCGAGGACCGGATGGCGGACGTCGAGGCCGTTGTGCTCACGCACGGCCACGAGGACCACATCGGCGCGATCCCGTTCCTGCTGCGCCTGCGTCCTGACCTGCCGGTGATCGGCTCGAAGTTCACCCTTGCCCTGGTCGCGGCCAAGTGCCGCGAGCACCGGCAGCGGCCGAACCTGATCGAAGTCATCGAGGGCCAGCGCACCCAGCACGGGCCGTTCGAGTGCGAGTACTTCGCGGTCAACCACTCGATCCCCGATGCGATCGCCGTCGCGATCCGCACCTCCGCGGGCATCGTGCTGCACACCGGCGACATCAAGCTGGACCAGTTGCCGCTCGACGGCAGGCTCACCGACCTCGCCGGATTCTCGCGGCTCGGCGACGAGGGCGTCGACCTGTTCCTGGTGGACTCGACCAACGCCGAGGTGCCGGGCTTCGTGACCCCCGAGCGTGAGATCGGCGGCGTGCTCGACAACGTCATCGGCAAGGCGAAGCAGCGCGTCATCGTCGCGTCGTTCGCCAGCCACGTGCACCGCATCCAGCAGGTGGTGGACGTCGCGGTGCGCTACAACCGCCGGATCGCGTTCGTCGGGCGGTCGATGGTCCGGAACATGCAGATCGCGCAGGACCTCGGCTACCTGTCCGTTCCCGACGGCGTCGTGGTTGACATCGACACCGCGGCGAACCTGCCCGACGATCGGCTGGTGCTGATCTCGACGGGGTCGCAGGGCGAGCCGCTCTCGGCGCTGTCGCGGATGGCGCGCGGCGAGCACCGGCAGATCAACGTCCGGGCCAACGACCTCGTGGTCCTGGCGTCCTCGCTGATCCCGGGCAACGAGAACTCGGTGTTCGCGGTGGTCAACGGTCTCGCCAAGCGCGGCGCCACGGTCGTCACGCAGCAGAGCGCGAAGGTGCACGTCTCCGGTCACGCCTCGGCGGGGGAGCTGCTGTACCTGTACAACGCGGTCCGGCCGACCAACGCGATGCCGGTGCACGGCGAGTGGCGCCACCTGCGGGCCAATGCCGCGCTGGCCAAGGCGACCGGCGTGCCCGAGGATCGGGTGGTGCTGGCCGAGGACGGCGTCGTGGTCGACATGGTCGACGGCCTCGCGGAGATCGTCGGTCGCGTCCCGGTCGGACACGTCTACGTGGACGGACTCTCGGTCGGCGATGTCGGTGACTCGACCCTCTCGGACCGCCTCGTGCTCGGCGAGGGCGGTTTCATCTCGATCTCGCTCGCCGTCGACACGCATACCGGCAAGGCCGTGAGTACCCCCGTGGTGCACGGTCGCGGCTTCTCCGACGATCCGGCGGCACTCAAGGAGGCCGCCGTGCTCGTCGAGGCGGAACTCGCCCGGCTCGCGGCCGAGGGCATCACCGACACCCATCGGATCGCGCAGGCGGTTCGGCGCGTGGTCGGTCGCTGGGTGGCGGACAAGTACCGGCGTCGGCCGATGATCGTGCCGACCGTCATCGGCGTCTAGCCACCGCGCCGAGAACCTCTCGCGACGGCCGGCCCGGTTCGATCACCGGGCCGGCCCGCGCGTAGTGGTGTCAGAACAGCAGTCGCCACAGTCCGATCAGGCCGACGGCGACGATGACCCCCCGGAGCGCGTTGGGGGAGAGCCGCCGGCCGTACCGGGCGCCGACGGTTCCGCCGACCAGTGATCCGACGGCGATGAGTCCCGCTGCAGCCCAACTGATCCGGTCGAAGGCCACCAGTGTGTACGCCGTGGCGGCGACGAGGTTGACGAGAAGCGAGAGCAGGTTCTTCGCGGCGTTCATCCGCTGCATCGACTCCGGCAGCAGGGCGCCCATCACGCCCACCAGCAGGATTCCCTGCGCGGCCGTGAAGTAGCCGCCGTACACACCGACGGCGAAGGTGCCCGCGGTCAGCGCCGCCATCCGCCCCGGCCCGACGTGCCCGGCGGTCCGGCCCTGCGCCTCCGCCCGCTCCCTGGCCCAGGCCTGGATCCGCGGACCGGCGACCACCAGGAACAGCGCGAGCACCAACAGCACCGGCACGATCGTGACGAACGCCTTCTCGGGCAGATGGAGCAGCAGCCAGGCGCCGAGGCCTGCTCCCGCGAGCGACGCCGGGATCTGCCAGCGCAGCCGGTCCCATTGGCCGCGGAGTTCGCGGCGGTATCCCCAGGTGCCCGAGACGCCGCCCGCAACCAGGCCGACCGCATTCGACATCGTCGCGACAACCGGCGGATAACCGAACGCGACAAGGGTGGGAAAGGTGATCAGCGTTCCCGAGCCGACGAGGGCGTTGATCGCTCCCGCTCCGAAACCGGCGAGGGCGATAACGATCATCTCGGTGATGGGCACCGAAGGGACGGTACTGGGTGCGTGTCAGCGCGCGGTCGGGCCCGCTCGGCAGTAGCGTGGCGGCCATGAAACTGGCCCATGACGAGCGCCTGGCGCTCGTGGTCACGATGGCCGAGTTCGGGCCCGACGCGCCCACGCTGTGCGGCCAGTGGACCGTCCGGGATCTGGCCGCGCACCTGGTGCTGCGCGAACGACGGCCCGATGCGGCCGCGGGCATCATGGTCTCCGCCCTGTCCGGTTACACCGAGCGGGTACAGGCGTCGATTGCCGGCGGGTCCTTCGAGGACCTGCTCGAACAGATCAGGACGGGTCCGCCCGTGTGGTCCCTGATGCGGCCGTTCGACGAGCAGCTGAACCTGGCCGAGATGTTCGTCCACCACGAAGACGTGCGACGCGGTGGCGAGGACTGGGCGCCCAGGTCCCTCGATCCGGCCTGGGCGGGTCCGCTGTGGGCGCTGGCCCGACGGATGGGCAGGCGCGCGTATCGAAAAGCGACGTGCTCGGTCGTGTTGGAGCGTCCGGACGGGAAACGGGCCACGGTGCGCAGCGCGGACGGCGAGACCGTGGTGCTGCGCGGCGACCCCGCGGAGCTCGCCCTGCACGCCTTCGGACGTGACGCGGTCCTGATCGAGGCCGAGGGCCCCGATCAGGCGGTCCAGGGTGTGATGTCGCTCGATCGCGGCATCTAGATGTAGGTGGCGGCCGCCGCGACCGCCGGTTCGGGCATGTGTGCCTGCTTCGGCAGCAGCAGTGGGGTGGCGAGCAGGAGAACGCCGGACATGGCGATCGCGGTCAGCGGGCTGGTGAGCGTCGCGAGGACGCCCCAGATCACCACGAGGGTGGCCTGGGCGAGTTTGCTGCTGACACTCCATGCGGTGAGGACTCGTGCGGCGTGATCGGCTGGAGTGCGCTGCAGGCGTTCCGTCGCGTTGATGGGGTTGAAGATGCCCATGCAGGTGATCAGCAGGCCCTCGACGACGATGACCGTGAGGAGTCCGGCGATGCCGGGTTGGGTGAACGCGAGACCGAGCGGGAAGATCGAGCGCAGCCGACCGGAGACGACCATCACCCGGTGCCTGCCGTAGCGGGTCACGAGGCGTGGTGAGAGGCGGGCACCCGCCAGGCCCCCGAGCGCCGGGATGCCGAAGGCGAGACCGTATTGCCAGGCGGGGAACCGGTATTCGCCGAGCAGGAGGACCGCCAGGAGCGGAACGGTGGCCATGATCAGGCCGCTCACCAGGATCGAGTTGAGGAACAGGCGCCGTAGCGCGGGGTCGTGGAGGATGAATCGCCAGCCGCCGAGAAGATCGGTGGCGCTCCGCCCGGTGACCGGCTCGCGGGGCGCTGCGACGTCGTCGCCCCGGATGCGGAGGACCCCGACCGCGGACAGCAGAAAGCTGAGGGCATCGGCGGCGACGGTGACGACCGGGCCGAGGAGCCCGATGAGCGCTCCGCCGAGGGGCGGGCCCGCCGCGGTCGCCACCCAGCTCGTGCCCTCGAATCTCCCGTTCGCGACGAGGAGGTGGTCGCTGTGGACGAGGTGTTTCAGGTACGCGCCGGAGGCGGCGGTGAAGACGATGCTCGAGGTTCCCGAGACGACCGAGACGGCGAGAAGTTGGCCATAGCTCAGCAGACCGAGGAAGTACGCGATCGGAACGCTCGCCATCGCGAGGAACCGGGCCAGGTCCGTCGCGATCATCACCGGCCGTTTGGCCCGGTGTTCGACCCACGTCCCGAGCGGGATCGCAACGATCGCCGAGACGGTCAGCCCGGCCGCCTCGAGCAGCGAGACGGCGAATGCCGGTGAGTGCAGCACCTCGACCGCGATGAGTGGGAAGGCTCCGAAGGCGATCCATGTGCCGTAGGTGCTGACGGCGTAGGCCGACCACAGCAGGCCGTAGTCCCGTCCCAGTTGCGCGCGCATGCGACTCCTTCGTGACAACCGATGGTTTGCTCGCGGAATCACAGCAGCGGTGTCGGCACACGATCAAACAACCGGCTCCCCGGCGAGCCACAACGATCGGTTGGGCACACCTACGGTGGTCGAATGGATACCGAGGCAGTGCGATCGTTCGTCCGCGCGGCCGAGCTCGGCCAGCTGCAACACGCGGCCAACGAGCTGGGCGTGACGCAACAGGCCGTCTCCAAGCGGATCGCGGCCCTGGAACGGGAGCTCCAGGTCCGCCTGTTCACCCGGACCGCCCGCGGGGTCGAGCTGACCATCGACGGCCAGGCGTTTCTTCCGCACGCACGAAGCATCGTCACGGGCGTCGAGCGCGCCATCACCGCGATCAGACCTGGCTCGCGGGCCCTTCGGATCGACGTCCTCGGCCTGCGATCCGCGCAGGCCGTTGTCCTGCACGACTACTGGCGCTCGCATCCCGAGACCGACCTCGACGTGGTGACCCTCAAGGTCAACGACCCGCGTGTGGCGGTTGCCGCCGTCGAGGCAGGCGAGATCGACGCCTCGTTCCGCACGGTGACCGATCCGGCCACGTTGCCGCGGGACGTGCACATGATCCACGCCTTCGACTCGCCGCTGGAACTCCTCGTCGGCCCGAGACATCCCCTCGCCTCCGCGCGAACGCTGACGCCACCGCAGCTGCGCCGGCATCGGATCTGGGTGCCGGGCATCGCGGCCGGCAGCGAATGGTCGGAGTTCTACGATCAGCTCGCCACCGAATTCGACCTCCGCATCGACGCCGCGGGCCCGCACTTCGGCGATGAAGTGCTCTTGGACACCCTCGCGGACTCCGCGGACGTGGCGACCCTCGTCGGGGCGCGCGACCGGTACATCTGGCCGACGAACCACGACCTGCGCCGCATCCCGATCGTGAATCCGACGATCGCGTACCCGCTCTCGCTGGTCCTCCCCAGAACCCCTCACCCCGGGCTACGGGCGATCATCGACCACTTCGGAAGCCTGACGCCGCTTCCGGAGGCGACCTGGCGTCCGTCCTGGGCAACGACCCGACGCTAAAAGCCCTGTTGCGGGTGTTGCGGATGGTCCTGATGGGGCCGCAGCGACTAACCTGACGTGCATGGCAGGTAAGACCGGGACCCGAACTACCAAGAGCGCATCATCCTCGCCGCGGTCCTCCGCGAGCGCAGGATCGTCGGCGTCGGGCGGTTCCAAGGGGCGGTCGGGTGGCCGGACGACCAAGACGGTGACCACCCCGCGCAAGCCGACGGCGCCGCGCGGCAACGCGCAGGCGGCCAGGCGCAAGCCGGCGGCGAAGCCGCCGGTGAGCCCGCTCAAGGCGGCCGGGCGCGGGCTGGGCCGCGGCTGGGCTCTGATGGCGCGCGGTGTCGGCGCGACGACAAGGACGGTCAGCAAGGCCGCCGACATCGAGCCCGGTCATCGCCGGGACGGGATCGCGCTGGGACTGGTCGCGGGAAGCGTGGTCGTCGCGGCCGCCATGTGGTTCGCCGCGGGTGGCCCGGTCGGTGACTGGCTCGAGACCGGAGTGCGGGCGCTGTTCGGCGGTGCGGGCGCGGTGCTGCCGATCCTCGCGGGCGCGATCGCGGTGGTGCTGATGCGTTCGGAACCGCACCCGGAGGTGCGGCCGCGGCTGATCCTCGGTTCGCTGCTGATCGGGTTGCCCGCACTCGGCGTGTGGCACGTCATCAGCGGGGCGCCCGTCGATGCCGAGGGCCGGGCGGGCGCGGCGGGATTCCTCGGGTATGTCATCGGTGGACCGCTGACCGACGGCCTCACCATGTGGCTCTCCATCCCGCTGCTGATCCTGGCGATGGGGTTCGGCGTCCTGCTGGTCACCGGCACCACCGTGCGTGAGGTGCCGGAGCGGATGCGGGCGCTGTTCGGCGTGCACGGTCACGGCGACGAGTACGAGCCGTACGACCCCGAGGACGGCTACGACCACGGTTACGGGGACCAGGGGCACGACGATCTAGAGGACCTGCGAAACCTGCGACCGGCACGCCGATCCCGTCGGGCGAGCCAGGACCCAACGGACTTCGACCCGGCGCTGTTCGATGCCGACGGGTATCCCGTGGACGACGGCGGCGGACCGGCCACGAACTATCCGATCGACGAGACCGCGAACGAGGCGGTCACCGAGGTCATCGCGGCGCCGCCCGCCGCTCCGGTGCCCCCGGCCCGTCCGCGACCGAAGCCCAAGCCTGCCCCGGCCCCGGCCCCGGCCGAGGCCGAGGACGCGACGCCCGCGATGCTGATCCCGGACCGCGTCATCGAGGGCGACTACACGTTGCCGCCGACGTCGCTGCTGATCGAGGGCGACCCGCCGAAGACCCGCAGCTCGGCCAACGACACCATGATCGAGGCCATCACCGAGGTGCTCGAGCAGTTCAAGATCGACGCCGCGGTCACCGGTTTCACCCGCGGCCCGACGGTCACCCGCTACGAGGTCGAGCTCGGCCCCGGCGTCAAGGTCGAGAAGATCACCGCGCTGGCCCGCAACATCGCGTACGCGGTTGCGACCGACAACGTCCGGTTGCTCGCGCCGATCCCCGGCAAGTCCGCGGTGGGTATCGAGGTGCCGAACTCGGACCGGGAGATGGTGCGGCTGGCGGACGTGCTGTCGGCACCGTCGACCCGGAAGGATCACCACCCACTGGTGATCGGCCTCGGCAAGGACATCGAGGGCAACTTCGTCAGCGCCAACCTGGCGAAGATGCCGCACCTGCTGGTCGCGGGTTCGACTGGCTCCGGTAAGTCCAGCTTCGTCAACTCCATGCTGGTCTCGCTGCTCGCCAGGGCCACCCCGGACGAGGTCCGGATGATCCTGATCGACCCGAAGATGGTGGAACTGACCCCGTACGAGGGCATCCCGCACCTGATCACGCCGATCATCACCCAGCCGAAGAAGGCGGCGGCCGCACTGGCGTGGTTGGTCGAGGAGATGGAGCAGCGCTACCAGGACATGCAGGCCAACAAGGTCCGGCACGTCGACGACTTCAACAAGAAGGTCAGGTCTGGGGAGATCACGGCGCCGCTCGGCAGTGAACGCGTCTACCGGCCGTACCCGTACATCCTCGCGATCGTCGACGAGCTCGCGGACCTGATGATGACCGCGCCGAGGGACGTGGAGGAGGCGATCGTCCGGATCACGCAGAAGGCGCGCGCGGCAGGCATCCACCTCGTGCTCGCCACCCAGCGCCCGTCGGTGGACGTGGTCACCGGCCTGATCAAGACCAACGTGCCCTCGCGCCTTGCGTTCGCGACCTCCTCGCTCACGGACTCGCGGGTCATCCTCGACCAGCCGGGTGCGGAGAAGCTGATCGGCATGGGCGACGCGCTGTTCCTGCCGATGGGGGCGGGCAAGCCGACCCGTCTGCAGGGCGCCTTCATCACCGATGAAGAGATCACCGCGATCGTCGACTTCTCCAAGAACCAGGCCGAGCCCGAGTACACCGAGGGTGTCACGGCCTCGAAGGCGGCGGACAAGAAGGACGTCGACCCCGACATCGGCGACGACATGGACGTGCTGCTGCAGGCCGTGGAGCTGGTGGTCACGAGCCAGTTCGGATCCACCTCCATGCTGCAGCGCAAGCTCCGGGTCGGCTTCGCCAAGGCGGGTCGCCTGATGGACCTGATGGAGACCAGGGGAGTGGTCGGTCCAAGCGAGGGCTCCAAGGCCCGCGAGGTGTTGATCAAGCCCGACGAGCTGGACGGGCTGCTCTGGTCGATCCGCGGCGGGGACCCGGAGTCCGAGCCCGAGGACTGAGTCGGCCGGGCCCGCGCCGGACCGGCGGGCCCGCCGATTTGTGGTTGAATGAACGAGCCTTGGAGGGGAGTATCCCCCACTTCTGTGGCAGCCTCGTCAGCACGAACGGCACCATTGCCGCTCCGGGGTTGCCGGTCGACTGCACCGTCGGCGGGAGAGACCTCCGGTGCCCTACCTATCGGCAACCGGAGGTCGTTGGCTGATGCATGTCACTCCGCTCATCTGGATCGTCACCATATTGGTGATCCTCGGGCTCTTCGTATTCGATTTCTTCGCGCATGTGCGAACCCCCCACGAGCCCACCTTCCGCGAATCCGCCTTCTGGTCGGCGGTCTACATCGGTATCGCGATCCTGTTCGGCTTCGTGATCATCTGGGGCTGGGGCGGCACCTACGGCGGTGAGTATTTCGCCGGATACGTCACCGAGAAGGCCCTCTCGGTCGACAACCTGTTCGTGTTCGTCATCATCATGTCGACGTTCGCGATCCCCCGTCAGTACCAACAGAAGGTGCTGTTGATCGGCATCGTGATGGCTCTGGTGATGCGCGGCGCCTTCATCGCCGTCGGCGCGGCGGCCATCAACGCCTACAGCTGGGTGTTCTACCTGTTCGGCCTGTTCCTGGTGTACACGGCGTACAAGCTGATCAAGGAGGCCGGGCACGAGGCCGAGGTGGAGGAGGAACGCGAGAGCAAGATCATCGCGATCGCCAAGCGGTTCCTGCCCACCACCGAGGAGTTCGACGGCGACCGGCTGACCACGAAGATCGACGGCAAGCGCCTGGTGACGCCGCTGTTCCTCGCGCTCGTCGCGATCGGCTTCACCGACATCCTTTTCGCGCTGGACTCGATCCCCGCGATCTACGGCCTCACCAAGGAGCCGTACATCGTGTTCACCGCGAACGCCTTCGCGCTGATGGGCCTGCGGCAGCTGTACTTCCTGATCGGCGGTCTGCTCGAGCGCCTGGTCTACCTGTCCTACGGGCTGTCGATCATCCTCGCCTTCATCGGCGTGAAGTTGGTCCTGCACGCCCTGCACGAGAACACCCTGCCGTTCATCAACGGCGGCGAGCACGTGAGCGTCCCCGAGATCTCCACGGGACTCTCGCTGCTCGTGATCCTCGGTGTACTGGTGGTGACCGCGGTGGCGAGCCTGCTCAAGACCCGCAACACCGCGGCCAAGTCCTGACGGTCGACACCCACTGAACCCGACGCGGCCCCGGCACCGAGGACAGGTGCCGGGGCCGCGTCGTCGTGTGCGCCGCTACCGGTCGCTGAACTGGCCCATCACCGGAACCCATTCGGTGAACCGTGCGGCCTCGACGAGGCCCGCCCTCGCGAAGGGGTCGTTCGTGAAGAGCGAGCGCGCGGCCGCGACGTCGTCGGCCGCCACCAGGATCAGCGCGCCGCTGCCGTCCGCGAACGGCCCCGTGGTCAGCACGACGCCGCTGTCGACGAGTCCGGACAACCACGCGCGGTGGTCGGGCCGGACCTCGTCCCTTGCGGCGGCGGTGGCCTCGCTGTAGGTGTACTCGACGGCGACGATGGGCATGAGGGCTCGCTTTCGGGAGGGGTGGGCGGGGTCTAGAGGGTGAGGAGCATCCGGGTGTTGCCGAGGGTGTTCGGCTTCACGTAGCTCAGGTCGAGGAACTCCGCCACGCCGGTGTCGTAGGAGCGGCACATCTCGCCGTACACCTCCGCGGTAACCGGGGTTCCCTCGATCTCGACGAAACCGTGCTTTCCGAAGAAGTCGACCTCGAAGGTGAGCACGAATACGCGGCCGAGCTCGAGCTCGCGTGCGACCTGGACGAGCTGCGCGACCACGAGGTGGCCGATGCCACGGCCCTTGACCTTGGGATCGACCGCGACAGTGCGCACCTCGCCGAGGTCGGCCCACAGGACATGCAGTGCGCCGCAACCGATCACCTCGCCGTCGAGTTCGACGATCCAGAACTCCTGAACGGCCTCGTAGAGGGTCACCAGGTTCTTCTCGAGCAGGATCCGGCCCGCGTAGATGTCGATCAGGCGCTTGATCTGTGGCACGTCGGAGGTTCGCGCGCGGCGGACGGTCGGAGCGTCCGGATCGGAGGTGATGGGCCCAGAGGTCATGTGGTGCAGAGTAGTCATGGGTCCAACCGATATTCTTAGCCATGTGCCCGCCCCACTCGACAGCCTCCGCGACGAAACCCCCTTCGACGGGGTGGCGTCGCGCGCCGCGTTGGTGATGGCCCGGTGACCGCGCAGTCGCACGACGAGATGGCGTCCGGCGGGCATCCGGACGCGGGGACCGAGGTGTCTCCGGTCCAGGGCGGGGTGCCGCACGAGAAGCCCGTGCCCGTGGTCAACATCGCCAACATCCTCACCGTGCTCCGCATCGTCCTGGTCCCGGTATTCCTGGTGACGCTGTTCATGGACGGTGGACACTCGACCTTCTGGCGGATCATCGCCACGATCGTCTTCGCGGTTGCCGCGATCACCGACCGGATCGACGGCCAACTCGCGCGCAAGTACGGACTGGTCACCGACTTCGGCAAGCTCGCCGATCCCATCGCCGACAAGGCTCTGATCGGTGCCGCGCTGGTGGGCCTGTCGGTGCTCGGCGACCTCAGCTGGTGGGTCACGGCGATCATCGCGGCCCGCGAACTCGGGATCACCCTGATGCGGTTCGCGGTCCTGCGGCACGGCGTGATCCCCGCGGGACGAGGGGGCAAGCTCAAGACCCTGGTGCAATCCCTGGCCATCGGCATGTACCTGCTGCCGCTGCCCGCAGGTTGGGCGACGGCGAGCGCCATCGCGATGGGCCTGGCGGTCTTCCTCACCGTCGCGACCGGTCTGGACTACGTGATCCAGGCGGTCCGGCTCAGGGCGGGCGTGCACCCACACGAACCCGGGTCATGACCGACCCTCTGGTCGCCGGGACCGAGGCGGCCGATCTGGTGTCCGCACTCACCTCGCGGGGCCAGACGGTCGCCACCGCGGAGTCGCTGACCGCGGGGCTGCTCGCGGCCACGATCGCCGGGATTCCGGGCGCGAGCCTGGTGTTGCGCGGCGGGCTGGTGGTGTACGCGACGGATCTCAAGGCCGGCCTCGCTGGCGTCGATCCCGGGGTCCTGGCATCGGACGGTCCGGTGGCCGCGAGTACGGCCCGGGCGCTGGCGGTCGGCGCGCTGGCTCGGTGCGGGGCCGACTGGGGAGTGGGATTGACCGGCGTCGCGGGGCCCGACCCGCAGGACGGGCAGCCGGTCGGCACGGTGTATCTCGGCATCGCCGGTCCCGACGGCGTCTCGGCGGAGCGGCTCGAACTCGCCGGTGACCGGTGGGCGATTCGCAGCGGAGCGGTCCGATCCGCCGTGTCGGCACTCCTAGTCCACATGCGCGCGGCCCCGGCGGGATAGGCTCGGTTTGCTCAAGTCGCGGCCACCGGGAACCATTTCGGATCCCTCGGGCGTTGAACAAGCTGTTGGGCGGAGATGAAGGAGGAGCCACATGGCGGTGCTGTTGCGTGAAGCAATCGGTGACAGTCTGCGGCGTGCGAGGGTCTCGCAGAGCCGAACGCTGCGTGAGGTCTCGGGCACGGCGCGCGTGAGCCTCGGCTACCTCTCCGAGGTGGAACGCGGGCGCAAGGAGGCCTCCAGCGAGCTGCTGGCGGCCATTTGCGATGCCCTCGAAGTGCCCCTGTCCGAGGTTCTGTACGACGTCAGTGAGTCGCTGTCGGACTCCGCCGTCGACCGTGGCGCCCCGATGGACCCGAAGGTGGCCACCGCGAGCGCGAGCTCCGCTGTGACGGGCGGTTCACCTCGGATCGCCGAGGACACCCGCATGGTCATCCCGGCGCCGAACGCCACCGCGCTCGCCGCTGCGTAAGTTTTCGACACATCGGACCGTGGCTGAGATGTCAGCGGCCGTCCGAACCGATAGATTTGTGTGTGACCACCAGTGCTGGACTGGTGGGGTCCGACCAGCAGGTAGGGCAGTGCCCGTGTTCCGGTGCGTGACGGTCGCGCATCGGGTCGCGCATCGCGCGGCGCATCAAATGGAGGCAGGATCAACCCATGGCTAATCCGTTCGTCAAGGCATGGAAGTACCTGATGGCGCTCTTCAATGCGAAGATCGACGAGAAGGCCGACCCGAAGGTTCAGATTCAGCAGGCGATCGAGGACGCGCAGCGTCAGCACCAGGCACTTTCCCAGCAGGCCGCGTCGGTGATCGGCAACCAGCGCCAGCTGGAGATGAAGCTCAGCCGTCAGCTCGACGAGGTCGAGAAGCTCAACGCCAATGCCCGTCAGGCGGTCACGCTGGCGGATCAGGCCGCCACGGCCGGTGACGTCGAGAAGGCCACCCAGTACACCAATGCCGCCGAGGCGTTCGCCGCGCAGCTCGTCACCGCAGAGCAGGGCGTCGAGGACCTCAAGGTGCTGCACGATCAGTCGCTGCAGGCCGCCACCCAGGCCAAGAAGGCCGTCGAGCAGAACGCGATGGCCCTGCAGGCCAAGGTCGCGGAGCGGACCAAGCTGCTCAGCCAGCTCGAGCAGGCCAAGATGCAGGAGAAGGTCAGCGACTCGCTGCGCTCGATGGACAGCACGCTCGCCGCGCCCGGCAACACCCCGAACCTGGACGAGGTCCGCGACAAGATCGAGCGTCGTTACGCGGATGCGCTCGGCTCGGCCGAGCTGGCGCAGAACTCGGTGCAGGGTCGCATGATGGAGGTCCAACAGGCCAGCATCCAGATGGCCGGGCACAGCCGGCTCGAGCAGATCCGGGCCTCGATGAAGGGCGACGCGCTGCCCGCCGGCGGCACGGCGGCCCCCGCGGCTGCCCCCGCCACCCCTGCTGCTCCCGCCACCCCTGCGGCCAAGCCGGATGCCGCGGGACCTGCCGCGCAGTAGTCGCGTGGTCCGACGAGGGTGAGATGACGAGTTCGAGGCGCGGCCGATCGGGAAGTGATTCCCGTTCGGCCGCTTCCTTTTTCGCAGCCGCGGCGAACGGCGCCGGTGTGGTCGCTGCCGGCGAGGTCGCCCGCACCGTGAGCGGGTCGGTGGCGTCGGCCGTGCGGAAATGGTCCGATCCCCGCGAGAAGTTGCTCCGCAAGCGGCGCCGCGCCAACCGGCGTCGGGTGCGGTACGGGGCGGTCTCGGGTGCCTCGGCGGTGGGGACCGTCGGCCTTGTCGCGGCGTCGGCGCCGGAGTGGTCGCTGATCGTGGGCGGCGGGGCCACCGCACTGTTCGCGGTTCCGGCGGTCGCGGCATGGCGAACCTATCGGCGGCTCAACGGGATTCCGCTGCCCGCGCGCACCCCGGTGCGACGGGCACTGCCGCCAGTCGGGTCGGCGGCCCGCGAGCCGGTCGGCCGGCTGCTCGGTGCGCAGACCGGCCTGCAGGAGCTGTTGGGGGTGCTCACCAGGTCCGCCGTCGTCGCGGAGGAGGACATCGAGCAGATCGGTGACACCGCGGCGTCGGCCGCCGAGGCGCTGTTCGCCGTGGCCGACGATGTCATCGCGATGGAGCGCGCGGGTTCGACCACGGCCGGGCTGCAGCTCGGGGACACGATCGACGCCACGGCCGCCCGGCTGTCGGCGGGCGTGGAACAGTACGAGGAGCTCCTCGCCTCGGTGGCGAAGATGACGGTGCCCGCCACGGCTGATTCGCTCGGGGCCCTCGAAAGGCAGCGGTCCGAGATGCTCTCGGCATCGGATCGCCTGGAGGGATGGGCCGGGGCGCTCGAGGAGATCGAGGCGATCAGGCGCAGGCACCGCGTCTAGTCGTCGACCCCGCGCGCCGCCAGTGCCTCGCCCATCGCATCGGCGGTCCGCAGCGCGCCCACCACGACGGGAACCGCGAGTGCGCGCAGCGAGAACCCAAGGCCCCTGGCCTTTCTCGCCTCGGTCACGTCGGACACGAGGCCGCTGAGCAGGGGAATGCACCGGAGGGTCATGGCGAGGACCAGTCCCACCCGATCCGGGTTGACACCGAACCGCCGCAGCGGCGCCAGCATTCGCGCCACCGCGTCCAGCATGTCCATCACCTTGGTGGTCAGCGTGACCAGGGCGGCGAGTGCCACGGACAGCAGCAGCACCCCGCACACCACGAAGGCTCGGCGCCAGCCGGTGAAGATCACCTGGAACGCCCCGACGAACGTCAGCATCCACAGCACCGTGCGCAGTTGTGCGAGCGCGAGGCGGACCGGGATCCGCGCCAGCGCGAAGCCGGCCACGACCAGCGCCGTGGCCGGGATCAGCTGCCAGGGCGACCGCACCGCCGCCGCGAGCGCTATCAGTGCCACGACCAGACCCGCGAGCTTGGCCCCGGCGGGCGCTCGCTGCAGCAGCGAGGCCCCCGGGTGGTAGATGCCGAGCGTGGTCATCCGATCAGTCGCCGGTAGAAGCCGATCGCCTCGTTCGGGGCGCCGTCCGCGACCACCCGGCCCGAATCGATCACCAGCACCCGGTCGAAATCGCCGAGCAGGTCGAGTTGGTGGGTCACCGCGATGACCTGCTGGCGTAGCGCCGCGAAGGTCTCGGCCACCAGCCGGGTGTTGCGCAGGTCGAGCAGTGTGGTCGGCTCGTCGGCGACGATCAGCTCGGGCTCGGTCACCATGATCGCGGCGAGGGCCAGCAGCTGCTTCTGGCCACCGGAGAGCAGATGTGTCGGGTGTTCGGCATGCCCGGCCAGCCCGAACGTCTCGAGCACCGTCGCGACTCGGGTGGCGCGATCGGCGGCGGGAATCGAGCTGCGGCGCAAGGAGAACGCGATGTCCTCCGCGACCGTCGGCATGATGATCTGATGGTCCGGGTCGGTGAACACGAAGCCGACCTTGCGCCGCACCTTGCGGCCCTCGCGCGCGGTGTCGAGACCGTCCACCGTGACCCGGCCGCTGCTCGGCGTCACCAGGCCGTTGATCATCCGGGCCAGGGTGGACTTGCCGCTGCCGTTCGCGCCGATGACCCCGATCCGCGCCTCGGTCAGGACCAGATCGACATCCGCGAGGACGGCGCGCTCACCGTAGTGGTGCGCGACGGACTCGAAGCGGATCTCGGGCATCGGTGCGACTAGGCCGCGTCGACGGGCGTGCGGACCGGTGTCGCCGAGGTCAGCAGCGCGGGGTAGGCGCGGTGAACCTGGGCGGCCACGACCGCCGCGATGACGGCCTTGAGGAGGTCGCCGGGGACGAAAGTGCCGTTGGCGCTCAGCGCCTGCCAGAAGGTGAGGTCGCTGCGGAGCATCATGCCCGCGATGCCGAAGGCGTAAATCACCACGATCCCGCCGAGCGCGTTGATGACGATGCCGATGAAGACGTTGTAGCGGGGCAGCATCTTGACGGTGAGCCAGCCGATCAGCGCGACAGCCGGAATCCAGCCGATGAGGAATCCGCCGGTGACGCTGGACAGGGAGGTGAGCGAGGTCCGGCCGCCCGCGAGCACGGGCAGGGCGAGGCCGAGCACGATGACGGTGAGCACGGTCAGGACGCCCTTGCGGGGCCCGAGCAACGCGCCCGCGACCATCACACCCAGCGTCTGCAGCGTGATGGGGACGCCGGAGGAGCCGATGGTGATCGTGCCGGGCAGCCCGAGGGCGATGATCAGGGCGGCGAACACCGCGACCTGGGCGAGGTCACGAGCGGTGTTGCGGGGTGCGCCTGCGGTGCGTGTAGACACGAGCGGTCGAGCTCCTTGCGAGTACGGGGACAACCCGGTGAGCCTATGCCAGCGGCGCGCACCCGCGGTGGTTCACCCGGACCGCCGCGGCCGCGACGCTCTAGGGGATCACCCTGATCTTTCCCTGATCTTGCCTCTGAGCTGGTGCTTTTGTGGTCGAGTCCTGCCAGGCTGGACGCATCGGGCCGTCAAGTGTGGCGGTCGGAGCGAGCGAACGGAGAACCCGGTGTTCTGGAAGATCGTAGGTATTGTCGCCCTCGTCTGGATCGCGCTTGCCGTGGTCGGCGCGCTGGTCAAGGGGCTGTTCTGGGTTCTGGTCGTCGGTGCGGTGGTGTTCGGCCTGTACCTGCTCTTCAAGGCGATGTCCGACAGCGACACGAAGGACGTCACCCGGCTCTAGCGCGGCGCCGCGCGGTACCGGCCGGGGCCGGGCATGCTGAGGCGCATGGAGCAGATTCCCGAGGACTGGAAGCGGGGCGTCGTCATCGTCGCCCACCCCGACGACATCGAGTACGGGGCCGCCGCCGCGGTGGCCCGCTGGACCGGTCAGGGCAAGGACATCCGGTACGTCCTCGCGACCAGCGGCGAGGCGGGCATCGCGGGCCTGCCGCCCGCCGATTGCGGGCCGCTGCGCGAGGAGGAGGAACGCCGCTCGGCGGCCGTCGTCGGCGTCAGCGAGGTCGAGTTCCTCGGCCACCACGACGGCAGGCTCCAGGAGGGGCTGGAGCTGCGACGCGTTCTGGCGGCCGCGATCCGGCGGCACCGGCCCGAGTTCGTGCTCACCATGAATCATCGTGAGACCTGGGGCCCGGGCTTCCTCAACAGCGCCGATCATCGGGCGCTCGGGCAGAGCGTGCTCGACGCGGTGTCCGACGCGGCCAACGAGTGGATCTTTCCCGAGCTCACCGAACCGCGGTGGACGGGCGTGCGATGGGTCGCGGTCAACGTCATGATCGGGGCAACCCATGCCGTCGACGTCACTGCCACGGTCGACACCGCGGTGGCCTCGCTCGCCGAACACAGCCGGTACCTACAGGCACTCAGCGACGTCCC
>NZ_BCXA01000051.1 GCF_001894865.1 Rhodococcus maanshanensis NBRC 100610 | reverse complement strand
CACCCCCGGCACCGGCCGCCGCACCTCCGGCACCCCCGGCTCCCCCGGCGCCGGCCCCCGCTCCGGCCGCGCCTGCGCCCGCCGCTGCGGCCGCACCGTCCGCTGACGGCAGCCCGTACGTGACCCCGCTGGTCCGGAAGCTGGCCACCGACAACAACGTCGACCTCGCGACGGTCACCGGCACCGGCGTCGGTGGACGCATCCGCAAGCAGGACGTGCTGGCCGCCGCCGAGGCGAAGAAGGCCCCGGCCGCCGCCCCTGCGGCCGCCGCTGCCGCGGCACCGGCCGCACCGGCCGCTGGTGTCCGGCCCGAGCTCGCGCACCTGCGCGGCACCACCCAGAAGGTCAACCGGATCCGCCAGATCACCGCGGTGAAGACCCGGGAGTCGCTGCAGACCACCGCGCAGCTGACCCAGACCTTCGAGGTCGACGTCACCAAGATCGCCGCCCTGCGCGCCCAGGCCAAGGCCGGGTTCGCCGAGCGCGAGGGCGTGAACCTGACCTTCCTGCCGTTCTTCGCGAAGGCCGTCGTCGAGGCGCTCGGGGCACACCCGAACGTCAACGCCAGCTACAACGAGGACGCCAAGGAGATCACGTACCACGCGGCCGAGCACCTCGGCATCGCTGTGGACACCGAGCAGGGCCTGCTCTCCCCGGTGATCCACAACGCGGGCGACCTGTCCCTGGCCGGCCTGGCCCGGGCGATCGCGGACATCGCGAAGCGGGCCCGCTCCGGCGGCCTCAAGCCGGACGAGCTCGCCGGTGGCACCTTCACGATCACCAACATCGGCAGCCAGGGCGCCCTGTTCGACACCCCGATCCTGGTGCCGCCGCAGGCCGCCATGCTCGGCACCGGTGCGATCGTCAAGCGCCCGATGGTGATCACCGACGAGAACGGCAACGAGTCCATCGGCGTCCGGTCGATGTGCTACCTGCCGCTCACCTACGACCACCGCCTGATCGACGGCGCCGACGCAGGCCGGTTCCTCACCACGATCAAGCAGCGGCTCGAGGAAGCGTCCTTCGAGGCGGACCTGGGGCTCTAGCTCGTCCCGCTCGACCGATAGATCGGCAGCACGGACACGCCCGTCGGGGGCACCATCGGATCACCGATGGTGCCCCCGACGGCGTCAGGAGGCAGCACGATGCGAGTGACAATCGCCGGCTCGTCCGGCTTGATCGGGTCGTCCCTTGTGGCATCGCTGCGGGCAGACGGCCACGAGATCCGGCGACTGGTGCGGCGGCCCGCCGCGGGTCCGGACGAGTTCCGGTGGACGCCCGAGCGCGGCGAACTGGACGAACGCGCCCTCGCCGACGCGGACGCGGTGGTGAATCTGTGCGGCGCGAATTTCGGCGACACCCGATGGAACGGCGTGTTCAAGCAGACGCTGCGGGACAGCCGGATCACGGCCACCGACGTGATCTCGCGGGCGGTGGCGGACGCCGGGGTGCCGACCCTGCTCAACGCCAGCGCGGTCGGCTATTACGGCCACACCGGCGAGCGGGTCGTCGACGAGACCGCAACGGCGGGAACCGGGTTCCTTGCCGACCTGTGCCGCGACTGGGAAGCGGCGACCGCGCCCGCCCGCGAGGCCGGGGTGCGCACCGTGCTGCTGCGGAGCGCGTCGGTGATCTCACCGCGGGGCGGGCTGCTCGGTCGCCTGCGTCCGCTGTTCCGGTTCGGGCTCGGCGGCCGGCTCGGCACCGGGCGGCAGTACCTGTCCTGGATCTCCCTCGAGGACGAGCTCGCCGCCATCGCGTTCGCGCTGCGCACCGAGACGCTGAGCGGGCCGGTGAATCTCGCCGGGCCATCGCCCGCGACCAACGCGTCCTTCACCGCCGAGCTGGGCCGCGCCCTGCACCGCCCGACGCCGTGGGTGGTGCCCGGATTCGCGGTGCGCGCCCTCGTCGGCGAGATCGCGGACGAGGTCGCCCTGACCGGGCAGCGGGTCCTGCCCGCGGCACTGGAGGGTGCCGGATTCACCTTCCACCACAACACGATCGGCGAGGCGATCGACGCCGCGCTGTCGGACTGACCGCCTCCGGCCCGGACCGCGCCGAGCGGGCAGGCGGGCCGGGCGTAACGTGTGCCCCATGGGCGCCACTTCCTCGGTTCGGTTCAGCACGGATTCCCTCGAGGTGAGGAACCTCGGCACAGTCGACTACCTGACGGCGTGGGATCTGCAGCGCGAGCTCGCCGCCGAACGGGCCGCGGACGGCGGGCGCGACACCCTGCTGCTGCTCGAGCACCCGTCCGTGTACACCGCCGGACGCCGCACGGCCCCGGAGGATCGGCCCACCGACGGCACGCCGGTGATCGATGTCGACCGCGGCGGCAAGCTCACCTGGCACGGGCCAGGGCAGCTGGTCGGCTACCCGATCGTCAAGCTCGCCGTGCCGGTCGACGTCGTGAACTACGTCCGGCGCATCGAGGAGGCACTGATCTCGGTCTGCACCGATCTCGGCATCGGGTGCGGTCGTGTCGAGGGCCGCTCGGGCGTGTGGCTGCCCGCCTCGCTGACCGGTGGTTCCTGGCTGCCCGAGCGCAAGATCGCGGCGATCGGCGTGCGGATGCAGCGCGGGGTCGCGATGCACGGCTTCGCGATCAACTGCGACGCGGACCTCGGGGCCTTCGACGAGATCATCCCGTGCGGCATCGCCGACGCGGGCGTCACCTCGCTCTCGCGCGAACTCGGGCGGACGGTCACCGTCGCCGAGATCACCCCTGCGGTGGTCGCCGCGGTATCGGCCGCGCTCGACGGCGAGCTCCAGGTCACCGAGCACGACATCGAGCGCATCACCTTCGACGAGGCGGCCGCGGTCGCGCCGACCCGGTTCACCACCCACCGGTTCGCCTGAGGTTCATCGCCTGCCGTCTCCCGGTCGATCGGCGTCCGCACGCCGGGCGTAGCATCGGAGCCGTGACTGTGGCCCCAGAAGGACGCAAGCTGCTCCGTATCGAGATCCGAAACGCGGAGACCCCCATCGAACGCAAACCCAACTGGATCAAGACCCGAGCCAAGATGGGCCCGGAATACTCCGAGCTCAAGGGTCTGGTCAAGCGGGAGGGTCTGCACACGGTCTGCGAGGAAGCGGGCTGCCCCAACATCTACGAGTGCTGGGAAGACCGCGAGGCCACCTTCCTCATCGGCGGCGAACAGTGCACCCGTCGATGCGACTTCTGCCAGATCGACACCGGTAAGCCGGACGCGCTCGACCGCGACGAGCCGCGCCGCGTCGCCGAGTCGGTCCAGGCGATGGGCCTGCGGTACTCGACGATCACCGGCGTCGCCCGCGACGACCTCGAGGACGGCGGCGCCTGGCTGTACGCCGAGACGGTTCGTCAGATCCACGCCCTCAACCCCGGCACCGGCGTCGAGAACCTGATCCCCGACTTCAACGGCAAACCGGACCTGCTGGCCGAGGTGTTCGAGTCGCGGCCGGAGGTCCTCGCGCACAACGTCGAGACCGTGCCGCGGATCTTCAAGCGCATCCGTCCGGCGTTCCGGTACGAGCGCTCGCTCGGGGTCATCACCGCCGCCCGCGATTTCGGACTGGTCACCAAGTCGAACCTGATCCTCGGCATGGGCGAGACGCCCGAGGAGATCCAGCAGGCGCTGATCGACCTGCACGAGGCCGGCTGCGACATCATCACCATCACGCAGTACCTGCGTCCGTCCCCGCGGCATCACCCGGTCGAGCGCTGGGTCAAGCCGGAGGAGTTCGTCGAGCACTCCGAGTTCGCCACCGAACTCGGCTTCGCAGGCGTGATGGCCGGACCGCTGGTCCGCTCCTCCTACCGGGCCGGTCGCCTCTACGCACAGGCGATGGCGCACCACGGCCGCGAGCTGCCCGAGGGCCAGGCACATCTCGCCGACGGGGGCAGCGCCTCGCAGGAAGCCAGCTCGCTGATGGAGCGGCTCGCCCGCGCCTGAGCCCGACCACCACTCGGGTGCGATTCGCCTGCGGCCAGGGACGTATCCTGTGACGTATGGCGAACGGCAAGGGCAAGCCCACCAAAGAGGCGAAGGCTGCGGCGAAAGCGGCCCGTAAGCAGGCATCGAAGGAGCGCAGGAGCCAGCTCTGGCAGGCGTTCCAGATGCAGCGCAAGGAAGACAAGCTGCTGCTGCCGCTGATGATCGGCGCCGTCGTCGGCCTCGCCGTGGTGTTCTTCCTGGTCGGCCTCATCTTCGGAATCCAGTGGTTCCTGCTGCCGATCGGCATTCTGCTCGGTGTGCTCGCCGCGTTCATCATCTTCGGCAGGCGTGTGCAGAAGACCGTGTACGGCAAGGCCGAGGGCCAGGCGGGCGCAGGCGCGTGGGCACTGGACAACATGCAGGGCGGGTGGCGGGTGTCCAACGCGATCGCGGGCACCACCCAGCTCGACGCCGTGCACCGGGTGATCGGCAGGCCGGGCGTCATCCTGGTCGCCGAGGGTTCGCCTCAGCGGGTGAAGTCCCTTCTCGCCCAGGAGAAGAAGAAGACCGCGCGACTCGTGGGCGACACCCCGATCTACGACATCATCATCGGCAACGACGAGGGCCAGGTGCCGCTGTCGCAGCTGCAGAAGTACCTCGCGAAGCTGCCGAAGAACATCGACACCAAGCGGATGGACACGATCGAGGCGCGGCTGGCGGCACTCGGTACCCGCGGCGGCCCGGCCATGCCGAAGGGTCCGCTGCCCGGCGGCGCCAAGATGAAGGGCGTCCAGCGCACGATGCGCAGGCGCTAACCCTCCCCTCACAACCAAAGTGCCCTCGACGTGAATCACGTCGAGGGCACTTCTGGCTTGGTGGAGTCAGCGCGAGCGAACCAGCGCGGTGCCGGTGGCGCGGTCGTGCATGCCGCGGCCGTCGAGGTCGGTGATCAGCGCGGGCACGACGAACACCAGCAGCACCTGCCGGGCCAGCGCCCGCACGACGCCGACGGGCACCGGTGCGTCGACCCGGGCCACCTGCAGTCCCACGCAGAACTGACCGGGGGTGAACGAGAACAGCGACACGGTGACCACGCCGACGACGAACCAGACCATCAGGATGATGCTGCCGAGCCGGCCGTCGAGCGCGTTCCCGCCGAGGAACAGCAGCGCGACACCCCCGCCCATCAGCCAGTCGATCATGAACGCCGCGAGCCGTCGACCGGTGCCGACCAACGAGCCGGGGCCCGTCTCCGGCAATCCGAGCAGCTCGCCCTTGTAGCGGTTCTCGGTGCCGTCCTCCCCCTTGGGAAGGGCCGCCGAGGGGCCAGAGAGCCAGGATCCGGTACTTCGCGCCATGCATCCAGGATAGGCCCAGCGTGGCGGGTCGATCACGGGGTGTGAGATATACCGTTTTCCAAGACGTGTAACACTGGCGAAACACAACCTTGATTGCTGGGCAACACCAGGTCCATACCGTCTGTGTCGACGCAAGCCGCCGGAATGCACAATCGGCAGGCACCAACTGAAGGAGCACACGCGTGGCGTTCACCACGGCCGAAGAGGTCATCAACTACATAGCCGACGAAAAGGTCGAGTACGTCGACATCCGGTTCAGCGACCTGCCGGGCGTCCAGCAGCACTTCTCGATCCCGGCCTCGGCGTTCAACAAGGACGTCTTCGAGGACGGCCTCGCGTTCGACGGTTCCTCGGTTCGCGGCTTCCAGTCGATCCACGAGTCGGACATGATGCTGCTGCCCGACGTCAGCACCGCGCAGCTCGACCCGTTCCGCGCCGCCAAGACGCTGAACATCAACTTCTTCGTGCACGACCCGTTCACCCGCGAGTCCTACAGCCGCGACCCCCGCAACGTCGCGCGCAAGGCCGAGGAGTACCTGAAGTCCACCGGCATCGCCGACACCGCGTTCTTCGGTGCCGAGGCCGAGTTCTACATCTTCGACAGCGTCGCCTACGACTCGAGCATGAACGGCGCGTTCTACAAGCTCGACGCGGTCTCGGGTTCCTGGAACACCGGCAACGAGCGCAACGCAGACGGCACCCCGAACCTCGGCTACAAGGTCCGCGCGAAGGGTGGCTACTTCCCCGTCGCGCCGTACGACCACTACGTCGACCTTCGCGACGAGATCTCCACCAACCTGCAGAACGCGGGCTTCGAGCTCGAGCGCGGCCACCACGAGGTGGGCACCGGCGGCCAGCAGGAGATCAACTACAAGTTCAACACGCTGCTCGCGGCCGCGGATGACCTGCAGCTGTTCAAGTACATCGTGAAGAACACCGCCTGGCAGCACGGCAAGTCGGCCACCTTCATGCCGAAGCCGCTGTTCGGCGACAACGGCTCGGGTATGCACGTGCACCAGTCGCTGTGGAAGGACGGCAAGCCGCTGTTCCACGACGAGTCCGGCTACGCGGGCCTGTCCGACATGGCGCGCCACTACATCGGCGGCATCCTGCACCACGCGCCGTCGCTGCTGGCGTTCACCAACCCGACCATCAACTCGTACCACCGCCTGGTGCCGGGCTACGAGGCCCCCATCAACCTGGTGTACAGCCAGCGCAACCGCTCCGCGGCCGTGCGCATCCCGATCACCGGCAACAACCCGAAGGCCAAGCGCCTCGAGTTCCGCGCGCCGGACTCCTCGGGCAACCCGTACCTGAACTTCGCCGCGCAGATGATGGCCGGCCTGGACGGCATCAAGAACAAGATCGAGCCGATGGCCCCGGTCGACAAGGACCTCTACGAGCTCCCGCCGGAGGAGGCCCGCAACATCCCGCAGGCCCCCACCAGCCTCGAGGCCGTCATCAACCGGCTCGAGGAGGACCACGAGTACCTCACCGAGGGCGGCGTGTTCACCACCGACCTGATCGAGACCTGGATCTCGATCAAGCGCGAGCAGGAGATCGCCCCGGTCAACCTGCGGCCGCACCCGTACGAGTTCCAGCTGTACTACGACGTCTAAGTCGTCACAGCTGACAACTGAACACACAACGGCGCCCCGACCAGTTCTGGTCGGGGCGCCGTTGTCCTGAGGGGGTCAGTACCGCCGGGCCGCGGTGAAGGGCATCGAGTCGAGGGGCGCCCGCTTGACCGACTGGCCGGGCGTCGGCGCGTGCACGACCATCCCGCCGCCTGCGTACAGGCCGACATGCTCGGTGCCGTAGAACAGCACGACGTCGCCCGGCTGCAGGTCACCCTTGCCGACCGGCGTTCCGCCGTTGATCTGGTCATAGGTCGTCCGCGGGACGGACACGCCGGCCTGCCGGTACGCCCACTGGACCAGACCCGAGCAGTCGAAGGAGTCGGGGCCGGTCGCGCCCCACACGTAGGGCGCGCCGATCTTGGTCTGCGCCGCGTCCAGTGCGCGCTGCCCGTGGCTGACCACCGCATTTGGAGAGATCGCGCCGGCAGGCGGCAGGCCGGGGACCTCGATGTTCCCGAGACCGGGGATGCTCAGTGGCTGTGCCATCGCGGGGGCGACGGGGATCAGCACCGCTCCCGCGGTGATCGCCCCCAGCAGCATTCCACGGGTCAGTCGGTTGTTCTTCTGCAGGCGGTGCTTGCTCATACGAGGGGTCCTCCGGGTGGTCCGCTGACCGATGCCTCGTGTGGCTCGGTCGACTGGCGGAACCCAGAGTTCCTTCGTTACCCAATCGAGACATCGGGAGAACTACCCGGACGGGTACCCGTTTCGTGACATTTGGGTACTTGGGGCGATTTGTCTGTTACCCGCTCGGGATCCGTACCGACTCCCCGGTTGATGTGCGCCCACGCGCTCGCACCGAATCCAGGCGCGAGCGCGACACCCCGCTATGGGGTGTTGATGTAATCCTCGATCGCCTTCTGCGCCTTGGGGTTTCCATTGCCGATTCCGATGAGCGCGCCGGTCACGGCACCGGTCGGCAACCCGATCATGCATCCGGCGAGGCTGCCGGGGAACATCGAGAGGCATCCGACGCCGAGCCCGATGGCCGCGCCGATCGCGGTTCCTGCCGCGCCGCCGTTGGCCCAACCGAGATTGAGCTCGTTGAGCATGTTCTCCAGCGCCGCCTGTTTCTGGTCGACCAGGTGCACCCCCGGGATCACCGGTCGCGGCGGGCCGTCCTCCTGGGCGATCGGGCCTGCGTATGCGGTTCCCGCTCCTGCCGCTAGCACCGCCGCGGCGAACAGTGCCGATACTGACGTTCGGGTCATCAGTTTCATGTCGATCCCCACCTTGACGACGAAGGACGAGTCGGGACTGACTGTAACTTCCGGTCGCGGCGACGGGTGAGCGAAACGCCGCAAAATTCCGGGCTCCGCCAGGCACCCATTCATGGACGGTCGTCCGAGTTCCAGCGGCGTTTCGCCGAGTGTGCACCTACCGTGACGTCGGCCGAGAGCGGGTGACGGCAGGTGCACACTCGGCGGCGGGCCGAGCGCAGCGAGAGTCGGTCTCCACCGTCCAGCGCACGTGCGTCACCAGCGGCTCCATGCTGAGCCTGCTGACCGCGCTCTCGAGCAGTCGGTCGTCCCGTTCGTCGGCCGTCAGCTCCGCCAGCACCGTCACCTCGCCGGTCTCGGGCAGATCGAACGAGCGCACGGATCGCAGCCGGAACTCCGGGCGGGAGACCGCCTGCACGGCGAGCCCGCGCACGTGGGCCTCGGCGTCATCGCGGCACGTCACCTCGAAGACGTACTCGGCCGCGGGCATCTCGCGCCCCTTGGTGGCCGGCTGGTGGTCCATCAACCGGCCGAGCGGGCGCAGCAGGGTGTTCGCCGCCATGATGGCCACGGTGCCGATCACCGCCGCCCAGTACATCCCACCGCCTGCCAGCGCGCCGATCGCTGCGGTCGCCCACAGCGTCGCCGCCGTGTTCAGCCCCGTGATCGAGGCGCCCTGCTTCATGATCACGCCGGCCCCGAGGAAACCGATACCCGAAACGATCTGTGCGGCAACACGAGTCGGGTCGGCTCCCGGACCGTCGAAGCTGTAGGCACCGAGAATCACGAAGAGCGTCGCCCCGAGGCTGACCAGGGCGTTGGTCCGTAGCCCGGCCAGCCGGGACCGCCACTGTCGCTCGATCCCGACCGCCGCGCCCAGCGTGAGGCCGAGCACGACGCGCAGGATGATCACCGTCGTATCCATTTTCAACTCCTAGTCCCCTGTACCGAATCGGCGCAAGGGTCGTGAAGGGAAGGACCGCGGTGGGCGAGACCAGTCGCCTCAGCGACCACCGTCGGCCGAAATGCGTTGCGTCAAAACTCGACTGGGCGGGTCATCCACGGTGGTCACCTCCTCGTGCGTCGGGCTGCCGCGAGCGGATGGACACCGCCGCGGTGGAACCTGCGAGCACACGAGGCCGAATCCACCATCGTCCGGTCGGGATTCCGTCGACATGACACCTCCACGTAAGGGCTTTGACACTGCACGACGTATCCCGGAGGGAAGCCACTTGGGATCACCCCTTAAGCCGGGGAGATCTGTCCTGATCTTGGGCGTCTCTCGACGTCGTCAGATCAGTGGCCTGTGTTCGTGCAGGAGCCTCGCCTAACGAGGTGCTGCGTTTCCACCGTAGGTGCGATGTCCGGGCGGGGCAACCCACGAACGCCGCCGACGCCGGGGCCCGTCAGGTCGCCGCGGCCCATCCCCGACCGAAGATCAGGGCACAGATCGGGGGTAACCCCGATGACACCGATCGGCCCCGTCCGTACGGTCATCGCCATGCGACCACAGAAGCCGGCGATCACCGCCGCCATCGCCGCGATCGCCCTACTGCTCAGTGGCTGTGCGGATTTCGAGCGCACCCGCACCCTGCAGACCGACCTCGACGGGCTGACGAGCGCGGGGGTCGTTGGCGCCGTGACGACCGTGAGCGCGGGCAGCACCACCACGGTCCTGACGAGCGGTGTCGGCGATCGCACGACGGGCGCCGAGATCGCCGACGACAGCCGCGTCCGAGTGGGCAGCATCACCAAGACCTTCACGTCCGCGGTCATCATGCAGCTGGTGGCGGAGGGAAAGATCGATCTCGACCGCGCCATCGAGAGCTACCTGCCCGGCCTGATCGCGGGTGCGGGCGGGGACGGCACGGCGATCACGGTCCGGCAGCTCATGCAGCATCGCAGCGGGCTGCCCGAGTTCGCGGGCGAGCCAGGGGCGGACGAACTGGTCGCCGCGACCGAGAACCGCACGATCACCCCGGCACAGGCGGTGGCGATCGCGATGGCCAAACCGGCGCAGTTCCCACCGGGTTCCCGCTTCCTCTACACCAACACCAACTACATCGTGCTCGGCATGCTGATCGAGGCGGTGACCCGGCACAGCTACACCGACGAGCTCACCACCCGCATCCTCGGGCCCCTCGGCCTCGAGGACACCTACCTTCCCGGCCCGGGCGAGCGCGCGATCCGGGGCCCGCACCCGTCCGGATACCAGGACGTCGACGGCGTCGTCGCCGACGTCTCGATGATCGAGCCCTCGGTGCCATGGTCCGCGGGTGCCCTGGTCTCCACCGGCCGCGACCTCAACAGGTTCTGGCTGGCCCTGCTGGACGGAAAGGTGGTTCCCCGTGCACAACTGGACGAGATGACGAAGGCGCAACCGGCCGCCGACGAGGCCGGGGGCATGGGGTACGGCCTCGGCGTCGGATCCAGCGACCTGCCCTGCGGGGTCAGGTACGTCGGCCACACCGGGGGAATCCCCGGCTACTACACCCTGTCCGGCGCGAGCACCGAGGGCAGGGCGGTGACCATCACCCTCACCCAGATCCCGACCCGGCAGACCGACAGCGAGGCCCTGCTCTCGCACGCGCTCTGCCCGTGAGATCCGCGGTCAGGCGCCGAAGGTGTGCTCCACCACGGCCTTCGCCCGGCGCGTGACGCGCAGGTAGTTGTCCAGGAACTCCCCGGCGTCGCCGGAGTCCCAGCCGGCGACCGCCGCGACCGCGGACAGAACCCGGCCAGGTCCCGGCAGCTGATCGGTTGGTTTGCCGCGCACCAGGACCAGGGCGTTGCGGGCCTTGGTCGCCGTGAGCCAGGCCTCGCGCAACAGCTCGATGTCCGTCTCGCTCATCAGTTCCGCGGCGCCGATCGCATCCAGCGTCTGCAGGGTCGAGGTGTTGTGCAGGGCGGGCACATCGTGGGCGTGCCGGAGCTGGATCAGCTGGACCGTCCACTCCACGTCGGCGAGCCCGCCGCGTCCGAGCTTGGTGTGGGTGGCCGGGTCGGCGCCGCGCGGCAACCGCTCGGAGTCGACCCTGGCCTTGATCCGCCGGATCTCGCGGACCGCCTGTTCGGAGACCCCGCCCTCCGGGTACCGGGTCTGGTCGATCATGTGCAGGAACCGCAGTGCGAGATCCGGGTCGCCCGCGGCGGTGTGCGCGCGCAGCAGCGCCTGGATCTCCCAGGCCTGCGCCCACTGTCGGTAGTACGCCTCGTACGACGCCAGCGTCCGCACCAGCGGACCGTTGCGGCCCTCCGGGCGCAGGCCGGTGTCCACCTCGAGCGGCGGGTCCGTGCTCGGCGCGCCGAGCAGCTTCTGCACCCGATCCGCGATGCTGTTGGCCCACTTGACCGCCCGGACCTCGTCCTCGCCCGGCCTGGGCTCGCAGACGAACAGCACGTCCGCGTCCGAGCCGTAACCGAGCTCCCCGCCGCCGAGCCTGCCCATCCCGATCACCGCGAACGACGCGGGTGCCGGTCCGCCCAGTTCGGCCTCGCTGGCCCGGATCACCGCGTCGAGCGCGGCACCGAGCACGGCCGCCCACACCGAGGACAGGGCGCGACACACCTGCGGGACGTCGAGCATTCCCAGCACGTCGGCCGACGCCACCCGCGCCAGCTCGTGCCTGCGCAGCGAGCGGGCGGCACCGACAGCACGCGCCGGGTCGTCATAGCGCGCAGAGGAAGACAGGATCCCGCGGGCGACCTCGTCCGGGTCGATGTCGAGCAGCCGGGGGCCCGCCGGCCCATCGGCGAACAGCCGCAGCACGTCCGGGGCCTTGATCAGCAGGTCCGGGATGTACGCGGACGACCCGAGCACGATCATCAGGCGCTGGGCCACCGCGCCCTCGTCACGCAGGACCCGAAGGAACCAGTCCTGCTCCAGCATGGCCTCGGACAGCCTGCGGTAGGCGAGTAGTCCGGCGTCGGGATCCGGGGTGTCGCTGAGCCATTCGAGCAGCGTCGGCAGCAGCAGGGCCTGGATCCGCCCCTTGCGCGATGCGCCGCCGGTCAACGCCTTCAGGTGACCGAGGGCGTTCTCGGGCGCGGTGTAGCCGAGCGCCGCGAGCTGACGCGTCGCCGCGTCCGGGCTCAACCGGATCGCGTCCTTGTCCAGCCGGGCAACCGATTCCAGCAGCGGGCGGTAGAAGAGCTTGGCGTGCAGGCGACGGATCCGGTGCGCGTTGCGCTTGACCTCGGCATTGAGCACGCCGAGCGCGTCCCGCTGGCCGTCCGGACGCATGTGCGCGGCGCGGGCGAGCCAGCGCAGCGCCTCCTCGTCGTGCGCGGGCGGCAGCGTGTGGGTTCGCTTGAGCTTCTGCAACTGCAGCCGGTGCTCGATCAAGCGCAGGAACTCGTACGACGCAGCGAGATTCGCGGCGTCGTCGCGCCCGACATAGCCGCCGGCCGCGAGGGCGGTCAGCGCGTCGACGGTGCTCTTCACGTGCAGCGACTCGTCCGCGCGCCCGTGCACCAGCTGCAACAACTGCACCGCGAACTCGACGTCGCGCAGACTGCCACGGCCGAGCTTGATCTCCCGCTCGCGCAGCTCCGGCGGCACCATCTCCTCGACCCGACGGCGCATGGCCTGCAGGTCGACGACGAAATCCTCGCGCTCCGAGGCCGTCCACACCATCGGGTTCAGCGCGTCGACGTAGCGTTCGCCGAGGCCGAGGTCGCCGGTCGCCGGTCGCGCCTTGAGCAGCGCCTGGAACTCCCAGGTCTTGGCCCAGCGCTTGTAGTACGCGATGTGCGAGTCGAGGGTACGCACCAGCTCGCCGCGCTTGCCCTCGGGCCGCAACGCCGCGTCGACCTCGAAGAAGGCGGCCGAACCCACCCGCATCAGCTCGCCCGCGAGCCGGCTGGTGGACGCATCCGAGGGCTCCGCGACGAACACCACGTCGACATCGCTGACGTAGTTCAGTTCGCGCGCACCGCATTTGCCCATCGCGATCACGGCGAGCCGGGCCGGACACGGCCCGTCGGGATAGATCTCCGCGACCGCGACAGCGAGCGCCCCCGTGAGCGCGGCGTCGGCCATGTCGGAGAGCTGTCGCCCGACCGTCTGGTACGGCAAGACGGGCTCGTTCTCGACGGTGGCCGCCAGGTCGGCGGCCGCCAGCACCATCAGCTGGTCGCGGTAGGTCTTGCGCAGCGCGGCGATCGCGGCGGGTCCGGTGATCCCCGCCCGGTACACCAGGTTGGTCTCGGACGCGCTGCCGTCGGGGGTGGCCTGCACGCTGGCCAGCAGCTCGTCGGTGAGCTCGTCTCGGCTCGGCAGCTGGGACTCCCCCGCCAGCAGCTTCCACCCGGACGGGTCGGCGACGAGGTGGTCACCGAACGCGCTGGATGCACCGATCAACCCGAACAGTTTGCCCCGCAAGGCCGTATCGGTGCGGAGTTCGGCATCGAGCTCGGCCCACCCGTCACCGAGACCGTCCTTCACACGGACCAGGGTGCGCAGTGCCAGGTCGGCATTCGCGGCGCGCGAGAGCGCCCAGAGCAGCTCCAGGCTCTCCGGGTTGGCCCAGTCGAGGTGGGCGAGCTCGTCCCCCGCGGTCGGCTCGACGAGGCCGAGACGGCCGACGCTGGGGATGGTGGAACGGGCGGTAGGCGGCTTGACCATCTGCGCTTACAGACCCAGGTAGGTCTTGATCTCGAACGGGGTCACCTGGCTGCGATACTCCTCCCACTCGCGCCGCTTGTTGCGCAGGAAGAAATCGAACACGTGCTCGCCGAGGGCCTCGGCCACCAGCTCCGAGCGCTCCATCTCGCGCAGCGCGGTGTCGAGGCTGCTCGGCAGCTCCTTGTAGCCCATCGCCCTGCGCTCCGCCGAGGTCAGCGACCAGACGTCGTCCTCGGCCTCGGGCGGCAGCTCGTAGCCCTTCTCGATGCCACGGAGTCCGGCGGCGAGCAGCACCGCGAAGGTGAGATACGGGTTGCAGGCCGAGTCTGGGCTGCGGATCTCGACGCGGCGCGACGACGCCTTGTTCGGCGTGTACATCGGCACCCGGATCAGGGCCGAGCGGTTCGACGGTCCCCAGGACGCGGCGGTCGGGGCCTCGCCGCCGTGGATCAGCCGCTTGTAGGAGTTCACCCACTGGTTGGTCACCGCGCTGATCTCGTTGGCGTGCTCGAGGATGCCCGCGATGAACGCCTTGCCGGTGTCCGAGAGCTGCATCGGGTCATCCGGGTTGTGGAAGGCGTTGTTCTCGCCCTCGAACAGGCTCATGTGGGTGTGCATGGCCGACCCGGCCTGATCGCTGAACGGCTTGGGCATGAAGGTCGCGCGAACGCCCTCGTTGATCGCGACCTCCTTCACGATGTAGCGGAAGGTCATCACGTTGTCGGCCATCGACAGTGCGTCGGCGTAACGCAGGTCGATCTCCTGCTGCCCTGGCGCGGCCTCGTGATGGCTGAACTCGACCGAGATGCCCATCGACTCGAGCGCGTCGATGGCGTGCCTGCGGAAGTTCGGCGCCGAGTCGTGCACGGCCTGGTCGAAGTAGCCGCCGCTGTCCGCGGGCACCGGCGGGGTGCCGTCGACGGGGCCGTTCTCGAGCAGGAAGAACTCGATCTCGGGGTGCACGTAGCAGCTGAACCCGAGGTCGCTCGCCTTGCTCAGCTGTCGGCGCAGCACGTGGCGGGGGTCGGCCCACGACGGGGTCCCGTCCGGCATCGCGATGTCGCAGAACATGCGCGCCGAGTGCTGGGCGCCGTCCTTGTGCGCCCACGGCAGGATCTGGAACGTCGACGGATCCGGCTTGGCGACGGTGTCCGCCTCCGAGACCCGCGAGAAGCCCTCGATGGCCGAGCCGTCGAACCCGATGCCCTCGCTGAAGGCACCCTCGAGCTCGGCCGGGGCGATCGCCACCGACTTCAGGTAGCCGAGCACATCGGTGAACCACAGTCGGACAAAACGGATGTCGCGCTCTTCGAGGGTGCGGAGCACGAATTCCTTTTGGCGATCCATGTCCGCGAGAGTAGGCAAAGTCCGTTAAATCTGTGTTACATCGTGAAATCGGTTACTAACACGTGAGGTCGGGCTGGGGTTCGGTCAGCTCGGTGAGGTACTCGACGACGGGGTCGTCGACGCAGGAGACGCCGCTCATCGCGACGGTGTGCTGGGTCCCCCGGTACGTGATCAGCGAGGCCCCGAGCTGCTTGGCCAGCTCCACTCCGGCCTGGTACGGCGTGGCGGGATCCTCGGTCGTCGAGATCACGACGAGGGGCGGCAGGCCCGGCGCATCGATCGTGTGCGGGGCCCCCGAGCTGGGCACCGGCCAGAAGGCGCAGGTGTCCAGCGGGGCATTGCCCGTGCCGCGGCCGTCGTCGAGGAACGGGGCGGCCCGCCGGAACTCGGTGTCCGCCGCGCCGGCCTCGGCCCGATCGGTGACCGGCGGGTCGTCGACGCACCGAACCGCGTTGAACACGTCATCGATGTTGCTGTAACTGCCGTCCGCCTGGCGACCCTCGTACGTGTCGGCCAGCTGCAGGAGGGTGTCGCCGTGGCCGTCGGCCAGCGAGCTGAGCCCTCCGCGCAGCGCCCCCCACAGGTTCTGCGAGTACAGCGCCTGCTGGACCCCGGTGATCGCGTCCCGGTAGCCGAGGCCCCTTGGATCGGTGGTGTCCGCCGGCTTGTCCACCAGCGGATCGACCAGCTCCTGGAACCTCGCGGTGAACCGGGCCGGGTCGGTGCCGAGCGGGCAGTCGTCCGACGCCGCGCAGTCCGCCGCGAACGCGTCGAACGCCGTCTGGAAGCCGGCCGCCTGCAGCACCACCTCCTCGACCGGATCCTGGTTCGGGTCGAGCGCACCGTCGAGCACCATCGCGCGCACGTTCGCGGGGAACGTCTCGGCGTAGCTCGAGCCGAGCCGGGTGCCGTAGGAGTACCCGAGATAGCTGAGCTTCTCGTCGCCGAGCACCGACCGGATCACGTCCATGTCCCGAACCACCTCGCGGGTGCCGACGTGCTCGAGGAACTCGGCGCCGGTCCGCTCGGCGCACTTGCGCGCGTAGTCGGCGTTCTTCGCCTCGGTCCTGGCGATCCCCTCCGGGCTCATGTCCACGCCGGGATCCGCGCGCTTCTCGTCGTTCTCTGCGGGCGTCAGGCAGCGCACCTGCGGTGTCGACGCACCGATCCCGCGCGGGTCGAACCCGATCACGTCGAACCGTTCGCCCAACGCGGTGCCCGAGCCCTCGGTCGCCATCGACAAGCCGGAGGCGCCGGGACCGCCTGGGTTGACCAGCACGGAACCGATCTTCGAGCCGGTCGCCTGGCTCCGGGAGATCGCGATCTTGGCGGTGTCGCCCGACGGGTCCGCGTAGTCCACCGGCACGGTGATCTCGGCGCACTCGATCCTGCTGGACAGCGGCATCCCGTCGGTGCTGTAGCGCTCACAGGACTCCCACTGCGGGGTCTGCGTGTAGAACGCCTCCAAGCCCGCGGGCACCGTGCCCGCACCGGGACCGAAGTCGCCCGCAGCCCCGCCTGCGGGCTCACCCTTGGCGGCCCCGTCGACCACGCTCCCGCATCCGGCGGCCATGGCTGCGACGAGCGCTCCCACGGCCAGGGCGACAGGGACTCGGCGCGATATCGGCATGCCATCGATGGTGCCACGGGCCCCGAAACGGGCCGGTCCGCGCTCTTTCGGCAGGATCGACCCCGCATTCCGGGGCCGATCCTGCCGAACTGCGCGTCGGTTGGAACGCGAGGCGGTCCGGCCGACGTCCAAGACGACATGACTCCGATCGCCGTGCACGCCGTGATGGCAAACCAGGACGGCGTCATCACCCTGGGGCAGGCGCGGTCGGCGGGCATGAGCACGACAGCCGTCGACCGCCGGGTCAGCACCGGTCAGTGGCGTCGTCTGTACCGGGGCGTCTACCTACGGTCCGACCGGCAGCTCACTCGGGCGGCGCGGTTGCGCGCGTCGGTGTTCGCCGCCGGACCGGACGCCGTGGCGAGCGGAACCAGCGCGGCCTGGTGGCTCGGTCTCACCGACCGACCTCCCGCCGACGACCTGGTCACGATCCCCCGCGCCCGCGCCGTCAAGAACCGGGATCGGATCCGCATCCGGCGGCGCGACCTGCACTGGAGCGATATCGGCACAGTTCGCGGCCTGCGCATCACCGAGCTCCCGCTGACCGTCCTGGAGGCCGCCGTCGAGCTCCGGGACGGATCGGCATTGATGGACCGAGCGCTGCAACGGCACACGACCCTCGCGATCCTGGAGGCAGTGCACGAGCGAAACAGCGGACGGTTCGGCACCGCCGCGGCCACCCGGCTGCTCCGCTCGGCAGGCGAGGGCGGCGCGTCGGAAGCCGAGCGAATGCTGCTGCGGTTGCTGCGGGGCTCGGAACTGACCGGCTGGAGTACCCACGTCACCAGCTGTGGCTACGAGATCGATGTGGCGTTCGTACGCAGCCGCGTTGCGATCGAAGTGGACGGGTGGGCCTGGCACCGCGACGTGGCCCGGTTCAACAACGATGCCCGGCGACAGAACATCCTGGTCAACGCCGGCTGGCACGTGCTGCGCTTCACCTGGCACCAGCTTCGACACGACCCGGATTCCGTCCTGCAGCAGATCGTCTCGGCACTCGGCAGCCGCTCGTAACCAATGCGGGAAGGATCGGCCCCGGAATGCGGGGCCGATCCTTCCCACAATCGACCACGGCCGGTGTGACCAATTGCACGTCACCGCCTGTTCTCGGGGTGATCGGCCGGTGGCAGACTGAGCTACGTCATCACCCACAACCCGGGGACCCGCACTGGGCCTCGAGGCACGAAAGGGACACTGATGTCCGATAACACTGCGCCCTACGGTTCCGCGCCCGCTCAGCCGGCCGCCAAGCGAACCAAGATCCGCACCCATCACCTGCAGGCCATGAAGGCCGAGGGTGAGCGCTGGGCGATGCTCACCGCGTACGACTACTCGACCGCGCGGCTCTTCGAGGAGGCCGGCATCCCGGTACTCCTGGTCGGCGACTCCGCCGCCAACGTCGTGTACGGCTACGACACGACGGTGCCGATCACCATCGACGAGCTGATCCCCCTGGTCCGCGGCGTGGTCCGCGGCGCCCCGAACGCCCTCGTCGTCGCCGACCTGCCGTTCGGCAGCTACGAGTCCTCCCCCGAGCAGGCACTGGCCACCGCCACCCGGTTCATGAAGGAGGGCCAGGCACACGCGGTCAAGCTCGAGGGCGGCGAGCGCGTCGCCCCGCAGATCGCCGCGATCACCGCGGCGGGAATCCCGGTGATGGCGCACATCGGGTTCACCCCGCAGTCCGTGAACAGCCTCGGCGGCTTCCGCGTGCAGGGCCGCGGCGACGGCGCCGAGCAGCTCGTCGCCGACGCCATCGCCGTGCAGGAGGCCGGCGCGTTCTCCGTGGTCATGGAGATGGTGCCCGCCGAAATCGCCGGGCAGGTCACCAGGAAGCTGACGATCCCGACCGTCGGCATCGGCGCTGGCTCCGAGTGCGATGCCCAGGTGCTGGTCTGGCAGGACATGGCCGGGTACACCAGCGGCAAGACCGCCAAGTTCGTCAAGAAGTTCGCCGCCGTCGGCGACGACCTGCGCGGCGCGGCGGCCGCCTACGCCGCCGAGGTCCGGTCCGGCACCTTCCCCGCCGAGGAACACAGCTTCTGACGCCTGCTCCACGCGCGACGACGATCCGCCCTCTCGCGGGGCGGGTTGTCGTCGCGCGATGGCACACTCGATGACAACGGCGCGCGCGGTATCCCGCGCGCGCCACACACTTCACCGAAAGACAGGGTGCCTACATGTTCCATCGTCGTCTCGCGGCCGCCGTCGCCGGAGCCGCTGCTGTCGTTGCTCTCGCGAGCGGCTGCGCCACCGAGAACGCCCCTGCACCCGCCCCCGCGCCGAGCGGCGGCACGGGCACCCTGCCCGGCACCTCCGCCGCCCCGGCGCCGGGCGGCGTCGTCGCAGGCGGCGTCACCGAGGCGCAGGCCGCCCAGCTGTGCTCGGACATGCAGGCACAGCTGCAGAGCTGGCGCACCTACACCCCGACCATCGGCAAGGGCGGGCTGAACACGGTCGTCGGCACCTGGGCCGCCCAGAACGGCCTCAACGTCATCGAGCTGATGGGCAACAAGGCGCGGATCGACGCGATCACCCAGGCGCAGTGCCCGGATGTGCGCGCCGAGGCGATCGAATCGCTGCGGATCCCGGACCTGGCATCGGGCCTGATCGGGTTCTGACACCGATGCGGGACCTGTACCCCGAGATCGAGCCGCACCGCGCCGGGCACCTCGACGTCGGCGACGGGCAGCGCATCTACTGGGAGGTCAGCGGCAATCCCGACGGCAAGCCCGTCGTGTTCCTGCACGGCGGGCCCGGCGGCGGCACCACCGCGGACCACCGCCGGTTCTTCGACCCCGACGCCTACCGGATCGTGCTGTTCGATCAGCGCGGCTGCGGGCGTTCGACCCCGCACGTCGCCGACGGCGCGGACCTGTCGGTGAACACCACACAGCACCTCATCGCCGACATCGAGGCCCTGCGCACCCATCTCGGGGTGCAGCGCTGGCAGGTCTTCGGCGGTTCCTGGGGTTCGACGCTCGCATTGGCGTACGCGCAGGCCAACCCGGACCGGGTCACCGAGCTCGTGCTGCGCGGGGTGTTCCTGCTGCGCCGCAGCGAGATCGACTGGTACTACAACGGCGGCGCGAGCGCGATCTACCCCGACCTGTGGGAGGGCTTCCTCGCCCCGGTGCCCGAGGCCGAGCGCGGCGGCGACCTCGTCGAGGCGTACCACCGCCTGCTGCACTCCCCCGACGCCGACGTCGCGCTTGCTGCCGCCGTCGCCTGGTCCACCTGGGAGGGCGCCACCAGTTCGCTGCTGCCGAGGCCCGCGCGTGTCGAGGAGAGCGCAGAGCCGCGCTTCGCCCTGGCGTTCGCGCGGATCGAGAACCACTACTTCCGCAATCACGGATTCCTCGCGGAAGGCCAGTTGCTCCGGGACATCGCCGCGCTCGAGACGATCCCGGCGGTGATCGTGCAGGGCCGGTACGACGTGGTGTGCCCGACGACCAGCGCGTGGGCCCTGCACCGGGCCTGGCCGTCGGCCCGACTGGTGATCGTCGACGACGCCGGGCACGCCGCCAACGAGCCGGGGATCACCCATCACCTGGTCGAGGCGACCGACACCTTTCGCGGCTGACGCGCGCAACTCTCGACAGCGACGGACGCGGGCGGGTAGACCTGAGGTATGGGCAAGGGGCGCACATCGGACGGAACCACGGTCGTGCTGGCGGCGCTGCGCGAGCACGCCGACGAACTGGATGCGCACGCCGACGGGGTGCGCCGCGACGAGTTCGACTCCGTGCACCAGATGCGGGTGTCGGCGCGGCGCCTGCGCAGCGCGCTCGGCAGCTACCGGTCGCTGTTCCCGGACGGTGACACCGACGGCGTGCGGGCCGAACTCCGATGGCTGGGTACGGTTCTCGGCAACGCCAGGGACGCCGAGGTGATGGCCGAGCGGTTTCGCGAGCTCCTCGACGCGCAGCCTCCCGAACTGATCCGCGGGCCCGTCCGCCACCGCCTGATCGAGACCAACGAGCTCGCCTACCGCGACGCGCACACCGAGGCGGTCGCCACGCTCGACGGCCCGCGCTACGAGGCGCTCCTCGCCGCGCTGGACGCCCTGCTCGCGGCGGCCCCGCAGCGGCACGACGCGGTCCGGTCCGGGCTGCACCACGCCCGTCGCAGGGTGCGCAAGGCGGCGAGGAAGGCCGGACTCACCGCGGGAGGCACCGGCGAACCGACGCCGGAGCGCCTGCACACGGTCCGCAAGCGCGCCAAGGCGCTCCGGTACGCCGCGGAGGCCGCCGCATCCACCCGTCCCTCGCCCGTGCGGGCAGGCAAGGCGGCGAAGAAGCTGCAGACCGTGCTCGGCGATCACCACGATTCCGTGGTCGCACGGTCCCGGCTGCTGGCCGCGGCCGACCTGGCCCGCGGCGCGGGCGAGGACACCTTCACCTACGGCGTGCTGACAGCCGTCGAGGCCGACCGGGTTCGAGTCGCCGTGCCGCGGTCGCGAAAGCTGGTGCGCAAGATCAGGTCTGCGAGCCGGAAGCTGTAGCCGGGTAGCCGAACTTCACCGTCCGCTCGGCCACGTCGGCCTGAACCAGGCGGACCGACACCGCCTCGCCCTCCGGCGGATCGCCGAGGCACTTGCCGATGACCGTCGCCTGCGGCGCGAAGACCTCGGCCTCGCGCTTGCCGTCAACCCCGCGCAGCACCACCGCCTCGAACACCTCCCCCTCGCGGCCGGCGAGCAGGGTGGCCTCGGTGAGGTCCACACAGGCACGGTCGACCTTGTTGGCCAACGTGTCCGAGCCCCTCATCAGATCCGACAGGGAGGGCAGCGCCTCGCGAACCCATTGCGGCACCGGCGTTCCCGCGCAGACCGCCAGGCACACCTCGGTGCTGAACCGGTCCGAGAGGCGCCGCAGCGGAGCGGTGACGTGGGCGTACGGGGCGCCGATCCCGGAATGTGTGACCAGCTCGGGGACCTCGCCGTCGAACGCGGCATAGCCCGCTCCCCGTAGCAGGGAGGTCGCCTCGGTCATCATCACCAGCGTCGCTGGCGTGTTCGGCTCCAGCCCCGCGAGGAACTCGCCGACCGGGACCTGCGTCGGCCAGTCCATGCCGAGTGCGCTCGCGGCCTTGCGCAGGGCCGCGACCGCGCCAGCCGCCGGGGCAGGCAGCGTGCGCAGCAGTCCGATGCCCGCGTCGATCATCAGCTGTGCCGCGCACATCCCGGTCAGCAGCGACACCTCCGCGTTCCAGTCGTCGGCCTCGGTGCGTGGCTGCAGCTCGAGCCGCCAGCCGTCGCCGTCGCCGACCACCTCCTGCTCGGGCAGCTTGAGCTCGATCGCGCCGCGGTCGATCGCGGATGCGAGTCGCAGCTTGCCGAACTCGGGCAGCGCCGCGATCGAGGGATGCAACGATCCGGACTCCGAATCCGCCTGCACCCCCGCGTAATCGAACCGTGCGACCGATCGCACCAGGGCGCGCGTGACCTCGACGGAGACCGGCTCCGCCCGCTCGTCGAGCTCGATTCGCCAGAGGGCGGCAGGCCGCACCAGATCGGGCAGCAGGCTGACGGCACCCTCGGACATCACCCGCGGGTGCAGCGGCAGCGACCCGTCAGGCAGGTAGAAGGTCTGCCCGCGCCGCCGGACCTCCGCATCCAGGCCGCCGCCGGGGACCACGACGGCCCCGACGTCAGCGATCGCGTAGTGCAGGACGAACCCGGTTGGCGTGCGCTCGAGGTGCAGGGCCTGGTCGAGGTCCATGGACGTCGGCGGGTCGATGGTGACCAGCGCCAGGTCGGTGCGGTCCGCGCGCTCGGCCGCGAACCGGTCGACCGCGGACTCCGCCTCCGCGACGGCCCTCGGGGGAAAATCGGCGGTCAGCGAGAAGTCGGTCCGGATGGCACCGAAGTCGATCCCGCGGGCTGAGATACGCGTCATCACAACTGCCGAGAGTAATGGCTCGCGGCGACCACGCGGCCGACCGTCAGTTGTTCCAGTCGTCCTCGGCCTTGTCCGCGGCCTTGTTGCGCTCCGCGGCGATCTCCAACGCACGCTCGGCGGTCTGGCGATCGGGATAGGGGCCCATCCGGTCGAGCCCGCGGGCGTCCTTGCCCTGACGCACCGAACCGTCCGACACGCAGTAGTACCAGAGGTGCTCTTCGTCCTCGCTCATGTCTTCAGTGTGCCCGGTTCCCGCGACCCTCACCATCCGAACCGAAGACTCGAAATCTTTTCGGCCCGTTCGCTTGAGGACTGCACGCAAGCATGAGACTCTTACGCGCGGCAGGGTACGGCGTGTCACATCCACCGCACCCGTATCCAGGACTCGAGAGATTCCGCGCTGCTCCGCCTCAACCCGTATGAAATGGAGAATCACCCGCATGGCCCCCATGTCTTACCTGCTCTACGATGCCCTCCTCCCGCATCTCGGAGCCGAAGCCGCCACTCACTGGGCGACCACCCTGGTCGTCAACCCGGTCTAGGTCCGGCTTCACCGGCTATGCCCCCGCCGATTCGGTGGGGGCATAGCTGTATCCGTCGGCCACCGGGGTCTGCCCGCGCATCCCCGCCTGCTCTGCGAGCCTCCGGTTCAGGTCGGCGACCTCCGCGGTGAGCCGGTGGATCTCGTCGGTGGCGTGCTTCGTCCCGTCCTCCTGGGCCGCGGCGACCCGTTCGACGAACCAGGACGCCAGGGACGCGGTCACGACGCCGAGCAGCGCGACGCCGCCGAGCATCAGCCCGAACGCGATCAGGCGGCCCTCCGCAGTGGTCGGGTACCGATCCCCGTAGCCGACGGTGGTCACCGTCGTCACCCCCCACCAGAGCGCGTCCCCGAACCCGGTGATGTTCGCGTCCGGATTGGCACGTTCGGCGTCGAGGACCGCGAGGGCGGCGCAGAACACGAGCAGCCCGGCCCCGCCGACCACGTATGCGCCGACCCTGCCCCGGAACGATCCGGCCATGCTGCGGCTGAGTGCGGCCAACACCACCACCAGGCGCAGCGGACGGAGCACCGGGAGCAGCAGTGCCACCAGTTCGAAGAGGTTGGCCCTGATGAAGTCCCACTTCTCGCGTGCCCGCACGAGTCGGTCGCCGTAGTCGAGCGCGAAGGCGACCCACGTGACGATCATCGTGACGTCGCAGAGGAGCCGCATTCCCTGCGGAAGTCCCACCACCAGGATCGGGAGTGCGTAGGCCCCGAGGAAGACGAGCGAGGCGACAGTGAGGAAGGCGTCCCTCGACGACTTGAGCAGTGTCATCGGCAGAGAGTATCGACTCCCGACCCGCACCTTCTCGGTAAGTGGGCGGACGAGTTGGTCTGTAAGCCGGATCCTGTCCCCGGCGCCGAGGCGCCGGGTGGCGACCATCCATCTGGGCACACCGTTGCCGGGTACCTCGAGCGGTCCACCCGCAGGCTCGGGCGAGCAGCCCTCGAACACCTGCGCAGCCGCACCTTCGAGAAGGTGCGGCCTTCGACCTTGCTCCGGGCGGGGTTTACCTAGCCACCCCAGTCACCTGGGGTGCTGGTGCGCTCTTACCGCACCGTTTCACCCTCACCGACGCTCACGCGCCGGCGGTCTGTTTTCTGTGGCACTGTCCCGCGGGTCACCCCGGGTTGCCGTTAGCAACCGCCCTGCTCTGTGGAGTCCGGACTTTCCTCGGCCCTGGGCCTGCGCGCGCGAGCGCACGGTTCCCCGAGCCGCGGCCGCCCGACCAACTCGTCCGCCGCTACAGACTACTGCCTGCCGCGCTCGGCTCTGACACTCGAACGCTTGTTTGACCGGCGTCGACTGTCTACGGTCTAGCCATGGCCAGATACATCGCGTTGCTCCGGGGCGTCAACGTCGGCGGGATCAACATCAAGATGGCGGACCTCAAGGACGCGATCTCCGGACTCGGATTCGACGGCGTCAAGACCGTATTGGCCTCGGGCAACGTGCTTTTCGACTCCGACCGCACCGACCGGCAGGCGATCAAGTCCGATATCGAGGCCTGTCTGCGGGAGAGGTTCGGCTACGACGCCTGGATCGTGCTGGTGGATCATCCGACGCTGGCCGCGATCGTCGAGTCGTTCCCGTTCGAGGCCGACCGGGACGGGTGGCACCCGTACGTTCTGCTGTCCTCCGACCCGGCGTCGCTGGACGACATGTTCGCCGCCGCACAGTCTCTCGCGCTCGGCGACGAGTCCGTCGCACTCGGCGACGGCGTCCTGTACTGGCACGTCGAACGCGGCCAGACCCTGCAGAGCCCGTTCGGAAAGCTCAGCGCCAAGGCCAAGTACAAGTCGACGACGACCAACCGGAACCTGCGCACCCTGCGCAAGCTGCTGTGACGGTCGGCTGAGGTACTCACCGAATGGTCTGGCTGGTCGGCGCCCTCGTCGCCCTGGTGCTGGCCGCCGCGATCATCCGACCGCACGGACTACCCGAAGTCGCCGTCGCCGCTCCTGCCGCCCTGATCGTGGTCGGCCTCGGGGCGGTGACCCCGACAGAGGCCCTCGAGGAGGTGCGTGCGCTCGGGCCGACCGTGGCGTTCCTCGCCGCGATCCTCGTGCTCGCCCACCTCGCGGACGCGAACGGCGTGTTCACCTGGACCGCGTCGGTCCTGCGGCGCGGCAGCCGAGGTCGCCCGAAGCGGCTGCTGGGACTGGCGTTCGCCGCCTGCGCGATTACCACCGCGGTGCTGAGCCTGGATGCCACGGTGGTGCTGTTGACGCCCGCGATCCTGGCGACCGCGACCAGGATGGGCGTCTCGCCGCGCCCGGTGAACTACGCCGCGGCGCACCTGGCCAACTCGGCGTCGACGCTGTTACCGGTCTCGAACCTGACGAACCTGCTGGCCTTCTCGGCGACGGGCCTCGGCTTCCTCCACTTCGCCTCCCTGATGGCCCTGCCGTGGTTCGTCGCGATCGCCGTGGAGTTCGTGGTGTTCCGGCTCTTCTTCGCGCGCGACCTCGCCGCGCCGCCCCAACCGGCCCCGCCCTCGACGCCGGGCCGGCTCGCGCCGCCGCCGCGCTGGGCGCTGACGGTCCTCGGCCTGACCCTGCTCGGCTTCGCGCTGTCCGGAATCATCGGGGTGGCCCCGGTGTGGATCGCGGTCGCGGGCGTTGCCCTCCTCGGGCTGCCCGCTCTGAAGGAGGGGCGCACCAGGCCACGGTCGATGCTCGCCGCGGCGGATCCCTACTTCGCAGTGTTCGTCCTCGCGCTTGGGATCCTGGTCGCTCCCCTGACCACCGGGGAGGTCGGCGATTGGGTGGGCGGACTGCTGCCGCATTCGGAATCGTTCACCGCACTGCTGGTGACAGCGTCCATCGCCGCGATCGCCGCGAACCTGGTCAACAACCTGCCGGCCACACTCCTGATGATCGGCGCCCTGGGGCCGGGCGCACCGACCGGACTGCTGCTGGCGATGCTGATCGGGGTGAACCTCGGGCCGAACCTCACCTACACCGGGTCCCTGGCGACGCTGCTGTGGCGCCGGGTCGGGACCCGCTGTGGTCAGCCGCCTTCGCTGAACACCTTCACGATGCTCGGCCTGATCAGCACTCCCCCGACCATCGTCGGCGCCGTCGCCGCGCTGTGGCTGGCGCTCTGACACTGACGAAGGACTCGCGTCGGGTCAGCAGGCGGCGAACTCGGCCATCTCGGCCTTCCAGGCGTCACGGGTGACGTGGTTGACGGCGATGGGCCTGCCGATGACGTCTTCGAGGACATCGATCTGGGCGGCGAAGGTGACGGATTCGGCACCGGAGAGGGTGTACGCGCGACCCGCGAGGCCGGGATCGGTGAGCACGGCCAGCGCGGCCTCGGCGACGTCCGCCTCGTGGATCGGGTCGTTGTGGGCGCCGGGGTACGGCAGGCTCACCGGACTGCCGGACCTGATGGGCCACGCCCAGGACTGCGCATTGCCCGCGAACGCGCCGGGGCGGAGCAGCGTCGCGCGGATCGGCGACGCCAGCAGGGCGTTCTCGACGTCGAGGTGAGACCTGGCCATGATGTCGGCTGCGGCATCCGGCGCGAGGACGGACGACGAGGACAGCAGCACGATGTGCTCGACACCCGCCGCCGTCGCCGCGGCGATGAAGGCATCGATCTGTTGAGCCGCGGCGTAGAGAGATCACCTCGGCCTGCACCCCACCGACCTGCAGTGCGTCGCGCTGCTCGATGTCGAGCCGGGGCCGGTGAGCACCGGCGAGATCGCCAGGCTGACCGGGCTGGCTCGGGATCGGCGACCCGCCTTGTCGACCGCATGGCCAAGGCAGGACTCGTGGAACGCCACGCCGATCCGCAGGACCGGAGGAAGTCACTGGTCACGCTCGCCCCCGAGGCCAGGGCGCGGATCGGCGCGGCATGGGACGTGCCGGGGAAGGCCTTCGGCGCGGTGCTGGAGACCTACCGCGACGAGGAGCTGGCGGTCATCGCGGACTGCCTCGAGCGGGCGGGGGCCGTCGGGCGGGCACAGGCGGAACGCCTCGCGGGCCCGGACGCGTCCTGACACGGTCCCCCGAGATCACGAAGCGCCCCGCCTCCACACCAGGGAGACGGGGCGCTTCGCTCAGATGCGATCCGGTGGGTCCGGTCAGACGGTCGCGGGGACCTTCTCCGCGGACGGCGGCAGATCGGGGTCCTCTTCGGCGAACGGATCACCGTTGCGGGGCGCGTTGTAGAGCTCCTCGTCGAGGATCCCCTCCCGCTTGGCGACGATGGTCGGGACCAGCGCCTGCCCGGTGACGTTGAGCGCGGTGCGGCCCATGTCGACGATCGGCTCGACGGCCAGCAACAGTCCGACGCCGGCAAGCGGCAGACCAAGGGTGGACAGGGTCAGCGTGAGCATCACGGTGGCACCGGTGGTGCCCGCGGTGGCGGCCGAACCGATCACCGAGACCACGACGATCAGCAGGTAGTCCGTCAGGCTCAGGTCGACGCCGTAGAACTGGGCCACGAAGATCGCGGCGATGGCCGGGTAGATGGCGGCGCAGCCGTCCATCTTGGTGGTCGCGCCGAGCGGCACCGCGAACGACGCGTACTCGCGCGGCACGCCGAGGTTGCGCTCGGTGACCCGCTCGGTCAGCGGCAGGGTGCCGATCGAGGACCGGGACACGAACCCGAGCTGGGTGGCAGGCCACACGCCCGAGAAGAACTGCTTGACCGAGAGTCCGTGCACGCGAACGAGAATCGGGTACACGACGAAGAAGACGATGGCCAGGCCGATGTAGACGGCCAACGTGAACACACCCAGCTGACCGATCGCGTCCCACCCGTAGGTGGCCACGGCCTTCGCGATCAGCGCGGCGGTCCCGATCGGGGCGAGCCGGATGATCCACCAGAGCACCTTCTGCACGATCGCGAGGAGCGAGGCGTTCAGCGCCAGGAACGGCTCGGCCTTCTTCCCCACCTTGAGCGCCGCGATCCCGACCGCGATCGCGATGACCAGCAACTGCAGGACGTTGAAGCTCAGCGAGGTGGTCGCGGCGCCCGCGTCGGTGACCGTCGTCTTCGCACCGAGCGCGAGGAAGTTCTGCGGCACCAGGCCGGTGACGAACGCCCACCAGGAGCCGGAGCCCTTCGGCACCCCGGCATCGTCGGGATTGACCGAGGTGTTCGAGCCGGGCTGGGTGATCAGCCCGACCGCGATGCCGATGAGCACCGCGATGAACGCGGTGATCGCGAACCACAGCAGGGTCTGGACGGCGAGACGGGCGGCGTTGGCCACCTGGCGGAGATTGGCGATGGAGCTGACGATCGCCGTGAAGACCAGCGGGATCACCGCGACGGTCAGCAGCGCGACGTAACTCGAGCCGATGGTGGTGACCGTGCCGGTCAGCCAGTTCGCGCTGCCGCCGTCCGCCTTGGGCATCGAACGGGCCAGCAGGCCGATGAGGACGCCTGCGATCAGGCCGGCGACGATCTGCGGTCCGAAGGAGGTTGCCCAACCGGGCAGACGCCTGGTGCGGGTGAGGGTGGGGGCCGACATGTGACGGACCTTTCGTGAAGGGTGCGCAGCTGAAGGCACGCTCGTTCCAGCGTGGGTGCGCGAGGAGTGCTGACGGGGGCCAGACCCGGGACAAACGTCGACCGGGTGACACAAGCGGATGGGTCAGCGCGTACAGACAGCGCTCGCCTGCAGACAGTTGTCGACATACCGTCGACTGGTCAGCAGCGAGTTCACCCGGAGCATGTTACCCCCGCTAAGAAACGCGCCACGCGCCCGTGCGCGATTTGTACCCCGATTGGGGTACAGATCACTCACGGGCGGCGCAGCCGCACTACAGGTGCGAGGTGTCGTTGGCCAGGCGCACCGAGGCGCCGCCGTCGGGGTAGAACTCCGCGATGGACAGCGAGGCCAGGTCCAGATGCAGCCGGTAGAGCAGGGACGGCCCGACGTCCAATGCCATCTGCAGCAGGGTCTTGATGGGCGTGACGTGCGAGACCAGCAGCAGGTTCGCGCCGGGGAACTCGGCCACCAGCTCGTCGCGCACCCGCTCGATGCGCGCTCGCACCTCGTCGAAGCTCTCGCCGCCGGGCGGCCGGACGGAGGTGTCGGAGATCCACCGACGGTGCAGCTCCGGGTCGCGCGCTGACGCCTCCCCGAAGGTCAGTCCCTCCCAGTCACCGAAATCCGTCTCGATCAGACCCTCGTGGACCCGGACCGGCAGGGCGAGCTCGGCGGCCACCGCCTCGGCGGTCTGTCGCGCGCGTCCCAGCGGCGACGTCAGGACCGCCGTGATGCCGCCGCGCTCGCCGATCCGCTTCGCGGCCGCGCGGGCCTGCGTCAGACCGAGGTCGGTCAGCTCGGGATTGCCGCGGCCGGAGTAGCGGCGCTCGACCGACAGCGCGGTCTGCCCGTGGCGCAGCAGCAGCATCCTGGTCGGCTTGCCGAGCGCGCCCGTCCATCCCGGCGACACCGGGGCGGGCGCCTGCTTCTCGGTTTCCGCCGCGGAGGCGGGGGCCGTCAGGTTCGTCGGCCGGCCGTCCATGGCCTCGTTCGCGAGCCCGTCGGCGTGCGAGTTCTCGGCCCGGGGGATCCAGGTGTAGTCCACCCGGTCGAAACCGGCGGCCAGCTCGCCCGCCTGCCTGGCGAGCGGCTTCATGTCCGGGTGCTTGACCTGCCAGCGCCCGGACATCTGCTCGACGACCAGCTTCGAGTCCATCCGCACCGACACCGAACGGGCGCCGAGCTCGGCGGCCGCGGTCAGCCCGGCGATCAGCCCCCGGTACTCGGCGACGTTGTTGGTCGCGATACCGATGGATTCGCCCCGTTCGGCCAGCACCCGGTCGTGGTCGGAGTCGAACACGACCGCGCCGTAGCCGGCAGGCCCCGGGTTCCCGCGCGACCCGCCGTCGGCCTCGACGAAAACATGTCCGGGCCCGGAGCTCCCGGACTGGGTCACAGCCCGGATTCCTTGGTACGCACCATGATCGCGTTGCACTCGGGGCAGCGGATCAGCGTCTCGGGGTCGGCCTTCGCGATGCGGGAGATCTCGCCGCGGTCGATCTCGATCCGGCAGGCGCCACACCGGCGGGCCTGCAGCAGCGCGGCACCGGGGCCGCCTGCCGACCGCTGACGGTCGTAGATGGCGAGCAGGTCGGCCGGGAACTCCGGCTCGAGCGCGGCCCGATCGGCGACGCACCGCTGCTCGGCCGCGTCGAGGTCGGCGGCGGCGTCGTCGCGGCGACGGGAGGCGTCGATCAGGGCGTCGTCGATCTGGCTCAGCTGCGCGCCCGCGTGCTCGTAGTCGGACTGGGAGGCCTCGCGGCGCTCCATCACCTCGAGCAGCTCGTCCTCGAGGATCGACTGCCTGCGCTCGAGGCTGCCGAGCTCGTGCTCCAGCTCGGTGAGCTGCTTGGCCCCGACGGTGCCGCTCTGGAGCAGCTTCCTGTCGCGCTCCTCGCGCTGACGGACGGCGTCCACCTCACCCTCGAGCTTCTTGATGTCCCGATCCAGGTCGTCGAGGACGATCTCCACCGCGACCGCGGCGTCCTTGCGCGCCACGCGGTCGGACTCGAGGCGCTGCACCTCTTCCTGCTCGGGCAGCGTCCGGCGGCGGTGCGCGATCCTGGCCAGCTCGGTATCCACCGCGGCGAGGTCGAGCAACTTGGCCTGAATCCGGGGTTCGACGTTCACGCGGGCGGGCTCCTGCTTGTGCTGAGTGGGGATATTGGCCCCGCTACCGTACCGCTCTGCGGGCCGCCGACAGTACAGCTGCGCAGGGTCACCGCGCCCGCGCGACGAATACCTCGATTCCGTCGAGGACGCATCGCAGCCCGAGCTCGAGCCCGTCCCCGTCCCCCGGCTCGAATGCGCCGCCGTCGATGGCGTCGATCAGCGCGGGATAGTCGTCCCGGCGCCGATCGACGATCGACGAGACCGAACCGAGCCACTCCCCGCGCCACAGCTCGGCCGTCGCCTCGGGCAACGACGCCTGACCGGCGACGCCTCGCACATGCCCGAGGAGCAGCAGGAACAGTTGGTGGACATCGCGGTGCGCCAACCCGGTCTCGGCGAACGCGCGCAGCGCGGAGTCCATCCAGCCGAGCTGATTCGGACCCATCACCCCCTCGTCACCGGTCGACGCGAGCACCCAGGGGCGCCGCACGAACAGGCGGTGGAGCTCGCGCGCCCACGCCTCCAACCGCGGCCGCCAGCCGTCCTCGATGTCGCCGAGGTCGGGCGGCGGACCGATCGCCTCGTCCAGCATCAGCGTGAGCAGCGTCGCCTTGTCCGGGACGTAGCGGTACAGCGATGTCGTGGTGAACCCGAACTCGGCGGCCACTCGCTGCAGCGACACCGCATCGAGCCCACCCGCATCGGCGATGGCGACGGCGGCCGCGACCACCTCCCGGACGCTCAGGCTCGGGCGCCGTCCCCGGCGCGCGGGTTCCTCGTCTCGCCACAGCAGCTCGAATGCCCTGGTCATCTGCTCTCCTCCGTTGTCGCCGCGGCCCGCGATTGACCGCAAATCGAAACTGTGTATAACCTACACTCAATCGTGAACGGCATTCACAGTGAATGCGATTCACACTTACTATATGGAGGCACCCATGATCGAGTCGACAACGGCACGCAGCGGCAACGTCCTCATCTCCGGGGCCGGCCTGGCCGGCCCAGCCCTGGCGTTCTGGCTGCACCGATTCGGTTTCTCCGCCACCGTCGTCGAGCGCGCACCGGGACTGCGCGAGGGCGGCCAGGCTGTCGACTTCCGTGGCGCGGCACACCTGCAGATGCTGACCCGGATGGGCCTGCTCGACGAGATCCGCGAACTCCGCACGCCCGGCGGCCGGCTGAACGTCATCGACGCCGACGGCCGGACGCTCGCCAGCCTGCCCCCCGAGTTCACCGGCGGCGACGTCGAGATCCAGCGCGGCGACCTCGCCCAGCTCCTGTTCGACAAGACCGAGGCCTACACCGAGTACGTCTTCGGCGACTCGATCACCGGACTGACCGACACCGACGAGGGCGTGCACGTCACCTTCGAACACGGCGCACCGCGCACCTTCGACCTGGTGATCGGCGCCGACGGCCTGCACTCCAACGTCCGCAAGCTGACCTTCGGTGACGAGTCCCGGTTCCTCACCCAGTCCGGCTACTACGTCGCTATCTTCAACGCGCCCAACACGATCGACCTCGGCGACGACACCGTCCTCTACAACGAGCCGGGCGTCGGCGTGATGGCGTACGGCACCAGGAGCGGCGACGAGTGCGAGGTCATGTGCCTGTTCGAGTCGGCCCCCATCGACTACGACCACCGCGACATCGACCAGCAGAAGCGGATACTCGCCGACGTCATGGCCGGCGTCGGCTGGCGGACGCAGACCCTGATGCGCGAGCTCGAGTCCGCGACGAGCTTCTACTTCGACTCGATCAGCGTGGTCGAGATGGACCGCTACAGCCAGGGCCGGATCGCCCTGATCGGCGACGCCGGCTACGGCGCCACCTGCGGCGGGATGGGTGCAGGCATGTCGCTGATCAGCGCCTACGTGCTGGCCGCCGAGCTGGCCGCCGCGGACGGCGACCACCGCGCCGCGTTCGCGCGGTACGAGGAGCAGATCCGCGGCTACGCGACGGCCTGCCAGAAGGTCGCCAAGGGCGCCGGTCCCTTCCTCGCCCCGCCGACCGCGAAGAAGCTCGGCCAGCGCAACCGGATGTACAAGGTGCTGACCTTCGGCCCGCTGAGCGGGCTGCTGGCCTGGATCTCCACCCGGGCGGCGAACGCCATCGACGTCAGCCGCTACGAGAGCGTGCCCGAGCGGGTGCGGGCGACGAGCTAGCCGCCGGTAGGGATTTGGGAGACGTGCCCTAGCAGCCGCCCAGCGTCCACGGGTCGGTGCGGACCGCGGACACGGCGCTCGCCCAGCCGGGGGTCCCGGCGAACCGGGCGTCGAGCACTCCCCTGGCCTGCACGCACCAGGGGAACTCGCTGGCCCAGTGCGCGACGTCGACCAGCGCGGGGCCGCCCGCGCGCAGGTGCTCGTCCGCTGGGTGATGACGCAGGTCGGCCGTCACGTAGGCGTCCACACCGCGGGCGGCGGCGACGCCGAGCAGCGAGTCGCCGGACCCGCCGCACACCGCCACCGTCCGCACCTGCGCGTCCGGGTCTCCCGCCGCGCGCACGCCCCAGGTGGTCTCGGGCAGCGCGGCCCGCACCCGGGCGGTGAACTGGCGCAACGTCTCCGGCGCCGCGAGCTCACCGATCCGGCCGATGCCCCGCGGCGACCCGGTGTCCGCCAGCTCGAGGACGTCGAAGGCCGGCTCCTCGTAGGGGTGGGCGTCGCGCAGCGCGCCGAGCACCCGGCGTCGCAGCGACCGCCTGGCCACCACCTCCACCCGGTCCTCGGCGACCCGCTCGAGCCGGCCGACCTCGCCCAGCGCCGGGTTCGCGGTCGCGCCCGGCAGGAACTGTCCGGTGCCGGTGACCGTCCAGCTGCAGTCGCGGTAGTCCCCGACCTCGCCCGCGCCGGCGGCGAAGAGCGCCCCGCGCACGGCGTCGGTGTCCGTCGTCGGGACCATCACCACCCACTTGTCGAGCGGCTCGGCCGGCGCCGGGTCCAGCGGGCCCGTGACCGTCAGGCCAAGGGCCAGCGCCAGCGCGTCGGACACCCCGGGATCCGCGGAGTCGGCGTTGGTGTGCGCGGTGTACAGCGCGCACCCGGACCGGATCAGCCGGTGTACCAGCGCACCCTTCGGGGTGTGCGCGCCGACGGTGTCCACCCCTCGTAGCAGCAGCGGATGGTGCACGAGCAGCAGTTGCGCGTCCCAGGCCAATGCCTCCTCGACCACCGACTCGGTGGCGTCGACGGCGATCAGCACCCGGCTGACCTCGTCGGCGGGGTCGCCGCACACCAGGCCGACGGAGTCCCAACTCTCGGCCAGCGCGGGCGGATAGGCCTGCTCCAGCGCGTCGATCACCTCGGCCAGCCGAACAGCCATCACAGCACCTCTCTCATCGCGTCGACCAACACCAGCGCCTGGGCGGAGTCCCGGACCGCGACCCGCAGGTGGTCGGGGCCGAGGCCGGGGAAGGTGTCACATCGGCGCACCGCGATCCCCTTGTCCCGCAGCCGCGCTCGCACCGCCTCGCCGTCCGGCACCCGCAGCAGCAGGAACGGCCCCCGCGCCGGACCGTGCACGGCGACGCCCGCCTCGGTCAGCATCGCGACCATCTCCGCGCGCTCGGCCTCGATCACGTCCGCCTCGCGGCGCGCCCACGCGACGGCGGCCGGCTCGCTGCACGCCCGGATCGCCTCCACCTGCAGGCTGCCGAGCGGCCAGTGCGCCCGCCCGACCTGCAGGCGTGCCAACAACTCCGGTGGACCGAGCACGTACCCGCACCGCAGCCCCGCCAGCGCGAACGTCTTGGTCAGGCTGCGCAGAACCAGCACGTCGGGCAGGGACAGCCCCGCCAGCGACTCCGGCTCGCCCGGCACGGCGTCCCCGAACGCCTCGTCGACGACCAGGATCCGGCCGGGCCTGCGCATCGCCAGGATGTCCGCGGCGGGGTGCAGCACCGAGGTCGGGTTGGTCGGGTTGCCGATCACCACCAGGTCCGCGTCCTCGGGGACAGCGGCCGGATCGAGCCGGTACGGCTCGTCCAGCATCACCGTCGTGACCGCGACTCCCGCCTCCCGCAGCGCCCACTCGGGCTCGGTGAACGAGGGGTGGATCAGCGCCGCCCGCGCGGGCGCGAGCCGCGGCAGCATGGCGAACCCCTCGGCGCCGCCCGAGAGCAGCAGCACCTCGTCGCGGCGGCGGCCGTGCCGCGCTGCGACCTGGTCCCGCGCGGCCTCCTCCGCGGCGACCTCCGGGTATCGGCCCAGCGTTCCCAGCGCCTCGACCAGGCGTCGGCGCAGCCAGTCGGGCGGCCCGTCGCCGCGCACGTTGACGGCGAAGTCGAGCAGTCCGGGTTCGGCGTCGATGTCGCCGTGATGCCGCAGGTCGGTCCACTGCGGGGAGCGGGTGTCCACGAGGGGAGTTTATGGCGGTCGCGTCGCCGGGCAGGACAACGGGCAGGATGGTGGGCGTGAGCCCCACCGTGACACTCTTCGACCTCGACGGCACCCTCACCGATTCGGCGCCGGGCATCGTGGCCGGCTTCCGGCACGCGCTGGCCGCGGTCGGCGCCCCCGAACCCGACGGCGCCCTGCTGGACCGGATCGTCGGGCCGCCGATGGTGGACACCCTGCGCTCGCTCGGGCTCGACGAGGAGACCACCCAGCGCGCCTTCGCCAGCTACCTCGAGCGCTACGACGAGGTCGGCTGGGCGGAGAACGCGGTGTTCGACGGCATCGGCGACCTGCTCGCCACCGCCGCGGGCCGCGGGTCCCGGCTGGCGGTCGCGACGTCCAAGTCGGAACGGTTCGCGCGCCGGATCCTCGAACACTTCGCGCTCGCCGAGCACTTCGAGGTCATCGCCGGAGCCTCCGACGACACCTCGCGGCGCGCGAAGGTCGACGTGATCGAGCACGCGCTCCGCGGACTCGGCATCGAACCGATCGACGCGCGCAGCGGCGGCACCCCCGACGTGGTGATGGTCGGCGACCGCGAACACGACGTGCACGGCGCCGCGCACTGGGGCATCCCGACGGTGTTCGTCGGCTGGGGCTACGGCTCCGCCGCGGAGGCCGAGGGCGCCCGATGGTCGGTTGACACCGTCGACGAGCTCGGGAGGGTCCTCCATGCCGGCTGAGGCGAGCGCGGCGACGGGGAATGTCGCCGACCTCCCACTGCACATCACCTTCGTCTGCACCGGCAACATCTGCCGGTCCCCGATGGCCGAGAAGATCCTGCTCGGACACCTGCGCGAGGCTGGCCTCGACGGGCGGGTCCGGGTGTCGAGCGCGGGCACCGGCGACTGGCACGTCGGGCACGAGGCCGACGACCGCACCAACGCGGTGCTGCGCGGACACGGCTACCCCACCGGGCACCGGGCGGCGCAGGTCGACCGCGACCATCTCGACGCCGACCTGGTGGTCGCGCTCGACACCGGCCACGACCGCGCGCTGGCGCATCTCGGGGTGCCAACGGAGCGGCGTCGTCTGCTGCGGAGCTTCGATCCCGACGCGGACGGCGACTCGGTGCCGGACCCGTACTACGGCGACCGCGCCGACTTCGAGCTCGTGCGCGAGCAGATCGAGGCCGCCGTGCCCGGACTGCTGCAGTGGGTACGCGAGCAGCGCTGAATCGGACACCGGTCGACCGGGCTGGTCGGCGCGGCAAGTACCGTGGAACCGTGCGAAGGCTGAAGTTTCTGCTGCGTCCGGGCTGGTTGGCGCTGGCCGCCGTCGTCGCCGGGTTCGCCTTCATGTGCTTCACCGTGCTCGCCCCGTGGCAGCTCGGGAAGAACACCGACACCGAGCACCGCAATCGGCTGATCGAGGAGTCGAGCAACGCCGAGCCGGTGCCCGTCGAGTCGATCCTGCCCGAGTCGGGACCGCTGGACCGGGACGACGAGTGGCGCCAGGTGACCCTGACCGGCAGCTACCTGCCCGGCAGCGACGTCCTGATCCGGCTGCGCTCGATCGAGGATTCGCCCGCCTACGAGGTCATCACCCCGCTGCGGTTGACCGACGGCCGGATCGTCCTGGTCAACCGCGGGTATGCCCGCCCGGAGCAGGGCGCCGTGCCGCCGTCGTTCGCACCCGCGCCAACCGACCAGGTGACCGTCACCGCGCGGGCGCGGGTCTCGGAGGGCACCGTGCCGGGCAAGGACCCGATCCGGGAGAACGGCTACGAGCAGGTCTACTTCATCGACGCGGGCCAGATCGGTGCCACGCTCGGCCTCGAGCCCGTCGACGCCTACTTCCAGCTCGCCCCCGACCAGCCGGGCGGTCTGAAGCCGATCCCGCTGCCCCAGCTCGATGCGGGCCCGTACCTGTCGTACGGGCTGCAGTGGCTGGCGTTCGGGATCATGGCCCCGCTCGGGCTGATCTACTTCGCGCGCGCCGAGATCCGCGAGCGCCGCCGCTCCCGCGCCGCAGAGCCGGCGGCGGCCCCCGCCACCCCTGCGCCCGCCGCCGAACCCGCAGGCGCCACCGACGACATCACGCTGCCGCGGCGCCGGTTCGGTCGCTCAGCGCAGCCCGAGCCCGCGGCACTGACCGCGACGGAGGCGAAGCTCGCCGATCGCTACGGCAAGCGCCGCTGACCCGAGCGCGGCGCCGATCTGCACCGCCGAGGAGAGCCGCACCACCCGCCGCAGGTCCGCGGTGGCAGGCGGCGGACCGTCGCCGAGCGTCGGCCGCTCCTCGACGCCGTGCGGATACTCGGTGCGACCGCCGAGCCGCACCCCCAGCGCGCCGGCCATCGACGCCTCGGCGACACCGGCATTGGGGCTGGGATGCGCCGCCGCGTCCCGCCGCCACGCCGCCGCCGCGGCGGCGGGCGATCCGCCCACGGCCGGCGCGGTGAGCACGGCGAGCAGCCCGGTCACGCGGGCGGGCACCAGATTCACCAGGTCGTCGAGCCGGGCCGCCGCCCAGCCGAAGCGCAGGTACCGGTCCGAGCGGTAGCCGATCATCGCGTCGAGGGTGTTGATCGCCCGGTAGCCGAGCGCACCAGGGGCCCCCGCGACGGCCGCCCAGAACAGCGGCCCGACGGTGGCATCGGAGGTGTTCTCGGCGACCGATTCGACGGTGGCCCTTGTCAGGCCCTCGGCGTCGAGGGAGTTCGGGTCGCGCCCGCACAGCGACGGGATGAGCGCGCGGGCCGCGGCGAGGTCGCCGCCCTCGACGCGCGCGGCCATCTCGGCGCCGACGCGGACCAGGGAGGTGCCGCCGAGCGCGGTCCAGGTCGCGGCCGCGGTGATCGCGGTCTCCCCCGCCCAGCCCAGCCCGCGCCCGAATCGCACGGCGACCAGGGTCACGCCCGTGACCGCACCGACCAGGACTGCGGTGTGCACGGTGCCCGCCGCGCGCCGATCGGCGTACGTGCGCCGTTCGAGGAGCGCCGCGGTCTGACCGAACCCGGCCACAGGGTGCCACCGCACGGGGTCGGCCACGGCCCGATCCGCCGCGTACCCGAGCAGGATCCCGGCCGCCCTCGCCGTCGCGCGACCGCTGAAGTTCACGCCGGTATTTCTATCAACCGGCATCGGGTTCGCCCCCCGGCGGCCCCGGCGGCCGATCCGGGTCGGCCTCGGGGTCCGAGTCATACCCGGGGATGATGCGGGGCCACCCGGAATCCGGCGACGGTCCGATGACTCGGACACCCCGCATCGGCGACGGTGGAACCATGACCATCCCGACCCCGCCACCCGTCCTGTCCGTGCACGCCCTCGGCAAGTCCTTCGGGCAGGCCCCGGTGCTCCGCGACGTCAGCCTGGAGATCCAGGCCGGCACCGCGACCGCGATCATGGGCCCGTCCGGATCGGGCAAGTCGACCCTGCTGCACTGCATGTCGGGGATCGTCAAACCGGACTCCGGCGCGGTGTTGCTCGCGGGGCAACACATCCAGAACCTCGGCGAGAACGACCGCAGCCGGCTGCGGCGCGAGGCCTTCGGCTTCGTCTTCCAGTCCGGGCAGCTGCTCCCGGAACTGCCCGCGATCGAGAACGTCGCACTGCCGCTGATCCTCAACGGTGCCTCCATCCGCGACGCCAAGGCCACCGCGAACACCTTCTTCGCCCCACTCGGCCTCGACGGTCTGCAGGACCGTCGGCCGGGCCAGATGTCCGGCGGGCAGTCACAGCGGGTGGCGATCGCCCGCGCCCTTGCGACCAAACCCTCGGTGCTGTTCGCGGACGAGCCGACCGGCGCGCTGGACGCGCAGACCAGCTGGGAGGTGATGCGCCTGCTGCGGGAGTCGGCACAGCAGATCGGGTCCGCCCTCGTGGTGGTCACCCACGACCTCGAGGTGGCCCGCTGGTGCGATCGCACGCTGGTGATGCAGGCCGGTTCCCTCGTCGCGCAGCAGGTGGCGGCATGAGCGCCACCGCCCGCGTCGCCCTGCTGACGGTGCGGGGCGAGGGCCGAAAGGCGATCAGCACCTACGCCCTTCCTGTCACCGCCTTCGCCGCCTCCACCGCGCTGCTGCTCACGGTCCTCGGCGGGTACGGCGCCTTCGACGGCCGCACCGGCGAGCCGGAGGCGCAGATGTACCTCTCCCTCGCGGGCGTGGCCTCGGTACTCATGGTGGTGCCCGCCGTGACCCTCGGACTCGCCGCGGCGCGACTCGGAGCGCGGCGCCGGGACGAGCGGCTCGCGGCACTGCGGCTGATTGGCGCCACCCCGCGCCAGATCGTCGCCCTGTGCTCTGCCGAATCGGGTGCGCAGGGCCTGGTCGGCGCGCTGATCGGCGTGGTCGGCTACCTCGCCGCGCTGCCGCTGGTCGCGCAGCTGCGGTTCCAGGGCCGCACCTTCGACCTCGCCGAGCTCTGGGTCGGCGCCCTGCCGTTGCTCGGGGTGGTGCTCGGGATGACGGCGCTGGCCGCGCTCACCTCGATGCTGGGCATGCGGCAGGTGTTCGTCAGCCCGCTCGGCGTCGCGCAGGGCAATCCCCGGCCCGCTCCCAAGGCGCTCATCGCGGTGCTCGCCGTCGCGGTCCTGATCGGGTGGACCGCCGTCGGCGGCGCGATGCCGGGCGTCGCGGCCATCCTGGTGGGGCTCGCGGTCTGCTTCGGCGTCGTCGCCCTGATCGGACCGTTCGTGATCTCCCTGCTGGGCCGCATCATGCTCGCCCGGTCGAGGGACGCCGCCTCGCTGATCGCCGCGCGCCGGGTGCTCGACAACCCGAAATCCGTGTGGCGCACCGTCAGCGGCGTCACGATGGCCGCCTTCGTCGCGGCGGGCACCTCGTTGCTCGCCGCGATCGGCGACGGTGAGGGCCAGGAGCTCCAGCCAGGGCAGGAGTTCATCTTCGCGGACATGCGGACCGGCGTGCTGTTCACCCTCGGCGCGACCTTCGCGCTCGCCGCGATCTCCTCGGCGCTCACCCAGGTGTCGACGATCCTGGACAACCGGCAGGTCTACCGAAGCCTCGCCCTGGCAGGCACCCCCGTCGAGGTGATGGACCGGGCCCGGATCCGGCAGGTCCGCACCCCGGTCGTGGTGATGGCGCTGGCAGGCGCGGGCGGCGCGCTGCTGTTCCTGTTCCCCCTCGCGGGCGCCGTCGTTCTCACCACCCCGATGGCGTTGGTGCAGCTCGGTGTCACGCTGGCCGCGGGCATCGCCCTGGTGCTGGCCAGCGCGCTCGTGGCTCGACCGGTGATGCGCCGGGTGCTCGCCGATTAGGCTCGGACCGATGAACGCCCCTGCGCCAAGGAGGAAGTGGGTACTCGCCCTCGGCGCGGGGGCCGCCGTCGCGGTGGGTGTGGCGCTGGTGGCGGCGGACCGGTGGACGGTCACCGAACCCGCGGCGCGGGTCGACCCGCGGGCGATGACGGTCGAGTACGTGTACGACGGCGACACGGTGCGGGCGCGCGACGGCGAGGGAGAACTGACGGTCCGGGTGCTTGGCATCGACACCCCCGAGACGGTGAAGGCGGGATACACCGTCGGATGCTGGGGACCGGAGTCCACCGCCTACGCCCGCGCCGCGCTCGACGGTGTCGCGGTGCGGGTCTCGACCGATCCCCAGGCGGACTCCGTCGACGACTACGGCCGCACCCTCGCCTACCTGACGCTGCCCGACGGTTCCGACTACGGGACCGGCGCCGTCCGGGCCGGAATGGCCAAGGCGTACCCCTACGGCCGCAGCACCGGTCGACTGACCGAGGACATCGCGCGGGCCGAGGGCGAGGCACGGGCGGCGGGCGCCGGCCTGTGGGGGCCGTCCTGCGCAGGGATCACGGATTCGGCCCCGCAGGAAGGGAACTGACAGCTACCGGTCAGCCGCTGCGACGGACCCGGGCGAGGGCGCCCGCGGCGATCACGAGCCACAGCAGTCCGAGCGCGATGGTCCAGCCGACGCTCTCCAGCCGAGCCGCCGCCAGCCCGAGGCCGAAGGCCAGCACCGCGAGCCCGACGAGCGTCAGCACCGCTCCCATCTTCATCGGTCAAGCGTACGTCGGCGGACGGTCACGAGCCGGGGAATGTCGGTGGCGTCCGTCCCGTCTGGTAGTCATGGCGGGCACACATCCCAAAAGGAGTAACACCACCCATGACGAACCCCGGCGGTCCCCCTCCCGGCTGGTATCCCGATCCCGAGCCGAGCGGAGCCGCGGAATTCCAGCGCTACTGGAACGGCGACGAATGGACCCTGACAACGCGCCCCGTGCCGCCGGATTCGACCGCCACCACCCTGCTGCCGGTCATCCCGGCCGAGCCGGAGCCCGAACCGGAGCCGGAGCCCGAACCGAAGAAGAAGAAGTCGAAGACCGTCCCACTGCTGGTGGCAGGCGCGGCCGCCGTAGCGGTGCTCGCCGTCACCGCAGGGGTGATGGGCTCGTCCACGAGCGCACCCGCCTCCTCCCCGACCATCTCGAGGACCGTACCCACGACGACGGCGCGCCCGTCCACGCCCGCGACCACACCGGCCCGCTCCTCTGCGCTGCCCGCGCCCGTGAAGTCTGCGCCGCTGGTCGACGTGCCGAGGCCGACGACCTACGTTCCTGACGTCCCCCTCACCACCCGTGCACCCGCGCCCGCCTACGTTCCGGATACTTCGACACGCATGCCTGCCCCGCCGCCGGTGATCACGAAGCCGCAACCACTCGTCGAAGCGCCCTCGCCGTCGGGCAAGTTCTCATCGTGCGAGGACGCGATCGCGGCGGGAGCGGCACCGCTGTACAAGGGCGACCCCGGCTACAGCCCCAAACTGGACCGGGACAAGGACGGCATCGCCTGCGACAAGTAGGGCCGCCCATCCGTGGGCGGCGCGAGTTCCCGCGCCGCCCGCAGGATCGCGCGCGCTGCACGGCGCGCGCTGCACGGCGCGCGCTGCACGGCGCGCGAATCGCGAAGCCGCGCGAGGGAATCGGTGATCAGGCGGGCAGATCCCGCACCCGTCGCGCCGGATTCCCGGCGTACAGGCCGTTCGGCTCGCAGTCCTTGGTCACCACCGCGCCCGCGCCGATCATGCAACCGGGCCCGACGGTGACGCCGGGCAGGATCGTCGCCCTCGCACCGATCCAGCAGCCGTCCCCGACGACGATCGGCAGGTCGTAGACGCGACCACCACGCCCGTCGGCCGGGCCCATCTCGTGGGTGCTGGTGATGAACGCGACCTGGTGCCCGACCGCGACCTGCCTGCCAAGCGTGATCGGCGCGGTGCCGTCGAAGAACACGCCCCTGTTCACGAAAGTGCCGAGGCCCATCCGGATGTCCTTGCCGCCGAAGTGACATCCCGCGTAGATCCCGGCTCCCCACACCTTCGCGCCGCCGGCGAGCAGCAGCAGGATTCGCAGCCACACCGGGACGAGCCGCCAGGACTGGATGATGTTGATCAGGCGCACACAGGTGACCCTAGTCCGTGCGATCCGGCCGGCCCCCGGGCGCGGGACGAGGTCGAAGACGCGCCATTCCGTGCGGCGGATACAGAATTTGGGAGTGTCCGAGGCACAGAAGTGGGTTCAACCCGACCACGTAGTGGCAGGATTCACGAGTCAGATCCGTCGGGAATGGAGATGCGTTGTGGCCGCAATGAAAGTGAAGACCGCGAGGAAGCGACTGAAGAAGTTGATCCGGAGGGCAAACGACGAGTCCGCCGCGATCGAGATCGGCGGCAAGCACGGTAGCGCTGTCCTGATCTCACGGTCCCATTACGAGGCCCTCCGAGAAACCTCATACCTGCTGCGGTCGCCGGATCTGCTCGAGAGCCTGCGTCGGGCGGGAGCCCGCGAGAGGCTCCTCGACGACCTCTACGGCACGCCCGCGGAACGCAGCGACCAGATCGCCTGACCGACCGGACCGCCAATCCATGTGACCTGAGCCACAACTCGCCTTAGGTAACCTTTAGGTGTGTTCACGAGATTCGCGCGGTCCGCCGCTGAAGGAGATGTCGACGGCGCGCAGCGCACGGTGCTCATGGTGCCTGCCGACCGGAGCCTCGTCGTTCACGGGCCGACCGTCACGGACGGGCAGTAACGCGGGCGCGCGCTCACCGCTCTCCAAGGCACCATGAACAAGCGACCCGGCGACAGCCAGAACCGCCCGATTCCCCGGCCCCAGCCCCGGTACTCAGCCGCGACGTCGCGGCGGCCGTGGCCCGCACTGCCGCCCGACACCCCGAGGCCCGCCGACCTCGCGCCGTACGGGCCACCTCCCCCGGCGAGGCGGAGGTTCCGGCAGGCGAGGCAGGAAGCCCCGGCATGGCCGCCACCACTGCCGCCGAACCCGGGGCCACCTCCTCCGGTCCCTCCCACCCCGGAGTTCCCCGACACCGCAGCACCCAGGTCGCGGAGGCCCGCCTGGCGGCGGTGGACGAAACGGATGGCGATCGGATTCGTCGTGTGGCTCGTCATGACGCCCGCGATCTATCGCGTGTGGACGCCGCCCCGCACGATGTTCATGCTGACGGACAGCGCCGACGGCAACACCGTCTTCGAGGAAGTCTCACTCGACTACATCAGCAGGCACTACGTCGCGGCCGTACTCGCCCACGAGGACGCCGAACTCGGCACGCGCAAGGGGCCGTTCCACATCGGCGAATTCATCGACCGGACGCAGACCTATCTCGAGACCGGCAAGGACCTCTCCGGCTCGACCATCCCCCAGCAGCTCGTGAAGAACATCTTCCTCGTCCGGGGCGAGTCGGCAGGAGCAAGAGTCTTCCGCAAGGGCGTGGAGGCCGGGCTGTCCTGGCCCTTCAGCCTCGTGGGCGACAAGCGGCAGCTCGAGCTGTATCTGAACTATGCCCAGTTCGGGCCGAACCTGTACGGCGTCTGCGCCGCCAGCTGGTACTACTTCAACCGTCCGCCGTGGGACAGCAACCCCTGGGACGCAGCAACTCTGGCCGGTCTTCTTCCGCTCGGCGAAGACGTCCGACGAGCGCCGGGTGGAGGCGTCGACATCGAGAGCGACGGGACATGGCTGGTGGCCAGCACCGTCGCGAATGCCCAGAACAAGCTACCGGGGCGGATTCGGCAGATGGGCGGCTGGGAAGGAGCGGTCGCGACAGTCGGCATCACCGATGCGGCCAGCGATAACCCACTCGGTCCGCACAGCTGCGCCGTCATGCCGCAGAGCGTGGCCGATCGGCTCGCGGCCGAGGACGCCTGGTGGAGTTCGCAATACGGCGGCTGACCACCCGCGCGGACGGCACACGTGAATTGCCGACTTTCACGACCCGAGCGTCGTGAGGCCACTAGCGTGGCCTGGTTCACTCCACAACCCACGAGGGGAACCACAGTGCGTAGATCCGCAGGAATCGTCGGCGCCACCATCGCCGCAGTCGGCCTCATCATCGGCACCGCGGGAGTCGCCAGCGCGCTCCCGGTGAGCATTCCCGGCACCACCAGCCACGCCTACGTGGCGGGTGTCGACGTGGAGCCGGGGTCGTACTACTCCCGCATGACGGAGAGCACGCGCTGGACCTGCAAGGTCGTCATGACCCCCGACGGCGACAATCCGCCGAGCCACAACATTGACTTCAAATACCAGATCGTCGATCTGAAGGTCGGCGACCGGCTCGACTCCGTCGGCTGCACCACCTGGCACCGGCAGGGCAACCCGTTCGGGTCGGCAGGGTCGACGGACTTCGGCTTCCTGGGCATGTTCGGCAGCGTGGACGACGTGTTCTTCGGCTACCTCCCGCTGGGTTCCTGACCGACCGGCTACGGCCCACACTCCACGAAACAGAACAAGCCCCCCGCCTCGTCGAGGCGGGGGGCTTGTTGGCTGTCCGACAGCGAGATCGACGACTCAGCTGTCCGGGCTGCGGGTGGGCGCGGAGGGTTTCGAACCCCCGACCGCTGGTGTGTAAAACCAGAGCTCTACCACTGAGCTACACGCCCGAAATCCGACGGTTTCCCGTCGAATTGCACTCAGGAATCTAGCGCGGCGAGCGCATTCTCCCAAGCTGCCTGGTCACGGGCCTCTCCTGGACCGTTCATCTCGGCGAACCGGATGTAGCCCTCCTTGTCCACGACGAAGGTTCCGCGGTTCGCGAACCCGGCCTTGTCGTTGAACACGTCGTAGGCCTGGGCCACCTCACCGTGCGGCCAGAAGTCCGACAGCAGCGGGAAGGTGTACCCCTGCTCCGCCGCCCAGATCTTGTGCGTGGGCGGCGGACCGACGGAGACCGCGAGCACCGCGGCATCGTCGTTCTCGAACTTCGGCAGCCCGTCCCGGACCTTGCAGAGCTCACCCTGACAGGTACCGGTGAAGGCGAGCGGATAGAACACGATCAGGACGTTCTTCTTGCCCCGGTAGTCCGAGAGCGACACTTCCTGGTTGTTCTGGTCCTTGAGGGTGAAATCGGGAGCGATCGCACCGACGTCGAGAGGCATGGGGGTTCCTTCTGGAGTAGTGCGATCAGCGCTTGGCCGGGCGGGCCTTCGGCTGAACCAGCCGACTGCCGCTCCACATGCCGAGGTTCGCCGCCGAGGTCTGGGTCAGACCCGCCGTCGGCGCCGACTCGGCGATCTCGCTGGGCTCGACATGGCCAGGCTGTCCGGTCTTGGGGCTGAGTACCCACACGAAACCCTCGTCGGCCAGGGGGCCGATCGCGTCCATGAGTGCGTCGACGAGGTCTCCGTCGCCGTCCCGCCACCACAGCAGGACTACGTCGATCACCTCATCTGAATCCTCGTCGAGGAGCTCCCCACCGATGGTCTCCTCCACCGATGCGCGCAGCGCATCGTCGGTGTCCTCGTCCCAACCCAGTTCCTGAACAACCATGTCATTGGTGATGCCGAGTTTCTGGGCATAGTTCTGGGCGTCCGCCGCGGCGACCACGGTGGTGTCCTCCTTTTGTTGTCGGGGCCGAAACCTCCAGCACCCGGTCCGTGTGGATCAGTAGTGAAAGCGAACAGGGTGAACGGCTCTCGCGCAAGCCGACGCCACCGAAAAACCGAACAAAGATTTTGTGACGTACCAGATTGTGACTCGCCGTCGACCCTCGCTGGCCGATACGGCAGGATTGAGCCAGATCACCATCACGCGTAAAGCGGACCGCCGTCACACAGGCGATTCGCATGGATTGGGCGCCGCACCGAGCGTCCTCCCCGATGAAGGAGAGTCATACGTTGTCCGAGCGCACCCAGGACCAATTCTCGCCAGCGCAGCAGCCCGCACCCAGCGGCGACGGCCGCGTCCGCGTGATTCGTGAGGGGGTGGCCTCATATCTCCCCGACATCGATCCCGACGAGACCAGCGAGTGGTTGGACAGCTTCGACGGCCTGCTGCAGAACTCGGGCCCGGCGCGCGCCCGCTACCTGATGCTGCGACTGCTCGAGCGCGCGGGCGAGAACCACGTGTCCATTCCCGCGCTGACCTCCACCGACTACGTGAACACCATCCCGACCGAGAACGAGCCGTGGTTCCCCGGCGACGAGGAGGTGGAGCGCCGCTACCGCGCCTGGATCCGCTGGAACGCCGCGGTCATGGTGCACCGCGCGCAGCGCCCCGGCGTCGGCGTCGGCGGCCACATCTCCACCTACGCGTCCTCCGCGGCCCTCTACGAGGTCGGGTTCAACCACTTCTTCCGCGGCAAGGACCACCCCGGCGGCGGCGACCAGATCTTCATCCAGGGTCATGCCTCGCCCGGCATCTACGCCCGCGCCTTCCTCGAGGGCCGGATCCCGGCCGAGCAGATGGACGGCTTCCGCCAGGAGCACAGCCACGCGGACGCGGGCGGCGGCCTCCCGTCGTACCCGCACCCGCGACTGCTGCCCGACTTCTGGGAGTTCCCCACGGTGTCCATGGGCCTCGGCCCGATGAACGCCATCTACCAGGCCCGGTTCAACCACTACCTGCACGATCGCGGCATCAAGGACACCTCCGACCAGCACGTCTGGGCCTTCCTCGGCGACGGCGAGATGGACGAGCCGGAGTCGCGGGGCCTGGCGCACGTGGCCGCCACCGAGGGCCTGGACAACCTCACCTTCGTCGTCAACTGCAACCTGCAGCGCCTCGACGGCCCGGTCCGCGGCAACGGCAAGATCATCCAGGAGCTGGAGTCGTTCTTCCGCGGTGCCGGCTGGAACGTCATCAAGGTCGTCTGGGGCCGCGAGTGGGACGCGCTGCTGCACGCCGACAAGGACGGCGCGCTGGTCAACCTGATGAACACCACCCCGGACGGTGACTACCAGACCTACAAGGCCAACGACGGCGGGTACGTCCGCGAGCACTTCTTCGGCCGCGACCCCCGCACCAAGGAACTGGTCAAGGACCTCTCCGACCAGGAGATCTGGAACCTCAAGCGCGGCGGGCACGACTACCGCAAGATCCACGCGGCGTACGCGGCGGCGCTGGCACACAAGGGCCAGCCGACGGTCATCCTGGCGCACACCATCAAGGGCTACACCCTCGGCAAGCACTTCGAGGGCCGCAACGCGACCCACCAGATGAAGAAGCTGACCCTCGACGACCTCAAGGCGTTCCGCGACCTGCAGCGGATCCCGATCTCCGACGCGGAGCTGGAGAAGGACCCGTACCTGCCGCCGTACTACCACCCCGGCGCGGACGCCCCCGAGATCCAGTACATGCTCGACCGCCGCAAGCAGCTGGGCGGGTTCCTGCCCTCCCGCCGCACCGACGTCGCGCCGCTGACGGTGCCGGACATCAGCGCCCTCGACGCGATCCGCAAGGGCTCGGGCAAGCAGGAGGTCGCCACCACCATGGCGCTGGTGCGGGTCCTCAAGGAGCTGCTCCGCGACAAGGAGATCGGCAAGCGGATCGTGCCGATCATCCCCGACGAGGCCCGCACGTTCGGCATGGACTCGTGGTTCCCGTCGCTGAAGATCTACAACCGCAACGGCCAGCTGTACACCTCCGTCGACGCCGACCTGATGCTCGCCTACAAGGAGAGCTCGATCGGCCAGATCCTGCACGAGGGCATCAACGAGGCAGGCTCCACCGCCTCGTTCACCGCGGTCGGCACCTCCTACGCCACCCACGGCGAGCCGATGATCCCGCTGTACATCTTCTATTCGATGTTCGGCTTCCAGCGGACCGGCGACGGGCTGTGGGCTGCCGCCGACCAGATGGCCCGCGGTTTCGTGCTCGGCGCCACTGCCGGCCGGACCACGCTCACGGGCGAGGGCCTCCAGCACGCCGACGGACACTCGCTGCTGCTGGCGTCGACGAACCCCGCCGCGGTGACCTACGACCCGGCCTTCTCGTACGAGATCGCGCACATCGTCAAGGACGGCCTGCGCCGGATGTACGGCGGCACGCCCGGCGAGGACGGTTTCGGTGGCGAGAACGTCTTCTACTACCTGACCATCTACAACGAGCCGTACGTGCAGCCCGCCGAGCCGGCGGACCTCGACGTCGAGGGCCTGCTCAAGGGCATCTACCTCTACAGCAAGAGCGAGGGCACCGGTGCGCGAGCACAGATCCTGGTCTCCGGCGTCGCGATGCCGGAGGGCCTGCGCGCCCAGGAGTTGCTGGCCGAGGACTGGGGCGTGGCGGCGGACGTGTGGTCGGTGACGTCGTGGGGCGAGCTGCGCCGCGACGGCGTCGAGTGCGAGCGGCAGGCGCTGCGGAACCCGCAGGCCACCGCAGCGGTGCCGTACGTGACCACCGCGCTGGCAGGAGCCGAGGGCCCGTTCGTGGCGGCCTCGGACTGGATGCGCGCGGTCCCGGACCAGATCCGGCAGTGGGTGCCCGGCGCGTACACGACGCTCGGCACCGACGGGTTCGGCTTCTCCGACACCAGGACCGCGGCCAGGCGCTACTTCAACGTCGACGCAGAGTCGATCGTGGTTGCGGTGCTGGCCGGCCTCGCCAAGGAGGGCAAGATCGAGCACAACACCCCCGCGGCGGCCGCCAAGCAGTACCGGATCGACGACGTCCTCGCGGCGCCGAAGTCGCTGAAGGACCCCGGCAGCGCCTGACGACTATCTGTACACGGGCGTTTATAGACACCTGACAAATCAGGCGCCCGGGGAGCACGTCGATCGTGCCCCCGGGCGCCTGAGGTCTCGATGGGCGTAAGTTTCGAGACTATGGGCGAGCAGGAAACCCCGGTGGACGGCTCCGCCGACGACGGGACACAGACGACGGCCGCGCCTGCTTTCGGCAGGCAACGTCAGCCCCGCGACCCCCTGCCCGACGCGCTGCTGCGCCGGGTCAAGCAGTTCTCCGGCCGACTCTCCACCGAGGCGATCACCTCGATGCAGGACCAGCTCCCGTTCGTCGGCGACCTCGACGCCGCCCAGCGGGCGAGTGTGCAACTGCTCGTGCAGACCGCGGTGGTCAATTTCCTCGAATGGCTCAAGGACCCCGAGGGCGACATCCGGTTCAGCATGGAGGCGTTCCAGGTCATCCCCCAGGACCTGGCCCGCAGGCTGACCCTGCGCCAGACCGTCGACATGGTGCGGGTGGCAATGGAGTTCTTCGAGCAATGGCTGCCCGCGCTGGCCAGGAACGAGCAACAGCTCATCGCCCTCACCGAGGCGGTGCTGCGCTACGGCCGCGAACTCGGGTTCGCCGCCGCCTCCGTCTATGCGAGCGCCGCCGAGTCCCGCGGCGCGTGGGACACCCGACTGGAGGCCCTCGTCGTCGATGCGGTGGTCCGCGGCGACACCGGCTCCGACATGCTCTCCCGCGCAGCGACACTCAACTGGGACGCGACCGCGCCCGCGACCGTTCTCGTCGGCACCCCGCCGCCGGACCAGGGCGTGTCTGTGGTCAGCACCGTGCACTCGATCGCCCAGAAGCACGAGCGGGCCGCGCTCGCGGTCGTGCAGGGGTCCCGGCTGGTGATGGTCGTCAGCGGCGACATGCAGGATCCCTACGGCGATCAGTTCATGACGGATCTGCTCACCAACTTCTCCGACGGTCCCGTGGTGATCGGGCCGACCACCCGCACCCTCAGCGCCGCGCACTTCAGCGCGGTGGAGGCCCTCGCGGGCATGGAGGCCGTTGCCGGCTGGCGGGGCGCCCCGCGGCCGGTCCACGCGGGTGAACTGCTACCCGAGCGGGCCCTGCTCGGCGACCGGGCGGCCCTCGATTCGCTCATCGATCTGCTCGTGCGGCCGCTGGCCGTCGCGGGGTCCGCACTGACCGACACCCTCGAGACCTATCTCGACTGCGGGGCCGCCGTCGAGACCTGCGCCCGCAAGCTGTTCGTGCACCCCAACACTGTCCGGTATCGACTTAAAAGGATCAGTGAGATCACCGGCCGGGACCCCATGAACCCGCGCGACGCCTACGTTCTCAGAGTCGCGTCAACGGTGGGTCGCTTGGCTCAAGCCGGTCACGAAACAACCCATCCAGTCACTCCAATCACATTCTTCACAAACCGTGCGATCGACTTGTAACGTTCCGCCGCCCACTTCCGATGCCGGTTCCCCACATGCGATTTTGTGGGAACCCTACAAAACACTTGTCCAAGGTTGATGGTCAAAAACATCACCCACATACCGCTGGACAGTGTTCCCTTATCTTGTGATTTCGTTGCTTGCCCCGGGTCAGGGCTCCCAAACCCCCGGCATGCTCAGCCCTTGGCTGGAGCTGCCGGGCACTGCAGACCGCATTTCCATCTGGTCGAAGGCCTCCGGCCTCGACCTCGAACGCCTTGGCACCACCGCCACGGCCGACGAGATCACCGACACCTCGGTCACCCAGCCGCTCGTGGTCGCCGCCGCGCTGCTCGCCTTCGAGGAACTCGAGCGCCGTGGCCTCGTCCCCGCGGACGTGATCGCCGCGGGCCACTCGGTCGGTGAGCTGGCCGCGGCCGCCATCGCCGGAGTGATCTCCTCGGACGACGCCGTCGCGCTCGCCGCGCTCCGCGGCTCCGAGATGGCCAAGGCGTGCGCGCTCCAGCCGACCGGCATGTCCGCGGTGCTCGGCGGCGACGAAGCGGTCGTCCTCGCCCGCCTCGCCGAGCTCGGCCTCGAGCCCGCGAACCGGAACGCGGCAGGCCAGATCGTCGCGGCAGGCCTGCTCAGCTCCCTGGAGGAGCTCGCCGCCGCGCCGCCGGAGAAGGCCCGCGTCCGGGCCCTGCCCGTGGCGGGCGCGTTCCACACCGCGTTCATGGCGCCCGCGCAGGAAGCCGTCACCGAAGCGGCATCCCGCATCAGCCCCGCGGATCCGACGCGCACCCTCCTGTCCAACGCCGACGGTCAGCCGGTCACCTCCGGCGCCGACGCGCTGGCCAAGCTGGCGGCCCAGGTGACGAGGCCCGTGCGCTGGGACCTGTGCACCGAATCGCTGCGCGCGGCCCAGGTCACGGCGATCGCCGAACTCCCCCCGGCCGGCACCCTGGTGGGTATCGCCAAGCGGGAGATGAAGGGCACGCCCACCCTGGCGCTCAAGACGCCGGACGACATCCCAGCGCTGTCCGAGCTCACAGGACTCGGATGAGGACCGCCGCAATCCTGCGGCCCTAGGCGCCTCGCAGCAGGATCACACACCACATTGGCCGGTCTGCCGACCGGCCAAGGCCAGACCCAAGTAACACCAAACAAGAAGGGAGCCACGAAGTGGCCACCACCCAGGAAGACATCATTGCCGGACTCGCGGAGATCATCGAGGAGGTCACCGGCATCGAGCCGTCCGAGGTGACCATCGAGAAGTCCTTCGTCGACGACCTCGACATCGACTCGCTCTCCATGGTGGAGATCGCCGTGCAGACCGAGGACAAGTACGGCGTGAAGATCCCCGACGAGGATCTCGCCAGCCTGCGCACCGTCGGCGACGCCGTCAGCTACATCCAGAAGCTCGAGGCCGAGGGTGGCGAAGCCGCTGACGCCGTCAAGGCGAAGCTCGACTCCGCGAACGAGGAGTGAGCAGGCCCGTGACCTCCACCAGGAACTTCCCCAACATCGTCGTCACCAGCCTCGCGGCCTCGACGTCGATCGCTGGTGACGTGGATGCCACGTGGAAGGGCCTGCTCGCAGGCGAGAGCGGGATCGACGTCCTCGACGATCCGTTCATCGCGGAGTACGACCTTCCGGTCCGCATCGGCGGGCACCTGAAGGTGAGCCCCGACGATGCACTCTCCCGGGTCGAGATCCGGCGGATGAGCTTCGTGGAGCGACTCGCTCTCGTGCTCGGACGCCAGGTGTGGCAGAACGCGGGCAGCCCCGAGGTGGACAAGGACCGGCTCGCCGTTGTCCTCGGTACCGGACTCGGGGGCGGCGAGGCACTGATCGACGCCGTCGACAAGATCAAGACCCAGGGATACCGGAAGGTGTCGCCCTTCTCTGTGCAGATGGTGATGCCGAACGGTCCCGCCGCGGTCGTCGGGCTCGAGCTCGGCGCCCGCGCAGGCGTGATCACTCCCGTCTCGGCGTGCTCGTCGGGCTCGGAAGCGATCGCGCACGCGTACCGGATGCTCATCATGGGTGACGCCGACATCGTCGTCACCGGTGGAGTCGAAGGCCAGATCGATCCCGTGCCGATCGCGAGCTTCGCGATGATGCGGGCACTGAGTTCGCGCAACGACGATCCGAAGGCCGCCTCGCGCCCCTTCGACAAGGATCGCGACGGCTTCGTCTTCGGCGAGGCCGGGGCACTGATGGTCCTCGAGACCGAGGAGCACGCCAAGGCGCGCGGGGCCACCATCCACGCACGCCTGATGGGTGCTGGCATCACCTCGGACGGCTACCACATCGTGGCGCCGCACCCCGAGGGCACGGGCGCGGCCCGTGCGATGACCCGGGCGATCCAGACCGCCGGTCTGGCGAAGTCCGACATCACCCACGTGAACGCGCACGCCACGGCGACGCCGATCGGGGACACGGCCGAGGCCCTTGCCATCAAGTCCGCGGTCGGTGGCCACGCTGCGGTGTACGCACCGAAGTCAGCTCTCGGGCACTCCATCGGCGCCGTCGGTGCGCTCGAAGCCGTGCTCACGGTCCTGTCTGTGCGTGACGGAGTCATTCCGCCCACGCTCAATCTCGACAACCAGGATCCAGAGATCGATCTCGATGTCGTGAAGGGTGAACCCCGTTACGGCCAGATCGATTTCGCGCTCAACAATTCATTTGGATTCGGTGGGCACAATGTCGCGCTCGCCTTCGGCCGCGCCTGACCGGTCGGACTAGCTCGATGGTGGGGGCCTCGCATCCCGGGGCCCCCACCCCGACTACCGCCTCAGGCGGCCAGTACAAGGAGGACAAGCGATGACCATCTTGGCCCCGATCACCCGATCCGATGCCCAGCTCGATCCCCGCGACCCGATGGCGCGACTCGAGAACCTCTTCGACGCAGGGACCACCGTCCCGCTGCACGATCGTGACAAGTCCGGTGTGCTCGCCGCTACCGGCGAGATCGACGGAGTTCGCACGATCGCCTACTGCTCCGACGCGACCGTCATGGGCGGCGCGATGGGTGTCGAGGGCTGCAAGCACATCGTGAACGCGATCAACACCGCGATCGAGGAGAAGTCCCCGATCGTCGGCATCTGGCATTCGGGCGGTGCGCGGCTCGCGGAGGGCGTGGAGGCCCTGCACGCGGTCGGCCTCGTGTTCGAGGCGATGGTGCGCGCGTCCGGCCTCATCCCCCAGATCTCCGTCGTCCTCGGCTTCGCCGCTGGCGGCGCCGCCTACGGCCCCGCGCTCACCGACGTCGTGATCATGGCGCCCGAGGGACGGGTCTTCGTGACCGGCCCCGACGTGGTCCGCTCGGTCACCGGCGAGCAGGTCGACATGGAGTCCCTCGGCGGCCCGGACACCCACACCAAGAAGTCGGGCGTCGCGCACATCGCGGCCACCGACGAGCTGGATGCGCTCAACCGTGCGCGCCGCCTGGTGTCGATGTTCTGCGACCAGGGCACCTTCGACCAGGCCGCGGCCGAACACGGCGACACCGACCTGCGTGCGCTGATGCCCGAATCGGCCAAGCGTGCCTACGATGTGCGTCCGATCGTGCACGAGCTGCTCGACAACGTCGAGGGCGAGTCGACCCTGGAGGAGCTGCAGGGCAACTACGCCCGCAGCATCGTCACCGGTCTCGGTCGCCTCGGCGGTCGCACCGTCGGCGTGATCGCCAACAATCCGCTGCGCCTCGGCGGCTGCCTCAACTCGGAGAGTGCCGAGAAGGCCGCGCGCTTCGTCCGGCTCTGCGACGTGTTCGGCATCCCGCTGGTCGTGATCGTCGACGTCCCGGGCTACCTGCCCGGCGTGAGCATGGAGTGGGAGGGCGTCGTCCGTCGCGGCGCCAAGCTGCTGCACGCGTTCGCCGAGGCCACCGTCCCCCGCGTGACCGTGGTGACCAGGAAGATCTACGGCGGCGCGTACATCGCGATGAACTCGCGGGCCCTCGGCGCCACCGCCGTCTACGCCTGGCCGGATGCCGAGGTCGCCGTGATGGGCGCCAAGGCCGCCGTCGGCATCCTGCACAAGCGGGCACTGGCCGCCGCGCCTGAGGAGGAGCGTGAGGCACTGCACGATCGCCTCGCCGCCGAGCACGAGGCCATCGCGGGCGGCGTCGGCCGCGCCATGGCGATCGGCGTCGTCGACGAGCTGATCGACCCCGCGAAGACCCGCAGCCGGGTCACCGCCGCGCTGGCGGCCGCCCCTGCGGGCCGCGGACAGCACAAGAACATCCCGCTCTGATCGCAGCAGAGACGAGAAGGGCCCCCGACCTTGAACTGGTCCCCGAAAGTTGGACTGGCCAAGTAGGAGCCTAAGCGGCAAAGGGCCTGGGTCCGGTATTGCACCGGGCTCAGGCCCTTGAGCTTTGTGGAGATGCGTGCGGTGTTGTACCAGTGGATGTACTCGTCCAGCGCGGTGGCCAATGCGTCGCTGTTCAGGTATCGGACGTGGTGGAAGAGTTCTTCTTTGAGGTGGCCGAAGAAGTTCTCGATCACGGCGTTGTCGAAGCAGTTGCCCTTGCGGGACATCGATTGGGTCGCGCCGGCATCGGCGAGCAAGCGTCGCCAGGACTCGTGCTGGTACTGGAATCCCTGATCCGAGTGCACCAGCGGGGTGTGCCCGTCGCCGAGGGTCGCGATCGCGGCACGCAGGGAGCTGTTGGTCAACTGCAGGTTCGGTGATGTGCCGACCGAGAAGGCGATGATCTGTCGGTCGAACAGGTCCATCACCGGCGACAGGTAGAGCTTGTCCTCACCGACGCGGAACTCGGTCACGTCGGTGACCCATTTCTGGTTCGGTGCGCTGGCTTCGAAATCGCGCTCGAGCAGGTTCGGGGCGACCGTGCCGGTCTCA
>NZ_BCXA01000050.1 GCF_001894865.1 Rhodococcus maanshanensis NBRC 100610 | reverse complement strand
TGAGGCCGGCAAGGTCGCCCCGAACCTGCTCGAGCGCGATTTCGAAGCCAGCGCACCGAACCAGAAGTGGGTCACCGACGTGACCGAGTTCCGCGTCGGTGAGGACAAGCTCTACCTGTCGCCGGTGATGGACCTGTTCGACCGACAGATCATCGCCTTCTCGGTCGGTCCATCACCGAACCTGCAGTTGACCAACAGCTCCCTGCGTGCCGCGATCGCGACCCTCGGCGACGGGCAGACGCCGCTGGTGCACTCGGATCAGGGATTCCAGTACCAGCACGAGTCCTGGCGACGCTTGCTCGCCGATGCCGGCGCGACCCAATCGATGTCCCGCAAGGGCAACTGCTTCGACAACGCCGTGATCGAGAACTTCTTCGGCCACCTCAAAGAAGAACTCTTCCACCACGTGCGATACCTGAACAGCGACGCTTTGGCCACCGCGCTGGCGGACTACATCCACTGGTACAACACCGAACGCATCTCCACAAAGCTCAAGGGCCTGAGCCCGGTGCAATACCGGACCCAGGCCCTTGCCGCTTAGGCTCCTACTTGGCCAGTCCAACTTTCGGGGACCAGTTCATTTCGGAACGGACCCCCTCGTCCTCCGGTGTGGCCTACAGGCCCTAGCTCATGTCCCACACCTTCGGCCAGTCCTTGCCGCGGTTGGCGGCGTCGGTGCCACCGTCGACGAAGACGACGGATCCGACGAAGTAGCTGGCCTCGGGGCCGAGCAGGAACGCCACCAGAGCGGCCACCTCCTCGGGCGTGCCGCCGCGACCGGCGGGGATGGTGGACAGGAAGTGCTCCATGCCCGCACCGACCAGCGGGTCCTTGCGCCCCTCCTGGGTCATCGGGGTGTCGATCAGGCCCGGCGCGATCGCGTTGAGGCGGATGCCCTGCGCGATGTACTCGGCGGACTTCGTCCTGGCGTAGTAGGCCAGCGCGGCCTTGGTGGCCGGGTAGGCCTGGATCGCGGCCCACTCCCCGAACGTCGCGGCGACCGCGTTGGCGCCCGACTCGTCACCGGCCAGGCAGGCGTCGGCGAGATCGGTCGGCCAGTTCGGCTGACTGGTGGTGGAATTGGAGCTGATCAGCACCACGGACGGGTTCCTGCCCGCGGCCAGCAGCGGGCGCAGACCCTCGAGGAGTTCGATGGCGCCGAAGTAGTTGACCGCGATCAGCAGATTCGCGGGTCGGCCCGCGGCGGCGGCCAGGCCGGCGAACGGGACGAATCCGTCGATGCTGCCGTCGGCCAGCGCGGCCACCTGCGCGATGGCGTCGCGGCGCCCGTCGGCCGTGCTCAGGTCGACATTGACGTCGGCGTTGTGCAGGTCCACGCCGATGACGCGGTGGCCGTCGGATTCCAGCCGTGCCTTGGTGGCCGCGCCGATCCCGGAGGCACAGCCAGTGATGACGTAGGTCGCCATGAAATTCCCTTCGAACAGAAGATTCGATGCGATACGGCCAGAAGCCGAATCGGTCAATGGGCATGCGCCGAGCGACACCCAGTTTCCGAAGATATCCCCCGAGCCGATCGCTGCGTCCAGGTTCGTCCGAATCGGAGGCTAGGTGCGCGCCCCGACCACCGATCCGATTCGTCCCGGTGAGCGGGACGAGGATCCGGACGTCCACTCAGTCGAAGGCCCGCTGGTCGATCCAGTCCGCGTTGAACATCCGGGCGATCGACACCAGCGCGCTGGTGTCGCCGTCGACGCTGGCGGAGGTGACCATCAGCCGGTCGACCATCGTGGTGGCAGCGGACTCCTCGACCGTGTCGGTGGCGTAGAGCAGCGACCAGGGGCACACCTGGTAGTCGCGGTGACCACGGCCGATGGTCTGTCGGGCGGCGATGCCGGAGTACCGGGGCTGGTGGAAGAACCCGATCCGAGGGGTCGCGGTTGCCCGGGAGCCGTCGGTGAGGTGCTCGGCGGCGTGCAGGCTGATCGCCGAGGTCGTGTTGAACACGACCACCCGGGTCTCTCCGCGCTGGAACCGCAGCCTCTCGTTCTCGGCGTCGCGGCGGCCGCCGAAGATCCGGGACACCGCGATGCCGCGCGCCTCGAGGAGGTCGGCGACCGGCTCCGCGCCGGTGCTCACCATCTCCGTCGCGACCAGGCACTGATAGCCGCGCTCCACAGTCGCCGCGACCAGGTCCGCGGTGTGCGGCGCCCGGATCATGCCTGCCTTCTGTCGGAACCGGATCAGTGCCGCCCGACCGCGCGCGGTGTCGGAGCCGGTCCTGGCGATCTGCATCTCGCGGCGGTAGTCGCCCCACTCCATCTCGTACTGCTGTCGCTCCGCGACGGTCAGGTCGACCCCGAGCCCGTCGATCGGGGCCTGCCCCCATGGCGCGTCCCGGTGCAGCATCACCGGCGGTTGGGCGGCGGTCATCACGTCCCGCACCCGGGCGACGGCGTCGGCCTGGATCCGGCCCGACGCCTTCGCCTCCGCCGTCCACTGCCAGCGGCCCATGTACCGCTCCAGCGGCACCCCGAGCTCGACCAGTCGGGCGCCGAGCTCGTCCCACCGCTGCGGCGGCTCTCGGTGCACCTGCGCCAGCAGCGACGACAGGTACCGCCACTCGCCGGGGTGGTGCCCGAGGGTCGCGGTCAGCGAGATGACGAACGGCGCCTTCTCTGGCGGGTCGAGATGGCGGGTCACCCGCCGCTGGTAGTCCGTGCGCTGCGAGTCGTGCCGGAAGTTGTGTGCCTCGTCGTTGACGACTACGTCGAATCGGTACCTCGGCCTGCCGTTGCGGGCGATGAGCTTCTTGAGCTGGTCGGGGGAGATGATCAGCCAGCGATAGCCACCGTCGCCAACGGCCGCGATCGACGCGCGCCAGTGCGGGATGGTGATCGAGGTGGGGCGGTCGACGGTGACGAGAATCGTTGTGCCGCCGCGCTGCTGAGCGACCGCCTTCGCGCCTGCGATCGCGCTGAGCGTCTTGCCCAGGCCCGGGTCGTCGGAGAGGCAGAAGCCCCGGAAGCTCGCCTCGGCCGCCCGGGCGATCGCGGCGGCCCCCTCGAGCTGTTCGCGCCGCAACTCCTTCGGGGCTGCCTCGGCGGACGGACCCCGGGTACCGTTCAGCTCGTCCTCGACCCACTGCTGGTACGAGTACGGCTTCGCCGCATAGAGGCGGAGTTCCTCGGGCAGGCTCGACCCGACGTAGGCGTGACTCTTGATGGCCCCGTAGTACTTTGCGCCGGGCGCGGGAGCCCGGAACGGCACCTCGAGCACCCAGACGCGTTCCCCGGGGCCTGCGACGGGCGCATCGACCTTCTTCGCCGCGGCCTTCTTCGCGGGGCGGGCGGTCTTTCGGCGAGCCTTGGCGGTCACCACGCAACGGTAGCCGCGCGGTCCGACATGCCGGCGCGACGGACTACCGTCCGGCGGGGGTCAGCCCGTCGCGCTCGGTCACCTCGCGCGCGGAACGCTCACCGGAGCGGACGGCGCCGTCCACCCAGCCGCACATTTGCGCGGAGCTCTCCGTGCCGGCCCAGTGGATGCGACCGCAGGGCTCGCGGAGCGCGGGACCGAACTCCGTCAGCACCCCGGTCGGTGCGTGGCTGAGCATGCCGCCGCCGGAATAGCGCTCCACGCACCAGTTCTGCTCGATGTAGTCGACGGGCGAGCGCGCCTTCTCGCCGAAGCGCCCGACAAGCTCGCCGAGCACCGCCTTCCGGCGTTCGGCCTCCCCGAGGCGTCCGAGCTCGCGCGCGATCGGGCCCTCGACGATGACGCACAGCACCCCTGGCGTGGCCGCGTCCGTGCCCGCGTCGATGGTGATGGTGGCGGGGGAGCCCGGTGCCGCCGACTGGCCCGACAGTCCGTCGGCCCGCCAGAACGGCTCCTCGTACACGGCCGCGATCTTGACGATCGAGCCGCTCGGCATCCGCTGGTGCAGGAAGGAGCGGTCGACGGGCAGCATCGGCTCGTAGCGGATCTGACTCGCGATGGCGAGCGGCACCGCGACGATCACCCGCCGGGCACGCACCGTCATGTCCTCGGAGCGAACGGTCACACCGTTGCCGTCCTGCGTGATGCCGCGAACCGGCTGGCCTAGATGGACTGCGTCCCCTATCTCCGCCGCCATCGGCCGGTAGATCGCGCCCATGCCGCCGACCGGCCGCTCGTCCTCAGCCGCGTCCTTGACCCCGAGAACGAAGCCAGGGCCGCCACCCGACGCCATCTGGTAGAGCACGAAGAGCATTGACACCTCGGAGGCCGCGGAGGTGTAGCAGCCCGCGATCGCCGTCTCGAGGAGCTCGTGCGCCGGTCCCGACAGGACGTTGTCGTCGAGCCACTTGGCCAGGCTGATCTTGTCCCACTCAGCGGCCTTCTTCGCCCGCCAGGGGGCATCGAGGGGGATCGTCTTGCACATCGAGCCGAGCTCGAGGAAGACCGCGCCGAGGTTCGCCGTCACCCACGGGCTCATCGTCAGGGGGATGGTGCCTTCGTAGCGGTGCTGCTTGCCGCCGACCACCATCATGGCCTGCCCGTCGGTGTACTGCTTGTAGCTCGGCACACCGAACTCATCCATCAACGCATAGATCCGGTCCTGACCCGGCCCCACCCACGCACCGCCGCGGTCGATCCACGTCCCGTCCTCGCGCACCTCCGTGAAGGTTCGGCCGCCGACCCGGTCCCGCGCCTCCAGCAGCGCTACCGATCGGCCCGCCTGTTTGAGCCGCAGCGCCGCCGTCAGCCCCGCGAATCCCGCACCTACAACGCAATAGTCGACATCGACGTCAGCCATGACACACCCTGCGTTCGCCAGATCTGTGCGCACACCCCTCGCCGGGTGCACCAATCGGCTGCACTCGCATCGCGGGGGTCGATTACGCCTCGCATCTATGCGTACTCGCAGTGCGCGAGCAGGTCAAGGGCGGCGAGAGTGCGCGCGAAAACCGTTGTGGCGTCTAGGAAGCCACACAAACGACTACATGCCAGAGCAGTCCCTGCCTCTCGAACGGGCGCTTGTCGGGCCACCCACACGGCCGTTGTTCCGATAACCGCCCGTTCGCGGGCCGCGATCAGGACCGGCCGTCAAGCTCGCAGCTTCGCCAGGGGCGAGGGAAAGCGGGGGAGCACCTTGTCACCCTGGAGCCAGGCCGACAGCGTGACCGCCTCCTCGTCGAACGCCCGTCGCGCCTCGGCACCGACGTCCTCGAGCAGGTGCACCACCACCTGCCCGGCCTCGTCCTGCCACCAGCCCCCGACGATCCGGCCGTCCCACCACGCCGTCGGGCCGGCGTTGCCACTGGTGTCGAACAGCAGGTCCTTGTGCGGCCCGAGGTACCAGTCCCTGTCCCGCCAGCCCATCGTGGTCGGATCGAGAGCGGGCAGCAGTGCCGCCCACGGCTCGACGGGGTCGTCCCGTTCCTGGTCGTCGGCCAACAGGTAGCCGGCTCGGCCGTCCAGGTCGACCGTGACGACATCCAAGGCGGACAACGCCTTCCGCACGGTGGACACCGTCGACCCGAGCCACCACTTGAGGTCGGCCTCGGTGCCGGGGCCGAACGCGCGCAGCCACGCCTCGACCAGCCAGGCCGCGCCTGCCGCCTCCGTCTGATGCTCGATCGGCGCGCCCAGCCAGGATTCGCTTGTCGCCCAGCGGTTCCGCGACGCCCGCCAGGGTCCGTCATTGGTCGCACGCACGATCCTGCCCTCGGCCGACAGCACGGTCAGCACCCGAGGTCCGACGGACACCTGCCCACCCCAGCTCCGGCCCTCGCCATAGGTCATCGAGCCCTTCAGCAGCGGGATCTGTTCGCGCAGAGTCGTGTACGACATCGGCGCACCACCCTCCAGCGCATCGAGCACCGCGTCTCCTGCCGCCCCGAGCCAGCCGGCCCCGTCGTCGAACAGGCCGGCCTTCTCCACCTCCCGGATCAGGCGCCGCCGCTCCGTGTCGGCAACCCGATTGCTGGCACCGGCCTGGACGAACGGCAGCGACTCGCTCGGGAACACGAACAGGGTGCGCCGCATCGCGAGGTGTTTGACCAACGAGCGCTCGTCGTACATGGCGCGCTCCAGGTCCGCCACCACCATGCCGTCGACCCTTGCCCGGGCGGACAGGAAGATCGTCGCGGGGTCCGTGCCGTGCAGGCACACCAGGCTCCTTGCCGCCTCGGTCACGCACGCGGCGCGGGCCTCGGGCGCGAGCCGGTGGCGTCGGGCCAGTCGGGCGCGGCGCTGCGCCGGGTCGAACGAGATTGCGTGATCGGTGGGCACGGGTGTCATTGTGCCCGCTCGCGGCCGGCGGGCACGGCTATCCGAGCCCGGCCCGCACCCGCAGGTCCCGGGCCAGGTGGTCGCGCTGCTCGATCACCAGCCGGCGCAGCGCGTTCGGCGCGTCCGGGTTCGTGGCCAGCCAGTCGTCGACCGGGCCGAGCGACTCCGCCGCCGGGAACAGTCCTAGCACGATGCGTCGCGCGATCTCGATGCTCCGCCGCGCCCAGACGCCGCCGATCGCCGCGAAGTAATCGTCGTCGTAGCGGGCGGTGAGGTCGCGGCGGTCACCGGCCCGGAACCCCGCGATGACGGCGTCGAGGTGCTCGTTCGTCAACGACGTGTCACCCAGCGCGGACTCCCATGCGCTCGCCTTCACGTCCGCGTCCGGCCGCGCCGCCAGCGCCCGCAGGTGAGCGGTCCGCCCGGAGGCGGTGTCGTCGCCACCGAGCTCTACGTCCAGGTCCGCCGCACCGGCGTGGCCGGTCGCGGCCAGCGCGGTCCACAGCGCCCAGCGCAGATCGGGGTCGAGCGCCAACCCCTCGGGGGCGGGCGCCCGTCCGTCGAGGACAGCCCTGATATCGGCGGCCAGGCGATCGTCGACCGTGGCCGCGGCCGCCGCCGCGCGTGCCCAGGCGAGTTGGGACCCGGAACCCCGCTCTGCGGATTGCATTGCTGCCCAGGTCGTGTCGAGCCAGGCACCGCGCCACCGGTCCCGATCCTCGGTCGGCAGGTAGTGCCCGATGGCGTAGGACGCATTCGACAGCACCGCCGCCAACAGCGCCGTGTTCGACTCCGCGGGCGCGAATGCCCGGGCCATCGTGAGGTAGCGGTCGGCGGCCAGTTCGCCGTCGCGGGTCGCGTTCCACAGCGCGGACCAGATCAGCCCGCGCGCGAGCGCATCGGTGACCCTGTCGAGTGAACGCTCCACGGTGGCAAGCGATCCGGAGTCCAATCGCGCCTTCGCATAGGTGAGGTCCCCGTCGTTCAGCAGGCGCAGCGGAGCAGGGTCGAGCACGATCGGGGTACGTTCGGCGAGGAGATCCACCTCCACCCGCTCGCGGCGGACCAGGTCGCCGGCGTCGTCGAAGTCGTAGAGCCCGACCGCCAGGCGGTGCGGGCGCGGATCCGTCTGGACGATCACATGGCCGCCGTCGGCCTCCTCGACCGTCAGCGTCGACATCCCGGAGGTCTGCAACCAGGCGCGCGCCCACTCCGTGAGGTCGCGCCCCGAGGCCGCCGACAGCTCCGCCAGGAGGTCCGCGAGGGTGGTGTTCCCGAAGGCGTGCGCCCGGAAATAGCGGCGTGAACCCTCGAAGAAGGCATCGCGCCCAACAAACGCGACCAGTTGCTTGAGTACGCTCGCGCCCTTCGCGTAGGTGATGCCGTCGAAGTTGAGCTTGGCCGCCTCCAGGTCGACGATGTCCGCGACGATCGGGTGCGTGGTGGGCAGCTGGTCCTGCGAGTACGCCCAGGCCTTGCGCCGGTTCGCGAACGCGACCCACGCATCGGTCCATCGCGTGGCCTCGGCGCTGGCGAGCGCGCCCATGTAGTCGGCGAACGACTCCTTGAGCCACAGGTCGTCCCACCACACCATCGTGACGAGGTCCCCGAACCACATGTGGGCCATCTCGTGCAGGATCGTGTTGGCTCGCCCCTCGTACTGCGCGGCCGTCGCCGCACCACGGAAGACGTAGGCCTCGGTGAACGTCACGCAGCCGGGGTTCTCCATCGCGCCGAGGTTGTATTCCGGCACGAACACCTGGTCGTACTTGCCCCACGGATAGGGGTAGTCGAACTGCTCGGCGAAGAAGTCGAGGCCCTGCCCGGTCACCTCGAAGAGGGTGTCGGCATCGAGGTACTGCGCGAGCGAGGCACGGCACAGCAGGCCGAGCGGGACCGTGAGATCGCCACGGCTCCAAGTTGATTCAACCCGGGCATAGGGACCGGCGACCACGGCGGTCAGGTAGGTGGAGATGGGCAGGGTTGGGGAGAACTCCACCGCCTGACGGGCGTCGTCGGCCTCGCGGGCGGCGATCGGGCGATTGGAAACCAGCTCCCATCCGGCGGGGGCCGTGACGGCAAAGGTGAACGGCGCCTTCATGTCCGGCTGCTCGAAGCAGGCGAACACCCGGCGCGCGTCCGACGGCTCGTACTGGGTGTAGAGGTAGGTCTGGCCGTCGACGGGGTCGAGGAAGCGGTGCAGGCCCTCGCCGGAACGGCTGTACTCGCCGGTGGCCTCGACGACAACCCGGTTCGACGCGCGCAGATCCCCGACCAGGATGCGTGCGCCGTCGTACTCGACGGGCGCCGCCGTCCCGTTGACGGTCACCGACTCGACCGAGAGCCCGATGAAGTCGATCCACGTCTCGGCCCCGACGGCGTCGAAATCGATGGTCGTGGTCGTCGGGAAGCCCGGGCGGGAGTGGTCGGGCGCGGCCAGGAGGTCGAGTTCGACGCGGTAACCGCGGACGGTGACCGCCGCCGATCGGGCGGCGGTTTCGGTGCGGGTCAGGTTCGCGATGGTCACGGGTCGATCCTGCCAGGCGGGCCGGACACGAGGGCGGTACCGACGGCTTCTATGCCAAGCGTCATACTCATTGTCGATCCGTCATCACCTACGAGGAGCAACCGTGACCCGGACCATCGCCCCGCCGCACCCCTTCGACGCTGCCGTCGAGCTCACTCCCGCAGGCGACGGGCGTTTCAGCGGGCACACCTCCCCGGCCTACGCCAACATGGTCGGCCCGTTCGGCGGGATCACCGCCGCGACCCTGCTGCGCGCGGCGCAGCAGCACCCGGACCGGCTGGGCGATCCGCTCTCGCTGACCGTCAACTACGCCGGCCCCATCGCCGAGGGCGCGTTCGAGATCTCCGCCCGGCCCGTCCGGACCAACCGCAGCACCCAGCACTGGGCCCTCGAGCTGTCCCAGGACGGGGTCGTCGCAACGACCGCGACCGCGGTGTTCGGCACCCGCCGCGAGACCTGGTCCTCCACCGAGATCACCCGCCCGGACGTTCCCGCCGTCGAGGACGTCGAGGCAGGCGCCTTCCCCGAGTTCATCGCCTGGTCCCGCAACTACGAGATGCGCTTCGTCGCGGGTGGCATCCCCACGACCGAGGCCGTCGAACACCCCGACACGGTCTCGACACTGTGGGTGCGCGATACCCCCGCCCGTCCGCTCGACTTCGCGGCCCTGACCGCGCTGAGCGACGTGTTCTTCCCCCGGATCTTCTTGCGCCGCGGCCAATACATGCCGGCGGGCACCGTCTCGATGACCGTGTACTTCCACGCCGACGCGGAGGTGCTCGCCGAGCAAGCGGAGGATGCCCTGCTCGGTACCGCCCGCGCCCAGCAGATCCGCAGGGGCTACTTCGACCAATCCGCGGAGCTGTGGGGGCGCGACGGCGAACTGTTGGCGACGACCCACCAGCTGGTCTACTTCAAGGATTGAGACGACGGCCGCCGGACCCGGTCCGGCGGCCGTCCGATTCCCCGCACATCACGCGAGGGTGCGCTGCTCCGCCTCTGCCAGCGTCTTCAACGTCAGCAGCTGCTTTCGCATCATGACCAGATCGCCGAGCGCCAGCGCCCGCGCGACGATCCACGGCGCACCGCAGTGCATCCGGACCACGAGGCGGGTCCCGCCGCCCTCGGGCCGCACCGCATAGGTGACGCATATCCTGCCGGTGACCAGGGTGATCTGCCCGCCGGGAACGAAGGACACCAGGTCGAACAGGGACATGAAGCGTTGCCCCACTTCGAGTTCGGTGAGCCCCGGGTCGCGGCGGCGCGGGCTGCGCCTGCCGAAGCGATCGAGCAGGTCGTAGCTGTAGGGCGCGACGCGCAGCTGACACAACCAGGCGTAGACCACCCGCGGTGATGCGTCGATGCTGATGGCCCGGTCTGCCTGCACCCCGCCGAAGCCCAGGTCGTCACACGGCAGGGGTTGGACGCGCTCGGCCTCGGTGGCACCCCAGACGAGCCCGGGGATCATGCCGCGTCCGCTACCTGGCGCAGCAGCCGGCGCACGACCACCTGGTGACCGCCGCTGCCGATCACCAGCGCCCGGTAGATCTTGCCGTGCACGCCGGGGAACTCGGCCCACGACTGCGCCCGGATCCGGGTGCGGCTCGGACCCTCCTCGTCGAGTTCGAAGATCAGCGCGTAGCGCGAGAACCAGTGCCGACCCGACAGCGCCAACCGGGCCGGGGCGTCGGCCGAATCGAGCCGGAACCCCCTCGGCGCGGACGGGTCGTTCGGGTCCTTGCACAAGACCTTGAGCAGCGCCTCCCAGGCCCGATCCCGATTCGCATCGATCGATCTGGCATGCTCGTCAATGTAGGGCAATCGCTCCATATAGAAGGAACGTACTAGTAGATGGCACCACCCCGCAAGCACGACACCGACGTGATCCTCGACGCAGCACGCGCGCTCGTGCTCGCCGACGGCCCGCGCGCGGCCAGCGTCGCGGCGATCGCCGCGGCGAGTGGCGCCCCCGTCGGCACGCTGTATCACCGTTTCGGCAGTCGCAACGGCGTCCTCACCGAGGCGTGGTTGCGCGCGCTCGCCCGCTTCCAGGAACGCGTCATGGGGGCCGCGGACGACCCGGACCCCGTCGAGGCCGGCGTGGCGATGGCGGTGGCGACAGTGCAGTTCGGCCGCGAATTGCCCGACGACGCAAAACTTCTGCTCAACCTGCGTCCGAGCGACCTGCTCGACGGCGGACCCGACGCGGAGTTCCGCAGCCGTCTCGGCGGGATGAACGCGCCCTTGTTCGAGCACCTGCGGCGCCTGGCCCGCGAGCTCCTCGGCGCGGACAGCGACCGGGAGGTCGACGCCGTCAGCCGCGCCGTCGTCGACCTCCCGTACGCCGCGCTGCGCCGCCACGCCCATGCCGGCCGGCTGCCCGATTGGCTCGACACCGACCTCGCCAGCACGGCACGCACGCTGTTGACCTCGTACCGGGGCTGAGGCACCCGAGGAGTCGGATCGGCGGGAACTCCACACCCGACGATGGCCACGCGACGAACCCGCCAGGTCGGCGTCCCGCCGGCAACCGATAACGTGTTCTCATGAACGAACAGCACGTCGGCGGCTCGCTACCCGATCAAGAACACCACGAGGGCGGGTTCCGGCCGATGTCCGAGCTGATCAACGCGCGCGAGGAACGCGGCGCCGACATCAGCCGGGGCGGGCCGTACTACGGCGAACTCATCGAGCAGGTGCGCGGGCTGATGGACCGCGCGCGGCTGGTCAGCCCCACTGACGAGCTGGCGTTGGACGCGATCGGCATCCTCAAGCAGCTCAACGACAAGTTGGACGCGGCCGTCGTGAACGAGTGGTCCACGCCGACCTGGACCCGGTTCGACCTACCCGCCCGCGGGAACATCACGCTCCCGCCCTTCATGATCGACCACGCCGACTCCAGCGGTGTCGACGCCCGTCTCACCTTCCGCAACTACCACCTCGGCGGCAACAATGCCGCGCACGGCGGCCAGGTGGCGGTCGGATTCGACGATCTACTCGGCATGGCCGCCGCGATGCACGCCGGTTCGATCACCCGAACCGCCTCCCTCACCGTGGACTACCGATCCGTCACGCCGCTGAACACCGAGCTGAAGGTCCGTGCCTGGGCCGAACGCCAGGAAGGCCGCAAGGTCTTCGTGCGCGCCACCCTGCACGACGGCGACCGGCTCTGCGCCGAGGCACACGGCCTGTTCATCGTGCTCAAGCCCGGGCAGGCGTGAGTTTATAGTTCCGTCGAGGATCTTCCGGCCCGGTCCCGTTGCCCGGGGGTGGCCGCCCTACCGCCAGACGGTGAACTGGTTGCGCCACGCGACCATCATGGCGCCACCGGCGCTCGAGACGCGGACTTCACGGGGGTCGGCACCTTCCGGGAGCGGCAATGACCACACGATCTTGCCGTCGCGGGCCCTGATCGAATGCACGCCGGTGTAGTCGCCGAAGACGTAGTACTCACCGTCGGTGAGACCGTCGCGTATCCAGTACGCGTCCTGCCACGGCGTCTGCCACCGTTGGGCACCCGATTCGAGATCGAGTCCCGTGATGGTCCTGGACTCCGGCGAGGTGACCAACGCCGTCCGTCCGACGACGGCGGCGAGGGCGGTGTCCCGGCCGGAGAACTCGTCCTTCACCAGAGCCGGACTGCGCCAACGCTCGTCGCCATTCGTCGGATCATAGGCACCGTCGCCGAGGAACAGCGGCGACGGCACGGACGGGCTGCTCGGGTGCCACTGCGCGCTGTACGACGGAATGGGTACGGCCCGGATCAGGGAGCCGTCGGCCGCCAGCAGGTCCTGGGTTCCCACCGTGCCCGACCGCCCGCCGCGGCTGGTGAGGAACATGCCGTCCCCGACCGGCTGCAACGAATCGCCGCCGAACGTGAACCGCTCGGCGCCCGTGTCCAGGTCGAAGACCGCGAAATTGTATTGGGGATCGCCGTCGCCTCGGGCGGAGGCGATGACCGCGCCCGCGGCCGGGACCGCATATGCCGCCGGGTATTCGCCGTCGACTGTGAACGTGCGACGCCAATGTGCGCTGATGTCCGTGACGGTTCCGCTGGTCAGTACCGGAGTCCGAGCCTCACCCTCCGAGCCCGAGGCGTACACGAGGTCACCGACCACCTGCGCGCCGCTGAGATCGAAGTCGGTGCCCAGCTCGGACAACAGCTTTCCCGACGCGGTCTCGACGAACACGATCCGGCGACCGGACCAGCAGGAGAGGACGGCGGGACCCACCTCCTGGCTGCACTGACTGATGTTCCCTACCCGGGTCCTCCAGATCGCGGACCCGTCCGCGGGGTCGATCCCGACGAGGGTGACATTGCCGACCGCCTGGCCGGAAGACGGATCACCACCGCCTGCGAGCGGGTGCGCGGTGGCCGCGACCACGACGTCGCCGGCGTCGAGGATGCCGCCATAGCCGTAGTAGGTGTCGAGGGTGGTCGGCATCGACAACAGCACCTCGCCGGTGTTGTCGGTGAGGCGTCCGATATCGAGGGCCCAAGCCACCTCGGGTCGCTCAGCGAGGGGCGTCTCGATCGCGAACTGCTCGGCCGCCGAGTCCACGGCCGGGGGACGATCCGTCACGACACGGGTCACCATGACCACCGAACCCAGGAGCATGGCGATGACCAGCAGGACCAGCCTCCAGTGTCCCCTCAGGCGCGAGCGCATCGACCGACCGTAGCCGACGGGTCACGGGCCGTCACAGCAGACCGACAGCCGCCGCGGGCCACCGCAGAAGTGTCGCCAAGGCACGAAGCAACCAGGTCATCCGCGGGCGACGCGGAATCCCACATCGTCGATCCGGTAGGTGGGGTGGCTGCGCCGTCGGGCTGACGCTCGGCAGCTCCAGTGCTCGTCGAACCAGCCGCCTCCGCGGAGCACCCGATAGGAGCCGTACACCTCGGGGTCGTAGAGGTCCCAGCACCATTCCCAGACATTGCCGAGGGTGTCGTGTAGTCCCCACGCGTTCGGCTGCTTCGCGCCGACCTCGTGCGGCCGGCCGTCGGAGTTCTGGCGATACCACGCGATCTCGTCGAGTGGTCCGTGCCGCGGACCGGTCGTCCCGGCCCGGCAGGCACGTTCCCACTCGGCCTCGGTCGGCAGCCGGTACCCGTCGGCCGCGGTGTCCCAGGTGACGTCGTCACCGACAACGGTGTAGACGGCGGCGAGGCCGGCCTGCTCGGACATGTTGTTGCAGAACGTGATCGCATCCCACCACGACACACCCTCGACCGGCAGAGATGCACCACGGGTCGTCCCTGGCCATTCGCCGGTGATCTCGGCGTACTCGCTCTGGGTGAGGGGCGTGGCGGCGATCTCGAAGGCATCGACATCGACACGCCAACTGCGGCTGGTCCGCCGATCCGAGAGCGTGACGTCCCCCGCGGGGACGGCGATCATCTTCATGTCGATCAGCTCCTGGAAAATCCGTTCATCGTGCGCTGTCACATTCTCGGCGCGGGCGCCGTCAGGGTGGTGAGTCCATTCGAACCCCGATGAGGAGACAATCCGATGAACACCGCCTATGTCATCGTCACCGTCCTGGCCGCCGCGTGGGTCGGCTATTCGGCCGCCGCCGTCTTCCTCCGCGCCGGATGGGTGGTGGAGGCCTTGACCGACTACGGCGTGCCCCGGTCGTGGTGGCCGTGGCTCGGTGCCGCCAAGGCCGCCGGGGCGGCGGGCCTGCTGGTCGGCCTGTTCGTGCCGGTGGTCGGCATCCTGGCAACGATCGGCCTGTTCCTGTACTTCGCGGGGGCGGTCATCACCGTGATGCGGGCGCGCTCGTACGCCCACATCCCGTTCCCTCTGCTGTACCTGGCGCCGGTGCTCGTCGCCGCGGCACTGGGATATGCGGCCTGAGCACGATCGCCCGGTCGGTGCAGCGCGGCCACGGCCGACCGCACCGACCGGTGCGTCAGAGGTTCAGTGCTGCGGGATGGGATGACCCTCGGACGCCTGAACGACGACGAATCCGTTTCCGGTGAGACACAATTGGTACGCCTCGCCCGAACCACGTCCGATCGCGGCGGACATCTTCGCAGTCTTGCGGATGGTCGACTGCAGCCCGGTCGACCACACCACCGCACTCTGCATGTCCACATAGGTGGGGGTGTCCACGTTCAGCACCACGGGGGTGCCGTGGACATTGATCGCGAGCACACCGCGCCCGCTGAATGTGGTGTTGAACAACCCGCCGCTGAGCATCGATGCACCCTCGACCCGATTGATGTCCCAGCTCAGCGAGCTCTCGAACGCGAGAACGTTCGTCCCGTTGACCGTCACGGACTCGTCCTCGAGTTCGAGCAGGAAGATCTCGTCGGCGTCGCGGGCGAGGAAGACGTCGCCGCTGCCCGACACCTTCATCAATGACATGCCCTCGCCGGTGAGGGCCTTCTTGAACAGTTTGCCGAGCCCTCCGCTGCCCTGGTAGGCAAAGTCGACATCACCCTGGTAGGCGACCATCGACCCCTGACGGGCCAAGAAGTGCCCGCCGGTTCCGGCCAGGTCGACCTTGAGCATTCGTGAGTTCTGCAGCACGAAAGTCCCCGGCTCACCACTACGTTCCGCGTTCTTCATCAGGTCGCTACGCATTCTCCCGATGCTAGCCGAATCCGACGCCGCCAGGGGCGGGCAGATCGTACGGACCAGATGTGCTCCAATATCGTTGCAGCACTGTCTGTTCGGCCGAGACCGCGACCGGGACGGAGGCCGGACTCGACCTCCGCCCCTGATCACGCTCGCAACCCGCCGCCTGGGTCAGCCGATGCTGAAGGGCTGTCCCCACAGGGTGACGGTGCTCATGACGTTCTCGGTGTCGACGGTGACGTTGACGTAGGAGCGGGCCTGGGCGTAGCCGGCGCAGCCCTCGACGCCCATGGTGGAGTCGGCCCAGGTGACGCTGCCGGAGGCGCCCTCGAAGGAGTGCTCGCCGGAGTGCGACTCGCCCCCGAAGTCGTCGGCTTCCTCGAGATCGAGAATCGGGAAGCTCGCGGCCTCGCCTGGACCGATCGAGACGGTGCCCGCACCGCCTGCGGCAGGTTCGGCGGCGCCCTTCCACTCGGCACCGATACCGGCATCCGCACCGGTCTCGCCGCCGAGGGCGAGCTGGCAGCCCACGATGTAGCCGGGCTCGATGGAGCCGCCCTCGGCGCCGGAACCGCCGGAGATCTCGACCTTCGCCGAACCCGACACCCACACATTGCGGTGCAGGGGCGTCGACCCCATCGAAGGGGACACCGTCGCGGACTCGTCGGTCATCGTGACGGTCACCTCGGTGCCGTCGGCGAGGGTCTTGGTGATCGCGCCGCCGGGCAACGGGACAACGGTGTCGGCATTGGCGGTACCGGCGGAGCATAGGCCGAGGGCGACGGCGGCCGCCGCTGCGATGGTGGCGATCCGCAGCTCGCGGCGCGGGCGGATGTTGATGTTGCTCATGAATTCCTCTTTGCTGGTTGGTCTTTCAAGTTTCGCGTGTGGACTGGGTGCGCAGCCGCCTTGCTACCCGATGCTGAAGGGCTGGCCGTAGAGGGTGGTCTTGGAGTAGTCATTGCCGACGATCTCGACCACCGTGTAGGCACGGGCCTGGGCGAAGCCGCCGCAGTTCTGGATCTCGAGCTGGGTGTCCTGGTACTGCACCGAGTAGGTGCCGTTCTTCTTGATGTCCTTGCCCGCGACGTTCACGAACTTGACCTGGCCCGCGGAGACCGGGACGGTCAGCGAGCCGGAGATCGAGGGGCCCGAGAGGTCGATACCTGCGCCGATGGAGCCGCCGAGACCGGTGATGTCGACCTGGCAGCCGACGATGTAGCCGGTACTCACGCGGGAAACACCGTGTGTGGACGAGTTGTTGGTGCCCTTCTCGTTGGTGGCGCCGTTCGAGGGGCCCGCCTCGCCGTCCTCCGAGGCGCCGGTGACGTCGGCGGTGACGGTGCCCGAGACCCAGGCGGTGCGGCCGGCGCCGTTGGCGGCCAGCGACGGGGAGATCAGGGCGCTCTCGCCGGTGCGGGTGAGCACCGCTCCCGGTCCGGCCTTCTGCCCGTCGGGCAGCGGCACGAAGGTGTCGGCGTTCGCCGCACCGGTCGACATCAAGCCGATCGCGACGGCCGCGGTGGCGCCGATGCCGGCTAGGCGGGCGAGGCGGCGCGTACGAAAGTTGTTCGAGTTCATGGATTTCCTTTTGAGATTCCGAAGAACGGACATTGGTTGGACACTTGCCGGCGCCGTGTTCACACGACCGCCGTTGTGGTTCACAGCCAGCCGCCGAAGCGGCGGATGAACCAGACCTTGACCCCCTGGGTGAGCACGCAGTACGCGGCCAGCGTCAGAATCAGCCACGGGAAGTAGGACCACGGCAGCGGAACCAGGCCCAGCGCCTGACCCCATCCGATGAACGGGAACACCAGGCCGAAGGCGCAGACGAGCCCGGTCGAGATCAGGACCGGCAGGGACGCCCTCGACTGGACGAACGGGATGCGTCCCGTGCGGATGATGTGCACGATCAGCGTCTGCGAGATGATGGATTCGATGAACCACCCGGACTGGAACAGCGCGGCCTGCTCGGGGGTGTTTGCGGCGAAGACGAACCACATCAGTGCGAACGTGGTGATGTCGAAGATCGAGCTGATGGGCCCGATGAAGACCATGAACCTGGTCAGGCTGCGGGTCTCCCACTTGCGCGGCTTCTCGACGAACTCGCGGTCCACTCGGTCCCACGGGATCGTCAGCATCGCCATGTCGTAGACGAGGTTCTGCACCAGCAGCACGGCCGGGATCATCGGAATGAACGGAAGCAGTGCGCTCGCGACGAGGACCGAGAACATGTTGCCGAAGTTCGAGCTGGCGGTCATCTTGATGTACTTGAGGATGTTCCCGAAGGTGCGACGCCCCTCGACCACGCCGCGCTCGAGTACGCCGAGGTCCTTCTCGAGCAGGATGATGTCGGCGGACTCACGGGCGATGTCGGCGGCGGTGTCCACCGAGATGCCGACGTCCGCGGTGCGCAGGGCCGGTGCGTCGTTGACCCCGTCACCGAGGAATCCGACCGTGTGCCCATTCCGCTTGAGCGCGTCCACGATCCGGGCCTTCTGCAGCGGATTGGTTTTCGCGAAGACCGCGGTCTCTCCGACGATCGCATCGAGGCCGTCATCGTCCAATCGATCGATCTCGGCGCCGGTGATGATGGATCCGACATCGAGTCCCACTTTCCCACAGACGGTCTCGGCTACCAGCTCGTTGTCGCCGGTGATCACCTTGACCACGGTCCCGTGGGCTCGAAGCGCCTCGATCGCGGTGGCGGCTGAGGACTTCGGCGGGTCGAGGAACGTCAGGAAGCCGACAATCGTCATCTCGGCCTCATCGGCCGTCGAGTAGTCGCCCCTGGCGTCGCCCTGGCCGGCGGGCAGACGCCGGGTGGCGAGAGCCAGGACCCGCTTGCCGAGCCCGTTCTGCTCGGCGACGAGCCGGTCGAGGGCCGAGAGCAGGCCCGGGGTCAGCTCGTGGGTTGTACCGTTCATTTCGACCGAGGTGCACACGGCGAGCACCTCCTCGACGGCGCCCTTCGTGATGATCAGGTCGGCATCGCCGTCGTTGACGACAACGGACATCCGTCGGCGCGCGAAGTCGAACGGGATCTCGTCGACCAGACCGTGCTCCCTGCGGATCCGCTCGACCAGGTCGGGTCCCGCGGCCTCGACGACGGCACCGTCGAGGAGACTGCGCAGTCCGGTCTGGAACACCGAGTTCATCGTGGCCAGACGCAGCGTGTCCGCGCTGAGCCGACCGGCGGTGTCCAGATGCTCCTCCAGCACGATCCGGTCCTCGGTGAGGGTGCCGGTCTTGTCCGTGCACAGCACGTCCATCGCACCGAAGTTCTGAATGGCATTGAGCTGCTTGATGATCACCTTGTGGCGAGACATGTACAGCGCGCCCTTGGCAAGGTTGGCGGTGACGATCAGCGGAAGCATCTCCGGTGTCAGCCCGACCGCGGTCGCGACGCCGAACAGCAGCGCCTGGCTCCAGTCCTTGGTGAGTCCGTTGATGATGAAGACCGTCGGCACCATGATGACCATGAAGCGGATCAGCAGGAAGCTGACCTTCTTCACGCCGATGTCGAAGCTGGTCTCGGGACGGCCTGCGCCCAACCCATCGGTCATCGCGCCGAAGTAGGTGTCGTCCCCGGTGTGGACCACGACCGCGGTCCCCGAGCCGGACACCACCGACGTGCCCATGAACGCGAGGTTCCCGGCCTCGAGGATCCGATCGGGCTGGAGCCCGGTCACCGGATCGCTCATCTTCTCGGCGGACATCGACTCGCCGGTGAGCATCGCCTGGTTGACCTGCAGGTCCTTGGCGCGCACGACCCGCACGTCCGCGGGGATCATGTCGCCCGCGGCGAGCTGGACGACATCCCCTGGCACCAACTGCTCGATGGGGATCTCGGCGGTCACCACCGTGTCGCCCATCTGACGGGTGGTGGAGACCGTGGTGCTCACCATGGCCTTGAGCGCTTCCGCGGCTCGTCCCGACCGGTACTCCTGCCAGAACCGCAGCGACACGCTGATCAGGACCATCACGCCGACCGTGCTGATCCCCATGTAGTCGGGACCCTCTTCGGGGTCGGCCAGCACCACCTCGGTGATGTACATGATCACGCCGATGAACAGCAGGATCAGAATGAAGGGATTCTTGAAGGTGGCGAGGAACTGCACTATCGCCGGTGCCGGTCGGTCATGGCGGACCTCGTTGCTGCCGTGCCTACGGCGCAGCGGGTCGATCTGGTCTGATCTCAATCCCTTTGGTGTGGTTTTCAGTTCGGCGTACACGCCCGGCTGACGCAGGCGGGCCAGCCGAGCTAGTTCCGTCATCTGACGGTCGGGGAGAACAGGCTGACTGTTTCGTTTGGTGGCCTTACCCGGATGCCCCGGGGGTGCCGAGACACTGGTTGTTGACATGACAGATCTCTCGGTCGCGCACGAACTCGCTAGCGATCGGGCACAACGAAATAGGCTCTGCGACTTCGACGGTCGCGGGCATGGTCGCGGCGGGGTACCGCGCGAGGGGGTCCGGCGGTGTCCGCGACTAGCGAGCGCGATGGACACCGGCGGTGAGAAGTCCGGGCGAGGCCGGATATCGACTCGGCGGTTCGTCCACGGTGCTCACCTCCCGGATTCGGATGCGGGCACGCCCAGGGGGACGTAGCTCCGCGGTGGAGTGTCCACAGCACAGGAGGAAAGGATCGAGGTCGCGACGCGACCGCGTGTGAATACCGACACTGACGAGCCGCCCTGTCGAATTCGACACCCCCACGTACGAGTTTTGGCACTGCACGACGTGTCCCACACCACTGCGGGAAGCCACTTTGGGTCACCCCTTAAGCCGGGGAGACCTGTCCTGACCTTGGGCGTCTCTCGACGTCGTGAGATCAGTGGCCTGTGTTCGTGCAGACGCCTCACCTAACGAGGTGCTGCGCCGACAATCAATCACTGCGGCGGGGAGATGTCAACCCACCTGCGGTGGATCATCGATCTTGCCGTTGCCAGATTTCTGCCAGAATTATTGGCCAACTGCATGATTCGATGAATCTTCGGCGAAACATAGTTCGCAGCAATCTCTTCCATCAACGGGATGATCTTGATATGCCATCGCCCTTGCGGTTTGACATATGTCGTGGGTGTCGGCATCATGGGCGGCGTAAAAGCACCTCGCTAGGCGAGGCTCCTGCATGAACACAGGCCACTGATCTGACGACGTCGACAGACGCCCAAGGTTAGGACAGGTATTCCCGGATTAAGGGTCTATCCAAAGTGGCTTCTCGAACGAATCGGGACACGTCATGCAGTGCCGAAGCTCTGACGAGAGGGGTGCCCGATCGGGACAGTAGTCGTCCCGGCGCTCTCCCCGTGCTGCGAATCGACGCCCGCGTGCGTCCTGTCCGCGAGGAGGTGAGGAACCTAGTGAGTATCAGCGATAGTCCGTATCCGTCTACGACTTTCATTTCGTTCCGAACCGGCCCCGGCGCAGCATTCGCATTCTGCGGCCTGACGTCTCGGTAACCCTGCTCGGCTTCGCCGTCGTGTGCACATCGACGGCCTCGACCGAGTTCCGGCGAGGCGTCGATCAGGCCGCTGAGCATCGCCTTCGCCTCGGGTCGGCTCCTCCGACAGGAGAGAACCATGGCTTTTGTTATTACGCAACATATTTCGACCGCTCGTGAGTCCGCGGCGCTGCGTGCGATCTGCCGCGCGGCGAACCGGGCGTGGGGACAGCGCAACCTGACCCCGCAGGAACGGGCCAACCTGTACGCGTCACGAACACCGGTGGCAGTGATCACCGCCTCCATGGGCGGCCACCCGAACCCGGGTGGAGATCGTCGCTGGTGACACCAGGCGGGAGAGCCCCATACCCTCCCGCATTTCTCGAGCACTCCGTTCCGCCCCACCGGGGGCGGAGCGGAACGCCGTGTGACTCACGCCACATGTCGCCCGTCTGGCGCATACCCCCCAGGGGTACTATCTTCAGTGTCGGAAACACCGACACGACGAGAGGCCGAGACATGAGCACCAACACGCACGGCGACCACGCTGCTGCCCACGCCGATCACGCCGCCCACCACCACGGCCATTCGGTGGCCACCGCGCACGCCGGTCACGACCACGCCGCTCACACACACCAGGCCCCGGCCGGCGACCACGCTCACGGCGCGAGCGCACCGGGCGGTCTCCAGATCACCCAGGATGGATACACGCTGGATCTCGCCGAGACCATCGCCGCCCCCGGCGAGATCGACTTCCGATTCCGCATCCTCGGCCCGGACGGGCGACCGGTCACCGACTACACGCCGATCCACGACCGCAACCTGCACCTCATCGTGGTACAGCGCGAACTGACCGGGTTCTGGCACGTGCACCCCGAGCTCGCGGCGGACGGCACCTGGTCGGTTCGGCTGAACCTGCCCCATGCCGGCGCCTACCGCGTGTTCACCGACGTCTCACCCACGCTCCTCGACAAGACGATCACCCTCGGTGCCGATCTCGCCGTCGCGGGCACCTACGACCCGCAGCCGACGCCGAGCCAGAACCGCACCGCCGTCGTCGACGGCTACGAGGTGACTCTCGACGGAGACCTCGTGACCGGTAACGGCGATCTGCTGACCCTGACCGTGCGCAAGGACGGCCGGCCCGTCTCCGACCTGCAGCCCTACCTGGCCGCCTTCGGCCACCTGGTGGTGCTCCGCGCCGGCGACCTGGCCTACGTCCATGTCCACCCGGACGGCGAACCCGGCGATGGAGTCACGGCTCCCGGCCCGGCGATCACCTTCCACACCGCTGTGCCCGGCGCCGGAACCTACCGACTCTTCCTCGACTTCAAGCACGACGGCGCCGTCCGCACCGCTGCGTTCACCGTCACCGCTCACCAGCACTGACGCCACCACGACCGAAGGAAATCCCATGTGCGACTGCCACTGTCCGCGATCCCGTGGCCCACCCGTACCATCTCCACGCCTTCGAAGGAAGCACCCGCAATGCAAGAACCGACCATCACCTCGCTGTTCGCCCACCGCGACTACCTGCGACTGTTCACCGCCCAGGTGTCGGCCCTGTTCGGCACCGGATTGACCACCGTCGCACTGGGACTGCTCGCCTATGAACTGGCCGGCTCCGATGCGGCCGCTGTGCTCGGTACCGCGCTGACGATCAAGATGATCGTCTACGTCACGGTCGCCCCGATCGTCGCCGCCTACGCCGACCGGTTCCCCCGCCGCCTTTTCCTGGTCGGGCTCAACGTCATCCGCGCCGCGATGGTGCTGACGCTGCCGTTCATCGATCAGATCTGGCAGATCTACGTGCTGATCGCGGTGCTGCAGACCGCCTCGGCCGCGTATACCCCCACCTATCAGGCGATCATCCCCGACATTCTCCCCGATGAGCGCGAGTACAGCAGGGCGCTGTCGGCCGCGCAGCTCGCCGCGACGATGGAGACACTGCTGAGCCCGATGCTGGCGGCGGTGGCGCTGACCCTGGTCAGCTTCCATTGGCTGTTCGTCGGCACCGCCATCGGATTCGCGGTCTCTGCCGTCCTGGTGATCGCGACCCGCATACCCGACGCCGGCGCCACCGCGGAAGGCACGTTCCGGGATCGGATCGCGGTGGGCATGCGAATCTTCGTCGCCACGCCGCGGCTGCGCGGACTGCTCGGCCTGAACCTGGTCGTCGCTGCTGCGGGTTCGGTGATCATGGTCAACACAGTCAATTACGTCCGCGACACGCTCGGCGGTACCCAGTCCGGAGTGGCACTGCTGCTGGCCGCCAACGGGTTCGGCACGATGTTCGTCGCACTGTCTGTACCCAGGGTCCTCGACCGGCTCGGCGCCCGGCCGGTGATGTTGGCGGGCGGCGCGGTCCTGATCGCCGGTCTCGGCTCGGCGGTCGCCCTGTCCGCCGCGGACGGAGGTGACTGGCGCTGGGTCGCCGCGATCGGGGTGTGGGCCGTGGTCGGCGCTGGCACGGCGGCGGTGCTCACCCCCACCGGCCAGGTTCTGCGGCGCTCGTCGCAACCCGCCGACCGACCGGCACTCTTCGCAGCCCAGTTCTCGCTGTCGCACCTGGCCTGGCTGGTCACCTACCCGATCGCCGGGTGGCTGACCACCACCGGTCTCACCACCACCTGGGCGGTGCTGGCCGTGATCGCGACCATCGGAATCGCTGTGGCAGTGCGGATGTGGCCGCGCCACGACCCGGCGGAGATCACTCACCTGCACGAGGCCGGGTCCATCGACCCCGCCCGTCTGGTCGACGCCGACCGCGTTGGCGATCGCCTCTACCGGCACACCCACGTCTTCGTCATCGACGCCGAGCACCGGCATTGGCCCACCGGATCACTGCGGGAGCATGCCCTGGCCGGATGAACGCTTCCGGTTCCGCAGGCGCGCCTGCGAATCCCGGCCCGGCCCAGGATCGTTCGATCCGGCCGGGCCGCGACCGATCCCTACCCTCGCCCACGGTCGATGACGGCAACGCCGTAGGAGTCCGCCGCTCTCCGGAACTGCTCCTCGAGACGCGGCCAACGGTCCTCGGCACCAAAGCGGGAGAGGGCACTCAGATACTGCTCGCGCGCGCCGGACTCGTCACCCGTCGCCAGTCGGTAGCGGAGAACGTCGAAGTCGATGTCCGACCCCACGGAATGGGCGACATCGTCGGGGCCACCCAGCTGACCCATCACCGCCAACGCACTGGTGAGTGCAGCACGCAGCTGTTCGGCGACTGCCGGAACGTCGGTGTCGGCGTGCACGGTCACATGTGGCCCGATCCCGGTCGCAATGTCCTCGATCCGGCGCCGGTACTGGCAGTCGACCTCGGCCGGGCGTTGCTGTGGTGTCCGTCCGATCACCCTGTCGAACTCCGCCGAATAGACACCACAGTTGACGTAGAACCGGATCGCCTCGTGGCTGTTGCCCGCCGATCGCTGCAGGTTGATGACGTCGACCAGGCCATCCCGCTCCCGCGTGAACGTCAGCTTTCGCTTCCGGAATCCGTACTCCTTAAGGAGTGGAACAGCACTCTCACCGAGAAGGGTGGCGAGTGCTTCTTCAGCCGACGGATGCTCCATCCGACCATGCTCGCAGACGCAACTCCGCCCATTTCTGGCCCACCCCGAGCTCGATGCCTCCGCGAAGCTGCTCATTTCCATGCGAGAGTTTCGTTTCATGAACGCAGGGGATTGGACGGATGACTACCAGCCGTGCCCGGAAGACGGACCGTTCACACTGATCGTCGGCGGAGAAGTCTTCACGGTCGAACTGCGGTCACGCACCGAGTACGACTACACATGGGAATCCGGACCGAACGACGGGTACGGATTCAGTTCGACCATGTACATCGCGGGCGATCCGGCGGCCGAGCCGCCCCTGCTGACCATCCAGCAGCACCGGGAATCGATCCGAGGCTTTGTCGGCTCGATCGACCCGGAGACCGGCTACCTCGATTGAAGAGTCCTCATACGACAGCAAGACCACCATTGATCAACGAGGAGATTGTCCGTATTCACGGAGATGGAAAAGGGCATCTACTCCTTTCCCATTTCAATGTATAGCGCACCCGGGGGCTTGCGGCAAGGCCCGGGTGGTGCCGCAGAATCGCTGGCCTGAGCCAGATTCTGCGGAAATGGGAGTAGCGAAGATGCGTGTGTTGCCGACGACCGGATCGAGCGGGGATGCGAAGAAGGACGCCGAGGGGAGCGGGCGCGTGGTCGACACCGACGTGATCATCGTGGGCGCGGGCCCGGCCGGCCTGATGCTGGCCGGTGAACTGCGCCTGGCGGGCGTCCGGCCGCTGGTGCTGGAGCGGCAGCCGCAGCTTCGGGACATCCCGAAGGCCAGCGGCCTCGGCGGGCGGATCCTGGACCTGCTTCGCTACCGGGGCCTGCGAGACCGGTTCGAAGCAGCCAGCAGCGATCCCAACATTGCTCCCCGATTCCCTTTCGGCGGTCTGCATTTGGACTTCACGCACATGGTGGATCCGCCGATGCGGGCGTTGCCGATCCCACAGGCGGAGATCGAGCGCCTACTCGACGACCGCGCGCGCGAACTCGACGCCGACATCCGCCGCGGGCACGAGGTGGTCGGTGTGAGTCAGGATGACGCCACCGTGACCGCGGACGTGCGCGGGCCGGACGGGCCGTACCGGGTGACCGCCCGATACCTGGTCGGCTGCGACGGCGGACGCAGCCGGATCCGCGACATGGCCGGTATCCCGTTCCCCGGCACCACCTATCCAGAGGTCAACAGGCTCGCTCAGGTCACCGTGCACGATTCGGTGACCGTGCTCGACAACGGCGACATCGACGTCCCCGGACTGGGCAGGATCCATGCGGGTTTCACCCGGACCGACCGCGGCGTGTTCGCGTTCGCGGCCGGCTCAGGCGTTCTGTCCTTCCAGACCACCGAGGGGGAGTCCACCGAGTACGACGATGATGAACCGCTGACCCTGGCTGAGCTCGGCGACAGTGTCCGTCGCGTGCTCGGCGCGGATCTTCCCTTGGGAGAACCGATTCGGTTGTCGCGCTACACCTTCACAGATCGCCAGGCGGAGCGGTATCGCGCGGGACGGATCCTGCTCGCGGGCGACGCGGCCCACCTGTTCCCCGCCACGGGCACGGCGCTCAATGTCGGCATGCTCGACACGGTCAACCTTGCCTGGAAGCTCGGCGCCGACATCCACGGCTGGGCACCGGCCGGGCTGCTCGACACGTATCACGACGAGCGTCACTACGCGGGTGGTCGTGCCCAGCTTCAGACCCGAGCCCAGGTGGCGCTACGCCGCGGACACGACCCTGCCTCCGAGGCACTTCGGCAACTCTTCCAGGAACTGGTCGTCGACGAGCCGGCGCTGCGCCGCATGGGATCTCTGGTCGGCCACAACGACATTCGCTATCCGATGCCTGGCTCCGGGCACCATTCCCTGACCGGCACCTTTGCCCCCGACCTCACCCTGCACACCGATCGGGGCGTCACCAGTGTCGCGGAGCTCATGCACCCCGCTCGGCCGATCCTCCTCGACCTCGCCGATCGCACGGAGCTCCGCGAGGTCGCACGGGAATGGGAGCACCGCGTCGACATCCGCGCGGCCGAGACCGACGATCGACCGGCCGACGCCATGCTGATCCGCCCGGACGGCCATATCGCCTGGGCCGCAGACATCGATGAACCCGCCGGCACCGCCGCACGCGCACTACGGGAAGCGCTCTCCTGCTGGTTCGGCGAACCGATGAACACAACGGCGCCGGTCATCGATCAGCCCTCCGGGGAACGACCTCCCCTGTCGATGTGAACCACGCGGATGCCCGCGAGCCGTCAGTTCAGGAACCCGATCTCCGACAGCTCGGTCCGGTAGCTTCCCTCGCTTCCGGCCTGAGCTGAGATCCAGACCGTCAACCCGGAGTGCGGCGCCGAGTCGGCGAGGGCGATGGGTGTCACCCCCGATTGCAGGGTCGCGGCACCCAAGACCGCGGTCTCCTCGAGGACGCCGCCCACCGGAGGCACGGTTCGTATCTCGATGCGGGCACCCGCGGAGGGCGATGCGATCCACACCCCCCTCAGGGTGGTATCCGGGGGAAGCGCCACGGTCAACCCGACACCGTTCTTGAACTGTGGAAACTGCTGCATGTACGTGTCCGTCGACCAGGCCGTCTCCAGCTTCCCGTCGATGGCCAGGCCACTCGCCAGCGCATTGTCCGGGTACTGCTGGGGCGAGTACACAGCCGATCCACCCGGAGCGACGGGAACCAGTGGCCGCGGCGGCGGGGCCACATCGTCACCGGCGGGTTCACCAGAGGTGGCAACGGCCTCGGACACGGGCGGATCGGCCAAGGAAGTACCGATGAGCCATCCGATCGCGCCGAACATCGCTACGGCGAGCGCGGCAATGCCTGTCAGCGCAATCGGGCCCAGCTGTCTCGGGTCCCACCGCGCCGCAGACTGCTCCTCGGAGATCGGTGCAGGCGCAGGCGCAGGTGCCTCCGGAGGTGGCGGCTGATCCACAATCCTCCGCAGCGCGGTGGCCATCGCACCCGCGGTCGTCCCACCGGCCAGCGGGAGGTCGGGACTCGCGACTCCCGGGGCCAGGGTTCGGATCGCGTGGCGAAGGCCTCGAAGGTCGCCATCGTGGTCGCTGCACGCGGGCGTCCCCGGAAACGCGACATAGGCCGTGCCGCCCAGACTCACCCGCACCCGCACCCGCGGGGTGTCTCCGATCGCGAGTACCGCATCGGACTCGTGGACCTTCTGCATCGCGTCGGCAAGCTCGACGACGGCGCGGGCGACACCCAGGATCGACGGCGAGCCGGACGCCGCCTCCTCCAATGACACGCTGGGTACCCACTCGGCGACCACCGCGCTGAACGAATCCCCGTCGACCATGTCGAGTATGTGAGCGACAGCGGGGGAGTGAACCTGGCACAGCGCCGTCGTCCGCGCGAAGACCTCGTTGCCGGACGAGCGGCCGTGTTGTGTAGCACCGCCATCGATGATGGTCAGCGCGACCTCGCGGTCCAGGGCTCGATCCATCGCATGCCAGAATTCGAGACCGGTGGTCACCCCGCAGCGCCGGAGTAGACGGTAGCGACCCCCGCCGAGAAGCGATCCCGCCGGTCGGGCCGCCCGTTGTGGCTCGTGCACATCCGTGACGGAATGCATCGCCTCGGCCAGGCGACGGTGAAGCTGACCAGCCTGCATTGCTACCCACCCCCACACAAAAGATCCCGCTCGGGAGCTCGCGAGAACGACGCGGCCCTCCATACGTACCAAGAGAATCGGAATCGGATGCCCCGGCCTGCACCCGATTCTACGAGGGTGCGCGTTTGGTCGAATACCCGTGCAGGATATGGAGAGTCTGCCGTCTGTCCCGGCCCTCCCGAATCGTCACTCGAGCCGCCCGATTACGGTGCGGATTCCACCGAGGCGGAATACCGCCGCGCCAGCGTACGCAGATGCGCGACCAATTCCGGCGGGCCGTCGACGCGGAAGTCCATCATCAGCATGCTGAGGTAGATCGCGATGGTCTCCAGAGCGTCCGCGCCGGTCAGTAGGACGCAACTGTCCGCGTCGACGGCCTCCACGACACCGACGGCGGGATTGATACGGGCGATCACCGTTTCGGCGGGCGCGAGCACGGTGACGCGGGCATGCACCTTCCAGCCGGTGGTTGCGATGTGGCGCATGACGAACGCGACCAGGTCCTCGTCGGGCAGTGCGCGGGGCCCGAACCGGCGGCTCCCCGCGGTCGCCCGGTGCACTTGCGCGACGGGAATCGCCCGCCAGGAGTGGATTTCGATGTCATAGGCGACCAGATACCAGCGTCGCTGCCAGTTGATCAGGCGGTACGGCTCGACTTCTGTGGTGCCGCTCTCGATCTCGATGGACACCGCGGTCGTGTCTCGGATCGCACCCGCGAGGGCGGTGAGCACCTCCGCGGGCACCGGTGCGTCCGGTTCACGCGAGCCGGTGGTCGCCGGCCCGATCGCGGTGGCGCTGCGCAGTGCTGTCACCTTACGCTGCAACCGTTTCGGCAGGATCTGTTCCAGTTTCACCATGGCCCGCGTGACGCTCTCGGTGATGTCGGCGATGCCGGTCGAACCGTCCGCGGCGAGGTCGATCGCGACGGCGACCGCCACCGCCTCGTGGTCATCGAGCAGCAGCGGCGGCATCGTCGAGCCGCGGCCGAGGCGGTAACCGCCGATGGCGCCGCGTTCGGCGTGAACCGGGTAGCCGAGTTCGCGCAGTCGCTGGATGTCGTTGCGCAGGGTGCGGTCGGTGATGTCGAGCCGTTCGGCCAGCTCCCTGCCGGTGTGCGCGCGGTCCTGCAGCAGCGAGAGCAGCCGCAGGACGCGTGTTGTGGTGGGCGCCACATTCACCTCCGAAATTATTAGGAACGAATCCAGCCTAATGGCCCCATAGGCTCAGGTCACCACCAGGAAGCACGACGAAAGGCTCACCATGAACCTCACCACCGCCGCCGACGCCACCGCGACCCTGCGCCCCGTGTGGCGCGACGTGCTCTCGACCTCCTACGCCGCGCTGGAGGGCGTCGTCGCGGGGGTCGGCGACCAGCAGTGGCAGCTGCCGACCCCGTGCTCGGAATGGAGTGTCGCGCAGGTGATCCAGCACGCGGCAGGCGACCAGCTCGCCTTCGCCCAGGCCCTCGGCGTCGGGGTCGGGCCCGCCTACAACCCCTTCGATCCCTCCGGTGCCATCGACGGCTCGGCCGCGGCATTGGTGCGCGAGGCGATCGAGCAGACCGCCGCCGCGTGGGCGACCGTCGCCGACGACACCGAGTCCGTTCCGACCCCGCTTCCGCACGGCGCGCTCGCGACCCCGGTCGCCGCGGTGATGGCCGCGCTGGACGCCGCCGTCCACGCGTGGGATATCGCGATCGCGACCGGCCAGCCGTCGCCGCTGACCGATGAACTCGCAGGCCACCTGCTCACCGCGGCACGCACCGCACATCCGGCGCCGGGCAGTGGGATCGAGGCGGAGATCGTGGAGCCGCTGCGCCAGTGGGGCGCGTATGCCGCGGTGGTCGAGGGGGACTCGGGCGATTCCGCGGTCGCAGAGCTGCTGCGCTACCTCGGACGCGAACCGCGCGCCTGACCCTGGCGTGCGGGCAGGCTGGACTGCCGTGCTGCATTCAAAAAGCCGCCCCTCCCACTATGGGAGGGGCGGCCTTCTGAAATTGGTGCTGACAGTGGGCTAGAAGGGACGGCCCAGCATCGTCGCGATCAGCTGCAACGGCATCGTGATGAACGACGCCCCGACGAAGAGAGCAGATCGCAGCGGATCACCGGCCAGGTACCCCTCGCGGATCCATTCCAGAGCATCGACAGCCGAACCCATGTGCTTCCCTCCCTGTTCGTTTGCAGTACATCGGAACTGTCGGCCGCGAAGGTGATTCCGTTACACAACGAAACTTTCGCCGTCCCCGCGCATGCTCCGGCCGCCGTTCGGCGCGCGTTCACGACCAGGAGGGGGCGGACGACACCACGCCGCTTCGCGGGAAGGAAGTGCGGCCAAACAAAGAATGGAAAGGAGTACCTGCTCCTTTCCACTTTCAACTTATAGCGCACCGGGGGGCTTGCGGCAAGACCCCGGTGGTGCCGCAGAATCGCTGGCCGAAGCCAGAACCTGCGGAAATGGGGGCACATGTCGACTCAGGGACACGAAGACGAGTTGCGGTCCGAGCGGAACCACGTGGCCGGGCTCTACGCGCGGCTCGACGCCGAGCGCGCGCGGGTGAAGGGTCGATACGGCGCGGCGTTGCGGGGCCCCATCGACGCCGAGAACGGCGGGACCCTCGTGGACCGAGATGCCGAGGTGCGCGCGCTGGCGCGGGAGGTGAATCGGCTGGACGTGGCCGACAACGGGCTGTGTTTCGGTCGGTTGGACACCCTTTCGGGCGAACATTCGTACGTCGGCCGGATCGGCATCTTCGACGAGGCGAACGACTACGAACCGCTGCTGCTCGATTGGCGGGCACCCGCGTCGCGCGCGTTCTACGTCGCCACCGCCGCCAGCCCGGAGAACATGCGCAGGCGCCGCCAGTTCCACGCCCGGGGGCGCCAGGTGGTCGATTTCACCGACGAGGCGCTCGGCCGCCCGGACGGTGCCGACGATGACGGCAGGGGAGACTCCGCCCTGCTCGCGGCGGTCAACGCGCCGCGCGGCGAGGGGATGCGCGACATCGTGGCGACGATCCAGGCCGAACAGGACCAGATCATCCGGCTCGACCACCCCGGGGTGCTGGTGATCGAGGGCGGCCCCGGCACCGGGAAGACCGTGGTGGCGCTGCACCGTGTCGCGTACCTGCTCTACACGCAGCGGGAGCGGATGGAGCGCCACGGGGTGCTCGTGGTCGGGCCCAACCCGGCGTTCCTGAACCACATCGGCCGCGTTCTTCCGTCGCTGGGCGAGTCCGACGTGGTGTTCATGACCGCAGGCGATCTCGTGCCCGGTCTCCGCGTCACCGCCGAGGACGCCCCGGAAGCCGCGCGGCTCAAGGGTTCGCTGAAGGTCCTGGACGTGCTCGCGGCGGCGATCGCCGATCGGCAGCGACTGCCAGGGGATCCGCTGCCGATCGAGCTGTCGGATGTCGCGGTGCGGATCGACGCCGAGACCGCGGAATGGGCCAGGGAGGAGGCGCGCGCGAGCGGGCTGCCGCACAACGAGGCTCGCGCGGTGTTCCGCGAGATCGTGACCTACGTGCTCACCGAACGGGCGATGGCCCGGATCGGCCGGGGCTGGCTGACCAGGAAGGACGGGCAGGCCTGGGAGGAGTTGCGGGCGGACCTGGTCGCCGAGCTCGCCGACAACGACGCGTTCGTCGCCGCGCTCGACGAACTGTGGCCGATCCTGACGCCGGAAACACTTCTGGCACAGCTGTACACGTCCCCCGAACGCCTGCGCGCGGCGGGCGCCGACGCCCTGCTGCGTGCCGACGGCGATGCCTGGACGGTGTCGGACCTGCCGCTGCTCGACGAACTGGTCGACCTGCTCGGCCCGGACCCGGCGGCCGAGCAGACCGCGGAGCGGGAGCGGAAGGCCGCCGCCGAGGCCGAGGCGGCGTACGCGGCCGGCGTGCTCGACCTCATGGTCGGCCGCGAGGACCACATGGACGACGACGACCACTTGTTCGCAACGGATCTGCTCTACGCGGAGGACCTTGCCGATCGCTTCCTCGAGCGGGACACCAGGGAACTCGCCGAGCGCGCCGCGGCGGACCGGGACTGGACCTACCGGCACGTCGTGGTCGACGAGGCGCAGGAACTGTCCGAGATGGACTGGCGGGTGCTGATGCGGCGCTGCCCGGACCGGTCCTTCACGGTGGTGGGCGATCTCGCCCAGCGCCGGTCGGCGGCCGGAGCGACCTCCTGGGACACGCTGTTCGAACCGTACGTGCCCGGCCGCTGGGCCTACCGGTCGCTGTCGGTGAACTACCGCACGCCGGCGGAGATCATGGGTGTCGCCGGCGCGCTGCTCGCCGAGTTCGCGCCCGGGGTCCGGCCACCGGAGTCGGTCCGCGCGTGCGGCGTCCGGCCATGGTCCCGGCTGGTCACCGAGGACGAACTCGCGATGGCCATCGAGGAGTTCGTCCGGGACGAGGCCGGGCGCGAAGGCACCAGCGTCGTGATCGGGCCGCCCGGGGTGCCGGGCACGGTTCCCGCGTCGGAGACGAAGGGCCTGGAGTTCGACGCGGTCCTGGTCGTGGAACCGGAACGGATCCTCGCCGACGGGCCGCGCGGGGCGGCCGAACTCTACGTCGCACTCACCCGCGCCACCCAACGCCTCGGCGTGCTGCACCTTGGTCCCTTGCCGCAGGCCCTGACCGGATTGGCCGAAACCGGGGCGGCCGGCTGACGACCGATCGAAGGTCGATTCGCCAACAGCCACACTCCGGAAACGCCCTCGACCTATGGTGAAACGCGTTACAGAAGACGCGTTCACCTCAACGAAGGAGTACCCGTGCACACACCCCTGTGCGACGAACTCGGCATCGAGTTCCCCATCTTCGCGTTCACCCACTGCCGCGACGTCGTGGTTGCCGTCAGCAAGGCAGGCGGCTTCGGCGTCCTCGGCGCGGTCGGGTTCACTCCCGAGGAGCTGGAAATCGAGCTGAACTGGATCGATGAGCACATCGGCGACCATCCGTACGGGGTCGACATCGTCATCCCGAACAAGTACGAGGGCATGGACTCGAACCTGTCGGCGGACGAGCTGACGAAGATGCTGCAGTCGATGGTGCCGAAGGAAACCCTCGATTTCGGACGCAAGATCCTCACCGACCACGGCGTGCCCCTGCCCGACGACGGCAACGAGAACGCGTTGCAGCTTCTCGGCTGGACGGAGGCCACCGCCACCCCGCAGGTGGAGGTCGCATTGCAGCACCCGAAGGTGACGCTCATCGCGAACGCGCTCGGCACGCCTCCGGCGGACATGATCAAGCACATCCACGACGCAGGCCGCAAGGTCGCCGCACTGTGCGGCTCGCCCTACCAAGCCCGTAAGCACGCCGACGCCGGCGTGGACATCATCATCGCGCAGGGCGGCGAGGGCGGCGGGCACTGCGGCGAGGTCGGCTCGATCGTCCTGTGGCCGCAGGTCGTCAAGGAGGTCGCACCGGTCCCGGTGCTCGCCGCAGGCGGCATCGGCAGCGGACAGCAGATCGCCGCCGCGCTGGCGATGGGCGCCCAGGGCGCCTGGTCCGGCTCGCAGTGGCTGATGGTCGAGGAGGCCGAGAACACACCCGTCCAGCAGGCCGCGTACGCGAATGCCAGCAGTCGCGACACCGTGCGCAGCCGCTCGTTCACCGGCAAGCCGTGCCGGATGCTGCGTAATGACTGGACCGAGGCGTGGGAGCAGGAGGGCAACCCCGAACCGCTCGGCATGCCGCTCCAGTACATGGTGTCCGGGATGGCGGTCGCCGCCACCCACAAGTACCCGGACGAGACCGTCGACGTCGCGTTCAACCCCGTCGGTCAGGTCGTCGGCCAGTTCACCAAGGTGGAGAAGACCTCGGCCGTCATCGAGCGCTGGGTGCAGGAATACCTCGAGGCGACGGGCACCCTCGAGCAGCTGAACAACGCGGCCGCGAACGCCTGACGTTCAGTGTCGGGAAGGGTCGGGACCGGTGCTCTGCGATCCTTCCCGAGCAAGGCCTGGCGTCAGAGCAGGTCGGCCACCCGCTCGGCCGTCGCTTTGGCCGACTGCGGATTCTGGCCGGTCACCAGTCGGCCATCGACAACGACCTTCGAAGTGAACGGCAGCAGGGCCTTCTCGTAGAGCGCCCCGCGCCGCTTCATGTCCTCCTCGACGTTGTAGGGCACCTTGTCGGCGACCCTGGCCAGCACTTCCTCCCGCCAGGAAAAGCCGGTGAGCCGACGCCCTGCAACCAGCAGCGTGCCGTCGGACAGCTCGGTGTTCAGCAGGCCGCAATAGCCGTGGCAGACAGACGAGACGATCCCGCCGCGCTCGTAGATGTCGCGCGTGATCCGCTGCAGCCCTTCGTCATCGGGGAAATCCCACATCACTGCGTGCCCGCCGGTGAAGTAGATCGCATCGAAGTCCGCCGGATCGACCTCGTCAGGCCTGGCCGTGTTCGACAGCAGATCCTTGCGGGCGTCGTCCGCCAACCACGCCTTGGCCGTCGCATCGACATTCGGCCATTTGAGGGAGCGAGGCTCCAGCGGCGAGAGTCCACCCTTCGGGCTGATGATGCGCTGCTCGTACCCCTTCGCCGCGAAGATCTCGTGGGCATGGGTGAGCTCCGACAGCCACAGACCGGTCGGCTCGGATGGATCGGCATAGTGTGCGACGTTGGTGACGACGTGGAGTATTCGCTTGGTCACGTTCGATCCTCTTCATCGGCCACGGGCAATTGCCTTCGCTGAAGGATCAAACGTATCGATCACCACGCGTACGGGCCAGTTCGATCGCTGGATTCCGCGCGATTTCCCGTCCTACCCAGACCGGGATCGAGTGAATACCGAGCGGTCATATGGCGCTATCCCGAGGGCTCGTGAACCGTGTTCTCGGGTCCGCTCAGATTTTCCGGTCTGAACAGGTAGCGCTTGAACCAGCGCGGCATCTCGCGTTGGAGCGTCCGGTCGCCGTGTACCCGCACTTCCGGGTGGCCGAGAACTTCGGTCCAGGCCAATTCGCCGAGCCACCACCTGGTCAGCACGCCGGTCGGTGCGGTGAGCCAGACATCGACCGGGGCCCCGGTGTCGTCGCGGCACAGATTGATGCTCCCTCGCGACAGGTGCAGCCAGAAGCGGCGGTCGGCAGCCGGCCTGTCGGTGAACTCCAGCGCGAGCACGAGCGGCCGCTCGGGTAGGGCGTCGGTATCGACACGCCGCTGCATGTCCCACGTCAGCGCCGCCGTATCCAGGTCGTCCTCGGACAGGGCAACGCTGTCGGTGGCGACCGCCCACCGTGCCAGTTCCCGCACCACCGGCGCCAGCGCCAACCCGGTATCGGTGAGCCGGTAGTCGGCGTCGACGATCCCGGCGGCCCGGAGTCCGCGCAGCCGTGCTGACAGCGTGGCCTTCGGGATCCGAGGCAGGCCTCGGCGGATGTCGCCGAAGGATGCAGCACCGAGCAGTAGCTCGCGCACGATCAGCAGGGTCCACCGCTCGCCCACCACCTCCAGGGCACGCGCGACCGCGCAGAACTGGCCGTATCCGCTCACCCGAGGAGACTAATCCCGAATCGACGCCGTGCGAGGTTCAAAATTTGAACTAGCCACCACGGATCGGGGCGCCGAGCATGGTTCCCATGAGTGGTCCGGATACAAACACGCAGCGACATCACACCTTCGCGATCCCGTTCCGACCCCAATGGTCGGACATGGATCAGAACGGCCACATGCGCACCACCGCGTACCTGGCGGCCGCGGAGAACAGCAGGATGCAGTACTTCGCCGGATCCGGGTTCTCAGCGGGTGAGTTCGCGAGGCGCGGCTTCGGTCCGGTGATCCAAACCGACCAGCTCCGTTACCGCTCCGAACTGCGCCTTCTCGAACAGGCAGAGCTGTCCCTGCAGATGGCGGGCCTCTCGCCCGACGGCGCCCGCTTCATGATGCGGAACACCTTCACCCGAGCAGACGGCACTGTCGCCGCCACGGTGACCTCGACCGGGGGCTGGCTCGACCTCGGCCAGCGGCGCCTGACCAGCCCACCCGAGGATCTGCTTCGGCTACTGCGGGATCTGGCCCCCACCGGCGACTTCACCGAACTCAGCACACCACTCGCGGAACGCTGAGCGGCCGTCTCACTGCCGGCCCGCGCTCAGCCCAGTGCCCCGAGGCTCTCCACGCTGCGCAGGATCAGCGCCCGCCACTTCTCCAGATCCTCCGGGCCGTTCTCGGCACACAACTCGCGCAGCTCCGATGTGTCGCTGTCAGCGATCGCGCGTTCGAGCGTCGTGACGATCCAGGCACGCTGCTCCGGGGTCAGGGACCCGACATACGCAGGCCCCCATAGCTCACTCCTCCTCATTCGCGGGCCACTCGGCCCGTCGTGCCGACCCTACGGTCGACCTCCGACAGCACCCCCGATCCCGGTCTTGGCGCCGAGGCCGTGATGTCGACGACCGCGCTGCCACCGCGGCTGGTGCCCGTCTGCGCGACAACGGGTTTCAGGGTCAGCGGCGGTCGACCCCGCCCGCCGCCGACGTCGGGTCGACCTCGGAGGCGTTGATGAATGCCCGAGCGGGGTGGTCTGTAGGGTCGTCAGCAACCGCCCCAAATCGGGCATAGTGCCCACCGAGCCCACCCGAGACCAGGAGCCCCCCGGTGATCAGCGAGCTGCAGAAAGAGTTCCACGGACTTCCGGTCCTGGAGTTCCCCATCGACACTGCCCCCACCATGCCCGAGGAGGGCCCGGTCGCCTGGCGAATCTCGGTTCCCACGTACGAACCGCCCATGGGGTGGCCGGAGGCTTTCGAGAAGTTCCGTGCCGCGGTCGATCCGTCGACGGTGCAGGCGATCGTCGTCGGCGGCTGGACGGATCCATACGAGGAGAGTTCCGCCGACGTGGTGGAGGCTCTCGTCGCGGCTTCCGGCGATCTCCCCGCGTTGCGGGCCCTGTTCATCGGAGACATGACCGTCGAGGACTGCGAGATCTCCTGGATCGTGCAGTCGGACGTCACCGCCTTGCTGACGGCGTTTCCGCGGCTGGAGCACCTGTCGGTGCGCGGCGGCAACCAGCTGGCACTGACCCCGGTCCGGCACGAGAACCTGCGCAGCCTGGTGTTCGAGTCGGGCGGCCTGCCGGCCGACGTGGTCCGGGCGGTGGCCGATTCGGATCTTCCGTCCCTTACCGATCTGGAATTGTGGTTGGGCACAGAGGAATACGGCGCCGATTCCAGCGTCGAGGACCTCGCCCCAATCCTCTCCGGGGAGAAGCTCCCCCTCTTGACCCGCCTCGCGCTCTCGAACAGCGAGTACCAGGACGAGATCGCGGCCGCCGTCGCGACGGCGCCGATCGTTCCGCGGCTGCGCGTCCTGGATCTGTCCAAGGGGGTACTGCTTGACGCCGGCGCCGAGGCGCTGCTCGGCGGTCAGTCGCTCACCCACCTCGAAACGCTCGACCTGCACCACAACTACCTGAGCGACGGCATGCGGGAGCGGCTGCGGGCGGCACTCGAACCGTCCGGAATGCACCTGAGTCTCGACGGTGAGGATGCCGAGGAAGACGAGTACGACGGAACGATCTACCGGTCGGTCGCGGTCGGCGAATGACCCGTTCGCGACTGGCGGTCGTGGGCAACCCGGAGAACCGTCGCGTCACGATGCTGCTCGACGCCGCGACCCGCTCCGGCATGCCCACCCCGCGGGTGGTGTCCTGGCGCGAGGTGCTCATCGGCCGCGGGACCCGGTTCCACGCCGACGAGTGGGTGCGCCTCGACTCGCCCGGCGAGGACCCCGACGTCGACGCACTGCTACGCGGAGCCGGGGACCCGACCCGGATCGCCGACGGCCCGCGGTGGTATGCGTCGCTGCTCGCCGCGGTCGGCACGCTGCGCGGCGGGCGCCGGCTGACCCATCCGGACGATCTGGCCGTGCTGTTCGACAAGCGACGCTGCCACGCCGTCCTCGCGGGTGATGGTGTGCCGGTGCCGATCTCGCCCACCTCGGGCGGCGACGCGTCGGCGCCTCGGGACTGGCCGGAGGTGCGCGAGCTGGCCGCGGCGGCCGGGCTGCGGCGGTTCTTCGTCAAGCCCGCGCACGGATCGTCCGCGGCCGGGGTGGTTGCCGTCGAGACCGCCTCCGGTGGCCGGGTGCAGGCGCGCAGCAGCGTCGAGATCGCCGAGGACGGTCTCTACAACTCGCTGCGCGTGCGCCGACTCACGGGCGAAGCCGAGGTCGGCGCCCTGATCGACGCGCTGGCAGGCGAATGCCTGCACATCGAGGCGTGGTTGCCGAAGCCGTCGTGGCAGGGTCGCGCCGCCGATCTGCGGGTCGTGGTGATCGCCGGGCGGGCGACCCACGCGGTGCTGCGGACCAGCGCCCACCCCATGACCAACCTGCACCTGGGCGGGCAACGCGGCGACCTGGAGGCCGCGCGGGCCGGCTTCGACGCCGCGGGATACGGCTGGGAGAGCGCGCTGGCCGTCGCGGAACGGGCCGCCGCCTGCTTCCCGCGCACGCTGTGTGTCGGGGTGGACCTGCTGCCCGCCGCGAACTGGCGCGGGGCCGCGGTCGGTGAGGTGAATGCGTTCGGCGACCTGCTCCCGGGCCTGAGCGGGCTCCCGGGCCGCGCCGACGGCCTCGACACCTATGCGGCCCAACTGGCCGCGGTCGCCGGAGGGTGGTCCGATCATGTCGCGGCCTGACACGACGGTCGGCACGCAGCCGGAATCGACTGCGGCACAGCCGGACATGAACACCGTCGTCGACTCCGACGACATCCTGCTGATCACGCTCGACACCCTGCGCTACGACGTGGCCTGCGAGCTCGCGGCGGCCGGTCGGATCCCGAACCTCGCGCAGCACCTGCCCGGTGGCCGGTGGGAGGAACGTCATGCGCCCGGCAGCTTCACCTACGCCTCGCATCAGGCGATGTTCGCCGGGTTCCTGCCCACCCCGGTCGCGCAGGGGCCGCACCCCCGACTGTTCGCGGCCGAGTTCGGTGGCAGCGAGTCGACCGCGGACGGCACGTTCGTGTACGCGGAGTCGAATCTCGTTGCGGGCCTAGCCTCCGTCGGCTACCACACGGTGTGCATCGGCGGCGTCGGCTTCTTCAACCGCCGGGGTGCACTGGGGTCGGTGCTGCCCGGCCTGTTCGACGAGGCGCACTGGTCACCCGAACTCGGGGTGACGTCGCCGACATCGTTCGAGACGCAGGTGGATCTGGCGTCGCGGGTGGTTGGCCGGCTCCCCGCGGAGCGTCGGCTGTTCCTGTTCGTCAACGTCTCGGCCCTGCACCAACCGAACTGGTTCTTCGCCGAGGGAGCCACCGCGGATGCCGGGGACACCCGGGAGACGCACGCGGCCGCGCTGGAGTACGTCGATCGGCACATCGGGCGTCTGTTCGCCGCCATGTCGAGCCGGCGCCGGTGCTTCGCGATCGTGTGCTCCGACCACGGCACCGCGTACGGCGAGGACGGCTACACCGGGCACCGGCTGGGCCACCCCGTGGTGTGGACCGTGCCCTACGCCCACTTCTTCCTCGAGGGACCGAGATGACCGCCGTCGACCTGCCCCTGCCGGTGCCGCCGGACTCCGTTGCGGCGGATTAACTTCCGCCGTACCAGAACTACGTGTACGCGTACCCGCACAAGACCGCGTATCGGCCGCTGCACCCGCGCCCGGCCCTGACCGAGCTGTGGGCGGGCGAACCGCAGGACGCGCTGTCGCTGTACCTGCACGTGCCGTTCTGCGAGGTGCGGTGCGGCTTCTGCAACCTGTTCACCCGGGTCGGGGCACCGGACGAGCTGACCACCCGGTACCTCGACGCCCTCGAGCGGCAGTCCGAGGCGGTGCGCGAGGCCCTGGCGCCCTCGGCCCGATTCGCGACGGCGGCGTTCGGCGGCGGGACCCCCACCTACCTGACCTCGGCGGAACTGGACCGGCTGTGCGACATCGCCGAGGGCATGGGGGCCGACCTACGGGCGCTCCCCCTGTCGGTGGAGGCGTCCCCGGCGACGGCCACGTCCGACCGGCTCGCGGTACTGGCCGAGCGCGGGATCACCCGGCTCAGCCTCGGTGTGCAGAGCTTCGACGACACCGAGGCCAGGGCGGCGGTCCGGCCGCAACGGCGCGCGGACGTCGAGGCAGCCCTCGGGCGCATCCGGGACGCCGCGATCGAGGTGCTCAACATCGACCTGATCTACGGAATCGACGGACAGACAACGGATTCCTGGGCCGCCTCCCTCGACGCCGCGCTGGCCTGGCGTCCGGAGGAGCTGTACCTGTACCCGCTGTACGTGCGGCCGCTTACGGGCCTGGCCCGCCGCGGCGCCGGTCCCGATCCGGAATGGGACGCCCGCCGGCTTGACCTCTACCGCCGCGGCCGCGATCGGCTGATCGCGGCGGGCTACATCCAGGAGTCGATGCGCATGTTCCGCCGCGCCGACGCCCCCGATCTCGGCCCGAACGACTACGCCTGTCAGACCGACGGCATGATCGGACTCGGTTGCGGCGCGCGGTCGTACACCCGAGGACTGCACTACTCCTTCGACTACGCGGTCGACGCGCGGGAGGTGCGCGCCATCATCGACGACTACGTGGCGGGCACCGTCGACGACTTCCGCCGTGCCGTGGTGGGCCACGCGATGACCGAGGACGAGGCCCGACGCCGGCACCTGCTGCAGTCCGTGCTGCAGGCCTCGGGAATGCCGTTGGCGGACTACCGGTCCCGATTCGGGGCCGATCCCCACGAGCATTTCGGCGCCGAGCTGGACCGGTGGTCCGACCGCGGATGGCTCGACTCCGACGGCACCCGGCTGCGGCTGACCACGCTGGGCATCGCGTACTCCGACGCGCTGGGGCCCGAGCTGTTCTCGCTGCAGGTGCGGGCCGCGATGGCCGAGTACGAAGGCCGCTGACGGTGCTGACCATCCTGTACCGGGGTCCGCTGGCGTCCTGCGACTACGACTGCCCGTACTGCCCGTTCGCCAAACGCCGGGACACCCGCGAACAGTTGCGGGCCGACCGGGCCGCACTGGAGCGCTTCTGCGCGTGGGCGGCAGACCAGGACGAGGACCTGTCGATCCTCTTCACACCGTGGGGGGAGGGCCTCGTCCGCTCCTGGTATCGGCGGGCCCTGGTGGACCTGTCCCGGCTGCCTCGTGTACGCCGGGTGGCGATCCAGACCAACCTCAGCTGCCGCACCGGCTGGCTCGCCGACGCCGACCGCGACACGGTCGCCCTGTGGTGCACGTACCACCCCGGTCAGACGCCCCGCGACCGGTTCCTCACCAAGACCGCCGAACTGACCACGCTCGGGGTGCGCTTCAGCGTGGGTGTCGTCGGACTGCCCGAGCATCTGGAGGCCGCCCGCCGGCTGCGCGCCGAGCTTCCCGATTCGGTGTACCTATGGGTCAACGCCGCCGAGGGACACGAGTACATCGACGCCGACGCGGCCGATTGGACTGAGATCGACCCCCTCTTCGAGTTCAGCAGGCACCCGCACCGGACGCGGGGGAGCGCATGCCGTACGGGTGACTCGGTGGTGTCCGTCGACGGGGCAGGCACCGTCAGGCGCTGTCATTTCGTTCCCGAGGTCCTGGGCAACCTGCACGACGGCTCCTTCCGGCATGCCTTGCGGCCGCGCCCCTGCCCGCTGGACGTGTGTGACTGCCACATCGGCTATGTGCACGCAGAGCAGCTTCCGCTGTACGACGTCTTCGCGGGCGGCGTGCTGGAACGGATCCCTACCGAGCCGGTGTGGCTCCCACTCCCGACCGCATCCACATCTCACTGAGCCGGCGCGCCCGGGCCGGGCACCCGTCCGCGGTCAGGCGGGCAGCGGTGACCGCCGGTTCGGTACCGTTCTGTGTCGACGCGCGACCGCGTGTCGTTCGACCGGCTCTGCACATCCGAACTGGGAGGTTCCCGTGGCTGGTGGTCTCGTCGCCCTGTTGGACGACGTCGCAGCGATCGCGAAAGTGGCCGCGGCGTCCATCGACGACATCGGTGCGGCGGCCGGCAAGGCCAGCATCAAGGCGGCGGGCGTGGTTGTCGACGACACCGCCGTGACGCCGCGGTACGTGCACGGCTTCTCTCCCAAGCGCGAACTGCCCATCATCCGGAAGATCGCGATCGGCTCGATCCGCAACAAGCTGCTGATCATCCTCCCGGTGGCGATGATCCTCAGCCAGTTTCTGCCGCAGGCCCTGCCCTACCTGCTGATCGCCGGAGGCTTGTTCCTCTGCTACGAGGGCGCCGAGAAGGTCTACGAGGCGCTGACCGGCGGTCATCACGAGGGCGAGGCGGAGACCGCGGCGCTGGGTGGGCCCGAACACGAGAAGACGATGGTCAACGGCGCGATCCGCACCGACCTGATCCTCTCCGCCGAGATCATGGTGATCTCCCTGTCGTCGGTCGAGGACGAACCGTTCTTCACCCGGCTGATGGTGCTCATCGTCGTCGCGGTTCTCATCACCATCCTGGTATACGGCGTGGTCGCGCTGATCGTGAAGATGGATGACGTGGGGCTCGCGCTCGCCCAGCGCAAGTCGTCGTTCAGTCAGCGGATCGGCCGCGGCCTCGTGGCCGCGATGCCGAAGGTGATGGCGGTGCTCACCGTGGTCGGAATCGCCGCGATGCTGTGGGTCGGCGGCCACATCCTGATCGTCAACGTCGGCGAGGCGGGTTTCCACTGGCCTGCCGATCGCCTCCACGACCTCGAGCACTGGTTCGGTGAACTCGTGCACGGCGGCTTCGGCGGCGTGCTGTCCTGGAGCGCGGGGACCCTGGCGTCCGCTCTGGTCGGACTCGTCGTCGGCGCGATCGTCGTCCTGATCATGCACCTGATCCCGAAGCGGAAGAAGGCGGACGCGGCGCACTGACGGGTCCCGAGGTCGGTCCGGCGGACGCGGCCTTGGCCGATCCCTCACCGGCTGCTCCGTCGGCGCGCGGCGATCGCGCCGTGAGGCCGGTAGCCGCTCCCCGTTCGGGTATGCGTCTCGATCACCTCGAAGCCGGCCGTGACCAACTCCTGACCGAGTTCGGCCACCGGCCACCGATAGGCAGTGGTGACGGCGTGGTCGAAAGGCCCTACGGCCGCACCTTCGAAGAAGCCCACCAACACCCCTCCGCCCGGCCGGATCACGCGCGCGAACTCGGCGAGCGGAGTCCGGATCTCCTGCGGACGGTGGTGGATCAGCGAGTACCAGGAGAGCACGCCGCCCAGTGATCCCGTCGCGGCATGCAATGCCTCGAAGCCGCCGACTTCGAAGGTGAGATCGGGGTACTCCAATCGAGCTCGTCCAACGAACTCAGGAACCAGGTCGATCCCGCTCACGGCTTGTCCGCACTCGGTGGCCAAGAAGTCTGTCCACTGCCCCGGACCACACCCAGCGTCGAGCACGGGGCCCGTCAGGGTGGCGGCCCAGCTGCGCACCAGGGCTCGATCGGATGGGTGCGTCGAGGTCATGGAGCCCAAGAGATCCACGTACTCCTGGGATCTGGCCGAATATGACTCGCGGACGGTGTCGCGTGGTTGGGCGCTGGTGTTCTCCATGCCGTCGATCATCGCGGCTCCGGGAACTGGTGGAACAATCGCCGCGGTGAAGACAGGAGCACGCGTCGTCAGATACCCAGCGGTTTCTCTCACATCCCGACCAGGGGCTGCGGGATGCGGCGACCTCGCCCGGGCTGGAAAGGTGACGCGGCGTGAGTAGCTACGAGGAAGTCGAGAACTCCGTTCGTGAGTATGCAACCCACGCCACGGTCGAGGCGCAGGTCGCGTTCGGGATCGCGGTCACGCGGGAGCTCCTCACCGCGGATGGCGTGGCCGCGGCGGCGGCCGCCGAGCTGGCGGAGGCCGGAGCACGCGCGGTCAGCGCGGCTGCCGACGGAGCAGGTACGGCGTCCGCCGAGCAGCTCCGGGCATGGATCGTGGAGATCGACGAGGGCGACTTGTCCGATGGCGACATGGATCCGGATCTCCTGCGCGCGATCACCGCGCTGGAGGCGTGGGCCGGCCATCTGGAGGAACGATCCTCGGAGCGGATCGCCGCTCTCGGCATCGCGCTGCTCGAACAGGCGGACTTCGAGGCGAGCGGGGCGCCGCTGGATGACTTCCTCGCACCGTCGGAGACTCGGCAGGCGTTCGAGCGGATTCGTGCGGCGCTCACCGGGCCGGCGATACAGGGAAGCGGGTAGGCGGCCGTGTTCGAGAACGGCATCACGATCGATGCCGCGGACAGGGCGGCCGTCCGGCGGGCGTTCGCCGATGCGGCGGTGTCGCGTCGCCTGCGGATCACGGGCATGATCGCCCTCCCGATCGCGCTGGTCGTCGGCATCGTGTTGGCGGTGTCGGGTCGCTCCATCGGGGTCTTCGCATTCGGGGTGATCGCAGCCCTTGCGCTGCTGCTCGTCGTCTTCGTGGGCATCCTTCGTCGCGTTGCCGCGAAGGCGGTCGATGACGCCATGCGTGTCGGATCGCGACTCACGGTGCGGATAGCTCCGGACGGGCTGGGGTTGGATGGCAGTTTCGGCTCATCGCGCGCGCCGTGGAATTCGTTCTCCGGAGCGGTACGCATCAAGGACGGCATCGTGTTTCGGAACACGGCGGGGAAGGCGGCGTTCTTCGTGCCAGGTCGCGCGCTCGACGACGGTGCACTTGCACTGGCCGAGGGGTACATCGATCGGGCACGGCGTGATGAACAGGACTACGTCGCGTGAGCGAGACCCACGACTGGGATCGGCTCTTCCACGCCTATGCGGTGGCGACGGACACGCCGGCTCACCTGGAGGCGTTGGTGAGTGCCGACGAGACGGCGTTCTCGACGGCGATGGAGCATCTGTACGGCGCGGTGCTGCATCAGGGCACCATCTACCCGGCAACGGCACCCGCGGTTGCCGCTGTTGCACAAGCCGTCTCGTTCTGGATCGGCGGCGCGGACCGGAAGACCGCGTCAGCGCGTTTGCCCGCGCTGGTGGACTTCCTCGATGCGGCGGGCGACAGCCTTGCCCTGATCGGGGAACTGCGTCCGGACGAAGGCGACGCCATGCCGCCTTCCGGCGAGGATGAACGCGAGTTCTTCGAGGCCCTTGCGTCCGACGACGAAGAGGAATCGGAAGAGGCGTGGGAGTCGCCGGTGGCAGAAGCGCTCATGGCTCTCGCCATCCCGGCGCTCCGGCAGCAGGCGGACCCGGTCCTCGAGGGGCTTCTTCAGCTCATGAGATCGGATGCCTTCGCCCACAAGGCCGGGGCGGTGAGCGCGCTGGCGCGGTGGAACGGCAATTCCACTCCGCCGTATCAGCACCGAGTCGCCGCGGCGCTGGGTTCCTTCGCGGACAGCGCCACGGAGCGTGATGACCGAGCCGCGGCTGTTCTCGCTCTCGGCACCGTCGGGGCCGACGTCAGCGGCCGGCTCGCCGACGCCGATCCCGCGATCCGCGCATGTGCCGCCCTGTGCCTGCCGCGTTCGGGGGAGGCGGCGGAAGAACTCGTCCGTGCGCTGACTCAGCCGGAAGAAGTCGACCGGTGGTTCGAACGGCGACCGAGCAGTTTTCCCATGCACGTCAGGTTCACGCTGCTGAATTCGCTCCTGCAACGGGAAACGTCCTTCGCCGCGATCCTGCCGGCGGCCGTTGCGATAGTGCAGCTTTCGACCCCGTACACGGCCGACAACGACTGGGGACCGTTACTTCGTGCCGCGTTCCCCGAGGTCGAGTTCGTTCCTGGTCAGTACCCACCGGTACCCGAGAACATCGGCGCGCCCCAGCGTCAGCTCCTCGCGGCTTTGGTGGCGAACGAGGGGTTGTGGGGAACGAACGTCGGCAACGCGGGTCTGGCGCTCATGCGCGTCGGCCTGCCGTATGACCGACAGGCGATCGCGGTGCTGCTGGAGGACGCGACCGGAGATGAGTGACGAGGGTCGCGATCAGGCGTGGCGGGACGATGGCTCGGCCGCCGGGCTCAACTTTCGTGGTGAACGGTGACGGTGTCGTTCCGATCCCACACGGCGACGAGCAGTTGGTCGGTGGGCTTGTCTGCGCCGACTGCAAAGTCGAGTGCGAGGACACGTTCCGTGGCCGCGGGGCTGACCGCGATGCCGACGAGGTGTAGATGGTCGAGGAAGACCTCGTCGGTGACGACCTCACGGGCATCCACGCCGAACAGCTCGCGCACCATCTCTTCGGGGATCTCCTCGACGTGAAACTCTCGAAACAACGACGTGGTCGACCGCGGATCGGTCAGCTCGGCGGCGAAAGCCACGAACGCCGCCGCGACCAGAGCCCGCACATCGCCGAGCGCGGCTTCTGCCTTGTCGAGTTCGCTCTGGTTCAGAGTCTCATCACCGTGAACCCAATACCAGGCACCCGCTCCGAATCCGTCTATCCCAGCGGGTAGCACGGCACCGGCCGCCGAGTCCTCGCCGAAGTCGAGCTGCCCCGCGAGCCGGCTGGTCAGTTGATTCATGGTCCGATCGTGCCATCACAAACCGCAGTGCAATAAACGTGATCAGGAATTGCCCCACCGAATTGCCCCAGCTGTGCGAGCCGCACGGGACACCGCCGGGATAGTCCCCATCGGCCACGTCCGCCATCGTCTCCAGGAGCACTACGAATAGCAAGCTTCGTTAGCCTTGCAATTCACACCGACGCGTGCGCGAATAGCGTTAAACGCCAAGCGGCCCGGCCGAATCGAGAAGATCGGGGTAGCGAGGCCGACGTACGGGTAAATAATTCGACCAGTTATATTCCCCCGATGTTGAAAGTGCGCCTCGGGATCCGGGCCCGGATCCTGGCCATCGCTTTGGTTCCAAGCCTGGCGTTGCTCGGAGTCGGTGTAGGCACAGCGGGATACCTGATACGTGAGGGCCGACAGTCCGAACAATGGGCGGCAGCGAACGGCGATGCCATGAGCCACGCTCGCGACGTGGTTGCCGGCGTAGAACAGGAACGGATGCTGTCGCTGTGGCATCTGTCCGGTGAACAGAGCGATCCGGCCGCGCTCGCCGCAGCACGGACCAAGCTCGACACCGCGTTCGCAGAGCTGGCCCCCTACTCATCAAGGCTGCAGAGCGCGTCGCAGGGCACCATGGGTGCCGACACGGGTGGATTCGACACCTTGCTTGCTCGCCTGCCCCAGATTCGCGGCGCGATCGATGCAGGAAAAATGCCGATCGAGGACACGTACGCCCTCTACAACACCATTCTCGATGCGGTCGCGCTCGGCACCAACCTCATCACCTCCAACGCGCCCAGCGCCGAGGTCGGCGTCGCACTGATCAATGGCGTGCGCATCCTGCACGCGATGGAGGGAATGTCACGTTCCGCCGCGCTCACCGCCGCCGAACTACAGGGACAGCTCAGCAGCGGTCCGCTGCGTAACGACTATCGAAATCTGGTCGGGTCCTACCGGAGCGCACTTCCGCAGCTCGCCGCCGACCTGGGCGCCGATCCAGCAGCCGAGAAGATCCGGGCGGCGCTGGCCTCTCCCAACTGGCAGCAGGTGGCCGCGATGGAGGACTACCTCATCAATCCGCCGAAGGCAGACAAAACCGGCGTCGTCCCGCCACCGCCCATGACCTTCGACGAGTGGAACACCGCGCAGGAACCGCTGTCTGAAGGCGTGATCGGCGCATGGAAAGGCCTGAACGACCATGCGAACCAGATCGCTGCGGACGAGGGCAAGCGCACCGCGGCGAACTCACTGTGGGCGGGTGCCGCTGTGCTCGCGCTTGCGCTCGTGGCGTTCCTGCTGTCGCTGTGGCTGGCCAACCGACTGATCGGGCGACTCACGCGCCTACGCAAGGAAACACTGGACCTGGCAGAGGTCGAACTACCCGAAACCATGCGCAAGCTGGGCGCGGGCGAGCAAATCGATCCCAAAGCCGCGCACCTGGACTTCGGTGACGACGAAATCGGTGCGGTGGCAAAGGCCTTCAACCGCGCACACACCGCGGCCGTTTCCGCCGCGGTCGCCGAGGCCCGCACCCGTGAAGGCGTGCGCGCGGTGTTCCTCAACATCGCCCACCGCAGCCAGATGGTGGTGCACCGGCAACTCGAGGTCCTGGACGAGGCCGAACAAAGCCAAGAGGATCCCGCCATGCTGGAGACGTTTTTCCGTCTCGACCACCTGGCTACCCGCGAGCGCCGCAACGCCGAGAACCTCATCATCCTCGGTGGCGGCGAGCCCGGCCGCCAGTGGCGGAGTCCGGTGCCACTGGTCGATCTGGCGCGCAGCGCGGTCGGCGAGAGCCTCGACTACACGCGGGTGCACACCCGCCGCATGCCTCAGGTGTTCATCGTCGGCAACGTGGTCGCCGACCTCATCCACCTGCTCGCCGAACTGGTCGACAACGCGACGGCGTTCTCCCCGCCGCAGTCGCGCGTCGAAGTGAGCGGCAACGTGGTCGGCAAGGGAGTCGCGATCGAGATCACCGATCAGGGCATGGGAATGTCCGTCGAAGAAATCGACCGCGTCAACGAGATGCTGCGCAATCCACCGGATTTCGGAGTCGATACGCTCTCGGCGACTTCACGCCTCGGCTTGTTCATCGTTTCACAGCTGGGTGCACGGCACGGAATCAGTGTGCAGCTAACCGAATCCGAGTACGGCGGCATTCGCGCCATCGTGCTGGTGCCGAACTCGGTGGTCGCCGCCGATGCGACACCTGTGGCCGGCGATCTGCCAGATCGGTTCGCCGGACGTCGGCCCGAGCTTCAGTTGACCAGCGCGATGCCGGAACCCGATTTCGGCGAATCCGTTTCGGCCGCAGTGGGTGTCGCAACGCTGGCACCCCCTACTCCAGCGCCTCCCACCGAACAGCCAGCGGAGTCGGTGGCCCCGCCGCGGGCGTGGGCGCACCTCGAGCACATCGATGGCGCGCCACACAACGAGTACACGGAGCCTCCTGTGGAAACCACGTGGCACCAGCCGCCGACCCCTGCCGTCGAACCGGAGTCCCATACCCCGCAACCGTTGCCCGACAACGGCGGTGGGGTTCGCCCAAGCCTGCCTCGGCGTCGTCGGCAGGCCAGTCTGGCACCGGAGCTGGCGCACGACACTCAGCTCGAGGCGGAAGCGCAGCAGCCGCAACAATCGGCGGAGCAAGCGCGAGATCTGATGTCCGCCATCGCGTACGGTACCCAGCAGGCTCGGCATTCGGCATCCCCGACCGGGGATGCCACCAGGGACGAAATGGAAGGTGAAGGAAGGTGAAGGTGACGACTTCTAACTCAGGTGATCTGAACTGGCTTCTCGACGATCTGGTCAATCGTCTCGCCGGGGTGCGCTACGCAGTCGTGCTTTCCACCGATGGGCTGCTGCTGGGCCGATCCACCGCCATGAGTCGTGAGGACGCCGAGCACTTCGGCGCCATGTCGGCCACTCTGTACGGGCTCGCACGCAGCGCGGGACATCGCTTTCAAGGCGGCGGCGTTCGGCAGGCCGTCATCGAACTCGAGAAGGCGGTGCTGTTCGTGACGGCGGCCGGAAGCAACGCATGTCTCGCATTGCAGGCCGCCGACACCGCGAATCTGGGTATGGTCGCGTATGAAATGAACCTGACTGTGCAGCGTGTCGGTAGCTTCCTGTCCGCCGATCCTCGTATCGGTGTGGCCGAGCAGGGAGCGTAGATCGCCGTGACACGTATAGGCGAACCGTGGTTCGACAATGCGGCCGGTCCCCTGGTCCGCCCGTATGCCGTCACGCGGGGCCGCACGATGGGCGCGGGACACGATCTCGACATGCTCACGCTCGTAGTGACCGTGTCCCCCGCTCCGCGGCTGCAGCACATCGAGACGGAGTACGCGGAGATCGTTCAGTTGTGCCGCACTGCGCAGTCGGTGGCCGAGGTCTCGGCGCACCTGAATCTGCCTCTGGCGGTAACCAAGATCCTGGTCGGTGATCTCATCGCCGAGGGAATGCTGAACTTCCGGGCTCCCGCCGCCAGCGACTCCTACAACGACATTTCCGGGATCGGCGACCTGCACATCCTGCAAGCAGTACTCGATGGAATCCGAAAGCTGTAGACCACTATGCCTGACAATGCGTCCTCAGCCGACCTGGCTGCTTCGGTCAAGATCCTCGTAGCCGGCGGCTTCGGAGTCGGTAAGACCACGATGGTGTCCTCCGTCAGCGAGATCACACCACTGCGCACCGAGGAAACGATTACCGAATTGTCCACCGGCGTCGACGATTTGTCGGGCGTGGAGAGTAAGACCACGACCACCGTGGCCCTGGACTTCGGTCGTATCACACTCGATGAAAGCCTGGTTCTGTACCTGTTCGGCACGCCTGGACAGGACCGGTTCTGGTTCCTCTGGGACGAACTGGTGCGCGGGGCCCTCGGCGCCGTCGTTCTCGCAGACACCCGTCGGTTGGAGAACTCGTTCGCCGCCATCGACTTCTTCGAACGGCGCGGTGTCTCGTTCACGGTCGCGGTGAACTGCTTTGACAGCGCCCAGGCCTACACAACTGACGAGGTTCGCGAGGCACTCGACCTCGACACCGATACCCCCGTCATGCTTTGCGACGCTCGTGATCGCGAGTCGTGTAAGTCCGTACTGATAGCGCTCGTCGAACACCTCATCGCCCAGGCCAGCAACTCAGCGGCCTGAGCAACGCAGCGCTCGTCGTCGCGACACCTCAGCGCGTCCGCCGATCCACCAGCTGCGGCCCCCTGGTGGTTCACGACGCAAGTCTCGAGATCGCGTTGGAGCGCCGCGCGGCAACACGCTGCGCGGCTCCCTGACGCGTATCGAACAGCTTCTGCGGCTATAGTTTCCGATCCGGCGGTCAGCCATTCTGCTTGTGCTCATGGGCCACCGCAGTTCGCGGCCTCGGCTGTCAGAATCCAAGGCTTCCCAGGCTGCCGGAGTTGAGGGCGTCGAGGCTCCCGCCGCCCCCGCACCCCGGGGCCTCCGGAGCCGGCACCGGAGCACCGTCGGGCGCCGGATTGACCGTGACGGATTCCGACACCGTCCTGTCGTACTGAGTGACACTGATCGTGTGGGTGCCGGCCGTAGTCGGCATCCAAGACAGGTAGCTGAATCCAGGGGGAGCCTGGCCGGGGTCGAAGGAGTAGTAGCAGGTTCCGTTGTCGCTGAGGGTCACCCGCGCCTGGGGAACGGGAAACATCGAGCCGCCGATCCCCTCCACGACCATGCTCACGTTCACACCCACGACGTATCCTCCGGGCGGCGGGGACACCTCCAAGGACAGGGTGCCATCGGGGGACGTGGCCGCCGATGCCGAAGCCACGGTGCCGAAGGCGATGGTTGCTACGCCGGCCAATGCAACGATGATTGAACGCTTCAAGTCGAATCCTCTGCGCTAGTGATGTTTCGACGCCGAGCGACGTCCTGGTGATCTCACCGTGCACCCCTGCGGTTGTCCCCGGTGAGAGTTACCGGGATCCGGCGGGCTGGTACCCGGTGCTCTTCGACAACAACAAAGCGCACACTACTATTCTTCTTCTCACCAAGCCGTCGCTTCGAGATCTCCTTCAATAGATGGAGATTTCGACGCTTCCGGTGCGGTTCGGGGCCGACTGATTGCCAAGAACCGGACCCATCAATGTCCTTGGATCAGTCAGGGCCAGGACGGCGACTAGGGCAATCAGAGTGCGCCCGAGCACACCAAACCCGTAGTTGCACAACAAAAAAGCCCGGCACCCTCAAACAAGCAGTACGGCCCCCAGAGGAATCAATACTCTTGCGGGTGGTGTTTGCGTCGAACGCCTCCCTCACACAGCGACGGTAGATGTGCTCGAAGTCGGGTCGCGGTAGACGGCGAGACCGGATGCGGGGCTCGAGTCGGTGACCAACTGCCACATGGTGTCTGCGTCCAACGTCGCGAAGGAGCGCTCCGCTTCGTCAGAGGTTGTGAGCAGGTCAGTCAGGATCCTCTGTGCCAGTGTGGGTTTTCGTCAGTGCGCGTGCGTAGACGGTCTCGAGCGCAGTCACTGCGGCCCGTCGATCCACGTGGTCTGGGTCGAGGCGGTGCTGAATGTTGATACCCAGCGTTCCGCCCAGGAGCGCCACCGCCACTGCATCCGGATCAGCGACGGGCGCCGAAACGGAACGCAGGTAGTCGGCGTAGTAGCGGCGCAGTGTCCGATACTGCTCGGCGTAGGTGTCGCGCACTGGGGAATCCTTGCTCGTCGCCTCGAGGAGGATCGTCGCGAAGATTCGCGCCTCGGGCTGCGACATTATTGCGAAGTTGGCCTCGATGAGTGCCGCGACGCCCTGTTCGGTTGCGGCCGCGAGGTTGTCTCGCAGCTGGGTCAGCGCCCACTGGAACGATTCCTCGACCACGGCGCGAATCAGTCCGTCCTTCGATCCGAAGTGCCATGCGACTGAGCCGCGGCTGATGCCTGACAGTTCTGCTACGGCTTGGATGGACATGGCTGTGGCCCCGCGTTCGGCCGCGAGTTCGGTGGCGGCCGCGACGAGTCGCCGCCGCGTTTCCTCGGAGATTTCCTGTTTTCGTGTCGATGCCATCGTGTCTTCTGCCTCGTTCTGATCGCTGTGAGCGCGGGGCAGGGCGAGCTTGTGCTCATGGCTGGGAGCCCCACCCTGGATACCTATGTTATCGGTCCAATGATCGGATATCCGTCCCCGGTAGCCGCCCTAGGTCGAGGCTTCTGACGGGTTCTCGCAGGTGATCGACCATTTCTTGCTATGCCATCCGGGCAGCCGGAGGCAGATCGAAGCGCCGGTCGGGCAGTGAGGTTCAGCGCGCCTGGGCCGCTGGACCCTTGCCTATGTCACTCATCCAGTTCTATGCTGACCGTCCAATAACTAGTTGGAAGGTGTGAGTGATCATGCAGTTGATCGACCTGACACGGACGCTGGACCCGGCGGATCGCGATCTCCTCCCGGAGCAGCTGCGGCCGCTGGCTGCAGTTGTCGCGCCGGCAGTGACCTATGCGCATCCCTCCGGGAGCGGCCGGGACGAGTTCGCAGCGGCGATGCGGTGCTCGGTCGAAGATCTACCCGGCGGCGAGGGGTGGGGCTCGGAGTTGGTGACGGAGTTCAGCTCACACCTCGGTACGCACGTCGACGCGCCGCTGCACTACGGCTCTACGTGCGAAGGCAAACCGTCCCGCACGATCACCGATATCGCTCTTGACGAGCTGTGGTGCGAGGCAATCGTTCTCGACCTCCGGGGTCGCTGCGCAGCGAACACCGCAATCTCGGTCGACGCGCTCGAAGCAGCCCTGACAGCGAACGGCGCCCCGATCCCGGCCGGCGGAGCGGTCCTGCTGCGCACCGGGCAGGAGCAATTCACCCTGACCGACCCGGAGTTCTTCCAATACCCGGGAATGAGCCGCGAGGGCACGTTGCTCCTCGCCGAGCGTGGCGCCAAGGTCCTCGGTACCGACGCCGCCGGATGGGACCTGAGCTTCGCGGTGATGGCTCGCAAGTTCGAGGAGACCGGCGACAACTCGGTGCTGTGGGACGGACACCGAGCCGGTCGCGAGCGCGAGGTCTTCATCGTCCAGCAGATGACGAATCTCGCCGCGCTGCCACCGTCCGGGTTCCGGGTGGCGTTCTTCCCCATCAAGCTCGCCCGCGCCAGCGCTGCACCCGCTCGCGTCGTCGCCTTCGTGTGAGTTCGCCACACGGTGACCCGAACAAACGAAAGGAATTGATCATCAATGAAATTGGCGACCATTGAGTACGAGGCATCCGAGCAGACCGCACTCGTGCTGGAGGACGGCGGCAAGCTCCTGTTGCTCGGCCGCGCGCATGCCCTGGTGACCGGGGAACAGGCCCCGGAGCTGTCCACCATGCAGCTCATCATCGAAGGCGGCGCCCCAGTACGAGCGATGCTCGACCGGATCGCCGCGGCATCCCCGAACGAGGCGGTCGTCGAGGCGCACGAGGTTCGCTGGATGTCACCCTTGCCCCAGCCCATACAGATCCGAGACTTCGGGTGCTTCATGGACCACTTCCGCAATGCCAGGGCTCGGATTCAGGGCATCCCTGTCAGCGAGGTCGAACTCCCCGCGATCCAGCTCGAGCGACCGCTGTACTACGTCGCCAACCGGTTGTCGGTGACCGGTCACGGCGCCGAGGTGGCGTGGCCGGCCTACTCGACGGTCAGAGACTACGAGCTGGAGTTCGCATGTGTACTCGGCCGCGGTGGCACGGACATCCCGCGCGGGCAGGCTCACGACCATATCTTCGGCTACACCATCTTCAACGACTTCAGTGCCCGGGACACCCAGCTCGAGGAGATCTCGACCGGACTCGGACTGAGCAAGAGCAAGGACTTCGCGGATTCCAACGTGCTGGGCCCGTGGATCGTCACGGCTGACGAGATGGGCGACCCGTATCGACTTCACATGGTCGCCAGGATCAACGGCGAGGAGGTGAGCCGCGGAACCAGTGCAGACATGCACCACACCTTCGCGGACATGATCGCGTTCGCCTCCAGTTCGACCCGGCTGCACGCCGGCGAGGTGTTGTGCTCGGGCACTGTGCCGACGGGCTGCGGAATCGAGCACGGCCGCTACCTCGAGCCCGGAGATGTGATCGAGCTAGAGGTCACCGGCCTGGGCGTCCTGCGCAACCGGGTGGTCGCATGATCCGCGATGTGATGGTGCTGGGAGTCGGTGCAACCCCCTTCGGCCGACACCCGGACAAGACCGCCTCAGACCTGTTGGGCGCCGCAGCGGCCGACGCGCTGACCGACGCGGGACTCCAGCGATCCGATGTGGGTGCGGTCTTCCATGCAACAGTCAGCCAGAAGGCCCTCGACCACCAGCACATGATTCCGGGCCAGGTTGCCTTGCGCCCACATGGATTCGTCGGAGTGCCGGTGGTGAACGTCGAGAACGCGTGCGCCGGCGGTGCGACTGCGCTCTGGTTGGCGATCGCTCACGTCCGGGCCGGGCTGTCCGAGGTCGCACTTGCCACCGGTGTCGACAAGCTCGTCTGCGCTGACCCCGCGCGGGGATTGGCGGTCTTCGACGGTGCGCTCGACGTCGCGAACCGCGACGAAGTTCTCGCGACTCTGGCGGCGCTCGCCGCCCCGCTCCCGCCGCAGCTCGACACCTCGCGCGGGGACAGGTCGGTCTTCATGGAGGTCTATGCGGCGCTCGCCCGCGCGCATATGGAGCGATTCGGTACCACCGAGTCGCAACTGGCCGCCGTCGCCGCCAAGAACCATGCCCATTCGGTGCACAACCCTCGTGCTCAGTTCCGCAGATCCTTCACTGCCGACGAGGTACTGGCCGCACGGCGCGTCGCCTGGCCACTGACCGTGCCGATGTGTTCACCCGTCAGCGACGGTGCTGCGGCAGTGGTCGTGGCGAGCGCCGAGTTCGCACGCCGGGCCGCCTCGAGCGACCGCGCGGTCGCGGTCCTCGGCAGTGCGCTGGTCTCGGGCACCGACCGAGCCGCAGACGACGCACACAACCACATCGGACGTCGAGCCGCCCTCGCCGCCTATGAGGAAGCGGGGCTTGGGCCGGACGACGTCGACGTCGCCGAAGTGCACGACGCGACCGCATTCGGCGAGATCCAACAGGTCGAGAATCTCGGCTTCTGCCCGATCGGACACGGCGGACCGTGGTCTGCCTCGGGCGCCGGCACCC
>NZ_BCXA01000049.1 GCF_001894865.1 Rhodococcus maanshanensis NBRC 100610 | reverse complement strand
GGTGCTGCACGGGGTGAGCCTCGCGCTGCACCCGGGCGCCGTGGTCGCGCTGCTGGGACCCAACGGCGGCGGGAAGACCTCGACGCTGAAGATCTGCTCCGGCATCCTGCCCGTCGAACAGGGTGAGTTCCGGCTCGCCGGACGGGTGGTCAACGGTGCCGACGCCGCCGACCTGGCACGGCTGGGGGTCTGCACCATCCCCGAGGGCCGCGGTGTCTTCCCCAACCTCACCGTGCGGGAGAACCTCTGGGTGGCGACGGGCACGGGGACGAGCCTGCGGGCGCTCGAAGAGGCCGCGTACCAACGCTTCCCGGTGCTCGGGAAGCGGCGTGGCCAGTTGGCCGGATCGATGTCCGGCGGCGAGCAGCAGATGCTCGCCCTCTCTCGGGCGCTCGGCACCGCACCGACGGTGCTGCTGCTCGACGAGCTCTCGATGGGGCTCGCGCCGCGAGTGGTCACCGAGATGTACGAGATCGTCGCTCAGCTCGCAGGGGAGGGGCTCTCGATCCTGGTCGCCGAGCAGTTCGCCAGGGCGGTGCTGCCGATCGCGACCTCGGCGGCGCTGATGCTGCAGGGGCGCGTGGTCCGGACCGGGGACCCGCACGAAATCGACCGTGAACTATCCACAAGCTATCTAGGAGGATGACGATGACCGCACTCGCGGAGGAGCGTCGCGCGCAGTTCAAGAACGACGTCGCGGAGCTCAAGCTCAAGACCGGTCGGTCGCGCGGCGACGGCGCGGCCCGGGTGCTCGGCCTGGTGCTGATGATCGGTGGGGCGGTGGCGGCCTTCGTCGTCTACCTGTCCTCACTCACCCAGGACGACCTGCGCAACATCGCCTCGTACCAGATCCTGGCGACCGGGCTGCTCGCCGTCACCGTGATCGGCGCGGCGCTGTATCTCGCCGGAGCCGTCGCCAGGGTGCTGCGGCTGTGGCTGCTGCGCCAGCTGTACGAGGGCCAGGCCCAGGCCGACCAGATCGCCGAGGCACTGCGCGCGGCCTAGGACACCCGGCGCACCGTGGGGCGCGGGAGCGACCCGCCCCACGGAGCGGCGCCCGATCCGTGGCCGTCAACGTTGCCGCGCCGAGAGATCCGGTCCGACGCCTCGCTAGGGGGCCGGGCGGCCGTCTCTCCGGATCGGGTGGTCCGCCGGGATCTGTACCAGCACGATCGGGACGCCGTCCGGGTCGGCGATCCACATCTCGTGCAGGCCCCACGGTTCCTGCCGTGCTTCCCGGATGATCTGCACGCCCTTGAGCACCAGTTCCGTCTGCGTGGCCGTGAGGTCGCGAACCTGAAACCAGAGTGCGCCGTCGAAGCGGGTGCTCACGCCGGATCCGCCGTGGGCGGCGACCTCGATCAATCCCTGTCCGGCGAAGAACACCGTGCCGCCCGGATACTCGCGCGCGACCGCGAGCTCCAGGGTCTGCGCGTAGAACGCCAGGGTCGTCGGATAGTCGGCCGGCCGCAGGATCGTCCGGCTGCTCAGAATCTCCATGCTCACTCCTGCTCCGCGGGCCGGGCCTCGTGCCCTGCCCTGCCCGGTGTCCGTCTGTGCTGCTTCATCTCAGCCTCGTAGAGGTGCCTGCGTCCGCCGAGCAGTTCCTCACGCACCGCCCGCTCCTGGTCGCGGAATTCCGACCAGTAGCCGTCGTCGAACTCCTCGACCACCTGAAATGTCCAGCGGCCCGCGAGCACGTTGCGGCCGACCAGCTCCTCCATCAGCTTGTCGGCCCGCTCCCCGTGGCCGGCCGCCCGCAGCATGTCGACGGCCTCGGCGAGCTGCAGGTGCGCGTGTCCGATGAGTTGGTGAAACCCGTACAGATGCCCTCGGGCGCGTTCGACCGTCTCGAGGGCCTCGGAGACCCGTCCGGCGGCGGCGACCTCGGCGTCGGTGACACCGTCCGGTCGACGGTGCTCGGGTGCAGGCTTTTCGCGGTCGACGCCCATGCGTTCAGTGTGCCTGATCCCGTGTTCGGTCGCGGGTGAGAGATTCGTGACAGGGGGGAACGAATTCGCCTGTGCGGCTCGACCGAACGCGGTACCGTCTCGGCGATCGGTACCGCCGCTCAGGAGTCCGGCGGTCCGGGCCGGCTGGTGCCCGATTCCGATCGACATCATCGAGACTGGGGGAGTCCATGAATTTCGCGTGTCGTCGTCCTGGGTGGGGCAGGGCGGTGGGTGTGGTCGCGGTCGCGGTCGCGGTACTGGCCGGGTCGGGCGAGGCCGTCGCGGCGCCGGGCACGGGCAGTGATTCCGGGAGCGCGGGCAGCTCGGACTCGGGCAGCCTTGGCGGCAGCTCGGACCTCGGCAGCTCGGATTCGGGCAGCGTCACCTCCGGGTCGACGATGCCCGAGTCGTGGCGGGACGATCCGGGGCCGATACCCCCGCTGCGCGACGACATCGTCACCCCGGCAATCGTCTCGGAGAAGTTCGCCTCGGAGCGGGTCGCGCGCTTCCTCATCGCCTCGCCCGCCCTGCGCCGCGAGGTCGGCGTGGACGTGCTGCTTGCCGCGGACAGCTCCCGGCCCACCTTGTACATGCTCGAGGGCGTCGGCGCCGGCGAGGACCAGAGCGCCTGGATGTACATGACCGACGCGCCGAAGTTCTTCGCCGACAAGAACATCAATGTGGTCCTGACCAACGGTGGGGTGGCCAGCCTCTACACCGACTGGGACGAGAGTGATCCGAAGGTCGGGCTGCACAAGTGGGAGACCTTCCTCACCAAGGAGCTGCCGCCGCTGATCAACGCCCGGCTGAAGACCAACGGCGTCAACGCGATCGCGGGCACCTCGATGGGCGCACAGGGCGCGATGATGCTCGCGCACCGGCGCCCCGACCTGTACCGCGGCATCGCGGTCTTCAGCGGGTGCTACTCGACCACCGACGATGTGGGCCGGCTGAGCACGCAGGTCACAGTGTCCTCCCGCGGCGGCGACCCGGCCAAGATGTGGGGTGTGCCAGGAGGTCCCGAGTGGGGCGCGCACGACACGGTCCGTAACGCGGAGGCGTTGCGCGGCAAGCCCATCTACCTGTCGGTCGGCACGGGAATCGTGGGCGAGCACGAGGGCCCCGGCACCGACGCCGAACGGATCTTCGTCGGCGGCGGCATCGAGGCGGCGGCGAATCAGTGCACGAGGCGGCTGGACAAGAAGCTGCGCGAGCTGGGCATCCCGGCCACCGTCGACTACGAGGTGACCGGCGTGCACGCCTGGGCCTACTGGAACGACAGGCTGCCCAAGGCGTGGCCCACGCTGCGTCAGGCGCTCGGGCTGTAGGCCTAGAAGTACCAGGGGTACGGCGACCAGTCGGGATCGCGCTTCTCCAGGAACGCATCCCGGCCCTCGACGGCCTCGTCGGTCATGTAGGCCATCCTGGTGGCCTCGCCTGCGAACAGCTGCTGGCCGACCAGGCCGTCGTCGGCCAGGTTGAAGGCGTACTTGAGCATCCGCTGCGCCTGCGGGGACTTGCCGTTGATCTTCTCGGCCCACTCCAGCGCGACGTCCTCGAGCTCGGCGTGGTCGACGACCTTGTTCACCGCACCCATCTGATGCATCTGCTCCGCGGTGTACGCGTCGCCGAGGAAGAAGATCTCGCGGGCGAACTTCTGTCCCACCATCTTCGCGAGGTAGGCGCTGCCGTATCCGCCGTCGAAGCTGCCGACGTCCGCGTCGGTCTGCTTGAACCGGGCGTGTTCGCGGCTGGCCAGGGTCAGGTCGCAGACCACGTGCAGTGAGTGCCCACCACCGGCGGCCCAGCCGTTGACGAGGCAGATCACCACCTTCGGCATGAAGCGGATCAGGCGCTGCACCTCGAGGATGTGCAGCCGGCCCGCGCGCGCCTTGTCAACGGTGTCGGCGGTCTCGCCCGCGGCGTACTGGTAGCCGCTGCGTCCGCGGATGCGCTGGTCGCCTCCCGAACAGAACGCCCAGCCGCCGTCCTTCGGGCTGGGACCGTTGCCGGTCAGCAGCACCGCGCCGACATCGGAGGTCATCCGGGCGTGGTCGAGGGCGGCGTACAGCTCGTCCACCGTGTGCGGCCGGAACGCGTTGCGCACCTCCGGACGGTTGAAGGCGACGCGGACGGTGCCCTGCGTGATGTGCCGGTGATAGGTGATATCGGTGAGGTTCTCGAACCCGGGAACCGGACGCCACAGCTGCGGATTGAAGGTCACGATCGCCAAGGATATGCCCCGCATCGCGGCGGTGGCCGCACGGCCGCGACCCCGGCAGGCGCGACGCACCCCCGCCGGGCTTACCGTGCAGCTATGAGCGAGCAGGTGGAACGGGGCCGGGGCAGGGGCGACGTCGACGACTACGAGCAGCACGGTGGATTCCCCGTGTACCGGGCCGCCGAGGACAACGGTGGCCCGGACTTCGGACGGCTCGTCGAGGCGCTGCGCACGATCCAGGACCTGGGTGTGTCGACAGCGCCGCCCGCGGACGTCGTCAGGCAGGCCGCCGAGCAGGCCGAGGCCCTCGTCGCGCTGCTGGAACCGCACCGGGTCCCCGAGGGGCAGCAGCCGGCTGGGCGTTCGATGGGTCTGCCCGGTCGCGGCAGCCTGCTGATGATGCCGTGGACCATCGAGAAGTTCGACGAGACCGGCGTGCGGTCGACCGGCGAGTTCCGCCGTTTCCACATGGGCGGCAACGGGGCCGCGCACGGCGGCACGCTGCCGCTGCTCTTCGACGACCTGTTCGGGATGGTCACGCACGCGTACGGCCGCCCGATCAGCCGGACCGGCTATCTGCACGTCAACTATCGCAAGATCACCCCGATCAACACCCAGCTCACCGTCGAGGGGCAGGTGGACAGGGTCGAGGGCCGCAAGACCTTCGTCAGCGCCCGGCTCGTCGACGCCGAGGGCACGCTGCTCGCCGACTGCGAGGCGCTGATGGTGGTGTTGCTGCCCGGTCAGCCCTGAGGTCGGGTGCGAGGATGACAGCATGCTTGCCGCTCACCGTCAGGGTGCGTACCGACTCCGGTTCGACTGGGGACCAACGGGCGCCGCGGCCCTGATCGAGGACTGCGACGTCGCGGTCGTCGTCGATGTGCTGTCCTTCACCACGACGCTGACCGTCGCGCTCGACGGTGGCGTCAGCGTCTACCCCTACCGATGGGACCCCGAGTCCGCCGCAGGCTACGCAGCCGAACGGGGGGCGACGGTTGCGGTCGGCCGATCGCGCGCCGTGCCGGGCGAGGTGAGCCTCTCGCCCGTGTCGGTCCGCGCCGCCTTCGGCCGTGGCGGGCTCACCGATGTCGGCGGGAACAGGCTGGTGCTGCCGTCCCCGAACGGTTCCGCGCTGTGCTTCGGGCTGGCCGATGCCGGGGTCGACGTGGTTGGGGCCTCGCTGCGCAACGCCACCGCCGTGGCGCGCTGGCTCTCGGCGCGGGTCGGCGCGGCCGGACCGCCCCGGGTGGCGGTGGTCGCGGCGGGGGAGCGCTGGCCGGACGGGGCCATCCGTCCCGGCCTGGAGGATCTCTGGGGTGCTGGCGCGGTGCTGCGTGCGCTGGGGGCGCTCGAGGCGGAGGCGGCCTCGCCCGAGGCCCGCGCGGCCGCCGAGGCCTTCGCCGCGGCCGAGGGTGACCTGCAGGCGAGGCTGCGTGACTGCGCGAGCGGCAGGGAGCTCGTGGACAAGGGATTCGGCGACGATGTCGACATCGCCGCCGAACTCGACACCAGCGCCGTGGTCCCGTTGCTGCGGGGCGAGGCGTTCGTGGACGCCTCGTCATGAGTGGCGAACCGATGTCGCTGCCGCCGCTGGCCGAGCTACGTGCGGGCGCCGCAGTGGTGAGCCTGCCGATGCGAGTCCGATTCCGCGGCATCACCACTCGCGAGGTGCTGCTACTGCGCGGGCCCGCCGGCTACGGCGAGTTCGCCCCCTTCCCCGAATACGCCGACGCCGAGGCCGCCGCGTGGCTGCGCTCGGCGATCGAGGCCGCATGGCTTGGCCCGCCCGCGGCGGTGCGGGCGACGGTGCCCGTCAACGCGACAGTGCCCGCGGTCGAGGCGGCGCGGGTGCCCGAGATCCTGTCCCGGTTCCCCGGCGCGCGGACGGCGAAGGTGAAGGTCGCCGAGCGAGGGCAGTCGCTCGCCGAGGACCTTGCGCGGGTCGCCGCGGTCCGTGCGCACGTCGAGCACGTGCGGGTCGACGCGAACGGCGGGTGGAGTCTCGACGAGGCGGAGGAGGCGTTGCTGGCGCTGTCCTCGGACGGCCCCCTCCAGTACGCGGAGCAGCCGTGCGCCTCCGTGCAAGAACTGGTCGAATTGCGCAGGCGCCTTGCCGATCACGCGGCGGCCTCGGGCCGCGTGCGGGTGCCGATCGCCGCGGACGAGAGCATACGCCGGGCCGAGGATCCGATGAGGGTCGTGCGCGCGGGCGGTGCGGACGTGGCAGTGGTGAAGGTCGCGCCCCTCGGCGGCATGCGGGCACTGCTGCGTCTCGCCGCGGAGTTGGCGGGACACGGTGTGCCGGTGGTGGTCTCGAGCGCGCTGGACTCCGCGGTCGGGATGGGTGCGGGACTGGCGGCGGCGGCCGCGCTGCCCGAGCTGGAGTACGCCTGCGGGCTCGGCACCGGCGGTCTGTTCGAGGCCGACGTCGCGGCGCCGCGCACGATGGTGGACGGGGCGCTGCCTGCCTCGGCGGTCGTGCCGGACCCGGAGCGGGTGGCAGGCCTGTCGGCCTCGCCGGACCGCGCACAGTGGTGGCTCGGGAGGCTCGACCGGTGTCACGAGCTGCTCTCGGCGGATGCTGAGTAATCCAGGTTGGCTCCGCGTCGTATAAGGTCTGGCGCGACACCCAAGTCAACATCGGAGGCATTGAAAGTGGTTGCAGCACTGAATGACACCCTTCTCGACCCGTCCCGGCTGCCCGCCGTGGTCGCGGACGTGCAGGAGCTGATCGACGCCGAGGTTTCGGATAAGACGGGCGCCTCGGGCCTCGCGGTCAAGGGCGGCTACGGAGCCGTGAAGAAGGTCGGACCGTCGATCGTGCCGGACGCCGTCGAGGGCCTGCTGCCGGGATTCGTCTCCCGCCTCGAGCCGTTCTGGCAGGACTTCGGCGCTGCCGGTGGAGCCGGCTTCGGTGACTTCCTCAGCGCTCGCAGCGAGCAGGTCGCGGACGCGCTGCTCGGCGTGACCGACGAGAAGATCGAGGGCACCAGCAAGTCCGCCATCAAGAAGGTCTACTCGACCATGCGCCCGTCGGCGAAGAAGAACGTCATCGAGGCGCTGCCGCGACTCGGTGCGCTCGTCGAGAAGCACGCAAGCTAGACGCCACGTCGCAGTGGTAGTCGAGTGGGCCGGATCCTGGGGATCCGGCCCACTCGCCGTTTGTGGGCACGGCCGGGCCGCCGTCGAAGTGTTTAACACAAAGATTCCGATTACCCGGCGGTAGCAAGTGGGCCCGTGCCAGACTCCCTGGCGTCACCGGCCGGCGACCAACCCATTCACGAACGCACGCCTGTCCTCGTACGACAGGTGTGCCCATCCCCAGGAGTCCGTGTTGGTCGAAACCTGCCACAAATCCGCCGCCGGCCGCAGCGCCGGGCGACTGCTCGCCGCCCTGCTGGCGGTACCTCTTGCCGCTGCCGGTCTGTCGGTGTTCGCCGCGCCTGCCGCGGCAGTTCCCGCCGGGCCGACGGCGAGCGTGTCGATGGGCGACAGCTACATGTCGGGGGAGGCGGGTCGTTGGAAGGGCAACAGCCTCACCAACTCCGGCAGCCGCGACGGCACCGACCGGGCATGGACGGGAAGCGGCTACGACCCCGCCCGCGTGTACGGCACCACCGCCGCCAACGGCTGTGACCGCTCCGATTCGGCCGAGGTGAACAGCGCCGCGTCCGTGGCGCAGACCAAGATCAACCTGGCCTGCTCCGGCGCCACCACCGTCAACGTCTTCCGTGCGGCCAAGGGTGGTCAGGCCTTCAAGGGCGAGGCGCCGCAGGCCGACCAGCTGGCCGCGGTCGCCGCGGCCAACAAGGTCAAGCTGATCACCCTCTCGATCGGCGGGAACGACCTCGGCTTCGCCGACGTCATCTCGACCTGCGTCCAGGACTATCTGGTCTGGTACTCCTACTGCAACGATGACCAGCAGGCGGCGATCGACGGCAAGATGAATGCGGCGATGGAGGGTGTCGCCAAGTCCATCGACGAGATCCGGGCCGTGATGTCCGGTGCCGGCTACGCGGCAACGGACTATCGCGTTGTGCTCCAGTCCGCCCCATCGCCGACCCCCCGCGCCGCGGACATCCGATACCCGGAGAGCGGCTGGACGCGGGCGAACACCGGCGGCTGTCCGCTCTGGGACGGCGACGCCAACTGGGCCCGAGATTCCTTGGTGCCGCAGATTTCCGACCGCTTCGCCGCTGTCGCGGCCGCGAAGGGAGTGCAGTTCCTCGACCTGCGAGACACCTTCGACGGACATGAGATCTGCGCCAAGGCGGCCAAGCAGGTCACTGCCACGTCCGCGCCGTCAGGGGCGAACAGCGAGTGGATGCGCTGGCTGGACATGGGGCGGACCACCCAGGGCACCCTCCAGGAGTCGATGCACCCGAACTATTTCGGCCAGCTCGCGCTGGGTCGCTGCCTCGACCTGATGTATGCCAAGCCGAGCGGTAACTACGCCTGCCGCAACACGGCGGGGCAGGACCACAACGGGATGTTCCTGACCGGGCGTCCATAGGCGGCTTCGCCGCCCGTGCGCGGTTGACGAGTCCAGGCACTCGTCAACCGCGCACGGGCGCGCAGCGCCTACGGTGCGGACTTGCCGTGGCGCCAGTAGCCGGTGAAGGCGATGTCGGACTTGGGTACCTTGCGGTCGTTGACCAGGTGCCGTCGCAGTCCCGTCGACAGGTCGCTCTCGCCCGCGACGAACGTGTACGACGGTCCCGTCGGCAGCTCCGCCTGTCGCACCGTCTCGAGGGCGAGGACCCCGGGCCGATCGTGCGGGTCGGAGCGGACCAGCCAGTGCAGGTTCACTCCCTCTGGCGCGGCCACCTGCTGCGCGTCCTCGGCGTGCGGGATCTCCACGAAGACCTCGGCGCGCAGGTCGGCAGGGGCCGAACCCAGGATGCCCATGATGGCGGGCAGCGCGCTCTCGTCGCCGACGAGCAGCTGCCATTGGGCGTCCGGGGTCGGGTTGTAGATCAGGCCCTCGTCGAGCAGCGCGACCTCGTCCCCCGGGGTGGCCGAGCCGGCCCACGCCGACGCCGGTCCTGCGTCGCCGTGCGAGACGAAGTCGATGTCGAGTTCGGGGATGTCCTCGCCGAACACCGCCTGGTCCGCGCCGCGGAATCCGCGGACCGTGTAGTTCCTGACCGCCGGCCGCGTGCTCTTCGACATCGCCAGGTACTGGGCGTACCAGAGGTTGCTGGCCGCGCTCGGCACCCGCAGCGTGGTCTGGCCCTGCTGCGGGATGAACATGCGGAACCACTGATCGAATCCCATGGGGACGAAGCTGCGCAGCTCCTCGCCGCCGATGGTGACGCGGATGAAGTTGGGGCTCACCTGTTTGCTGCCGAGCACCCGGGCCCTGGTGATGTGCCGGTCCTCGGGTTTGACGAACTTGCTGCGCTTGGCCATGGTCTCGTTCCTCGCGGGGTGGTTAGCTCAGGCAATCCTAACTGACGGTGTGTCCGGACCGCCGCCCATCGGCGGGTGGCCGTCTGACACCCTGGAACCGTGAATCCGTCCACAGCCCAGGCCACCGCCGTCGTCGACGAATTGATCCGTGGCGGGGTGCGCGACGTGGTGCTCTGCCCGGGCTCGCGCAACGCGCCGTTGGCCTTCGCGCTGCAGGCGGCGGACACCGCAGGCCGGATCCGGCTGCACATGCGGATCGACGAGCGCACCGCCGGATTCCTCGCGGTCGGCCTGGCCATCGGCAGCGGGCACCCGGTGCCGATCGTCATGACCTCCGGCACCGCCGTTGCGAACCTCGGCCCCGCTGTGCTGGAGGCGAACTACGCCAGGGTCCCGCTCGTGGTGCTCAGCGCGAACCGCCCGTACGAGCTCCTCGGGACGGGCGCCAACCAGACCATCGAGCAGCTGGGCCTGTTCGGCAGCCAGGTGCGGGCCACCATCAGCCTCGGCCTCGCGGAGGACGGCATCGACCAGAACAGCCAGTGGCGCTCGGCGGTCTGCCGGGTGCTGGCCGCGGCCAGGGGCGCCAGGTCCGGCAACGCGGGACCCGTGCACTTCGACGTGCCGCTGCGCGAGCCGCTCGTTCCCGGCGCGCACGTCCAGGGCCCGGTGCCGGAGGGGCGCCCCGACGGCGCCCCGTGGACGACGACCACGCACGCGACCCTCGACGTGCCGCTCGAGCTGGACCTCACGCCCGACACCGTGGTGATCTCCGGCCACGGATCCGGTCACCGACCGGAACTCGCGGGACTGCCCACGGTCGCCGAGCCGACCGCACCGATGCACGGGCTGCCGCTGCATCCGCTGGCGCTGTCCCAGCTGGCGCCCCGCCAGGCGGTGATCACCGGCAGGCCGACGCTGCACCGTCCGGTGGCCAAGCTGCTCGCCGATCCCCGGGTGTCGGTTTTCGCGCTCACCACCGGCCCACGCTGGCCCGACGTGTCCGGCAACGTGCTGGCCACCGGCACCAGAGCCGTCATCTCCGGCGCCCCCGACCAGTCCTGGCTCGAGCGTTGCCGGCACCTGACCGAGCATGCGGACAAGGCTGTGCGGCAACAGCTCTCGGCGCACCCGAAGCCGACCGGTCTGCACGTGGCCAAGGTGGTGATGGACGCGCTGTGCGAGGGCGACCAGCTGCTGCTCGGCGCGTCCAACCCGGTGCGGGACGCGGCCCTCGTCAGCTACCCACGTCCGGGCGTACGGGTGTTGTCGAACCGCGGTGTCGCGGGCATCGACGGCACCGTGTCGACGGCGGTCGGCGCGGCGATGGCCGCGCCGGGGGAGCGCACCCGCACCCTCGCGCTGATGGGCGACCTGACCTTCCTGCACGACGCCTCCGGGCTGCTCATCGGCACCGGGGAACCGCGGCCGCGCGACCTCACGATCGTGGTGGCCAACGACGACGGCGGCGGCATCTTCGAACTGCTCGAGCAGGGCGATCCGCAGTACGCGGGTGTCTTCGAGCGGGTGTTCGGCACCCCGCACGGGATGGACCTGTCCGCGCTCTGCGCCGCCTACCGGGTCGAGCACCACGCGGTGAACCCCGAGCAGTTGGCGGTGGCACTGACCGAGCCGAACACCGCGGGGATCAGGGTCCTCGAGGTCGCCACCGAACGATCCGGGCTGCGCGAACTGCACGCCGCGGTACGGGCGCAGCTGTGACGCCGACGGTGGCGGGCCGGGTCAGGAAGGGGATCCTCGTCGCCGCGATCGGGATCTCGGTCCTTGCGGTGCTGCTGGTGGTCGCGGCCTGGCGCAACGACCTCACGATCGACTCCGACAAGGGCGTGGCCACCGCCGAGGTGCTCTCCGCGGGCCGGCTGCGCTCGGCGATCAGCTTCGTCACCCCGGACGGGGTCACCAAGAACCCGCGGCTCGGCGTGCTGTACCCGACCGAGCTGATCGTCGGTCAGCGGATCGACGTCGAGTACGCGAGGTCCGATCCGGACCTGGTCCGGGTGTCCGGTCGCGACGTCCGGGTGGCGCTGGTCCCTGCCGGTTCGGTGATCGCGGTGACGTGGCTGATCGCGGTGCCCGCGCTCTGGCTGGTCCGGCGGCGCACCGCGGCCGAGTCGCCTCACGTCACGGTCACCCCGCCCGGCTGATCCGGTAGCCGAGGTTTCGCCGGAACTTCGCCGTCAGGACACCTCGGTCTCCCCGTCCCGGCTCGCGCGGCGCGGACACTGGACTGGTGCGAGTAGCCATCGTCGCGGAATCGTTCCTGCCGAACATGAACGGGGTCACCCACTCGGTGATCCGGGTGCTCGAGCACCTCAGGCGCCACGGACACCAGGCCCTGCTCGTGGCCCCGGACAGCGTCGCCGGTCGTCCCGCCGCGCCCACCTCACACGACGGGTTCCCCGTGCACCGCGTGCCCGCCGTGATGATCCCGCGGGTCAGCTCCCTTCCCGTCGGCATCCCACAGCCGGGGATCACCTCGGCGCTGCGGTCCTTCGAACCGGACGTGGTGCACCTGGCGTCACCCTTCCTGCTCGGCGCGGGCGGGTTGGCCGCGGCCAACCGGCTCGACGTGCCCGCCGTCGCGGTCTATCAGACCGATGTCGCAGGCTTTGCGCAGAGCTACGGCCTCGGGCTGACCAGCAGGGCCGCCTGGCGGTGGACCCGACGCCTGCACCGCGGGGCCGCCCGCACCCTCGCCCCGTCAACGGCTGCCGTCGAGGCGCTCGAATCACGAGGAGTGCCAAGGGTGTTCCGCTGGGCCCGCGGCGTGGACACCGCGCGGTTCGCGCCGTCCCGGCGCAGCGCCGAGTTGCGGGCGAGCTGGTGTGACGCCGACCGGCTGGTGATCGGGTTCGTCGGTCGGCTGGCCCCGGAGAAGCACGTCGAGCGGCTGGCCGTGCTGGCCGACGACCCCAGCCTGCAGCTGGTGATCGTCGGCGACGGCCCCGAACGGGCGCGGCTGCAGCGGCTGATGCCGTCGGCGGTGTTCACCGGGCAACTCGGCGGGGACGAGCTGGCCCGGGCGTACGCGAGCCTGGACCTGTTCGTGCACCCGGGCGAGCACGAGACCTTCTGCCAGGCGGTGCAGGAGGCGCTGGCCAGCGGTGTCCCGGTGATCGGTCCGGACGCGGGCGGACCACGCGACCTGGTCGCGCACTGCAGCAACGGTTACCTGCTGCCGGTCGAGCGCTTCGAGGAGCTGCTGCCCAGTGCCGTGATCGCGCTGCGGGACCGGGCCACGCGCGCCCGGTTCGGAGCGTCCGCCCGGCGGTCGGTGCTGCACCGCACGTGGTCCTCGGTGTGCAGCGAACTGCTGGGCCACTACGCGGACGTGACGGGGTCGAGCGGTGCCCCGGCACGGCGCTCGGCCTGAGCCGTCCGCGCGCGAACGTGGGCGCGAGGCGCTCGGCGCACGCCTGTAACGTCAACGCCGTGGCAAAAACACACGGGTCTCGGGCCTCACTCGAGAAGGCCCCGCACGAGGTCGCGTCCATGTTCGACGGAGTCGCGAAGCGCTACGACCTCACCAACACGATCATCTCCTTCGGGCAGGACCGCGCCTGGCGCAAGGCGACCCGGGCGGCGCTCGACCTGAAGCCGGGGGAGCGGGTCCTCGACCTCGCGGCTGGCACCGGGGTCTCCACCGTCGAGCTCGGCCGGTCCGGTGCCTGGGTGGTGGCCACCGACTTCTCCAAGGGGATGCTGCACGCGGGCGCGCACCGGCCGGTGCCGATGGTGGCCGGCGACGCGATGGCCCTGCCCTACGCCGATTCGGTGTTCGACGCCGCGACCATCTCCTTCGGGCTCCGCAACGTCTCGGACTTCGAGGCGGGCCTCCGGGAGATCGCCCGGGTGACCAAGCCGGGTGGCCGCCTCGTCGTCAGCGAGTTCTCCACCCCGACCTTCGGCCCGTTCCGCACGGTCTACATGGAGTATCTGATGAAGGCGCTGCCGGTGGTGGCGCGCGCGGTCAGCAGCAACCCCGACGCCTACGTGTACCTCGCGGAGTCGGTCCGGGCCTGGCCGACGCAGGAGGAGCTGGCACTCAAGATCGAGGCCGCCGGCTGGAAGAACGTGAAGTGGCGCAACCTCACGGGCGGTGTCGTGGCGCTGCACCGCGCCGAACGGTAGTCCTACCCACCGCAACCCGCTCGTCGGCGCGATCGCTGCGGGTAATGTGGAACACGCAGGGGACCGTGTGACGAGAGTGACTCTTCGATGCCGCCCACCGTGCAAGGCAAGGTCGGGAACCTGCCTCTCGAGCTGACCAGTTTCATCGGCCGTCGCCACGAGGTGACCGAGGCGCGGCGGTTGCTGTCCGAGTCCCGTCTCGTGACGCTGACCGGGATCGGGGGGGTCGGCAAGACCAGGCTGGCCCTGCGAGTTGCCGAGGATTCCCGTCGTGCATTCGACGACGGGGTATGGCTCGTCGAACTGGGCGAGGTGCACGACCCGACGCTGGTGCCTGCCACGGTGGCCGCCGCGCTCGGGCTACGGGACCAGCTCGCGCACCTTCCCGAGGAGGTGTTGGCCGACCACCTCGCCACCCGCCACCTGCTGCTCGTGCTGGACAACTGCGAGCACCTCGTCGACGCGGTCGCGGGTTTGGCGGAGTCGTTGCTGAAGGCCTGCCCCGAGGTGCGCATTCTCGCCGCGAGCCGGGAGGCCCTCGGCATCACCGGCGAGGCGGTGTTGCGGGTGCCTCCGCTGACGGCCCCGAGCAGCGACGAGGCGCCCTCGCTGCAGGGCCTTCCCCGGTACGACGCGGTGGCGCTGTTCGCCGAGCGCGCCGCGGCCGCGGTCCCCGAGTTCACCCTCACCGAGGAAAACCGGCATGCGGTGGCCGGGATCTGCCACCGGCTGGACGGGCTGCCGCTGCCGATCGAGTTGGCCGCGGTGCGGTTGCGTGCGATGACGGCCGAACAGGTTCTGCAACGATTGACCGATCGCTTCCGGTTGCTGACGCTGGGAAGCCGCGGCGCCCCGACTCGTCAGCAGACGTTGTGGTCCAGCATTGAATGGAGCCATGAGCTGTGCTCGGTCCAGGAACAGGAGCTGTGGGCCCGGCTGTCGGTGTTCGCGGGCGGATTCGAGTTCGACGCCGCGCAGGGGATCTGTGCAGGGGACCTGTCCTCGGACGAATTGCGCGACGTCCTGGCCTCTCTGGCCGACAAGTCGATCTTGATCCGCGAGGAGCACGGTACCGCGGTGCGTTACCGGCTGCTCGAGACCCTGCGTGCCTACGGGAGCGAGAAGCTGCGGGAATCCGGTGACCGCGACACGCTGCATCGTCGGCACCGGGACTGGTACGCGCGGTTGGCCCACGAAGCCGAGGCCGAGTGGATCGGGCCCAATCAGGTGACCTGGATCGGGCGCCTGGAGCGGGAGAAGTCCAACCTGCGCGAGGCGTTGCAGTTCAGCCTGACGCCGGGCGAGGCCGAGGCCGACGTCAGCCTGCGGATGGTCAACTCCCTGTACCTGTACTGGATCTGCCGTGGGCAGATCAGCGAGGGTAGGCGCTGGGTGGATCGCGCACTGGCCGTGTCGGGCGATCGGCGGACGGCGGACCGGGTGCTCGCGCTGTTCGGGGGCAGCGTTCTGACGGGCATGCAGCAAGAATTCGCCACCGCCACCGGCCTCGTGGACGAGTGCCGCACGCTCGCCGACGAGCTGGGCGATCCGATGCTGCTGGCGACCGCCGGATACGCTACCGGCTTCCAGGCGTTGTTCAGCGGCGATCTCAAGGGCGCACGGCGTTCGTTCGAGGACGCACTGCAGACGAGCGGGCCGACCGGCGAACTCCAACGGGCAATCGGCTGCCTGCTCGGATTGGCGGTCGCCAGCGGACTGCTCGGCGACGAAGCCCGGTCGGTCGCCTGCTACGAGCAGGTGTTCGCCATCACCGCACCGCGCGGCGAGTCCTACTATCGCGCGTACGCGCTGTGGGGTCTCGGCCTGGCGACCCTGCACCAGGGCGACAGGACTCGGGCGGCCGCGCAGCTGGCGCAGGCGCTGCGCCTGGTCCGACGGGTCAACGATCCGATCATCGCCACGTGGTGCCTCGAGGCGATGGGGTGGATCGCGGCGGTCGAGGACGCGCCGGAGCGGGCCGCGGTCCTGTTGGGGGCCGCCACCGCGTTGGCGAAGGCGGAGGGGGGCATCACCGTCACGCTGCCCAACCTGCTCAGCCACCACGCGGAGTGCAAACAGCGGGCACGCGCGGCACTCGGCGAGCGGGACTTCGAGGAGGCGAGGCGCCGCGGCAGGGGGATGGATTTCCGCGAGGCGATCGGCTACGCGCTCGGTGAACGCCGCCCGGCCGGGCCCGCCGCCGTGGAGGAGCCGGTGAGCCTGACCCGGAGGGAGATGCAGGTCGCCGAGCTGGTCGCGCAGGGCCTCACGAACAGGGCAATCGCCGAGGAGCTGGTCATCTCGCCGCGAACCGCACAGGGACACGTCGAGCGCGTGCTGGCCAAGCTCGCGTTCACCTCGCGAACCCAGATCGCTGCCTGGTATCTCGAGCGGACGCGGGAGCAGGCGACGGATACGCAGCGGGGGGCCTGATCAGAAACGGACCCGCGGCGCGGAGCCTGATCAGAAACAGGCCTGCAGCGCGAAACCTGACCAGAAACAGGCACGCGGCGCGGAGCCTGATCAGAAACAGGTATGTAACCGGGTAGTTCCGCCCTGACGGACAACGGTCACAAGCGGCAATGTGTGCTGGGTCATATCCGCGACCGCGAAGCCGAGGCCCTCGATGTTGCAGCAACCCACCAGCCACCCCTATGTCGTCAGCGACGCGAGGAACACCAGCTGGAAGAACACCCTCGTCGAGGGTCGGGCGGCGACCTACGCCGTCGCGGGTGCGGGCGCTCCTGTCGTGTTCCTCCATGGGTACGGGCTGACCCCTCGCGCGTACGACCGCGCACTGCTCCGGATGGCGGCTCAGGGCGTGCGGGTGTTCGCGCCCTCCCTTCCCGGATTCGGCGGCACCGCTGAGCTCCCCTCGCAGGAGCGGAACCTGGCCGGGTATGCGCGCTGGCTCGGCGGGTTCCTCGACTCGATCGGTATCGCGGGACCGGTGACGCTCGTCGGCCACTCGTTCGGAGGTGGGGTCGCGATCCAGTCCGCGCACGACCTCGGCCCGAGGGTGGAACGACTCGTGCTGGTCAACTCCGTCGGCGGGGCGGCGTGGGAACCCGCGGGCGGAGGCGTGCGCCCTATCGGTGAGCGGCCGATCTGGGACTGGGGCGCGGCGGCCACCGGCGATGCGCTCGCCATTCGGCCGTCCGTCGCGGGTCTGCTGGCCATCACCGCCGATGCGGTGGGCAATGTGATTCGCAATCCGCTCGGGATGTGGCGGCTCGCGCACCTGGCCCGAACCGCGGACCTGCGCGGCGAACTCTACGAGTTGGCGGAACGCGGCCTGCCGGTGACGCTGCTCTGGGGCGGAGACGACACGTTCATCCCGCGCGCCAGCTTCGAATCCCTGTGCATCGCGCTCCGCAATCCCACGGTCGTCACCGTCGCGGGCAACCACGGCTGGTTGATCGACGACCCACACGGATTCGGCACCGCGATGGCGACCGTGTTCGGCGCGGAGCAGACGCTGCCCGACACACCAGCGGCGGTGACGTTGTGACGGCCGCGGGCGGGACCCACCTGTGGGCGGGTCTGTCGGCGCGCACCTTGATGATCCGGCGTTGTGAGTGCTGTGATCTGCTGCTCGCGCCGGTCGCGGTGACCTGCTCCTCGTGCGGCAGTGACCACCTGTCGCGAGTGCCCTCGACCGGCCTCGGGTCCATGGTGACCTGGAAGCTGGCGGACCGCACCGGCGTCGGAGCGGACGACGACGCCCTGCCTAGCATGCTGGCCGTCGTCGCGCTCGACGACGGGCCGTGGATCTGCAGCTGGATCGAGGGTGAGATCGCGGTGCGCCCCGGCCGCCCGGTCCGGGTCGAGTTCGACCATCTCGGGTCCGACGAGCGGTACCCGGTGTTCCACGGCTGTCAGCACGGGACTGCCGTGCGAGTCGCCTGACGCGCCCCTGCAACCCGCCCCTGCGACCCTCCCCGGGGGTAGCGTCGATTGCAGGAGACCGCGAGTTGAGAGTGACGGTTCGATGGCTACCGCTGTCCGGGGCAAGGTCGGGAACTTGCCTCTCGAGCTGACAAGTTTCGTCGGCCGTCGCCGCGAGGTGACCGAGACGAGACGGCTGCTGTCTGTCTCGCGCCTGGTGACGCTGACCGGGATCGGCGGGGTCGGCAAGACCCGGCTCGCGCTCCGGGTCGCCGAGGACTCGAGGAGGGTGTTCGAGGACGGGGTGTGGCTGGTCGAGCTCGGCGAGCTGCAGGAGGAGGCCCTGCTGCCCGACCTGGTCGCCGCCACGCTCGGGCTGCGGGAGCAGTCGACCACCCCCGCACTTGACTCGCTGGCGGACTACCTCGCCGATCGGCGGCTGCTCCTGGTGCTGGACAACTGTGAACACGTCCTCGACGCGGCCGCGTCGCTCGCCGAGGCGCTGCTGCGGCGCTGTCCAGAGCTGCGAATCCTGGCGACCAGCCGCGAGCCGTTGGGCATCGGGGGAGAGACGTTTCTTCGGGTGCCGCCGCTGTCGGTCCCGGATCCGGAGCGGAGCTCGTCCCGCGCCGGGTCGTCATCGGGCGATGCCGTCACGCTGTTCGCCGAACGGGCGTGCGCCGCGGTCCCCGGGTTCGGGCTCACCGAGGACAACCGGGTCGCGGTGGCCCGGATCTGTCAGCGGCTCGACGGGCTGCCCCTGCCCATCGAGTTGGCCGCCGTGCGTCTTCGGGCGATGTCCGCGGAGCAGATCCTGGACCGGCTGAACGACCGCTACCGCCTGCTGACCGGGGGTAGTCGGGGCGCGCCGACGCGCCAGCAGACGTTGCGCCTGTGCATCGACTGGAGCCATGAGCTGTGCACCGAGCGGGAGCGGATGCTGTGGCGGCGGATGTCGGTGTTCACCGGCGGCTTCGAGCTCGATGCGGCGGAGGGAATCTGCGCAGGGGACCTGAGCCCGGACGATCTGCTGGACGTGGTGGCGGCGCTGGTCGACAGGTCGATCCTGATCCGGGAGGAAGCGGGTGCCGTGGTGCGGTATCGGCTTCTCGAGACCCTGCGTGAGTACGGCCGCGAGAAGCTGGAGGAGTCCGGCGAGTACCCGTCGATGCGGCGACGGCACCGGGATTGGTACCAGCAGCTCGTGTCGCGCGCGCAGGCCGAGTGGATCAGCCCGACGCAGGTGGAGTGGATCGCGCGGCTGGGGCGGGAACAGTCGAACGTGCGCGAGGCCATGGAGTTCTCCCTGAGCGAGCCGGGGGAGGCGGAGGCGGCCCTGCGCATCGCCAACGCCGTCTACCTGTTCTGGCTGTCCAGGGGCCTGCTCGGGGAGGGCAGGCACTGGCTCGACCTCGCTCTCGTCCGCCAGGGCGGGCAGCCGACCGCGGAGCGGGCCAAGGCGCTGTACGCGAACAGCGTGCTGGCCTCGAACCAGGGCGACATCGAGGCGGGGGCCGCTCTGATCGAGCAGGCAGGCGAGATCGCCGAGGTCCTCGACGATCCCGCGGTTCGCGCCCTCGTCACCCACGGAGTCGGGCAGCTCGCGGTGTGCAGCGGAGACCTGCGCCTCGCCGTCACCTCGTTCGACGCGGCCCTCGACACGTTCCGCGCGGACGGGAACACACTGCTGGAGCTCGCGACCGTGCTCGGTCTCGCGCTGGCCTGCGCGCTGCTCGGGGACACCTCGCGCTCGATCGCCTGTCAAGAGGAGGCTCTCGCGATCACCCAGTCCCGCGGCGAGTCCGTGTACCGGGGCTACGCGCTGTCCACCCTCGGGCTCGCGTTGTGGCAGAGCGATCCCCGTCGGGCGTCCGGCATGCTCGAACAGGGCCTTCGGCTCAGCCGCGTGGTGGACGACCTGCTCGGCTCCGCGATCTGCGTCGAGGCGATGGCCTGGGTCGCCGCGGGCGACAACTCCGCCAGGCGCTCGGCCGTGCTGTTCGGCGTCGCGCACTCGCTGTGGCGGGCGGTCGGGAGCACCGGGGTCGTGATACCGCCGCTGCACGACTACCACGACGAGTCCGAGCTGCGGGTCCGCACCGCGCTCGGCAAGCGCGCCTTCGACGCGGCCTTCGGGCAGGGCGCGGGCCTGAGTTTTGACGAAGGCATCGCGTACGCGCTGGACGAGCAGCCACAGGGGATGCCGACCGCGGGCGGCGCCCCTGCCCTGACCCGACGCGAGCGGCAGGTCGCCGACCTGGTCGCGCAGGGCATGACGAACAGGGCGATCGCCGAGCACCTGGTGATCGCCCCGCGCACGGTGGAGGGCCACGTCGAGCACGTCCTCGCCAAGCTGGGATTCACCTCCCGCGCACAGATCGCCGCGTGGGTCGTCGAGCAGGCGCAGGTCGACACCCGATCGCCCTGACGGTCTGGTCGGGCCCGCTCAGCGGCGAAAACAGGTACCCACCCGGGTGGTTCCACCGTCGCAGGGGACCCGGGCAAAAGGGACACTTTGACCAGTCTCGTCAGTCCCAGGAAGCCGAGGTCCCCGATGTTCGAGCAACAGGTGCAGTGCACATCCACAGGTGCGCGAAGTGTCCCGACCCTACGTAGGGCGCTGATGATCCTGCGCTGCGAGGCGTGTGCGACGCTGCTGGCTCCGGAGGACACGGTGTGCACCTCCTGCGGACGCGACGAACTCGAGCGGGTCCGGGCCGCGGGCACGGGGACCGTGGTGTCGTGGACGGTGGTGGATTGTTCGTCCGCCGATCTCCGGCTGGCGCTGGTGCCGTGCACGCTCGCGATCGTCGAGCTCGACGAGGGTCCGTGGATCTACACCTGGATCGAGGGCGAGCTGCCGGTGCATCCTGATAGGTCGATGCGGGTGGAGTTCCTGCAGGCGGAGTCGGGGGAGCGGTTCCCCGTGTTCGCGGTTCAGCAGGTCTGCCAGGAGGTCAGCTGAAAGGCGGCCGGGAATCGAGCCGCAGTGACGACGAACCCGATGCGCGCCACGCCCGCGCGGTCAGGTCGCGGTCGGCGTCCGTCACCAGGTTGCCCATCACCCGCACCGCGATCGTCATCAGGGCACGCGAACGCATCGCAAGCGGCCCGGAGGCAGGCAGCACCCGGGGGACGGTGAGCAGGCCTGCGAGCCGACGGGCGATCGAGAAGGCCTGCCCGTACCGCTCCCGCAGCAGGGTCGGCCACAGCTCGGTGAGGTCGGGGGCCCCGAGTACCTCCACGACCATCGAGCCGGTCTCGAGGCCGTAGTCGATGCCCTCGCCGTTGAGCGGGTTCACGCAGGCAGCGGCGTCGCCGATGATCGCCCAATTGGTCCCCGCCACCCCTGACACCGCCCCGCCCATCGGCAGCAGCGCCGACGCCACCGCGCGCACGGGGCCGTCGAGCTGCCATTCGTCGCGGCGCTGCTGCGCGTACAGCTCGATCAGCGGCCTCAGGGCGCCGGGCGCGGGCCGCTTCGCGGTGGCCAAGGTGCCGACGCCGAGGTTGACCTCGCCGGTACCGAGCGGGAACACCCAGCCATAGCCGGCCTGCAGGGCTCCCTCGCGGTCACGCAGTTCGAGGTGCGAGGTGATCCACGGGTCGGTGCTGCGGGCCGAGCGGACGTAGGCGCGGGCCGCCACCCCGTAGGCGGTGTCGCGGTGCCACTCGCGGCCGAGGCGTTTGCCGAGCGTCGAGCGCACGCCGTCGGCGACGATGAGGTGCTCGCACCGGACCGTGCGCGGCCCTTCGGCCGTCTTGAGGGTCACCGACCGCACCCGGTTTCCGTCCCGGTCGGCGTCGACGGCCTTGGCGCCCTGCACCATCCGGGAGCCGGCGTCGAGCGCGACCTGCCGGATCCGGTCGTCGAGCTCGGTCCTCGGGACGGCGCTGCCTGTGCTCGGCAGTGAGCCGCCCGGCCACGGCAGCTCAAGCTCTTGCCCGAACCCGTTCAGTCGCAGACCGCGGTTGGTGGCGCGGGTGGCGAGCCAGTCGCCGAGGCCGAGATGGACGAGCTCCGCCACGGCGCGCGGAGTGAGTCCGTCGCCACACGTCTTGTCCCTCGGGAAGGTGGCGGCGTCGGCGAGCAGTACCTCGCGGCCCGCGCGCGCCGCCCACGCTGCCGCGGCAGAACCGGCCGGACCTGCGCCGATCACCACCACTTCGGCGTGTGCGGGGACGTCAGCGGGCGCCTCGGAACGGGCGGCGGAGGGATCGGGGTCGACAGGTGAGGGCACCACCCCAGTATCTTCTCAGGCCGGGGTCGACCGCTGTGGTCAGCCCGACGGGCCGCGAACCCGATAGGTTCACTACCGTGACAGTTATGGCATCGGTTGCTGGGCATCACGCGAGACGGGATGGGTACTGAGATCGTGAGCACGAGCGAAGCGATGGGCACGGTCGTTGCCGGCGTGGATCTGGGGGATCCGGCGCTGGCCGAGGTGGTGCGTGGGGGTCTCGCCGAGGTCGAGAGCCTGCTGGTGAGTGAGCTCTCGGATGGCGAGGACTTCCTCACCGAGGCGGCGCTGCACCTGGCGAAGGCGGGCGGCAAGCGGTTCCGGCCGCTGTTCACCCTGCTGACGGCGCAGCTGGGCCCCAATCCGACTGACCCGTCGACCGTCACCGCGGCGACCGTCGTGGAGCTGGTGCACCTGGCCACGCTCTACCACGACGACGTGATGGACGAGGCGACGATGCGCCGCGGCGCCCCTAGCGCGAACTCGCGCTGGGGCAACTCCATCGCCATCCTGGCGGGCGACTACCTGTTCGCGCACGCCTCCCGGCTGGTGTCCACGCTCGGACCGGAGGCGGTGCGGATCATCGCCGAGACCTTCGCCGAGCTCGTCACCGGGCAGATGCGGGAGACCATCGGCGTCAAGGAGCAGCAGGATCCCGTCGAGCACTACCTGAAGGTGGTGTGGGAGAAGACCGGATCGCTGATCGCGGCCTGCGGTCGGTTCGGCGGCACCTTCTCCGGGGCGAGCGCCGACGACGTGGTCCGCCTCGAGCGGCTCGGAGACGCGGTCGGCACCGCCTTCCAGATCTCCGACGACATCATCGACATCTCCTCGGTTGCCGCGCAGTCCGGCAAGACCCCTGGCACCGACCTGCGCGAAGGGGTGCACACCCTGCCGGTGCTCTACGCGCTGCGCGAGGAGGGCCCCGACGCCGATCGGCTGCGGGTGCTGCTCGACGGGCCGGTCACCGACGACGACGCCGTCGCGGAGGCGCTGGCGTTGCTGGAGCGTTCCCCCGGCATGGCGGCGGCCAAGGCCAAGCTGGCCGAGTACGCCGCCTCGGCGCACGCACAGCTCGCGGAACTGCCGCAGGGCCCGGCGAACGACGCGCTGGGACGGCTGGTGGATTACACGATCGCGCGGGTCGGCTGACGGTAACGTCTCGGCCGGGTCCTGGTGGCTCGCCGACGCGCTGCGTGCGGGGGAACGTCCCTCCGGGCTCTTTCGTTGATTAACTGAGTGTCCGGCGAGAGAAGGGGCCCAACGTGCACCGGTATTCCAACGGTTTGAAGACCTTTGCGTTGCTGGTGGGGATGTCCGCGCTGATCGTGTTCATCGGGGCGCTGTTCAACAACCGCAGCATCCTGATCTTCTCGATCCTGCTCGCGGTCGGGATGAACGGCTACGCGTACTTCAACAGCGACAAGCTGGCGCTCAAGGCGATGCACGCGCAGCCGGTCACCGAGGTCGAGGCGCCGGTCATCTACAAGATCGTGCGCGAGCTGGCGACCACGGCCCACCAGCCGATGCCCCGGCTCTACATCAGCCCGACGGCAGCGCCGAACGCCTTCGCCACGGGCCGAAACCCGCGCAACGCGGCGGTGTGCTGCACCAGCGGCATCCTGCAGATCCTCGACGAGCGGGAGCTGCGGGCCGTGCTCGGCCACGAGCTCTCGCACGTGTACAACCGCGACATCCTGATCTCCTCGGTCGCGGGTGCGATGGCCGCGGTGATCTCGGGCCTGGCCAACATGGCGATGTTCGCGTCGATGTTCGGCGGCCGCGGGGAGGGCAGGCCGAACCCGCTGGCGCTGCTGCTCGTCTCCTTGCTCGGTCCGATCGCGGCCTCCGTGGTGAAGATGGCGGTCTCGCGCTCGAGGGAGTACCAGGCCGACCAGTCCGGTGCGGAACTCAGCGGTGACCCGCTGGCGCTCGCGTCGGCGCTGCGCAAGCTGGAGCGCGGCGTCGAGGCCGCCCCGCTGCCGCCGGAGCCGAAGATCGCCGCGCAGTCGCACATGATGATCGCGAACCCGTTCCGGGCCGGCGACAAGATGAGCCGGCTGTTCTCCACCCACCCGCCGATGGCGGATCGGATCGACCGCCTGGAGAGGATGGCCGGTCGCCGGCTGCCCTAGTGACGGATCTCGCTGTGGGACAAGATTCTTCGCTGTAGGCGCCGGGATCACCTCCGCACGGCGTCACGTCGGCGGACCCCGCCGACGCAGAGGGGACCGCACGGCCTTCGTGGCCGCCGCGGTCCCCTCTCGGCTTTGTCGGGTGATCAGCGGTAGTTGACGAACTGCAGGGCGATGCCGAAGTCCTCGCCCTTGAGCAGCGAGATGATGGCCTGCAGGTCGTCGCGCTTCTTGCTGCTGACGCGCAGCTCGTCGCCCTGGATCTGCGCCTTGACGCCCTTGGGGCCCTCGTCGCGGATCTTCTTCGAGATCTTCTTCGCGTTCTCGGTGGTGATGCCCTGGACCAGGGTCCCGCTCAGCTTGTAGATCTTGCCCGACTGCGCGGGCTCGCCTGCGTCGAAGGCCTTGAGTGAGATGTCCCGGCGGATCAACTTCTCCTTGAAGACCTCGAGAGCGGCCAGCAGGCGCTCCTCGGTGTCGGCGGTCAGCGTGATCGCCTCCTCGCCGGACCAGTCGATGCTCGCGCCGGTGTTGCGGAAGTCGAAGCGCGTCGACAGCTCCTTGGCCGCCTGGTGCAGTGCGTTGTCCACTTCCTGTCGGTCAACCTTGCTCACCACATCGAAGGACGAATCCGCCACGGCAACTCCTTGTTCATCGTGCGCGGGCCTGCGCTCGCGCGTGAGAACCCCACGATAACCACACGGTTTGCATTTACCCGCCCCGGTAGAGGTATTCTCTGTCCGCGCCAGTGAAGAGCCGGGAAGCCCCGGATCGGACCTGGATGACACCAGGCAGGTTGCCCGAGCGGCCAATGGGAGCGGACTGTAAATCCGTCGGCTTATGCCTACGTAGGTTCGAATCCTACACCTGCCACACCCGGGTCCCGGTGAGCGCAAGCTTGCCGGGGCTCGTTGATTACACGGATGGAAAGAGCTCCTGACCTGCGGGTTTGGCACTCGGCCCCGCCGCTGTGTAATCTCTTGGAGGCTTCAGCGCAAGAACGAAGTGCGCGGAAGCATGCCCCCTTAGCTCAGTCGGCAGAGCGTTTCCATGGTAAGGAAAAGGTCAACGGTTCGATTCCGTTAGGGGGCTCGCTGGATTGGGTGTCCATAGACTGGCACCGATGCACCGAGGCGGTGTAGCTCAGTTGGTAGAGCAAACGACTCATAATCGTTGTGTCGCCGGTTCAAGTCCGGCCATCGCTACACAAGTGGACACATAGCACACACCCTGATTGACCCCGATCAGATTTATCCGAAAGAAGGCATCCCGTGGCCTCGACTGACGTTCGGCCCAAGATCACCTTGGCCTGCGAGGTATGCAAGCACCGCAACTACATCACCAAGAAGAACCGTCGGAACGATCCCGATCGTCTCGAGATCAAGAAGTTCTGCCCGAATTGCGGAACGCATCAGGCGCACCGCGAGTCGCGCTAGTACTCTTCGAGTCGACGCGGAGATCGTAGGGGTCGGCTTACCGGCTTCCTGGCCTAGCTGCGTCCCAAGCAGATAGGTTCCTCCAGGTGAAGTTGAGTTCTGATCTCGTTGGCCTGCATCACAGGTTCAGCGACTACTACGAGGTCGGTCGTGAGAAGGTGCGCGAGTATGCGCGCGCCGTCAAGAGCGACGACCCGGTCTACCGCGACGAGGCGGCCGCCAAGAAGATCGGCTACGACACGCTCGTGGCCCCGCTGACCTTCATTGCTGTCTTCGGATTCCTCGCGCAGGAAGAGTTCTTCAAGGCCCTGGACGTCGAGCTGGATCTCAGCCGCGTTCTGCACACCGACCAGCGTCTGGTCTTCCACCGTCCGATCAAGGTCGGCGACCGTCTGTACTGCGACGTGTACGTCGACTCGATCCGGACGATGGGCGGCAGCGACATCGTCGTCACCCGCAACGAGATCACCGACCAGGACGGCCAGTTGGTCCAGACCACGTACACCACGTTGGTCGGCCGGCATGCAGAGGAGGGCGAGTGATGTCCGTTCGCGATTTCACGGAGATCTCCGTCGGCCAGGAGCTGCCCGAGGAGACCGTGTCCCTGACCCGGTCCGACCTGGTCCAGTACGCAGGCGTTTCCGGCGACCCGAACCCCATTCACTGGGATGACGCGACGGCGCAGAAGCTCGGTCTTCCCTGCGCGGTCGCGCACGGGATGCTCACCATGGGCATCGGTGCCGGCTATGTGACCACCTGGCTCGGCGATCCGGGTGCGGTCACCGAATACAGCGTTCGTTTCACCAGCCCCGTCGTCGTGCCCAACGACGGCAAGGGTGCCGAGATCGTCCTCACCGGCAAGGTGAAGTCCGTCGACGAGGAGACCCGCTCGGCCGTGGTCGCCATCGTCGCCAAAGTGGACGACAAGAAGATCTTCGGTCGCGCCACCGCGACCGTGCGCTTCGGCTGAGTAACCAGCCGATTCGGTTTGTTCGACTACCGTGCAGTACACTGAGATTTCTGGGATCAACCAGCGCTGCGCGCTGCCCTACGTGCCCGATTGGGCCGCTGAGGGTGGCGCGCGTGTTGTGTGGTCACGGAGAGGTTGATCGGTTCGGATCATGACGATCCGGACGCGTCGGTCAACCAGAGGGGCGTAGCTCAACTGGCAGAGCAGCGGTCTCCAAAACCGCAGGTTGCAGGTTCAAGTCCTGTCGCCCCTGCCCCGGATGTCAGCGACTGAGAGGAACGACGGTGAGCGAGGATCGCGGAAAGGCCGATAGCGCGGCGGGGTCCCCGGACGTCGACGCCACCGCGGCCGGCGCGAGCGATTCGGCTCCCGTCGCCTCTCGGCCGACTGGCAAGCGTCCGGGACGTCGTACCCACGCCGCCGCGAGCGAGTCGCAGGCCGCGAAGGTCGCAGGCACTCCCTTGGTCACGAAGGCCAAGGCGGAGAAGCCGCGCAAGGAGAATCTCTTCAAGCGCCTGAGGAAGTTCCTCCGCGAGGTGATCGCGGAACTCCGGAAGGTGATCTGGCCTAACCGCAAGCAGATGATCACCTACACCACCGTTGTGCTGACGTTCGTGGCCTTCATGGTGGCGTTCATCAGTGGATTGGACCTGGCGTTCATCAAGGGCGTCAGTTGGTTGTTCGGCTGACGCCGGACACCGAACGTGATGGAAGGAAGCGAGTGCCCCAGTGAGCACCCCCGAGAACGACGCAATTGAGGCTGCAGCCGCAGAGCATGTTGCCGATGACGCGGTCGCCGCGGAGTCCGCTGACGCGGCAGTCCTCGGCGAGGGTGACGCTCCCGAGGCCGACGCTCCCGTCGAGGAGGCAGCCGCTTCCGCAGACGACGCCATCGCCGCCGACTCCGAGGAGCCGGTCGATCCCGTCGCCGAGATGAAGGCCGCGCTGCGTCGCGCCCCCGGTGACTGGTACGTGATCCACTCGTACGCCGGGTACGAGAACAAGGTGAAGACCAACCTCGAGACCCGCGTGCAGAACCTGGACGTCGGCGACTACATCTTCCAGGTCGAGGTTCCGACCGAAGAGGTCACCGAGATCAAGAACGGCCAGCGCAAGCAGGTCAATCGCAAGGTGCTGCCCGGCTACATCCTGGTCCGGATGGAACTCAACGACGAGTCGTGGGGCGCGGTCCGCAACACCCCCGGTGTCACCGGCTTCGTCGGCGCCACCTCGCGGCCGTCGCCGCTGACCATCAACGAGGTCGTCAAGTTCCTGATGCCGCAGGAGGGCGCGAAGAAGCCCGTCGCCGCTGCCGCAGGAGCAGGCGAGGCCGCAGCCGCCGTCGCGAAGCCCCTCATCGAGGTCGACTTCGAGGTCGGCGAGTCGGTCACCGTCATGGACGGCCCGTTCGCGACGCTGCCCGCCAGCATCAGCGAGGTCAACGCCGAGCAGCAGAAGCTCAAGGTCCTCGTGTCGATCTTCGGTCGCGAGACGCCGGTCGAGCTGTCCTTCACGCAGGTCGCGAAGATCTAGCCACAAACTTGCACTGCAGTAGCAAGACACACACAAGAAATTAGGAACGAAAGATGCCCCCCAAGAAGAAGAAGCTCGCCGGGCTCATCAAGCTTCAGATCCAGGCCGGTCAGGCTAACCCTGCACCGCCCGTGGGTCCCGCGCTTGGTCAGCACGGCGTGAACATCATGGAGTTCTGCAAGGCCTACAACGCGGCCACCGAGTCGCAGCGCGGCAACGTGATCCCCGTTGAGATCTCCGTCTACGAGGACCGGACCTTCGACTTCAAGTTGAAGACCCCGCCCGCCTCGCGACTGCTGCTCAAGGCCGCAGGCGTGCAGAAGGGCTCCGGCGAGCCGCACAAGACCAAGGTCGCCACGGTGACCATGGACCAGGTGCGCGAGATCGCGAAGACCAAGCAGGAAGACCTCAACGCGAACGACATCGAGCAGGCCGCGAAGATCATCGCCGGCACCGCACGCTCGATGGGTATCACCGTCGAGGGCTAAGCACCTCCAGATCGCGTGGGAGGGCCGGCCAGGCCCGAAACCACAACTGAACCGTTAGTAAGGACAGAAGACATGGCAAAGCGCAGCAAGGCGTACCTCGCCGCCGCCGAGAAGGTCGACCAGACCAAGCTCTACAGCCCACTGCAGGCTGCGAAGCTGGCCAAGGAGACCTCCTCCACGAAGATGGACGCGACCGTCGAGGTCGCCGTTCGACTCGGCGTCGACCCCCGCAAGGCGGACCAGATGGTTCGCGGCACCGTCAACCTCCCGCACGGCACCGGTAAGACCGCCCGTGTGATCGTGTTCGCCGCAGGCGAGAAGGCCGCCGAGGCCGAGGCCGCCGGTGCGGACGCGGTTGGTGCCGAGGACCTGATCGAGCGCATCCAGGGCGGTTGGCTGGACTTCGACGCCGCGATCGCGACCCCCGACCAGATGGCCAAGGTCGGCCGCATCGCCCGCGTCCTCGGACCGCGTGGCCTGATGCCGAACCCGAAGACGGGCACCGTCACCACCGATGTGACCAAGGCCGTCAACGACATCAAGGGCGGCAAGATCAACTTCCGCGTCGACAAGCAGGCCAACCTGCACTTCGTGATCGGCAAGGCGTCCTTCGACGACGCCAAGCTGGTGGAGAACTACGGCGCCGCGCTGGACGAGATCCTGCGTGCGAAGCCGTCCTCCGCGAAGGGCCGGTACGTCAAGAAGGTCACGGTTACGACCACCACCGGACCGGGCATCCCGGTGGACCCGAACCGCACCCGCAACCTCCTCGAGGATGCTGCAGAGTAAGACTGTTCGACAAGAAGGCCGGTACGGATCTCCGTACCGGCCTTCTTCGTGTCCGCGGTCCCTCACGCCTGTGAGTCGGCCTCGTCCTTCCGCCAGGCGAGGAGGACGGCGTTCTCCCGTGACGGCGCCCATGGCAGGAAGATCGCGACGATGATCGCGCAGACCACCACGGCGCCGGTCGCGACGAGGGAGGCCGTCTGTGAGCCCTGCAGGACCGCCGACTTCATCGCCGTGATGAGGTTCTCGCGCTGCGGTTCGAGCATCGTCGGGATCTCGCGCTTGCGGATCTCGAGAACGCTGAGGACCGTCGCCCGCGCGAATCCCTTCTCGTCGTCGTTCATGAGCATCGCAGGCACCCGGTCGATGATCGGCGAGATCTTCGTCGAGTAGTACGAGGCGACGATGGACCCGAGCACCGCCACGCCGAGGGTGCCGCCGATCTCGCGGGTGGTGTCGTTGACGGCCGAGCCGGCACCGGCCTCGTCGAGGGGGAGCGAGGACATGATCGATTCGGTGGCGGGGCCCTGGACGATCGCCAGGCCGAGGGCCATCGAGACCATCGACGGCAAGACGTCGGCGAGGTAGGTGCTGTCGACGTCGACGAGCCCGCCGAGGTAGAGCCCGAGCCCCGTCAGGAGCAGGCCGAAGACGATGACCGCTGTGGTGCCGATGCGCTGCGCGAGCAGGGTGGCGATGGGCGCGCCGACCGCAACGCTCACCGCGAAGGGGAGCGAGGCGATCCCGAATTCGAGCGGGGTGTACTCGCGCACTCCCTGGAAGTACTGAGTGATCAGGAACAGGAAGCCGAACATCGAGAAGTACGCGATCGCGATCGCAAGCGCGGGCAGCGAGAATCTGCGGATCCGGAACAGGCGCATGTCGAGAATCGGTGTCGCGGTGCGCAACTGCCACCAGACGAACGCGCCGAGGAGTACCGCCGCGACCGCGACGCCGCCGAGGGTGGCGAGGCTGAGCCAGCCGTAGCGCGGGGCCTCGATGATCGACCAGACCAGCAGCGTGATGCCCGCAACGGACAGCACGATCCCGGGGATGTCGAGTCGGCCGACGACGGAGGCCTTGGACTCCGGGACGAGGAGCAGCGTCGCGATCACCGCGACCGCGGCGACGGGGACGTTGATCCAGAAGACCGAGTGCCACGAGAAGTGTTCGAGCAACCACCCGCCGGACATCGGTCCGATGGCGATGGCGAAGCCGGCCATGGCGGTCCAAGCCGCGATGGCGAGCGCGCGTTCGCGGGTGTCGGTGAAGATGTTGATGATCAGGGCGAGGGTGGCGGGGAAGACCGCGGCGGCGAACACACCCATGGCGGCCCGTGCGGCGATCACCTGCCCGAGTGTCTCGGCATTGGCGCCCGCCACGGACAACACCCCGACGCCGATCAGGCCGATGATCATGATGCGGCGACGGCCGTACCGGTCTCCGAGGTTGCCGCAGGCCAGCAGCAGGCCTGCGAAGGTGAGGGTGTACGCGTCGACCACCCACTGCAGTCCGCTCACGCCGGTGTGGAGTTCGACGCCGATCGAGGGGAGGGCGACGTTGACGATGGTGTTGTCGAGAACCACCAGCAGTTCCGCGAGGCAGATCACGGCGAGTGCCGCGAATCGCCGTGCGCGCGAGGAGATCAGCTCGACCCTGTTGTCGGGTGGGTTGGTGCGTTCCAGCGTGGTCATGGGTTGAGACGCTACTAGCTATGTGTAACTCCATATAACAGTCAATTGGAGAGGCATTGGTCACGCCGGCCGGTCATTTGTGACGGCTGACACAATCAGTGCTCCCTCGGGTGGCCCGTTTTGGATGGTCACGCCGGTTCGGGTACTCTCTCCGGAAGAGTTCGATCTATTTCGAGTTCACCCCAAGAAGTTCTACCCAAGACCGTTGGTCACCGATGTCGCGAGGCATTGGTTGAAGGTTCGGGACACAGCCCGACGGCCCACGCAGGAGGACGAGGTAGGGGAGTGGTGGGCCTTGCGCGAGCTGGGTCCGGATCTCTTCGTGACGCCCCGTGTGCCTGCACCGGGGCGTTTTGCATTGTCACGGCCGCATCCCGAGGGTGCACCAACACGATGTCACGAGAGGAGGCGAAGTATGGCAAAGCCCGAAAAGGTTTCCGCAGTCACGGAGATCACTGAGCAGTTCAAGGGTTCGACTGCCGCCGTGATCACCGAATACCGTGGTCTGTCGGTGACCAGTCTGACGCAGCTGCGACGCGCGCTCGGAGCAGGCGCAACCTACTCCGTCGCCAAGAACACCCTGGTCAAGCGCGCCGCCGCAGAGGCGGGCGTCGAGGGCCTTGACGACCTGTTCGTCGGACCGACCGCCATTGCGTTCATCAAGGGCGAGCCGGTTGACGCAGCGAAGGCCATCAAGGCCTTCGCGAAGGACAACAAGGCGCTTGTCATCAAGGGCGGCTACATGGACGGCAACGCGCTGTCCGTGGACGAGGTCAACAAGATCGCGGACCTCGAGTCCCGCGAGATCTTGCTGGCCAAGCTCGCCGGCGCGATGAAGGGCAACTTGGCAAAGGCCGCAGGCCTGTTCAATGCCCCCGCCTCGCAGATGGCCCGTCTGGCCGCTGCGCTGCAGGACAAGAAGGCCGCGGAAGGCTCCGCAGCCGAAAGCTGATCCGCACGAGACCGGACGGGCGCCCTCGCGGGCGCGAACAAGGTCTTGCGTATCACGTAACAAACCACTCCCACCTCGTCGCGGATCAGCGACATGGGACTTACAGGAAGGACCGCCATCATGGCGAAGCTCACCACCGAAGAGTTGCTGGACCAGTTCAAGGAGCTCACCCTCCTCGAGCTCTCGGAGTTCGTGAAGGCGTTCGAGGAGACCTTCGAGGTCACCGCCGCTGCTCCGGTCGCCGTCGCCGCCGCCGGTGTCCCGACCGCCGCCGCGGACGCCGCTGAGGAGCAGGACGAGTTCGACGTCGTCCTCGAGTCGGCCGGCGACAAGAAGATCCAGGTCATCAAGGTCGTCCGTGAGGTCGTCGCGGGCCTGGGCCTGAAGGAAGCCAAGGACCTCGTCGAGGGCGCGCCGAAGGCGATCCTCGAGAAGGTTGCGAAGGATGCGGCCGAGGCCGCCAAGGAGAAGCTGGTCGCCGCAGGCGCCACCATCTCCATCAAGTAAGACCGCCGCGTAACAACGCAGCGCTCGCGCTCGACAAAAGGGCCGTTCCCCGCAAGGGGAGCGGCCCTTTTTGGCGTTCGCCAGCGACCGGTTTCCCGTGTCGCCGCCGGATCCAAAAGTGGACGGTTGTTTAGTGATTTGAGGGCGTGTCTGAGCAGGTCACAGTGCCTAAATCGGACATGGGGGGGTCCGATTTCCCTCAAACCCTACTCATGAGTAGCATTCAGCGTCACAGGTACCACATCGATGCGATAGAGTGACCCAACCCACATTGGGTCAGTGTGTCGAAAAGCGTGGAGGTTTTCGGTGGGAGTAGAGGTAGTAGTCGAGGGACTCACCAAGTCGTTCGGCTCGCAGAAGATCTGGCAGGACGTCACCCTGACGCTCCCCCCGGGAGAGGTCACGGCCCTGCTCGGCCCGTCCGGTACGGGCAAGTCGGTGTTCCTGAAGTCGCTGATCGGCCTGCTCCGTCCGGAGCGCGGTTCGATCGTCATCGACGGCACCGACATCCTTGAGTGCTCCAGCCGAGAGCTCTACGAGATCCGGAAGATGTTCGGAGTGCTGTTCCAGGACGGTGCGCTGTTCGGGTCGATGAACCTCTTCGACAACGTCGCCTTCCCGCTGCGTGAGCACACCAAGAAGACCGAGTCCGAGATCCGCAACATCGTGATGAACAAGATGGAGCTGGTCGGACTCATCGGTGCGGAGAACAAGCTCCCCGGCGAGATCTCCGGCGGTATGCGCAAGCGCGCCGGACTGGCAAGGGCGCTCGTGCTCGACCCGGAGATCATCCTGGTCGACGAGCCCGACTCGGGTCTCGACCCGGTCCGCACGACCTACATCAGCCAGCTGCTGATCGACATCAACTCGCAGATCGACGCGACGATCCTGATCGTGTCGCACAACATCAACCTGGCGCGCACCGTGCCGGACAACATCGGCATGTTGTTCCGCAAGGAGCTCGTCATGTTCGGCCCCCGTGAGGTGCTGCTCACCAGCGACGAGCCGGTGGTCAAGCAGTTCCTCAACGGCAGCATGCTCGGTCCGATCGGCATGTCCGAGGAGAAGGACGAGGCGCAGATGGCGCAGGAGCAGGCGATGGTCGATGCGGGCCACCACCACGGTGGCGTCGACGACGTCGAGGGCATCATCCCGCAGATGAAGGCCACCCCCGGCATGCCGTTCCGTCAGGCCGTCGCCCGCCGTCAGGATCGCGTCCGCCGGATCATGCACACGTTGCCGCACAATGCCCAGGTCGCGATTCAGGAGAGCCTTGACACCGAGGACAGCACTCAGGTGATTCCCGCATATGACGGCTCCGGCATGGAGACGTCTTCCTGGGGACGCGGGTAGCACGCGCCGATGGGGGGTACCAAGAGCACGCTGCTCAGTCCGCTGACGGCCGCGTTGACACAGGCCGGGTTGATATTCCAGCTCTTCGTCGACGTCGTGCGGAACACGTTCAGGAAGCCGTTCCAGTTCCGGGAGTTCATCGAGCAGGCCTGGTTCATCGCGAGCGTGACGATCCTTCCGACTGCGCTGGTCGCGATCCCGTTCGGCGCGGTGGTCTCACTGCAGACCGGATCGCTGATCAAGCAGCTCGGCGCCGAGTCCTTCACGGGCGCGGCCAGCGTGCTTGCGGTGATCCAGCAGGGCAGTCCGATCGTGACCGCGCTGCTGATCGCGGGTGCGGCCGGCTCGGCGGTGACCGCCGACCTCGGCTCACGCACCATCCGTGAGGAGATCGACGCCATGGAGGTGCTCGGTATCAATCCGGTCCAGCGCCTCGTGGTCCCCCGCGTGCTGGCGATGATCCTGGTCGCGGTGCTGCTCAACGGGCTGGTCTCGGTGGTCGGCATCGCGGGCGGGTACTTCTTCAACGTGATCCTCCAGGGCGGCACCCCCGGCGCCTACCTGTCCTCGTTCTCCGCGCTCGCCCAGTTGCCCGACCTCTACATCGCGGAGGCGAAGGCCGCCGTGTTCGGCGTCATCGCGGGCGTGGTCGCGGCCTACAAGGGCCTGCACCCCAATCCAGGGCCGAAGGGCGTTGGCGAGGCCGTGAACCAGACGGTCGTCATCACCTTCTTGCTGCTGTTCTTCGCCAATCTGATCCTGACGATGGTGTACCTGCAAGTCGTTCCTGCCAAGGGGGCTTAACCCATGACGATCGCCAAGGGTCGCGGCGACCGGACACTGATGCGTGCGCGCAAGGTGACCCGCGCGCCGCTGCACGTTCTCGATCGCGCCGGCGACCAGATGTCCTTCTACGCAAGGGCAATCGGCTGGATTCCGCGGACGCTCACGCACTACGGCCGAGAGGTGCTCCGGCTGCTCGCCGAGGTCACCTTCGGTAGCGGTGCGCTGGCCGTCATCGGCGGAACCATCGGCGTCATCGTGATGATGTCCGGCTTCACCGGCGTCGTCGTGGGTCTGCAGGGGTACGCGGCGCTCGAGCAGCTCGGCAGTTCCGTGCTGACCGGCTTCCTGTCCGCGTACGTCAACACCCGTGAGATCGCCCCGCTCGTCGCGGCCCTTGCGCTGTCGGCAACGGTCGGCTGTGGCTTCACCGCGCAGCTCGGTGCCATGCGCATCTCGGAGGAGATCGACGCGCTCGAGGTCATGGCGGTGCCGAGTGTGCCGTTCCTGGTCACCACCCGGATGATCGCCGGGTTCGTCGCGGTCGTGCCGCTCTACATCGTCGGTCTGATGGCCGCGTACCTGGCGTCGAGGCTGATCAACACGGTCTTCAACGGGCAGTCGAGTGGGTCGTACGACCACTATTTCAACCTGTTCCTACCGCCTGCGGACGTGCTCTGGTCCTTCGGCAAGGTGCTGGTCTTCGCGTTCGTGCTGATCATGATCCACTGCTACTACGGTTACCACGCCTCCGGCGGACCCGCGGGCGTCGGCGTCGCCGTCGGCCGGGCCGTGCGGACCGCGATCGTGACGATCGCGGTGCTCGACTTCTTCCTGAGCCTCGCCATCTGGGGCACCACGACCACAGTGAGGGTGGCCGGATGACCGACGGTGGTTCGGCGCTGCGCCGACGCATTCTTGGCCTGGCCTTCTTTCTCGTCCTCGCGTTGTTCCTCGCGTTCACGATCGGGATGTACAACAAGTCGTTCAAGGAGGTCGTGAAGGTCAACCTCGTGACCGACTCGGTCGGCAACTCCTTGCCCAGCCACGCGGACGTGAAGGTGCGCGGGTTGATCGTGGGTGAGGTGCGCTCCGCCTCGACCGAGGACGGCAAGGTCACCTCGGTCCTGGCCATCGACCCCGACAAGGCCGAGCTGATCCCGTCCAACGCGACGGCGCGGCTGCTGCCGAAGACCCTGTTCGGCGAGCGGTATGTCTCGCTGATCGTGCCCACGGGCGACACCGCCGCCCCGATCTCGGAGGGCGACACGCTGCTCCAGGACAAGAGCGGCAACGCGATCGAGGTCGGCGAACTGCTCGACGGGCTGCTGCCGCTGCTGCAGGCGGTTCCGCCGCAGGACCTGGCGAACACCCTCGGCGCGCTGTCGCAGGCACTGGCCGGGCGCGGCAACGACATCGGGTTGAGCATCGAGCGACTCGAGACCATCTTCGCCGGGGTCAACACGGAGCTGCCGAACCTGCGGGAGGGCCTGCGCGGTCTCGCGGACTTCTCACAGACCTACTCGGAAGCCGCTCCCGACCTGATCAACGCGTTCGACAACCTGCGGACCACCGGCGCGACCGTGGTCCAGCAGCAGAACCAGATCCGGGCGCTGATGTCCACGGTCACCGCCACCGCAGGCAGCACCGCGGACTTCCTGACGGCCAACAAGGATTCGCTGATCTCCATCGCGGCGGACTCGCGGGAGGCCCTCGAGGTCTTGGCGGCCGCATCACCGACCTTCGGCTGCACCTTTTCGCAGTTCGTGCCGATCGTGGAGAGCGCGAGCGCCATCCTCGGGCTCAACCCGGACGGCAGCCTCCAAGACCACCCGGGCGCCCGTGCGGCCACGGTGTTCGTCAACCCGAAGGGGCGTTACCTGCCGAACCAGGACGAGCCCCGGCTCTTCGACAACCGCGGCGCCAAGTGCTATGAGCCGGCGGCGCCCGGCTACAAGTTCGGCCAGTACCCGGGCGGATCGTACAACGACGGTTCCTACCAGGTGCCGTCGCGCAATCCGGGCCCCTCGTTCGTGCCGTCGCCCGCCGCGCCGCAGTACTCGGTGGTCCCGAGCCCGGCGGCCGGGCAGAACACGCCCGCCGCATACACCGGATCGACACTCGAGCAGGACACATTGGCAGTCATCTACGGGGAGGGCACCGGCACCCTGCCGGAGGCGGTGCCGGGTTGGGCGACGCTGCTGGGCGCGCCTGCGCTGAGGGGAACGGAGGTGAGTGTCCGATGAGAGGTCTCGCGGCTCCCCTGATCAAGCTCATCATCTTCGCCGTCGTCACCGTGGTGGCGACCGCGACGCTGGCCTTGACCATCGCGAACACCAGCGGTGGCGGTGGCACCAAGTTCAACGCGATCTTCACGGACGTCGCCTCGCTCAACAAGGGTGACGAGGTCCGGATCGCGGGTGTCCGGGTCGGACAGGTCGACGAGATCGGGATCGTCAATGAGCGGGAGGCGAAGGTCCAGTTCTCGCTGACCGACCGCGACTGGCTCCCGGCCAGCTCGACCGCCACGATCCGCTACCGGAACCTGGTCGGCCAGCGCTACATCGCGCTGGAACAGGGCGAGGGCGCGCAGGGCATGAAGCTGTCCGGCGGCGCGACCATCCCGATCGAGCGCACCAAGCCCGCGGTCAACCTGACGACCCTGTTCAACGGCTTCCGGCCGCTGTTCCAGACGCTCAGCGCCGACGACGTGAACAAGCTGTCGTTCCAGATCATCCAGGTGTTCCAGGGCGAGGGCGGCACGATCTCCGAACTGGTGCGCAACACGGCCAGCCTGACCAACACCATCGCGGACAAGGACCGAGTGATCGGGGACGTGATCAACAACCTGAACGGGGTTCTCGAGACCGTCAACAAGCACGACGAGGAGCTGAGCTCGCTGATCGTCAACACCGAGCAACTCGTCACGGGGCTGGCGAATGATCGCGACGTGGTCGGTAGCGCGGTGACCTCGCTCGCGGGGCTGGCCGATGCCACCGCGGACGTACTCGAACCGACGAGGCCGTCGATCCAGGGCTCGGTGTCCGCACTCAACACGCTGGCCGGAACGCTGAACGCGCAGAGCGACGACGTGAACAAGATCCTGGCCACCCTGCCGGTGAAGCTGGACAAGCTGTCCCGCATCGCGAGCTATGGGTCGTGGTTCCAGTTCTACCTGTGCGGCATCGACATCGTCGCGGGTCCCGGCGAGTCGCCGTACCTCAACCTGCCGACGGGGCTCCCGACGGTCAATCAGCCGATCTACACCAACTCCGCACCGCGGTGCTCGGCGAACGGGGCCGGACAGTGAAGCAACGTCGTAGCCCCGCCACCATCGGCGCGCTCGGCATCGTCGTGGTGCTGCTCGCCACCGTGTCGGCCTTCTTCCTCGACGACCTGCCGTTGATCGGGGCTGGCGCCACCTACCGGGCCCAGTTCACCGAGGCGGCCGGGCTCAAGCCCAGCAACGAGGTCCGCATCGCGGGCGTCAAGGTCGGCAAGGTGACCGCCGTCGAGCTCGACGGCGACAAGGTCGAGGTCGCGTTCAAGGTCAAGGACGCCTGGGTAGGCGACCAGACCACCGCGTCGATCCAGATCAAGACGGTCCTGGGCCAGAAGTACCTGGCGCTCGACCCCCGCGGATCCGACACCCTTGACCCGAGGGACACGATCCCCTTGGAGCGCACCACCTCCCCGTATGACGTGCTCGACGCGTTCGGCGACGCGACGACGACGCTGGACGCGATCGACACGACGCAGCTCGCGCAGGCCATGGAGACGCTGTCCGATGCGTTCTCGGGTACCCCCGCGGACATCAGGGCCTCGCTCGACGGGGTGACGCGCCTGTCGAAGACCATCGGCAGCCGTGACGACGAGCTGCGCAAGCTCTTCGCCGCGACCGCCGACACCTCCAAGGTGCTCGCCGACCGCAACGCCGAGTTCACCAAGCTGATCGGCAGCGCAGGCCTGTTGCTCAGCGAGCTGAACAGCCGTCAGCAGGCGATCTCCCAGCTGCTCACCGGCACCCAGCGGCTCTCGCAGCAGCTGACCGGTCTGGTCAAGGAGAACGAGGAGCAGATCGGTCCCGCGCTCGAGCAGCTCCGCGGCGTCGTGCAGATCCTGCAGGACAACAACGACAACCTGGACAAGGCGATCAAGCTGTACGCACCGTTCACCCGGCTGTACGCGAACATCGTCGGCAACGGTCGCTGGTTCGACCAGGTGGTCGTGAACCTGACGCCGCCCGCGCTCCCGCTGATCCCGGGTTACCGCGATCCCGTTCGAACCATTGGGGGCAACTGATGACCGGCGTGACCTCGGGGAGGATGCAGAAGTTCAGCAGGCGCCAGGTCGTTGCCACCGCCCTGCTGCTGGTGGGGCTGCTGGTGGTGGGATTCGGCGGTTGGTGGCTGATCACCCGAGCGGGCACCACCAAGATCACCGCGTACTTCGACAAGTCGGTCGGCATCTACGACGGCTCGGACGTCCGGGTGCTCGGCGTGAAGGTCGGCTCGGTGAACGAGGTCGAGCCACTGGGTGACCAGGTCAGGGTCACCATGCGCGTCGATCGCGGGGTGAAGATCCCCGAAGATGCCAAGGCCGCGCAGATCACGCCGTCGGTGGTGTCCGACCGGTACATCCAGCTCGCCCCCGCGTACTCGGGCGGCGAGGTGATGGAGTCCGGCGACACCATTCCCCGCGAGCGCACCGCGACCCCGGTCGAGGTCGATCAGCTCTACTCGAGCATCGACGAACTGTCGAGGGCGCTCGGGCCGGAGGGGGCGAACAAGGAGGGCGCGCTCTCCGAGTTCGTCGACACCGCGGCCAAGAATCTCGACGGCAACGGTGAGGCGCTCGGCGCCACCATCACCGAGCTGTCGAAGGCGGCGGAGACCCTCAACCTCAACCGGGGCGATCTGTTCGAGACGATCCGGAACCTGCAGACCTTCGTCAGCGCGCTCGCGGCCAACGACGAGCAGGTCCGCCAGTTCAACTCCCAGCTCTCCGATCTCAGCGGCTTCCTGGCCGGCGAACGGCAGAACCTCGGCGACGCGCTGAACCAGCTCTCCTTCGCGCTCGGCGACGTGGCGGTGTTCGTCCGCGACAACCAGGAGGCCGTCACGAGCAACGCGGAAGGATTGGTCCAGGTGACGCAGACCCTCGCCGACAACCGGCAGGACCTGGTCGACGCGCTCACCACGCTGCCGATCGCCATCAGCAACGTCGTGAACTCATACGACGCGGAGTCCGGAACGCTGGCCTCGAGGGTGAACCTGCCCGAGACGCAGGACCCGTTCGGCACCCTGTGCAAGCTGATCGACCTCGGCAAGCTGATGCCGGGCGACCCGAAGTTCGACGCGCTCGGGCGCCAGATGGCGCCGCTGATCCAGAACTGCAAGATGATCATGGACCAGGTGACCGCGGGCGTGAAGACACCGTCGTTGAATCTACCGTTCGGCATCCTCAGCGGCGACAACCTCCAGCGGCCCTCGCAGCCGGGCACGGTTCCAGGAAACGTCTCGCCCCGACTCGGAAACTCGCAGGCCCCCGGCCTCAGCGACCAGAACATCCCGCGGGGTGGCCAGTGATGCAGGAACGGTCAGTGAAGCGCTCGGTCGCGATCGGTGTCGGCGCATGCGTCGTCGCGTTGACGGTCGCGGGTTGTGGGTCCAAGGGCATCTACAGCATTCCGCTGCCCGGTGGCGCCGACATCGGTAGCGACCCGATGCACCTGACGGTCGAGTTCGATGACGTGCTCGACCTGGTGCCCCAGTCCACCGTGAAGGTCGACGGCGTCCCCGTCGGACGGGTGCAGAGCATCGATGTCCCGGACGACGGTTGGACGGCGGCCGTCGGCGTCGTCGTCGACTCGGCGGTCGACCTGCCCGCGAACGCGCTCGCGTCCGTGCAGCAGACCAGCCTGCTCGGTGAGAAGTTCATCGAGCTCAAGGCCCCGCCCGTCGACGCAGACGCTGCCCGGCTCACGGACGGGTCGACGATCCCCGTGGACCGGACCAGGCATGCCACCGACATCGAGCAGGTGCTCGGCGCGCTGTCGCTGCTGCTCAACGGCGGCGGCGTGGCTCAGTTGCAGCCGATCATCCACGAGCTCACCACGGCCCTCGACGGTCGCGAGTCCAAGGCACGCTCGCTGCTCGACCAGGCGAACACGCTGATCGACGGGCTCAACAAGCAGCGCGACGACATCACCCGGGCGCTCGACGGGCTCGACACCCTGACCGGTCGGGTCAACGAGCAGACCGATCAGATCGACAAGATCCTCAGCGAGATCCCGACCGCGGTGCAGGTCCTGAACGAGCAGGAACCGCAGTTCATCCAGATGCTCACCCAGTTGGACCGGCTCGGTCAGGTGGGCACCGATGTACTGGTGCAGTCCAAGGACAACCTGATCGCGGACCTGCGCGCGCTGCGGCCGACCCTGCAGGCGCTCGCCGACTCGGGCGAGGACCTGGTGACCGTGCTCCCGCTGATCCCGACGTTCCCGTTCCCGGACGGTGCGGAGAAGGTCATCCACGGCAACTCGATGAACCTCTTCCTCTCGCTGGACATGCGACTCGGCCAGCAGTTCGAGGCGCTCGGGGTCGGACTCCCCGACCCGGTCTACGTTCCGCCGCCGCCCGGATACGGCGGCTACGTGCCGAAGGTTGACCCGTCGAACCCGTACTACAACGGCAACGGCCCGCGGCCCGGTTGGCCGACGGTCTCGATCCTGCCGTTGCCGCCGATCGTCCCGATGCCCGCGCCCGCTCCGGGGGCCCCGGTGCCGCCCGGCACCGAACCGGTCAAGGAGAAGAAGGATCAGGCGCCGCAGAATCCGCTGAGCGGGCTGCTCGACAAGCTGGGGGTGGGTGGACGATGAGATCTGCTCTGGTGCGCTATCAGTTGGTGGCGTTCGCGCTGGTCGCGATTCTCGGCCTGCTCTATGTTGGCGCGAAGTACGTGCGGCTCGACAACCTGCTGGGATTCGGCCAGTACACGGTGCAGGCGGACTTCGCCGACTCCGGCGGCATTTTCACCAACGCCGAGGTGAGTTACCGAGGTGTGCCGGTCGGCACGGTGGGGGATCTGCACCTGACCGACGACGGCGTGCTGGTCGATCTGAAGATCAACACCAGCGCCCCGGAGATCCCGTCTTCGGCCAAGGCCGTCGTCGCGAACCGGTCGGCGATCGGTGAGCAGTACGTTGACCTGCAGCCGACCAGCGACGAGGGTCCGTACCTGGAGGACGGATCGGTGATCCCCCGTCAGGACACCGCGACCCCCGTCCCCGTCGAGGAGGTGCTCTCGAGCACGAACGCGCTGGTGCGTTCGGTGCCGTTGAAGGCGCTCAACACCACGGTCACCGAGCTGGGCAAGGCGTTCAACGGCAAGGGCGACGACCTGCAGGTGCTGGTGGACTCGCTCAACACCCTCTCGAAGGATGGGATCGACAACCTGCCGCAGACGCTGACCTTGATCCGGGACACCAGGACCGTGCTCGACACCCAGTCGGAGCAGTCCTCGGCGATCCGACAGTTCAGCTCCGATCTGGATCTGGTGGCTGCCCAGCTCCGGGCAAGCGATCCGGACCTGCGGCGCCTCATCGAGACCGGCACCGCCGCGAGCGACGAGGTCGGTGCGCTGATCGATTCGGCAGGCCCGGCCCTGACCACCGACCTGGACAACCTGGCACTGGTGACGGCGGCGCTCGGTCCGCGGACCCTGGCACTCAACGCCCTGCTGATGTTCCTGCCGGGACTGGCGGCGGGAGCGAGTACCGCGGCGCCCGGCGACGGCACCCTGCACCAGGGCCTGTTGCTGGAGACGAACAATCCGCCGCCGTGCACCCAGGGCTACGAGGGGACGCACGAGATCCTCGCGCAGATGAAGCGGGAGAACCCCGACTTCGACCCGACCCGCGACGAGTTCCCGCTGAACATGAACGCCAACTGCACCACGCCGTTGGGCAGCGTCACCGGCGTGCGTAGCGCCAACCGGATCGTGTACGCGGACCCGGCGACGCCGCAGCCGTGGGACAACAAGCCGAAGGTCGATCCGGACAAGCTCAACCTCAACCCGATCGCGACGCAGCTGGCGCCGTTGCTCGGCATCACCCCGAAGTGATGCCGTTCCGACGGAGCCGAGCAGAAGTTACCAAGTAGTAGGGTAGAAAACGTGATGCGTAGCACGAAACTGCTGAAGCCTGTTCTCGCTGCGGTGAGTGTGCTCGCCATCGGGGCCCTCGTGGCCGCCGTCTGGTTCGGGTTCGGTTGGGGTCATGCCCTGTTCTCGGACAAGCCGGCGGCCGCCGCCCGCGACGATGCGCTGACCGGCGCCCGTCAGGCGGCGATCAACCTGAACACCGTCGACTCGGGGAACCTTGACCAGACGTTCGCGAACATGGAGTCGTCGATCACCGGCGACGAGATGCTGAACGCGCTGGCCGAGACCAAGGACCAGATGACCGAGCAGGTCAAGCAGACGGGCGCGAAGAGCGAGGCGCACGTGCTCGACGCCGCGCTCACCGCGATGAGCCGTGACGAGGGCACCGCGAACTCGCTCGTCGTGCTCACCACGACCACGACCTGGCCGAATCAGCCGACGAGCAAGGTCAAGGTGACCATGCGAATCGGCCTGACCGATGTCGACGGCGTCTGGAAGGCCTCGAAGGTCGAGAACGTCGGCCAGCCCCTGGCCATGGACCCCGGTACACCGGCCCCCGCACCCGCCCCGGCGCCCGAAGAGGCCCCTGCACCCGCTCCCGAGTCCGGCGGGCAGTAGGGCCGACGGTCCTGCCCCCACAGGCAATCCGGCAGCGGAACAGCTAAGGAGTATCGAACAGTGCCCCCACGTCGTCGTATCACCAGCACGCCCCAGCCCAAGGGGCGTCGCCCCCGCGTGGCGGGCACCGGGTCGAGCGCCGCCCGCGGAACCGCGAGCGAACCCGAGACCACCGCGCCCGCGAGTTCGGCCGGGACCGAGACCGAGGTCGTGGCGGCGGGCTCGGGAGCCGCCGGCCCGCCGGCAGGGGCATCCGTGGCCCCCGCGGCAGCCGACACCGAAGCCGCAGCCGCGGAGGTCACGGCGACCGCCACCGCCGCGGCAGCAGAGGACACGGAGGGCGAGAGCGCGGCGCAGGAGCCGGAACAGGCGCCGAAGACGATCAACCGGACCAGCTCCCTGCGCCCGCGGGCGACCGGCGCGCCGGACGCCGAGGTGACCGCAGCTCCAGGGTCCGCGGTCGACGAAGAAGCGGTCAGGGCGGGCTGGAAGCGGGTCACAACGATCGGCCTGGTGGCGATTGGGCTCGGCGTCTTCGCACTCGTCGCCGCGTTCCGGCCGGGCGCCGACGTCCCGAACCAGGCCTGGGTCGACACCGCGGAGACCTCGAAGGTCACCGCCGACGCGAAGAACGCGATCCAGACCCTCTACACGTACAAGTTCGACACGGTCGAGCAGGATTTCGACAAGGCGCGGGCGGTCCTCGACGACGCCATGCGCGAGGAGTTCGACCGGACCGCCGCGGTCACCAAGGATGCCGTGATCCAGACGAAGACGGCGACGAACGCCGAGGTGACCGATATCGGCCTGAAGCTGCTCTCCGACGACCGCGCCGAGCTCGTGGCCAGCATGAACGTGAGCGCGACCAATGACGGTGTTGCGCAGGGGAGTGCCCAGGGTCCGCTCTCGGTGACCATGGCGAAGTCCGGCGACAACTGGGTGATCACGGACATCAGGGACCGCTGAGCCGGGCCCGGATCGGGTGTCCCGGCGGTGACCGCGGGGCAAATCGCCGGGACGTGTCTTGACGCGGCGGGGTTCAGGCGTCACTCTAATGGCGAGACATGCGAGATCGCTCCTTCTGCGGGAGCGGGTCCGCGCAAGATCGCGCCGGCGCAAATGGAGGCACCGGGCGCGAGGGATTGCACGGACACCAGGCGTGGGCACCGTTCGGGCTGCCCTGTCCAGTTGTATTCTGCGTCGACTTCGGGTACCTTTGGACGTTGCGCTGGCTGCCTCCTGTCCATCTCTCCACCTCACCGCCTGTGAAGCATTCGCTTCCTGCGTCTGTTGGCGAGTTTCGTTCGGGTCGTGACCAGCGAATTCGCCCCACATGAAGAAGCAGATACAGCGGCGGTCGCGCAGCACGAGCGGCCCGCGTGAGGTGCTGGAAGGACGCATCTTGGCAGTCTCTAGCCAGACCAAGGCAAATGCCGGAATCCCCGGAGCCCCGAAGAGGGTCTCGTTCGCGAAGATTCGCGAACCTCTCGAAGTTCCAGGGCTACTTGATCTACAGACGGATTCTTTTGAATGGTTGATCGGATCGCCTGCTTGGCGTGAGCGGGCAGCTGCCCGCGGCGACGGCAGCGTCACCGGCGGTCTGGAGGACATCCTCACCGAGCTGTCCCCGATCGAGGACTTCTCGGGTTCGATGTCGCTGTCCTTCTCGGACCCGCGCTTCGACGAGGTCAAGGCCTCGACCGATGAGTGCAAAGACAAGGACATGACCTACGCGGCGCCCTTGTTCGTCACCGCGGAGTTCATCAACAACAACACCGGCGAGATCAAGAGCCAGACGGTCTTCATGGGTGACTTCCCGATGATGACCGACAAGGGCACCTTCATCATCAACGGCACCGAGCGCGTCGTCGTCTCGCAGCTCGTCCGCTCCCCGGGTGTCTACTTCGACCACTCCGTGGACAAGGGCACCGAGAAGGACCTGCACAGCGTCAAGGTGATCCCCGGCCGCGGTGCGTGGCTGGAGTTCGACGTCGACAAGCGCGACACCGTCGGCGTCCGCATCGACCGCAAGCGTCGTCAGCCGGTCACCGTGCTGCTCAAGGCCCTCGGCTGGACCACCGAGCAGATCACGGAGCGCTTCGGCTTCTCCGAGATCCTCATGGCCACCCTGGAGAAGGACAACACGGCAGGCACCGACGAGGCGTTGCTCGACATCTACCGCAAGCTGCGTCCGGGCGAGCCGCCCACGAAGGAGAGCGCGCAGACCCTGCTGGAGAACCTGTTCTTCAAGGAGAAGCGCTACGACCTCGCCCGCGTGGGTCGCTACAAGATCAACAAGAAGCTGGGCCTGAACCACGGCCAGCCGATCACCGCGTCGACCCTCACCGAGGAAGACATCGTCGCGACGATCGAGTACCTGGTGCGCCTGCACGCCGGTGACACCGTGATGACGGCGCCCGACGGCGTCGAGGTCCCGGTCGAGGTCGACGACATCGACCACTTCGGCAACCGTCGTCTGCGCACCGTTGGCGAGCTGATCCAGAACCAGATCCGGGTCGGCCTGTCGCGCATGGAGCGCGTGGTGCGCGAGCGGATGACGACCCAGGACGTCGAGGCGATCACGCCGCAGACCCTGATCAACATCCGTCCCGTCGTGGCCGCGATCAAGGAGTTCTTCGGAACCTCCCAGCTCTCGCAGTTCATGGACCAGAACAACCCGCTGTCGGGCCTGACCCACAAGCGCCGCCTGTCGGCGCTCGGCCCCGGTGGTCTGTCCCGTGAGCGCGCCGGCCTCGAGGTGCGAGACGTGCACCCGTCGCACTACGGCCGCATGTGCCCGATCGAGACCCCTGAGGGCCCGAACATCGGCCTGATCGGTTCGCTGTCGGTGTACGCGCGGGTCAACCCGTTCGGCTTCATCGAGACCCCGTACCGCAAGGTCGTCGACGGACAGGTCACCGACCAGGTGGACTACCTGACCGCCGACGAGGAGGACCGCCACGTCAAGGCCCAGGCCAACGCCGCGGTCGACAAGGACGGTCGCCTGACCGAGGACCGCGTCCTCGTCCGCACCAAGGGCGGCGAGGTCGAGCTGATCCCGGCCGAGGACGTCGACTACATGGACGTCTCGCCGCGACAGATGGTCTCCGTCGCGACCGCGATGATCCCGTTCCTCGAGCACGACGACGCCAACCGCGCCCTGATGGGTGCGAACATGCAGCGTCAGGCCGTGCCGCTGGTCCGTTCCGAGGCGCCGCTGGTCGGCACCGGCATGGAGCTGCGCGCCGCGGTCGACGCGGGCGACGTCGTCGTCAGCGAGAAGACCGGTGTCATCGAGGAGGTCTCGGCCGACTACGTCACCGTGATGGCGGACGACGGCAGCCGCAAGACCTACCGGATGCGCAAGTTCGCCCGCTCGAACCAGGGCACCTGCGCGAACCAGCGTCCGATCGTGGACGAGGGCGACCGGGTCGAGGCCGGCCAGGTCATCGCCGACGGTCCCTGCACCGAAGCCGGTGAGATGGCGCTGGGCAAGAACCTGCTCGTCGCGATCATGCCGTGGGAGGGCCACAACTACGAGGACGCGATCATCCTGTCGCAGCGCCTCGTGGAAGAGGACGTCCTGACCTCGATCCACATCGAGGAGCACGAGATCGATGCCCGCGACACCAAGCTCGGTGCCGAGGAGATCACCCGCGACATCCCGAACGTCTCGGACGAGGTCCTCGCCGACCTCGACGAGCGCGGCATCATCCGCATCGGTGCCGAGGTCCGTGACGGCGACGTGCTGGTCGGAAAGGTCACGCCGAAGGGCGAGACCGAGCTGACCCCGGAGGAGCGCCTGCTGCGCGCCATCTTCGGTGAGAAGGCCCGCGAGGTCCGCGACACGTCCCTCAAGGTTCCGCACGGTGAGAACGGCAAGGTCATCGGCATCCGCGTGTTCTCGCGCGATGACGACGACGATCTGCCCCCCGGTGTCAACGAGCTGGTCCGCGTGTACGTGGCCCAGAAGCGCAAGATCCAGGACGGCGACAAGCTCGCCGGCCGACACGGCAACAAGGGTGTCATCGGCAAGATCCTCCCGCAGGAGGACATGCCGTTCCTGTCCGACGGCACCCCCGTCGACATCATCCTGAATACCCACGGCGTCCCGCGTCGTATGAACATCGGTCAGATCCTGGAAACCCATCTGGGGTGGATCGGCAAGACCGGCTGGAACGTGCAGATCGCCAGCGACGGCACCCGCCCGGACTGGGCTTCGACCCTGCCCGAGGAGATGCTCTCGGCCCCGGCCGACAGCAACATCGCCACCCCGGTGTTCGACGGTGCCAAGGAAGACGAGCTGACCGGTCTGCTGGGCGCGACCCTGCCGAACCGCGACGGCGAGCAGATGGTGGGCCCGGACGGAAAGGCCACCCTGTTCGACGGCCGCTCCGGCGAGCCGTTCCCGTACCCGGTCTCGGTCGGCTACATGTACATCATCAAGCTGCACCACCTCGTCGACGACAAGATCCACGCTCGTTCGACCGGTCCGTACTCGATGATCACCCAGCAGCCGCTCGGCGGTAAGGCCCAGTTCGGTGGCCAGCGCTTCGGTGAGATGGAGTGCTGGGCGATGCAGGCCTACGGCGCGGCGTACACGCTGCAGGAGCTGCTCACCATCAAGTCGGATGACGTGGTCGGCCGCGTGAAGGTCTACGAGGCCATCGTCAAGGGCGAGAACATCCCCGAGCCGGGCATCCCCGAGTCGTTCAAGGTGCTCCTCAAGGAGCTCCAGTCACTCTGCCTCAACGTGGAGGTGCTGTCCTCGGACGGCGCGGCCATCGAGATGCGCGACGGCGACGACGAGGACCTCGAGCGTGCGGCTGCGAACCTGGGCATCAACCTGTCCAGGAACGAGGCGGCGACCGTGGACGATCTCGCGAACTAGGTGTTTGGTCCCCGGGCCGTGGGATTCCGCGGCCCGGGGGCGTAGCCCACATTTGAATTTGGCAGACAGGTAGGCGCTGAGAAGCGCACACCATAATCCCTCTGGGGAAAGGAAGTTACGTGCTCGACGTCAACTTCTTCGATGAACTCCGCATCGGCCTTGCCACCGCTGAGGACATCCGTCAGTGGTCGTTCGGCGAGGTCAAGAAGCCGGAGACCATCAACTACCGCACGCTCAAGCCCGAGAAGGACGGCCTCTTCTGCGAGAAGATCTTCGGCCCCACCCGGGACTGGGAGTGCTACTGCGGTAAGTACAAGCGCGTCCGCTTCAAGGGCATCATCTGTGAGCGCTGCGGCGTCGAGGTGACCCGCGCGAAGGTGCGCCGTGAGCGCATGGGCCACATCGAGCTCGCCGCTCCTGTGACCCACATCTGGTACTTCAAGGGCGTGCCGAGCCGTCTCGGTTACCTGCTGGACCTGGCGCCGAAGGATCTCGAGAAGATCATCTACTTCGCCGCCTACGTGATCGTCGCGGTCGACGACGAGCTCCGTCACAACGAGCTCTCCACCCTGCAGGCCGAGATGGAGGTCGAGAAGAAGTCCGTCGCCGACCAGCGTGACGCCGACCTCGAGGCCCGCGCCCAGAAGCTCGAGGCGGACATCGCCGAGCTCGAGGCCGAGGGCGCCAAGTCCGACGTGCGCCGCAAGGTCAAGGACGGCGGCGAGCGCGAGATGCGTCAGCTCCGTGACCGGGCCCAGCGCGAGCTGGACCGGCTCGAGGAGATCTGGACCACCTTCACCAAGCTCGCCCCGAAGCAGCTCATCGTCGACGAGGGCCTCTACCGCGAGATGGTGGACCGCTACGGCGAGTACTTCACCGGCGCGATGGGCGCGGAGTCCATCCAGAAGCTGATGGAGAACTTCGACATCGACGCCGAGGCGGAGATCCTCCGGGAGACCATCCGCAGCGGCAAGGGCCAGAAGAAGCTGCGCGCGCTCAAGCGCCTCAAGGTCGTCGCGGCCTTCCAGTCCACCGGCAACTCGCCGATGGGCATGGTCCTCAACGCCGTGCCGGTGATCCCGCCGGAGCTGCGTCCGATGGTTCAGCTCGACGGTGGCCGGTTCGCCACCTCCGACCTGAACGATCTGTACCGCCGCGTGATCAACCGCAACAACCGCCTCAAGCGACTGATCGACCTCGGCGCGCCCGAGATCATCGTCAACAACGAGAAGCGGATGCTGCAGGAGTCCGTCGACGCGCTGTTCGACAACGGCCGTCGTGGACGTCCGGTCACCGGTCCGGGCAACCGCCCGCTGAAGTCCCTGAGCGACCTGCTCAAGGGCAAGCAGGGTCGTTTCCGTCAGAACCTGCTCGGCAAGCGCGTCGACTACTCGGGGCGTTCGGTCATCGTCGTCGGCCCGCAGCTCAAGCTGCACCAGTGCGGTCTGCCGAAGCTGATGGCCCTCGAGCTGTTCAAGCCGTTCGTGATGAAGCGACTGGTTGACCTGAACCACGCGCAGAACATCAAGTCGGCCAAGCGCATGGTCGAGCGTCAGCGCGCCCAGGTGTGGGACGTCCTCGAAGAGGTCATCGCCGAGCACCCGGTGCTGCTGAACCGTGCACCCACGCTGCACCGCCTCGGTATCCAGGCGTTCGAGCCGCAGCTCGTCGAGGGCAAGGCCATCCAGCTGCACCCGCTGGTGTGTGAGGCCTTCAACGCCGACTTCGACGGTGACCAGATGGCCGTGCACCTCCCGCTGTCCGCGGAGGCGCAGGCCGAGGCCCGCATCCTGATGCTGTCCTCGAACAACATCCTCTCGCCCGCGTCGGGTCGCCCGCTCGCCATGCCGCGTCTGGACATGGTGACCGGTCTGTACCACCTGACCCGGATGGACGAGGGTGCCGTGGGTGAGCTCGTCGCGGCGTCGAAGGACCAGGCCGAGACCGGTGTGTACTCCTCGCCCGCCGAGGCCATCATGGCGGTCGACCGCGGCGCGCTCGCGGTACAGGCGAAGATCAAGGTCCGCCTGACCACGCAGCGCCCGTCGCGCGAGATCGAGGACGAGCTGTTCCCCGACGGCGGCTGGAACTACGGCGAGGGCTGGGTCGCCGAGACCACCCTCGGCCGGGTGCTCTTCAACGAGCTGCTCCCCGCGGACTACCCGTTCGTGAACGAGCAGATGCCGAAGAAGCGTCAGGCGACGATCATCAACGATCTCGCCGAGCGTTACCCGATGATCGTGGTCGCGCAGACCGTGGACAAGCTCAAGGACGCCGGCTTCTACTGGGCGACCCGTTCGGGCGTCACGGTCTCGATCTCCGACGTCCTCGTGCCGCCGAGCAAGTCCGAGATCATGGACAAGTTCGAGGGCCAGGCCGAGCAGATCGAGAAGAAGTACCAGCGCGGTGCCCTCAACCACACCGAGCGCAACAGCGCCCTGGTGAAGATCTGGTCCGAGGCAACCGACGAGGTCGGAAAGGCCATGGAGGCCTTCTTCCCCGACGACAACCCGATCCCGATGATCGTGAAGTCCGGCGCCGCCGGCAACATGACGCAGGTTCGGTCGCTCGCCGGCATGAAGGGCCTGGTGACGAACCCGAAGGGTGAGTTCATCCCGCGTCCGATCAAGTCTTCCTTCAAGGAAGGCCTGACCGTTCTCGAGTACTTCATCAACACGCACGGCGCCCGTAAGGGTCTGGCAGATACCGCGCTGCGTACCGCCGACTCGGGTTACCTGACCCGTCGTCTGGTGGACGTCTCGCAGGACGTCATCGTTCGCGAGACGGACTGTGGCACCGAGCGCGGCATCGTCACCACGATCGCGGAGAAGCAGGCCGACGGCTCGCTGATCCGGGATGCGCACGTGGAGACCAGCACCTACGCCCGCACGCTGGCCGCGGACGCGGTCGACGCCAACGGCACGGTCATCGTCGAGCGCGGCGCCGACCTGGGTGACCCGGCGATCGACGCGCTGCTCGAGGCGGGCATCACCGACGTGAAGGTGCGCTCCGTGCTCACCTGCACCACCGGCACCGGCGTCTGTGCCACCTGCTACGGCCGCTCGATGGCGACCGGCAAGCTGGTGGACATCGGTGAGGCTGTCGGCATCGTCGCCGCCCAGTCCATCGGTGAGCCGGGTACCCAGCTGACCATGCGTACCTTCCACCAGGGTGGTGTCGCAGGCGAGGACATCACCGGTGGTCTGCCGCGTGTCCAGGAGCTGTTCGAGGCCCGCGTCCCCAAGGGCAAGGCCCCGATCGCCGACGTCACCGGACGGGTGCAGCTCGAGGACGGCGACCGCTTCTACAAGATCACCATCGTCCCGGACGATGGCGGCGAAGAGGTCGTCTACGACAAGCTGTCCAAGCGTCAGCGTCTGCGCGTCTTCAAGCACGACGACGGCTCCGAGCGCCTGCTGGCGGACGGTGACCACGTCGAGGTCGGCCAGCAGCTCATGGAGGGCGCTGCCGATCCGCACGAGGTGCTGCGCGTCATGGGTCCGCGTCAGGTGCAGATCCACCTGGTCAACGAGGTCCAGGAGGTGTACCGGAGCCAGGGTGTGTCGATCCACGACAAGCACATCGAGACGATCGTTCGTCAGATGCTGCGTCGCGTGACGATCATCGACTCCGGCGCCACCGAGTTCCTGCCCGGTTCGCTCACCGAGCGTTCCGAGTTCGAGGCGGCCAACCGTCGCGTCGTCGCCGAGGGTGGTGAGCCCGCAGCCGGTCGTCCGGTGCTCATGGGTATCACCAAGGCCTCGCTGGCGACCGACTCCTGGCTGTCGGCGGCGTCCTTCCAGGAGACCACTCGCGTGCTGACCGATGCGGCGATCAACTGCCGCTCGGACAAGCTGATCGGTCTCAAGGAGAACGTCATCATCGGCAAGCTGATCCCGGCCGGTACCGGCATCAACCGTTACCGGAACATCCAGGTCCAGCCGACCGAAGAGGCGCGCGCCGCGGCCTACGCCGTGCCGTCGTACGACGATCAGTACTACAGCCCGGAAGGCTTCGGCACCGGGACCGGAGCTGCTGTTCCGCTCGACGACTACGGCTTCAGCACCGATTACCGGTAAGCGACTCCGGCGTCTGTGAAACGGCCCCCGCCCCCAGCAATGGGTGCGGGGGCCGTTTCGCGTCTACTGTTGGAGGGACATTCCCGACATCGGTTCGGGTGACGACCACGGAGGATTCGATGGCAGGCAAGGGAATCGACCGTTCGAAGGCGCAGTCGGCGCTCGAGGTCGTCCGCGAGAACCCCCTCATCTCGCTGGTCGCCGCGGCCCCCGCGATCGCGATCTTCGGGGTGGCCTGGTGGCTGTTCGGCTTCGGCGGCGCGCTGATCCTGGCGATCGTGCTCGGCGTGGTCGTGGTGGCGGGCAAGAAGTTCCTCGGCTGACGCGCTGACCGGCCCGTTCGCGTCGAGCGTGCAGGGTGTCGTCGCGGCACTCGGGCGAAGCCCCGGCAGGTGCACACTCGGCGGGTTTGGGCGCCGGCGACCTGCACGAATTCGGTCGGGAGCCCGGCGGTGCGGCTATCCTCTGATCCTCTGTGACTTTGCTCGCACAAGCCGGGTATTGTCGCAGGAACAGGTTCTAGTTTTGGAGGAGGCCGACAGTGGCGTTCGTGATCACCCAGCCTTGTTGCAACGACGCTAGCTGCACCGAGGTGTGCCCGGTGGACTGCATCCATCCGACGCCGGACGAGCGCGGATTCAAGTCGACCGAGATGCTCTACATCGACCCGGAGACCTGCATCGACTGCGGGCTCTGCGTCGACGCGTGCCCGGTGGACGCGATCTTCCGTGACGACGACCTGCCCGAGACGATGGCGCGGTACTCGAAGATCAACGCCGACTACTTCGCAGGCACCGAGATCGAGTACGCGGATCCCGCCCCCTCCCTGAAGTTCCCGAAGGTGGACCAGGAACCCTTCCGCGTCGCCATCGTCGGCGCCGGGCCGTCCGGCTTCTACGCCGCCCGCGAGCTGCTCTCCTTCAAGCGCTCGGGCATCGAGGTCGACATGTTCGACCGCCTGCCGACGCCGTGGGGCCTCGTGCGCGCAGGCGTGGCCCCCGACCACCCGGAGACCAAGGCGGTCACCGATGTGTTCGCGGAGGTCTCGCGGCGCCCCGGCTTCCGGCTGCACCTGAACGTGGAGGTCGGCAAGCACCTCACGCACGAAGACCTGATGGAGCACCATCACGCGGTGCTCTACACGGTCGGCGCTCCGAGCGACCGGCACCTCGGCATCCCGGGTGAGGACCTCCCCGGCAGCCTCGCCGCCACCGAGTTCGTCGCCTGGTACAACGGCCACCCGGAGTACGCGGACCACACCTTCGACCTGTCCGGCACGCGCGCGGTCATCGTCGGCAACGGCAACGTCGCGCTCGATGTGGCCCGTCTCCTGGTCACCGAGCCGGACAAGCTGGCCCGCACCGACATGGCCGAGCACGCGGTCGAGGCACTGCGTGGCAGTGCCATCCGGGAGGTCGTGGTGCTGGGCAGGCGCGGACCCGCCCAGGCCGCCTTCACCAGCCCGGAGCTGCTGGCGCTCGGCCAGATGGCCGACGTGGACGTGGTCGTCGACCCGGCCGAGCTCGAGCTCGACAGCCACAGTGAGGCCGAGGTCGCGGAGAGCCCGGCCAAGCGGCTGAAGATGGAGATCCTGCGCGAGTACGCGGAGCGCCCCCTTGCGGGCCACGAGAAGCGGATCGTGCTGCGGTTCCTGGCTTCGCCGGTCGAGATCAAGGGCGATGGCCACGTCAGCGGGGTCGTCGTGGCGCGCAACGAGATGGTCGAGGGTCCGGACGGCACGCTGCGGGCGAGCAGCACGGATCAGACCGAACTGCTCGAGACCCGCATGGTGCTGCGCTCGGTCGGCTACCGCGGCGTGCCGGTCGCGGACCTGCCGTTCGACGACGCGCGCGGCACGATCGCGAACGTCGGCGGCCGGGTCACGTACCCGGAGTCCGGCGAGCCGATGCCGGGCACCTACACGGCCGGCTGGATCAAGCGCGGGCCCTCCGGCGTGATCGGCACCAACCGGCAGTGCGCGCACGACACCATCGCGCTGCTCATCGAGGACCTCGCCGCGGACCGGCTGTCGGCGCCGAAGGGCGACCGCGAGGCGCTCGAGGCGCTGCTGGCGGACCGCCAGCCCGAGGCGCTGGACTGGGCGGGCTGGAAGGCGATCGACGCTCGTGAGCGCGAGCTCGGCAAGGCGTCCGGTCGGCCGCGGGTCAAGCTGCTCGACCTCACCGAGATGGTGGCGATCGCCAAGAAGTAGGTTCCGCCGGTCGGCGGCTCAGTAGTGGCCGATGCCCGAGACCCGGGCAACGGCCTTCACGTCGCCGCCGACCAGGAACCACAGCCGCATCGACTCGGCGTCCTGCCTGCTGCGGACGTGGACGTGCTCGCCGGAGGTGATGGGCGCGTTGTACTCGAGGACGGCGCGGTGCGGGGACGCCAGCAGGTCGGGCCTGGTGACGAGGTGGTCCTCGACGGCGTGCCAGTACGCGGCGTTGTTCACGTGGTCCATCGGATCCAGGTCGGTGGATCGCAGGTGGAATCGGGCATCGGTGCCGTCGTCCTCCGGTGCCGGGCCGCCGAGCCAGGGGCGCCACTTGAGCCGGTGCTCGTCCGTGGTCCGCGACAACAGGGCGATGCCCTCGTCGCTGATCCGGGTCGGCATCCCGGTGTCGGGGCTGATGTTGATCCAGAAGCCCTCGGTCTCGATCAGCGCACCCTTCTCGCTGGTCAGCTGGACGCGCATAGCCGACCATCGGGTCGACAGGCCCGAACACCAGCGACGCAGGTGGATCCGGTCCGGCCACAGCGCGGGGCGGACGACGTCGATCACGGTCCGCCGCACGATCCACAGCGGGTCGAGTTCGGTGAGGTCCGAGGCGTCCAGGTTGTCGGAGCCGATGTCCTGCAGGTACCTGGTGATGCCGTCGAACCGCAGTCGGTTGTCGGGAGCGACGTCGCCCGTCCTGACCGGCCAGGAGGTTGCGAACCCCAGCCCGTCGGCAGGGGGAACGGCGAGCGGCTGATCGAAGTCCAAGACTGCGCTCCTCTGCGGTGGTCACCGGCGTGACGCGAACAGTATCTTTCCCGCGCAGGCGTGGCGTGACAAGGACTAGCGTCAGGGCTTCGGATCGCAGCAGAGTTGCGATGGCGCGAACACGGAGGTCTGTGGTGAAAGCAGTTGTGGTCTCGGAGTTGACCGGACCCGCCGGGATGGCCCTGCAGGAGGTGCCCGAGCCGGACGCGACGGGCAAGGTGCTGATCGACGTGCGCGCGACAGGGGTGTGCTTCCCGGACCTGCTCATCAGCTATGGCAAGTACCAGCTGCGGCCCGAGCCGCCCTTCATCCCCGGCGCCGAGGTGGCAGGCGTGGTGGTGTCCGCGCCGGACGACAGCGGGTTCGTGGTCGGCGACCGCGTGCTGGCGATGTCCGACCTCGGTGGCTACGCGGAGCGGGTCGCGATCGCGGCGCCGCGGGTGATGCCGATTCCTGCCGACCTGAGCTTCGAGGAGGCGGCCTCGCTCATCATCAACTATCAGACGATGGAGTTCGCGCTGTCCCGGCGGGCTGGCCTGGTGCCGGGGGAGACGGTGGTGGTGCTCGGCGCCGCGGGCGGCGTCGGCACCGCGGCGATCCAGCTGGCGAAGGCGCACGGCGCGAAGGTGATCGCGGTGGTCCGGCGGGAGGGGGCCGAGGAGTTCCTCCGCGAGCTCGGTGCGGACGAGGTGGTGGCACTCGACGAGGGCTGGGCCGCCCGGGTTGGTGAGCTGACCGGGAACCGCGGCGCGAACGTGGTGGTGGATCCGGTCGGCGGCGACGCCTTCGACGATGCCGTTCGGGTGTTGGCGCCGGAGGGCCGGCTCCTGGTGATCGGGTTCGCGGGCGGCGGTATCCCGTCCGTGAAGGTGAATCGGGTGCTGTTCCGCAACATCAGCATCGTGGGCGCGGCATGGGGCGAGTTCCTGCGCACCGACCCGTCTGCGCTGGCGCGCACCCACGCGGACCTCACCGAACTGGTCGCGAAGGGGCTGCGGCCGCTGGTCAAGGCCAAGTATCCGCTCGCCGACGCGCCCCGCGCGCTGGCGGATCTCGAGGCCGGTCAGGTGCTCGGCAAGGCGGTGCTCGTCCGCGAGTAGCGGTTCGCTGGCGCCGCTCAGCGCGGGATGTGGAAGTCGGTCAGGCGCGCGCCCGAGCCGAGGATGTCGGCCCATGCTCCCGTCACCGCCAGGGTCGCCATGGCCGAGGTGGGGAAGCGGTCCGCGATCCGGTCGGCGAGCTGGCCGCCAGGATCGAGCGCGAGCGCCGTGTCCGGGATGCCGGGCTCGTGCCCGACGACGAGCAGGGTCCGCACCGCTGCGTCGGTGCTCGCGACCTCCTGCAGGATCTCGGCCGCGCTCGCCCCGTACAGGGTGTCGACGTACCGAGCGGGTGCGTCGACACCACTCGCCTCGAGGGTCAGTCGCGTCCTGGTGGCGGTGGAGCAGAGCACGGCGTCCACTGCGGGCTGCGTCAGGCGGATCCAGTCGCCTGCCAGTGCGGCCTCGCGTTGCCCGCGCCGTGCGAGCGGCCGCTCGTGGTCGGCCACACCGTCGGGATACGCGGATTTGCCGTGCCGAAGCAGGATCAGGACCCGGGAGTGCATGTCCCGACAGTAGCGACCCGGCCGGCGGGCGAAATTCGTTTGCCCGCCCGGTGTGGTCGTGATCGGATCGCCGCGGGCAAATCGAGGGGCGTGACGGTCTTCACATTCCTTACGTTTGGGTAATAGTTGCACGAACGCTACTATTGCGCGAGTGACTGCATCCCCCGATGACCTGTATCAGGCGCTCGAGGAGTTCATCATGCGGCTGCTGGGGGTGGGGGAGTCGGAGTCCATGGACAAGTTGATCGCCATGGATCTGTCGTTCTCGCAGGCGCGAACTCTGTTCATGCTGGCGCAACACGGAGAACCCGTGGCGATCAACGAGGTGGCCGAGCGACT
>NZ_BCXA01000048.1 GCF_001894865.1 Rhodococcus maanshanensis NBRC 100610 | reverse complement strand
GGGTGAGGCGGAGGACCCGGAGCGCACCATTCCGCGGGCGATCAACACCGTCCCGGTGCGCATCATCTTGTTCTACGTGCTGACCCTGGCGGTGATCATGGCGATCAATCCGTGGCAGTCGATCGGGTCCGAGGGCAGTCCGTTCGTGCAGATCTTCCAGGGTCTCGGCATCGGACCGGCGGCGACGGTGTTGAACATCGTGGTGATCACCGCGGCGTTGTCGGCGATCAACAGCGACATCTTCGGCGCGGGCCGGATGATGTTCGGTATGGCCCAGCGCGGTCAGGCGCCCGCGGTGATGGGGAAGGTCTCCCGCAACGGGGTGCCGTGGATGACGGTGGTCATCATGACGGTCACGCTGCTGGTCGGCGCGCTCCTGAACTACCTGATCCCGGACAAGGTGTTCCTGGTCATCGCGTCCATCGCGACCTTCGCGACGATCTTCGTGTGGCTGATGATCCTGCTCTCGCATTACCGGTCCCGGCAGCGGATGGATCCGGCCGAGGCCGCGGCGTTGAAGTTCCCGGTGCCGTTCTGGCCGTACGGGCAGCTGATCGCGATCGGCTTCCTGGTGTTCGTGATCGCGGTGCTCGCCTTCGATGCCGACACCAGGGTGGCTCTGATCGTCGGCGCGGTGTGGCTGGCACTGCTCGCCCTCGCCTACTTCCGCTTCGTCCGTCCGCAGCCGGAATCGGAGCCGGAACCCGTGCATCAACCGTCCTGACGGCGATTTCCTCGCGCCGCGCCCGATTCGGCGGGAGGATGTGAGCAGCAGCTCGCTTCCCGACGGAGGAGCCCGCAGTGGAGAATCCAGGATCGGTCGTGGTCGGCGTCGGCCCCCTGACGCCCGACCAGGTGCTGCATGTCGCCCGATTCGGCGCCCCGGTGTTGCTGTCGGATCAGGCGGTGTCGGCCATGGCGGCAACCAGGGCGCACATCGAGGCGCTCGCGCGGGACTTCGGTCCGGTGTACGGCGTTTCCACCGGTTTCGGTGCGCTGGCCACCCGGCACATCCCGCCGGAGCTGCGCGCCCAGCTGCAGCGCAGCCTCATCCGCTCCCATGCGGCGGGGACCGGCCCCGAGGTCGAACGCGAAGTGGTCCGCGCGATGATGCTGCTGCGCCTGGCGACGCTGACGACCGGCCGGACCGGGGCCAGGCCCGACGTGGCGCATGCCTATGCCGCGCTGCTGTCGGCGGGGATCACGCCCGTGGTTCCCGAATTCGGCAGCCTCGGCTGCTCGGGCGACCTCGCGCCGCTCGCGCACATCGCGCTCGCGGTGACAGGGGAGGGCCTGGTCCGAGACGCCGCAGGCCAGCAGCTGCCTGCTGCCGACGCGCTGGCCGCGGCCGGGATCTGGCCGCTGGTCCTCGAGGAGAAGGAGGGCCTCGCCCTCATCAACGGCACCGACGGCATGCTCGGCATGCTGCTGCTCGCCTGCGACGACCTGCACCGGTTGTTGCCGCTGGCCGACATCACCGCGGCGATGAGCGTCGAGGGGTTGCTCGGCACGGACAAGGTGTTCGCCGCCGACCTGCAGGCGCTGCGCCCGCAGCCCGGTCAGGCCATCGCGGCAGCGAACATGGTCCGGCTGCTGGCAGGCTCGGAGATCGTCGCCAGCCACGCCACCCCCGACTGCACGGTGGTGCAGGACGCCTACTCGCTGCGGTGCGCGCCGCAGGTCGCGGGCGCCGCCCGCGACACGCTCGCCCACGCCGAACGGGTCGCGGCGTGCGAGCTGGCGAGCGCCATCGACAACCCGGTGGTGACCCTCGACGGCCGGGTCGAGTCCAACGGCAACTTCCACGGCGCGCCGGTGGCGTATGTGCTCGACTTCCTCGCGATCGTCGTCGCCGACCTCGCGAGCATGAGCGAGCGCCGAACCGACCGCTTCCTCGACACCGCGCGCAACCACGGGCTGCCACCGTTCCTGGCAGGCGACCCGGGCGTGGACAGCGGGCACATGATCGCCCAGTACACCCAGGCCGCGATCGTCTCCGAGCTCAAGCGGCTCGCCGCGCCCGCGAGCGTCGACTCGATCCCCTCCTCGGCGATGCAGGAGGACCACGTGTCCATGGGCTGGTCGGCCGCACGCAAGCTCCGACGGTCGATCGACGGGCTGACCCGGGTGCTCGCGATCGAGGCGCTCACGGCCGCCCGCGGCCTGGACCTTCGGGCCCCGCTCGCACCGTCACCGGCGACGGCCGCGGTGCGCGACACCCTTCGTCAGTACGTCGAGGGTCCAGGGACCGATCGGTTCGTGGCGCCCGAGATCGGGGCCGCGGTCGAGTTGGCGGCCTCGGGTGCACTGCTCAGCAGCGCCGAGACGGTGGTCGGGCAGCTGGCCTGAGCCGACCGGGATCGGGTAGTCGACTACTCGTGACCCGCGCGGCGTGCAGAGCCCAGGATTGGTATGCGGGCGAACCCGACTGTCGTTGTGAACGAGGTGGTCGTCATGGCTGGGTCCCCGGTGGGGCCGACCGCGGGTGAACGCACAGACCAAGTGGAAGAGTTGATCGCCTCGCTCTGGGCGACCCGCGTTCGCTGGTCCCTCGTGGCCGACCGCCTCAAGAAGCGTCTCGACATCGCCCGCGCGACAGCGTTCTACCTCAGCGGCGCGGGCGCGATCGCGGCGACGCTGACCGCGACCTTCCTCAGGACGGCAGACGCGGCCAGGGTCTCGGTGGCGGCCCTCGGTGCGGTGTGCCTGGCCGCCGCGACCGTCGTCGCGGGCGGCCTGCTCACGCCCGACGCGGTCCGTCGATGGACCAGGGCCCGCGCCGCCTCGGAGGGCATCAAACAACTGGTGATGAGGTTTCGGGCCGGGGCGGCCCCTTTCGACGGCGCGGGTGCACCGGCGCGACTGCGGGAGGAGGTCGCCGAGATCGAGCAGGCCGTCGAGGACCTGTCGGCCTACGTCGACGAGATCGACGACGACGATGTGGATGCCCGCAACTCGCCGGTTCCCGGCCCCATGACGCCGGAGGACTATGTCCGGGATCGGGTGCAGGGCCAGATCACCGAGTACTACCGCCCCCGGGCTCGCGAGTATGCGGTCCGGGCCCGACGCCTCCGACGGTTGGCGCTCGGGTTGAGCGTGGCCACCGCGAGCGTCGCCGCCGTCGTCACGGTTCTCGCGGGCGATGTCGGTGCAGCCGCGGGCGGTCAACAGTCATCCAGCGTCGCACCGTGGGTTGCCGTCCTGACCACGCTCGGGGGAGCGGTCGCGGCCCATCGAGCCGGCACCAGATACGACTACCTCGCCATGAGTTACTCCGCCTGTGCGGGTCGACTGCGCAAGCGCGTGAACGATTGGCGGACAAGCGGATCACCCACCGACCCGGCCGCGTGGAAGGCCTTCGTGGATGACTGCGAGGGCGCGATCTCGGCGGAGAACGCGAGCTGGATGGCCAAGTGGTCGGAGCGAAGATCTGACATCGACTAGGTGGCCGGGGTCAGAGCGGCCGGTCCGGACGTCAGCGTGTGGTCGGCGTAGCGAGCATCTGCACGATGAAGGCGTCGATGGCAGCCCACATCTGAGGATTCAGTTCGCAGTGCTTACCCGTGCCGACCACCGATCGGTGGTCCACACCATTTGCTGCGAACTGCGCAGCCAACGTGGCGTGCAGCGGGGACGGCACGGTGACGTCGGTGGCATTGAGCAGCAACAGGATCGGTGCGTCGTAGCCACTGGTCGGAATCGTCATGTAGTCGGCGATGGCGTCGCGGAATGCGGCGTCGCCCAGTGGGCGGGCCAACATCTCGCCCATCGGCACGCCGTTCACGTCGTGCATGATCTTCGGCAGGCACTGGCTTCCGGCGGTGTCCAGGATCTCCTGGCCGCGCGGTGTCAAGTAGCTGTTCACGTCGAGGCCGGAGTTGGTCTCGCGCAACCCGGCGAGGATGCTGACGACGAAGCTGTTTATGCCAATGCCGACTCCACCGGGATCTCGGGCACGTCGGGGCCGAGTAGCGGTACCACCTTCTCCACATCGGAGGCCGGGTCGACGGCGATGGTGCCGCGGAAGTCGAGGTCGGCGGCGGAGCTCGCCTGCAGGTGCGCCGCGCCGAGCGCCGAGTGACCGCCCTGCGACAGGCCGGTCAGCGCCCAGGTGCGCGACAGCTCGGAACGGGCTTCGCGGGCGGCCTTCACCAGATCGATGGTGGTGGTCGCCTCGGTGCGCAATTCGAGGTATGGGTGTGGGCCGGTGTCGAAGCGACCCAGCCCGAGGTAGTCGGGGGCGGCTACGGCGAAGCCCTTGGAAACGAAGTGCTGGAGGATCTCGTCTTCGCGCGGCCTGCTCACCTTGTCGGTGCTTGTCTGGCCGCCGCAGCCGGGGCCCAGGCCGGAGGTGCCGTGGTCGTACGCCATGATCGGCCAGCCGCCCGCGGGGGCAGGGCCGTCGGGAAGGAACAGAGCGCCGCTGGCCTTGACCATTTCGCCATTGGACCGTGTGGTCCAGTAGTCAATACTGGTGCCGTTCGACAGGCCGCGGAAACCGTTGGGCTGCGCGGTGGTCGCGATGAGTGTTCCTGGGGCGGCCGCCTGCGCCGGGATTCCCGGCGATACCAGCAGGGCACCCGCCGTTGCGACCGCTGCGGACAAAGCCCGTGTCCGCCAACCGAACAGTCCCATGAAGCCTCCATCATTCCAACCCGCAGGCAATTGCATGCGCCGCCGATCGTAGCGATATGAACAGCCGGCCGATTAGATGAGACTGCTGGGAGACATGGTCCGGGGCTCACCCGACCGGCGCCCGCCAGGTGACGACGCGGTGGATCAGCCTCGCCGCGGTCCGCGCGGTCCGGTTGTCGAAGTCGAGCTTCGGATTGAGCTCCGCGACGTCGAGCAGCGCGAGCTTGCCGCTGCGCGCGACGATGTCGCACACCCGTTGGACCACTTCGAGCGGCACCCCGAACGCCGCTGGAGCGCTGACACCGGGTGCGACGGACGCGGGCAGGACGTCGAGGTCGATGGTCAGGTGCACCAGGTCCGCCGTCCTGAGGAACTCGTCGACGAACGACTCGACCGCGGGCAGGTTCGCCGCGCCGCAGTCGTCGTCGAGGAGGTATGGCACCCCGAGTGATACGGCGCGCGCGAACAGCGCCGCGGTGTTGCTCGGCTGCGCGATGCCGAGTACCGCGTAGTTCAGCAGGCGCCCCCGTTCCGTCTCGGCGTCGGCCATCTGCAGGAAGGGGGTCCCCGAACTCGGCGCGGGATCGTCGCGAAGATCGAAGTGCGCATCCAGGTTCAGCACCCCGAGTCGTGCGCCGGATGTGCCCGCCGCGGAGTTCGACAGTCCGAGATAGCTTCCGTAGGCCACCTCGTGCCCACCGCCGAGCACCGCGACGAAATGGCCGGCGTCGAGCAGCCCGGCCACCACGTCACCGAGTCGCCGTTGGCCGTCCTCGAGATGACCGACTGCGACCGCCACATCGCCCGCGTCGAACACCCGGATCGGCGTGGCGAGTGCCATCGACGCGAGCGCGTGACGCAGGGCGGTCGGACCCCTCGCCGCCCCCGGTCGTCCCTTGTTCCGACGGACGCCCTCGTCGCTGCGGAAACCGACCAGAACGGTTGCCCCTGGCTCGATGTCGGCGTGGAAAGCGGACATCGCCGAATGCCAGCGCAGGTGCGCGGGCCCGGAGCCGTCGTCGCGTCCCGACCAGGCGCCGGGAATGAGGTCCACCTTCGTCATTGTCGATTCCCGTCCTTCCACACCTCATGAACCAGCGGCACACCCGGCCGGTACGCCAGGTGCAGGTGCGAGGGCGCGTCCAGTGCGATCAGGTCGGCTCGGGCCCCGATCCGGATGTGCCCGATGTCGCTGCGCCGCAGCGCCGCCGCGCCACCGGCCGTCGCTGCCCACACGGCCTCGTCGGGGCTCATGTGCATCTCGCGGACCGCCAGTGCGATGCACAGCGGAATGCTCGTCGTGTAGCTCGTGCCCGGGTTGCAGTCCGCGGCCAGTGCGACGGTGACACCGGCATCGAGCAGGGCCCTGGCATCGGGATACCGGTTGCGGGTGGAGAAGTCGGCGCAGGGAAGCAGCGTCGCGACCGTCTCGCCCGACGCCAGCGCCTCGACGTCCTCGCCGGTCACGAAGTTGACGTGATCGACCGAGGCTGCGCCCAGTTCGGCGGCGAGCCGGACCCCAGGGCCGGGGCCGAGTTGGTTGCCGTGCACCCGCGCCGTGAGTCCGGCGGCGATGCCCGCCTCGAGGACCGCTCGCGACTGGTGTTCGTCGAATGCCCCCGTCTCGCAGAACACGTCGATCCACCTGGCGTTCGGCGCGCACGCCGGGACCATCTCCGCACACACCATCCGCACGTACGCATCGGTGTCGCCTGCGAATTCGGGCGGGGTCAGGTGTGCGGCCAGCAGCGTCGTCTCAGGCGTGACCTCCGCAGCCACCTCGAGGCTCCGCAGCTCGTCGACGACCGACTGCCCGTATCCCGACTTGCATTCGATCGTCGTGGTGCCCGAGCGGACGGACTCGGCAACCAGTCGCGCGGCGTTCGCGCTCAGCTCCGCGTCCGTCGCGCGGCGGGTCGCCTCGACGGTGGTGCGGATGCCGCCCGCGGCGTATGCGGTGCCCGCCATCCTGGCCGCGAACTCCTCGGCCCGTTCGCCGCCGAAGACGAGATGCGCGTGGCTGTCGACGAACCCGGGCAGCGCCGCCCGGCCACCGAGGTCAACGGTGGCGTCCGCGCTGCCCTGTGGGATGTGGGCACGCGCGCCGACCCACTGGATGATTCCGTCACCCAGCACAACGGCGGCATCGCGGATGAGCCCGAGCCTGCCCGCGCCCGCCTCCGGGTCGTTGGTGACCAGGGTGCCGATGTTGTCGATGACCACCCAGGGGCTGATGCCCACGGTGCTAGCCCTCCCACATCGGGACGCGCAGGCCGCGGGCGGCCGCCACCTCGGCCGCGCGGTGGTAGCCGGCGTCGACGTGCCGGATGACGCCGGTGGCGGGGTCGTTGGTGAGCACCCGCTCGAGCTTGCGCGCGGCCAGTTCGGTGCCGTCGGCGATGCACACCTGGCCGGCGTGGACGGATCGGCCCATGCCGACGCCCCCGCCCTGGTGGATGGATACCCACGACGCCCCGGATGCCGTGTTGACCAGCGCGTTGAGCAGCGGCCAGTCGGCGATGGCGTCCGAGCCGTCGGCCATCGACTCGGTCTCCCGGTACGGGGACGCGACCGAGCCTGCGTCGAGGTGGTCGCGGCCGATGGCCAGCGGCGCGGACACCTCGCCGGACGCGACCATCTCGTTGAACCTCAGCCCGGCCCGGTGGCGTTCGCCGTAGCCGAGCCAGCAGATGCGCGCGGGCAGTCCCTCGAACCGGACCTTCTCGCCCGCCAGCGTGATCCAGCGACGCAGGTGTTCGTCGTCAGGGAACAGGTCGACGACCGCCCGGTCGGTGGCCGCGATGTCGGCGGGGTCACCGGACAGCGCGGCCCAGCGGAACGGGCCACGGCCCTCCTCGAACAGCGGGCGGATGTACGCGGGCACGAAGCCGGGGAAATCGAACGCCCGGTCACAGCCGCCGCGCCTGGCCTCGTCGCGGATCGAGTTGCCGTAGTCGAAGACCTCGGCGCCCGCGTCCTTGAATCCGACCATCGCCGCGACGTGGGCGGCCATCGACGCCCTGGCCTCGGTCGTGAACCAGTCGGGGTCCTTCGCGGCCATCCGGTGCCAGTCCTCGACCGCGACGCCGATCGGCAGATAGCTCAGCGGGTCGTGCGCGGACGTCTGATCGGTGACGACGTTGATCGGCGCGTTCATCGCGAGCAGCTGCGGCACCACCTCGGCCGCGTTGCCGAGCAGCCCGATCGACAGCGGGCGGCCCTCGTGTCGGGCGAGCACGGCCATCTCCAGCGCCGACTCGACACTCTCGGTCTTCGTGTCGAGGTAGTGATGCGCGATGCGGCGATTGATCCGGTCCGGGTCGCACTCGACACAGATCGCGACTCCGCCGTTCATGGTCACCGCCAGCGGCTGGGCCCCGCCCATGCCGCCCAGCCCCGCGGTCAGGGTGATCGTCCCCGCCAGCGAGCCGCCGAACCTCTTGCGGGCGACCGCGCCGAATGTCTCGTAGGTGCCCTGCAGGATGCCCTGGCTGCCGATGTAGATCCAGGAGCCCGCGGTCATCTGGCCGTACATGATCAACCCGAGCGCCTCGAGCCGGCGGAACTCCTCCCAGTTCGCCCAGTCGCCGACCAGATTGGAGTTGGCGATCAGGACCCGCGGTGCCCATTCGTTGGTGCGCAGCACCCCGACCGGCTTGCCCGACTGCACCAGTAGCGTCTCGTCGTCGGCCAGTGTCCGCAGCGTGCGCACGATCGCGTCGTACGCCGCCCAGTTGCGGGCGGCGCGGCCGGTGCCGCCGTAGACGACGAGGTCGTCGGGACGCTCGGCGACTTCCGGGTCCAGATTGTTCATCAGCATCCGGAGGGCGCCCTCCTGCTGCCACCCCCGGCACGTCAGGGTGTTGCCGCGCGGGGCGCGGACCGGTCGCGGCCCGGAGTCGGCACGTTCGGTCATCTCGATCTCCCCTCGATGACGTCCGCCCACTCATCACACTCCGTCGGAACCGGGTTGGCCAGGGTTCGGCGGAATCGGCGCCGAGGTCACGGCCGGAATCCACGCTGAGCTGCGCAAAGCTACCGATCGGTAGGTTCGCCGAGGCCGGGCCAGCGGTTGCGTCCGAGTCGGTTAGCAGTACGCTCGTCTTGTTTGGTGCGGATCGACCCGGTTCGCACGGGTTGTATAGATTACTGATTGAGTCGTTCGTGGTCTCGCTCACAAAGCGGGGCCCGAGCCGTGTGACCAGGGGAAACTTCCTAGGAGGACGCGAATACCACATGTCCAAGATCAAGGTTGAAGGCACCGTCGTCGAACTCGACGGCGATGAGATGACCCGCATTATCTGGCAGTTCATCAAGGACAAACTGATCCATCCGTACCTGGATGTGAATCTCGAGTACTACGACCTCGGTATCGAGTACCGCGACAAGACCGATGACCAGGTCACGATCGACGCCGCGAACGCGATCAAGAAGCACGGCGTCGGCGTCAAGTGCGCCACTATCACGCCGGACGAGGCCCGCGTCGAGGAGTTCGGCCTCAAGAAGATGTGGCGGTCGCCCAACGGCACCATCCGCAACATCCTCGGCGGCACGATCTTCCGCGCGCCGATCATCATCTCGAACGTCCCGCGACTGGTTCCGGGCTGGACCAAGCCGATCATCATCGGCCGTCACGCGTTCGGCGACCAGTACCGCGCCACCGACTTCAAGGTCCCCGGTCCCGGCAAGGTGATGATCACCTACACGCCCGAGGACGGCAGCGAGCCGATCGAGCACGAGCTGGTGAACTTCCCCGAGGGCGGCGGCATCGTCCAGGGGCAGTACAACTTCACCAAGTCCATCGAGGACTTCGCGCGGGCCTCGCTCAACTACGGCCTGCAGCAGAACTACCCGGTGTACCTCTCCACGAAGAACACCATCCTCAAGGCCTACGACGGCGCGTTCAAGGACATCTTCCAGAACGTCTACGAGACCGAGTTCAAGTCCGAGTTCGACGCCGCGGGCCTGACCTACGAGCACCGCCTCATCGACGACATGGTCGCCTCCGCGCTCAAGTGGGAGGGCGGCTACGTCTGGGCGTGCAAGAACTACGACGGCGACGTCCAGTCGGACACCGTCGCGCAGGGCTTCGGCTCGCTCGGCCTGATGACGTCGGTGCTGCTGACGCCGGACGGAAGGACCTGTGAGGCGGAGGCCGCGCACGGCACCGTCACCCGGCACTACCGCCAGCACCAGCAGGGCAAGCCCACCTCGACCAACCCCATCGCCTCCATCTTCGCGTGGACCCGGGGTCTCGAGCACCGCGGCAAGCTGGACAACACCCCCGAGGTGATCGCGTTCGCGCAGCAGCTCGAGGACGTCGTCATCAAGACCGTCGAGGGTGGTCAGATGACCAAGGACCTGGCGTTGCTCGTCGGTGGCGACCAGGGCTACCTCACCACCGAGGAGTTCCTCGGTGCGCTCGATGAGAACATGCAGAAGGCCACCCGGTAACGGAGGGCGCACAGCCGGAAAGTGGGACCAGCCCCAGGTCGGGGCGGGTCCCACTTTTCGTTTGTCGGGGGCCGACTCTGGCAACCTCATGCAGAGTCTCCGTCGAACCGATACTATTCCGGCACCCCCCTGGCTAGGAGCGACGTTGTCTTCCGTTGTGCCCCTTTTCGAACGACCGATCTCACCAACCGAACGTCTGTATCTGGCGATGCAGACGTTGGCCCCGCCGTTCGCCATCCAGTTGGTGATCCAGGGGACGGGCTCGATCGACGAGCGGGACCTCGCGGTGGCAGTGGCAGGCGCGTCCGAATCCTGCCCCGGTGCCCGGCTCGTCCGGCGTGGCGAGCGCTGGGTGGACCGCGGCATCGCGCCCCCGGTGGTGGTGGCCGCGGAGCACTCGTTGGTGGATGCCCCGCTCGACGACCATCCGATGCTGAGCCGTCCGCTCGATCCGGAGCGTGGACCCACCTGCGAGGTCCTGTTGCTGGGAAGTGAGCGGAACACGCTGGTGCTGAGGGCTTTTCATGGCGTGATGGATGGGAAAGGCCTGGCTCTCTGGGCGGCCGAGGTGTTCCGCCTGCTGCGTGGCGAACGGACGATCGGAGCGCGGGACGCGATTGCCGACCACAGCCTCGTCGAGTCGCTCGGGATCGACGGCAAGCCGACCACGCTGCTCCCCACCGCGCGTTCGCCGTTCGGGCGGGCCCGCCCGGCCCCCGGCGAGTCGGACTTCCTCTGGCGCAGGCGCACCGTGGAGGGAACCTCGCCCGCCGTGGTCGCCCGGATCGCCGAGCTGATCACGGCTGCGGTCGGGGGCAAGACCCGGATCATGGTCCCCGTGGACCTGCGACGGCACGACAAGGACCTGCGGTCGACGGCCAACCTGGCGCTACCGCTGTTCCTCGACGCGACGCCAGGGGACGGGTGGTCGCGCATCCATGCCCAACTGCTGCGCGGGATGGTGGAGTCCCGAGAGCTCGGTGAGATGAACAATGGTGGGCTGCAGCAGATGCCGGTGTGGATGGCGCGGGCCATCCTGCGCGCCGGCATGTCCATCGGCGCCCGTACCGGGGGAAATCTGGTGTCGGCGATCGTGTCCCACACGGGGACAGTCGATCTCGACGAGTTGAGCTTCCCCGGATTCGCGGCCACCGAGGTGTGGGGCCTGCCGGTCCACACGGGCATGGTGCCGCTCTCGATCGCGGTGCTGGAGGCCCGCGGACGAACCGAACTCGTGGTCTCCTGCCGCAACGGTGCGGGGATCGCGTCTCTTCTCGAGCGACTGCTGGACGATATCGCCGCAGCACTCGGAGCGCAGGCGCAGCCGCGGCCGATCGCGTCGCGGGGGCCAGGGCAGGGGCGAACGGTGACGAGCATCTTCGGCGACCTGGTCCTGGCCGCCCCGGACGCGGTGGCGGCGATCGGGCACGACGGTCAGCTCAGCTATGCGGAACTCGACGCTCGTGCCGACGTGGTGGCCGCGGAACTACGCGGCCGTGGGGTCCGTCGCGGTGACGTCGTCGCGGTGCTGGCTCGGCGGTCGCTCGACGCGGTGGTGGGATATCTGGGAATCCTCAAGGCGGGCGCGGCTTTTCTCGCGCTCGACCCCAAGCACCCGGACGAGCGGATTCTGGGGATTCTCGCGGATTCCGGTGTGCGCCACTGCGTGACGGAGCGGGCGTCGAAGGGACGAGCCGCGCTCGGCGACACCGATGTCCTGGTGGTCGACGACCTGCCGCATTCCGGCGCCGACAAGGCGCCGGACCTCGCCACCCCCGACGACCTGGTCTACGTCACCTACACCTCGGGTTCGACCGGACGGCCCAAGGGCGTCCAGGTCGAACATCGGGGCATCGTGAACCTGATGCGCTCGGCCACCGACTGGTACCGGCTCGGGCCCGAGACCCGCTACGCGCACTATCACACGCAGGCGGCGGACATGGCGTGCGCGGCGCTGCTGCTCCCGCTGCTCAGCGGCGGTGCGGTGGTCCTGGTTCCGGAGGAGATCAATCACCTGGTCTTGTCCGAGATGCTCGAGGGTCCCACGGTGAACACGATGATGGTGACGCCGAGCCTGCTCGAGGTGATGGTCCGGCTGGATCTGCGGCCGGTGGGGATGCGAGCGGTCAGCATCGGTGGTGAGGCGCTGCACGGGCCGCTGGCCGCGCGTGCCCGCGAGCTGTTCGGCCCGGATTGCCGGCTGCTCAACAGCTACGGGCCCGCGGAGATGTCGATCGTCTGTACCGCTCTCGTACTCGACGACGAGCCCTCGGCCGCACCCCAGCCGGTACCGATCGGTGGCCCGGCCGCAGACACCACGGTCCATCTGCTCGACCCGGATCGCCTGCCGGTGCCCGACGGCGAGATCGGTGAGCTGTACTTCGGCGGCCCGCAGGTGGCCCGCGGATACCTGAACCGCCCTGACGTCACCGCCGAACGCTTCGTCACCCTGTCAACGGGCGGACGGTGCTACCGGACAGGTGATCTCGCCCGCCGACGTCCCGACGGTGCACTCGAGTTCGCCGGTCGCGTCGACAGTCAGGTGAAGATCAGGGGCAATCGCGTGGAGCCCGGCGAGGTGCAGGCCGCCATCGAACAGCATCCCCTGGTCGGCAGGGCCGCGGTGGCGGCGGTGCGGCGCGCGGAGCGCGGCGACAACGTCCTGGCCGCCTACGTGGTGCGCGCCGCCGAGACGGGTGCGCCGCAGGGACAGGAGCGGAGCCAAGGGTGCGACCAGATGGCGCAGCAACTCCGGGACTTCCTGGCGCAGAAGGTGCCCGCGTACATGATCCCGGCCGAGATCCACATCGTCGACGAGATTCCCCTGACCGCCAACGGAAAGCTCGACAGCGCGGCACTGAGCGCCGCCGAGGCGGACGTCCAGGAGCGGGGGATCGACACGGCGAACGATCCGGGATCGGCGGAGTCCGACCGGCGGACGGAGGACCAGATCGCCGCTATCTGGGCGAAGGTCCTCGTGGTCGAGGTGAGCACCCTGCGCGCCGATTCGGATTTCTTCGCCCTCGGTGGGGACTCGCTGGCGTCGGTGGAGATGCTCTCGCAGGTCTCGCGCACGGTGGTCGGACGCGCGGGCGAAGCCGCGTTCGTCGCCGAGCTCGAGGAGTTGGTGCACCAGCTCACCCTCGGCAGGGTATGCGCCGCCGCAGTCCATGCGAAGAGGACGGGAGAGCTCGGGTGATCCTGGTGGGAAGCGGCGCATTGCTTTGGCGCGCCGCGCGATTCGCGTCCGCATCGGATTTCACGGTTGACCTGGTGTGCACCGGGCCCGGCGACGCGGCGCCCGCGGGACTCGAGGCACTCGCGCACCTGGAGACCACGGACCTCGATGCGGAGGTCGCAACGGTCGCCGATGCCTGCACCGACTCGGTGGTGTGGTCGATCAACAACCCGATGATCTTCGGGCCCGCGTTCGTGGACTCGGACCTGCGGATCTACAACATCCACAACGGCCCGCTGCCGGAGTTCCGTGGGCTGCCCGCCGCCGCGATCGTGCACGCGATCCTCCAGGGGCGCGACGAGTACGCGGCGACGCTGCACCGGGTCGACTCGGGCATCGACACCGGAGCGGTGGTCGATGTCGAGCGGTTCGCGATCGCGCCCGACGATCGCTTCCAGGATGTCATGATGAACGGATTGCGGGCCTGCCACGAGCTGTTCGAGCGGAGCCTGCACGCGGTGATGACCGGGCCGGAACCGTCCGGACCGCCCGCGGCCGTTGTGCCCGGCGGCTACTACGGTGCGGCGAGCATCCGGGAGCTGCGGGGGCATCGCGGCAACGCGAACTTCGAGCGGGCGACCGCGCTCGGGGTCTTCGCTCCTCGCTACCCGGCGATCGCGGCCGTGGCGGCAGGCGGCGCAGCGCCGGATCTCGAGGCCGCCGGACTGATGTGAAGCTCCAACCAGACAATGCCGAACCACCAGCCAGATCTACCGACTCCCAAGAGGATCCAAGATGACCAAGTCGAGGTTCGAATCGATAGGCGCGTACCTCCCGTCCGCGGTGCTCAGCACGAAGGACCTGCTCGCCAAGCTCGCGGTGCCGCCGAGTTTCGATCTCGAGGCGATCACCGGGGTGGTGGACCGCCGGGTGTACGACTCGAGCGCGGACAACTACGAGGATTCGTTCACGCTGGCGTGCAACGCCGCCCGTGATGCGCTGTCCCGCTCGAGCTACGAGGCGGGCGATCTCGATGTGATCATCTCGACCTCGATCTCGCGGAGCAAGGACAGGGACTTCATGTACCTGGAGCCGTCCTTCGCTTCGATGCTCGGTAAGGAGCTCGGCACCGAGGGCGCCATCCATTTCGATCTGTCCAACGCGTGCGCGGGGATGCTCAGTGGCGTCTACGTGCTCGACCGGATGATCCGCTCCGGTGCGGTCCGCAACGGGATGGTCGTGAGCGGCGAGCACATCACGCCGATCTCGGAGACCGCGGTGCGGGAGATCTCGGAGAAGTACGACCTGCAGTTCGCCTCGCTGTCCGTTGGTGATTCGGGTGCGGCCGTGATCATGGACCGATCCGTCGACGACGCCGACAAGATCGACTACATCGAGCTGATGACGGCGTCGGAGTACTCCGACCTGTGCATGGGCATGCCGAGTGACCAGTCGCCTGGCATCGCGCTGTACACCGACAACCGCAAGATGCACAACGAATCACGGTTCCTGCTGTGGACGAACGCGCAGCGGGAGTTCCTGGCGGCCCGCGGCCAGACCTTCGCCGACGAGGAGTTCGATTTCGTCATCCACCATCAGTTCGGCGCCTCGGCCGTGGTCTACATGAACGCGCTCGGCGAGAAGGAGTTCGGCACCCCGATGCCGCCTGCGCTCAACGTGGTGGAGAAGTACGGCAATACTTCCAGCACTTCGCATTTCATCGTGCTGCACGACCACCTGAAGGACAAGGCGGTCCCGAAGGGGTCGAAGATCCTGATGGTTCCTGCGGCATCCGGCATCGTCACCGGCTACGTGTCCGCCACGATCACGTCCCTGGAGGTCTGAGCAACATGGGTATCTCGATCAAGTCAACCGGGATGAGCGTGGCCACGGCGACGACGAGCGCGATCGAGCATTCGGCTCGCGCGGCGCGCGGCGCCATGCGCAGTGCAGGCGTCGAGCCCGAGCAGGTGGACGTGCTCATCAACACCGGCGTCTACCGCGACTCGAACCTGTTCGAGCCCGCCATCGCGGCGCTGATCCAGCGGGAGGCGGGAATCGGCCTCGAGTATCCGGAGGGCTCGAACAGGTCGTTCTCGTTCGACCTGATGAACGGGGCCTGTGGTGTGCTCAACGCGGTACAGGTGGCCACCGCCCTGCTCGAAACCGACAGTGCGCAGTACGTTCTCGTCGTCTCCGGGGACACGCACCCCTCGCTCCAGCGACGCAGGCCCGCCGCGGACTTCCCGTTCGTCACGGCGGGGGCGGCGATGCTCCTCGAGAAGACCGACACCCCATCGGGATTCGGTCCCGTCCACGTGGCGGAGCTGGACGGGACCCCGGCGACGAGGGGGTTCGCCAACACCGCGGAGATGGGCGTACACGGCCGCTCGCTCGTGACCGTGGAGCGCGAGGACGGATTCGAGGAGCGTCTGCTCGAGGTTGCGGGTGTCGCGGCGGGCAAGGCGATCGGAGCGCACGAGGGCGGGCTGGACCTGTCTCGGGCCGCCCTGATCAGCTCGCGGCCGACCCCGGGGTTCCCGGCCGCGCTGGCCGCGCGGCTCGGCATCGCTCCGGAGGCGGTGATCGGTAGCGGTGCGGTGGAGGGCGACGCGCACACCGCCGCGCTGACGGCCGCGTATCACCAGGTCGACGAGGCGATCCTGGCCGGCTACGACACCGTGCTGTTCGTGGCCGCGGGCGCAGGACCGAGCGCTGCCGCCACCGTGTACCGGCTGGCACCGGCGGCGTGAGCAGGGCGACGATCACGACTGCGGTGCCAGCCCGTCCCTCGGCGCACTGCGGATCGGTCGAACGGATCAGGGCGATGGCGCGGGCGCATCCGGATCTGGAGGCGGTGATCCATCCGGACGGTAAGGGCGAGGCGGGAGTCCCGACGTACGGGCGGCTGACCTATCGGGAGCTCGACGACTGGTCCGATCTGCTCGCCCAGCGGTTCGAGGCGATCGGGATCCGGCGCGGGGTGCGGACACTGCTGCTGGTCACCCCGGGGCCCGAGTTCTACGCCATCATGATCGGCTTGCTGAAGGTGGCGGCGGTGCCCGTCGTGATCGATCCGGGCATGGGTCTGCGTCCGATGCTCACCTGCCTGAAATCCGTTTCCCCGCAGGCCTTCATCGGCATCTCGAAGGCGCACCTGCTGCGGCTGGTGTTCCGTTCGTCGTTCGCGACGGTCGGCGTCAAGGTCACCGTCGGGCGCAAGCTGTGGGGCGGCCACTCCCTTCGTGCCTGGGGCCGGACGCCGGACCGGCCGGTGGTCGAGAGTCAGGAGGCGCCTGCCGACGAGGTGATGATGATCGCCTTCACCACCGGCAGTACCGGACCGGCCAAGGCCGTCAATCTCACCCATGGCAATCTCGCCGCGATGCTGGACCAGGTCGACGACGCCCGCAAGCGGGTGCCGCCTGAGACATCCCTGATCACGCTGCCGATCTTCGGGGTGCTCGACCTGATGCTCGGCTCCCGCTGCGTGCTGCCGCCGATCGTGCCGGGGGAGGTGGGCTCGACGGATCCCGCGCACGTGGTCGACGCGATCCACCGGTTCGACATCCGGACGATGTTCGCCTCGCCCGCCGTGCTGGTGCCGCTGGTGCGGCACGCGCAGGCGCACGACGTGCGGCTGCCGTCCGTGCGGTCCATCTTCTCCGGCGGTGCGCCGGTACCGGACCACGCCATCGCGGCGCTGCGCACCATCCTGCCCCCCGAGGCCGAGGTGACCGCCGGATACGGGTCGACGGAGGCGCTGCCGATGTCCGCGATCGAATCGCGCGAGCTGCTCGGCGAGTTCGTCGCCCGCGCCCACGCCGGGGCGGGAACGTGTATCGGACGACCGGCGCTCGGCCTCGAGGCGAGGGTCGTCGGCATCACCGACGACCCGATACCGACCAGGTCCGACGAGGCGGCCGCGGGCGGGATCGGCGAGATCGTGGTGGCCGGGCCGAATGTGAGCACCAGCTACGCCTGGCCGGAGGAGGCGAACGCGCTCGGCAAGATCAGGGACGGCGACCGGATCTGGCACCGGACCGGCGACCTGGGCTGGATCGACGAAGGCGGCCGGATCTGGTTCTGCGGGCGCAAGAGTCAGCGGATCCGCACCGCGGAGGGCGAACTGTTCACCGTCCAGTGCGAGCAGATCTTCAACACCGTTCCCGAGGTGTTCCGGACCGCGCTGGTCGGCGTGCGAGGCGAGTCCGACACCCGCCCGGTGCTCTGCGTCGAGCTGATGCCGGGGGTCCGCAAGAGCGAACGGGCCCGGATCGAGCAGGAACTGCGCGAGCTCGGAGCGCAGGCCCACACCACGGAGCGGATCCACGACTTCCTCTTCCATCCCGGTTTCCCGGTCGACATCCGGCACAACGCGAAGATCGGGCGCGAGAAACTGACGGTGTGGGCGGCATCGCAACTGGCGAAGGCGGAACGATGAGTACGAAGGTCATGCTGCTGCGTGCCATCCCGGTACTGGGATGGATCTACCTGGTGGCCGGGCTCATCCGGCCCTCCGGCAACCGTGTCGCGCGGGCGCTGTGGTGGATCGACGTGGTGCTCAGCGTCGGCGCGCACGCCGCCCAGATTCCGGTCGCGCTGAAGGAAGGCCGCGCACGGGGGCATTCGGATGTGAAGATCGCCGCGATGACGATGCTGCTCGGTGCGACCTGGTGGCGGACCCAGTGAGGGCACTGGTGACCGGTGCGAGCGGATTCCTCGGTGGCGCGCTCGCCCGTCGACTGGTCGGGGACGGCGAGATGGACGTCTCCGTGCTGGTGCGCCGCAGCAGCAACCTCACCGATCTCGGCGACACCTCGAAGTTGACGCTCGTCTACGGCGACCTCACCGACCGTGACTCCCTCGTCGAGGCGACGCGGGGAGTGGACGTGGTGTTCCACAGCGCCGCAAGGGTGGACGAACGCGGTGTCCGCGAACAGTTCTGGGACGAGAACGTGCGAGCGACCGCGGACCTGCTGGAGGCGTCCCGCCGAAACGGGGTGTCGCGCTTCGTGTTCATCTCCAGCCCGAGCGCGTTGATGGAGTACGACGGCGGCGACCAGATCGACGTCGACGAAACGATCCCGTACCCGAGCAGGTACCTCAACCTGTACTCGGAGACCAAGGCCGCCGCCGAGCGGCTCGTGCTGGAGGCGAACGGCACCGACCTGATCACCTGTGCGCTACGGCCACGGGCGATCTGGGGTGCGGGCGACCGGTCCGGTCCGATCGTCCGGCTGCTCGCGAAGGCGTCCGAGGGCTCCCTGCCGGACATCTCCGGCGGCAAGGACGTGTACGCCTCGCTCTGCCACGTCGACAACATCGTCGACGCGTGCGTGCGGGCCGCGAGCTCGGACCAGGTCGGGGGCAGGCCGTATTACATCGCCGACGCCGAGACCACGAACGTGTGGGAGTTCGTCGGGGTGGTGTCGCGGATGTTCGGGTTCGCCCCGCCGAGCCGTAGACCCGACCCCCGGGTACTGGCCGCTGTTGTGGCGGTCGCGGAGCAGATCTGGCGGGTGCCCTACGTCGCGAAGCGCTGGTCGCCGCCGCTGTCGCGGTACGTGATCGCGCTGATGACGCGCAGCGCGACCTTCGACACCGGCGCGGCCAGGCGCGATCTCGGCTACCTGCCGATGGTGGGCCGGGACGAGGGGCTGGCCGCCTTCAAGGCCTGGGTGGACGAGCAGGGCGGCCTCGCGGAGCTGGCGCGGCCGCTGCGCTGAGCGCTCCGTCCGTGAACCGAGCGTGTGGACGGCAGGGCGGGGCCGTTCAATCCCCCGATCGGACTCGCCGCACCTCGAGCGTGGCCTCGCGGACGTCCTCGGGCACCCATTCGACGCGAGCCGTGAGCGTGTGTCGACCGGGCGTCTCGGCCACAAGGGTGCAGCGGAGCGGGAGCCCAGAGCTCTCGACTTCGCTGGAACTGCTCGAACCCGTTGTGGCCTTGCCGTCGTAGGCGCCGCACGTGGTGGAGTCGCCGGGGCCGTCGACCCGAGAAAGGGTGACGGTGAGCTTCGAAGCCTCGAGTTCGTCGTGCACGGCGTTGCTCCGACCGCTCGAGCTGTTCGGGTAGCCGCCGGCCGTGCCCACCGTCACGTCCAGGCGGAAGTTCAGTTCGTCGCCCGCCGCGAGGTCGACGGCGAGGGTGGGTGACGCTGCGCGGAGATCCATCTCGCCGAGGCGATCGCCTCTCGGCCAGAGGAAGTAGGCGGCGAGGCCCGCGATGGTCACCAGGAACATCCCGATCGCGGCCACGACGATGAGTGCGGGGTTCCGTCGCTTGACCGGCGACGCCGCTGCGACCATGAACGCAGCGTACTGGCCGCGCATCGCTATTTCACCGTCGGATCGCTAGCGTGTGGGCGTGCCGCACATCATCACCACCGTCAACGTCAACGGGATCCGCGCCGCAGCCAAGAAAGGCATGCTGGAGTGGATCGAGGCCACCGAGGCGGACGTCATCTGCCTGCAGGAGACCCGCGCCGACGACAAGCAGCTGACCACGACCCTGGCCGCCGCGCTCGAGGCGGGCTGGCACCTGGCCTCCGCGCAGCCGTCGGCCAAGGGTCGCAACGGGGTGGCGATTCTCTCGCGCAGGCCTGCGGACGCGGTCCGCATCGGGCACGGGGACGAGGAGTTCGCGGAGGCCGGGCGGTACATCGAGGCGGACTTCGACGACCTCACGGTCGCCAGCCTGTACCTCCCGTCCGGCGAGGTGGAGACCGAGCGGCAGGCGGAGAAGGAACGGTTCCTCGGATCCTTCGGGCCGTATCTGGCCGCGACCGCAGCGGCGGCCGAGCGGGCGGACCGGCACGTGGTGGTGTGCGGCGACTGGAACATCGCGCACACCGAGCTGGACCTGAAGAACCACAAGGGGAACAAGAAGAACTCCGGCTTCCTGCCGAACGAGCGTGAGTGGATGGGTTCGGTGTTCGGCGAGCTCGGCTGGGTCGACGTGATGCGCCGGCTGCACCCGGACCTGGAGGGGCCCTACACCTGGTGGTCCTACCGCGGCAAGGCATTCGACAACGACTCGGGCTGGCGGATCGACTACCAGGTCTCCACGCCCGTGCTCGCTGAGCGGGCGAAGCAGGCCGTCGTCGAGCGGGCCGCGTCCTACGACCTGCGGTGGTCGGACCACGCACCCGTCACCGTCCAGTATCGCTAGTCAGATACCGCTAGTCTTCCACCGTGACGCGGTGGACAATGTTCGTGCTGGGGCGCCGTTGGGCCGTGCTGACGGTCGTGGTCGGCGCCATGCTCCTCGGGGGGCTGTGGGGGTCCGGTGTGCTGGACCGGCTCAGCCAGGGCGGTGACATCGATCCGTCCAGCGAAGCCGCGCTCGTCGACGAGCTGCTGGCCGAGCATTTCGGGATCCGCAGCCCGGACATCATCGCGATCTACCGTGCCCCCGACGGCAAGACCGTCGACGACATCGGGCCCGCGGTCTCGGCTCGCCTCGCGGAGGTCGATCGGGGCCTGCTCGCCGAGCCCATCGAGGACTACTGGGGCGCGACGGGCCCGATCCGGTCGTTGTTGCGCAGTGGCGACGGATCCACGGCGCTGGCAGTGGTTTTCGTGGAGGGGAGCGAGAGCGAGCGGATCGCGTCGTTCACGGAACTCGAACCGCAGCTGACCGTGCCGGGGGTGTCCACCGAGCTGTCCGGGTTCAGCGCGATCGCGGACGAGGTCAACAAGGAATCCAAGCGCGACCTGGTGGTCGCGGAGATGGTCTCGCTGCCGGTCACCCTGCTGGTGCTGGTGCTGGTCTTCGGCGGGCTGGTCGGAGCGGCGATCCCGGTCGCGATCGGCGCGCTCTCGATGCTCGGCGCGCTGGCCGCGCTGCGCCTGTTGTCGATGTTCCTCGAGGTCAGCGTGTTTTCGGTGAACATCGCCTCGCTGCTCGGGCTCGGCATGGCGATCGACTACGGACTCTTCATCGTGAGCCGGTACCGCGAGGAGCTCGCCGCAGGGGCGGACACCGACGAGGCGGTCACCCGGACGATGGCCTCCGCGGGCCGTACTGTCGCGTTCTCCGCGGTGCTGCTGCTGTGCGCGTTCGCGGGCACCCTGGTGTTCCCGCAGCAGATGCTCAAGTCGCTCGGGTTCGGCGCGATGGCCGCGGTCGCGCTTGCCGCGGCGCTCTCGTTGACGGCGCTGCCCGCGCTGCTCGCCGTCCTCGGCCCGCGGATCGACGCGCTGACCTGGCGCCGCGGGGCATTCGAGCGGGGTGAGGCTCGAGCGCAACGCTTCTGGGGCGCACTCGCGACCGCCGTGATGCGCAGGCCGGTCGTCATCGCCGTCACCATCGTGGCCGGGCTGCTGCTGTTGACCTTGCCGCTCTTGGGGACTCGGTTCGGCGATGTGGACCACACCGCGCTGCCGCCGGGCAACGAGACGCGCACGACGGTGGAACAGCTCACCGCGCAGTTCCCGATCGCGAGCAGCGGCGCCACCGTCGTGGTGCGCGGCGAGGACGGTGCACCGCCCGGCGACGCCGCGGTCGCCGAGGTGAGCAGGGCGGTCGGCGCGACCGATGGCGTCCAGCAGGCGATCACCCTCGGCACCGCCGACGGCATGGTCGCGATCCGCGCGGTGCTCGAGGACCCGGACCGGTCGGTCGCCGCGGTCGACACCGTCCGCAGGCTCGACGGGATCGAGGCGCCCGCAGGCACCGAATTGCTCCTGGGCGGGATCACCGCGTTGTCCGTCGACAGCGTGAACTCGGTCCTGCACTATCTGCCGGTGATGATCGCGGTGATGGTGATCGCGACGCTGGTGCTGATGTTCTTCGCGTTCGGGTCGATCGTGCTGCCGATCAAGGCGGTGCTGATGGCCGCGCTGAGCCTTGGCGCGACCTTCGGCATCCTCACCTGGATCTTCTACGACGGGCACCTGACGGGGTTGCTGAACGTCACCCCTGGCCCGTTGATCTCGGGGATGGTCGTGCTGATCATCGCGATGGTGTTCGGCCTCTCCACCGACTACGAGGTGTTCCTGATCTCGCGGATGGTCGAGGCCAGGCGGGACGGCGCAAGCACCGAGGAGGCCGTGCGCATCGGCGCGGCCAAGACCGGGCGGGTGGTCACCGCGGCCGCGACCCTGTTGATCCTGGTGACCGGCGCGTTCACCCTTTCCGACCTGTCCGTCATGCGATTCATCGGGGTCGGGATGATCGTCGCGCTGATCATCGACGCCACCGTGGTCCGGATGCTGCTGGTGCCCGCGCTGGTGAAGCTGATGGGCGAGGCCAACTGGTGGGCGCCGCCGTCGATGGTCCGGCTGAGGGAGCGGGTCAATGTCCACTAGATCGCTGTCCGCACGGTCCCGCAGCGTCATCGCGGCGGCCGTCCTGGTGCTCGTCGCCGTCGTGGCGGGGTTGCTGCTGACGCGCGGCGGCGACGCGCCCGGCTCCGACGCGCCACCCGGTGTCCCCGCGGCAGCCGTGGCGACCCTGCGGGCGATCGACGACGGCACCTGGCCGGACTCGGCAGGGGCTCCGGGTACCAAGGGCGGCGAACGCTTCGGTAACAGGGAGCGGCAGCTACCGACCGCGGACGCCTCGGGTCGCCCCGTCAGCTATCGCGAGTGGGACGTGAACCCGAAGCAGCGCGGAAAACCGAGGGACGCGCAGCGCATCGTCACCGGTAGTGACGGTTCGGCCTGGTACACCGGTGATCACTACACGACGTTTGTGAGGATGCGCTGATGACAACGGTGGACGGATTCATCACCGAACGAACCGGTCCGGTGGCAGGCATGCTGACCGGATCCGCGCCGGTCGGCGACACCCTCGCGTACGCGCTGTCCGAGCGTGGTTACACGGTGCGGGTGGTGCGCGCCGCGAAGATGCGGACGACCGACGCCCTGTTCGACGAGTTCGCCGCGGCCCTGCAGTTCCCGTACTACTTCGGCGCCAACAAGGACGCCTTCGACGAGTGCCTGCGTGACGCCGACGACTGGTTGGGCGAGTCGCCTGGACTGGTGCTGATGGTCCGCGACGCGGGGGAGCTACTGGTCGACGAGCCGGGGGAGCTGGGCTGGTTCGTCGACGCCGTCGAGGACGGCGCGAGGGACAGGACCGACGGCCTGCTGCGGGTCATCCTGCAGGCAGATCGGCCGTCGGCGAGCGCGTTGGCCCGACGCTGGACGTCGGCGGGCGGGGAGCTCGCATGGGTGGAGCCCTGATCGAATTCGAGGCGGGTGACCGGGCATGAAAGGATCGGGGCCATGTCGAGTTCCGCATCGTCGCCGTCCGCACCGTCATCGGACACCGCCCCGGTGAACACCGCCCCCGCCGCGCCAGGCACCGCCGCCCGGCAGCGGGTGCTCTCGGGCATCCAGCCCACCGCCGACTCGTTCCACCTCGGCAATTTTCTCGGGGCGCTGCAGCAGTGGGTTCCCCTGCAGGACGATTTCGACGCCTTCTACTTCATCCCCGACCTGCACGCGATCACGGTTCCGCAGGAGCCCAAGGAGCTGCGGCGCCGCACGAAGATCGCCGCCGCCCAGCTGCTGGCGCTCGGCATCGACCCGGATCGGTCGACGCTGTTCGTGCAGAGCCAGGTGCCCGAGCATGCGCAGCTCGCGTGGGTGCTGAACTGCATCACCGGCTTCGGTGAGGCGAGCCGGATGACTCAGTTCAAGGACAAGTCCGCCAAGCAGGGCACCGAGTCCGCGACGGTGGGTCTGTTCACGTATCCGGTGCTGATGGCCGCCGACATCCTGCTGTATCGCCCGCATCGGGTCCCGGTCGGCGAGGATCAGCGCCAGCACCTGGAGATGGCGCGCGACCTGGCGCAGCGGTTCAACACCCGGTTCGGCAAGGCGTTCGTGATCCCCGAGGCGCAGATGATCAAGGGCACCTCGAAGATCTACGACCTGCAGGACCCCACGTCGAAGATGAGCAAGTCGGCTGCGTCGGCCGCCGGGCTGATCAACCTGCTCGACGACCCGAAGGTGTCGGCGAAGAAGATCAAGTCCGCCGTCACCGACAACGAGCGCGAGATCCGCTTCGACCGGGAGAACAAGCCGGGCGTGAGCAACCTGCTGACCATTCAGTCCGCGCTGTCCGGCACGAGCGTCGAGGACCTGGTAAAGGGTTACGAGGGCAAGGGCTACGGCGACCTGAAGTCCGACACGGCCGAGGTGCTGGTGGAGTTCGTGACCCCGCTGCGTGCCAAGGTCGACGCGTACATGGCCGACCCGGCCGAGCTGGACCGCATCCTGGAGGCGGGCGCGCAGCGGGCCCGCGAGGTGTCCGAGCGGACTCTGGCGACGGTGTATGACAAGGTGGGGTTCCTGCCATACAAGGGGTGATCCGCGGTGCCGGACGTCAAAGCGCTTCTCGAGCGTCTACGTGCGGCACGGCCGTGGCTTGATCACCTGATCCGGGCGGGCGGGCGGTACCAGGCGCAGAAGGGCGACTACTTCGCGGCCGGCATCACCTATTTCAGCGTGTTCGCGCTGTTCCCGCTGTTGATGGTCGCCTTCGCGGCCACCGGTTTCATCCTGGTCGGACATCCCGAGCTGCTCACCTCGATTCACGAGGCGGTCAGCAAGGCGATGCCGGGCAACCTGGGTGACCAGATCAACCAGCTGATCGATGCCGCGATTGCCGCGCGAACCACGGTGGGTGTCATCGGTCTGATCGTCGCCGCGTACTCGGGCCTCGGTTGGATGGCGAACCTGCGCGAGGCGCTCAGCGCGATGTGGGACCAGCGCCATCCGAGCTCGGGGTTCCTGCGCACCAAGCTGAAGGATCTCGCGAAGCTGGTGGGTCTGCTACTCGCCCTGGTCGTTTCGGTGGGTCTGTCCATGATCGGCGAGGGCAGCACCACAGGGCGGGTCCTGGAATGGCTCGGCATCGACGACATCGGCTGGGTCGGGACCCTGGTGCGACTCCTGTCGAGCGTGCTCGCCGTGGTGGCGACGTGGGCACTGTTCGTCTGGGTCATCGCCCGGTTGCCCCGCGAGCCGATCACCCTCCGCAGCGCGGCGAAGGCGGCGCTGTTCGCTGCGGTCGGGTTCGAGGTCTTCAAGCGGCTGGGCGTGATCTACCTGAGGGCGGTCACCAACGGGCCGGCAGGCTCCACCTTCGGCCCGATCATCGGCCTCCTGGTGTTCATCTACTTCACCGCGCGGTTGGTGCTCTTCTCCACGGCGTGGGCGGCGACGGCGCACGAGAACGAGGTGAAGGCGTTTGTGCCGCCGCCTGATCCGGCGATCATCGAGGTGAAGGAGGCGCCGGCGAGGGGGCCGACGATGTCCGAGGCCCTCGCATTGGTCGGGGTGGGCGCGGCGGCGGCGGTCGGACTCGGCGGATTGATACGCAGGCGCAGGCACCGCGACTGACGTTCGGTGCCGGCCGGTCAGCGGCGCCGTCGGAGCCGCGCGGCCGCCACGAGCAGCATGCCGACGATCGCCGAACCGACCACCGCGACAGCAGTTCTCGACACCCCGGAAGTGGAGTCGGAGGGCGCGGCCGCGGCGGTCGGACCGCCGACCGGCCCCGTGGGTGGTGCGGCCAGTGTCACCGGCGCCGCAGTCTGCGCCTCGGCCGAGTCGGCCAGGGTGCCGACAGATTCCGACGCCGGGAGCGCGAAACCGTAGTCGAGGAGTCGGGCGGCCTGCTCCCACGGGCGGATCGGCTTGACGTCGGCCGCCATCAGGGTCACCACGAGCGTTCGGCCGTTGCGCTCGGCGGCACCGACGAAGGTCTGCCTGGCGTCGTCGGTGTACCCGGTCTTGCCCCCGATCGCGCCGTCGTAGTTGTAGAGCAGCTTGTTGTCGTTGGCGAGGATGAACCCGGGGTGGTCCTTGTCCTCCGGGTCGGTGGGGTCCTTCGGGAATCCCGGGAACGGTACCGACTCGGTGTGGATGAAATCGGCGAAGGTCTTGTCCCGCATGGCCTCACGGAAGATGACCGCGAGATCGTAGGCGGAGCTGGACATTCCGGGCCCGTCCAGTCCGGACGGGGTGGCGGTGCGGGTGTCCAGGGCGCCGAGCGAGCGGGCCAGTTCGTTCATCTTCTCGACGGTGCGCTCGTCGCCGCCGAGCTGCGCGGCGAGTGCGTGTGCGGCGTCGTTGCCCGACGCCATCACCAGGCCCTGCATGAGCTGGCGATTGGTGTACCGGCCGTCCTTGCCGAGGCCGACCGCGCTGCCCTCGGCGTTCGCGTCGTCGGCGGTGGCGGTGATGGTGGTGTCGAGGTCGAGTTCGCGCAGGGCGAGGATCGCGAGGAGCACCTTGATGGTGCTCGCGGGGCGGTAGCGGCCGTGCGGATCCTTGGCCGCGATCACGGCGCCCGAGTCGAGGTCGGCGAGCACCCACCCGGTCGCGGAGATCTCGGCGGGCAGGCCGGGTGCGCCGTCGGGGGCTACGGCGCCGCACTCGCCGAGGCGGGCGCCGCCGATCGGCCGGGCGGGAACGGGCAGCGCGGCGGGCGCGGTCTGTCCTGGCGCGGGCACCTCGGAGAGGTCGATGGCCTGCGGCGGGGAATTGCGCTGCGGGCAGTTGTCGGTGTTCGGGGTGGTGAACGGCGTGGTGGTGGTCGTGCTCGAGTCCGGAGGAGCGGGGGCGGGCTGCGCAACCGCCGGCGCGCCGACCAGGGCGATCGAGGCGACGGCGGCCAGTGCGGTCAGGGCTCGTGCGGGCGCGTTCATCGAGGAGGCAGGGTATTCGACCCGGTGCCCGGGGTCCAAGTCTCCGCACCGGCCCGTGACCGAATCGGGTCGAGACCGGCCGTTCCGGTCGAGGTCGTGCTCGAATGAGCGCCATGACCACGAACCGGCACCGGGTGCGCATCGACGGGGACATTCTGCTGACGCTCGACGGCGACATCGTCACCATCGCGACACCCAGATTCGCGCCGGGGATCTTCTTCGTGCACGCGGAGCTCCTGGAGGTACACGTCGTCCCCTCGGGCGCCGACTGGAAGGTGGAGCTCAAGACCACGGGGGTGAGCGTGCCGTTCCAGGTGTTGCCGTTCACGGTGCCTGCCGCGCAGATCCCGGCCTTCACCGCCTTCGTCGAGCGTGCGAAGCAGGCGCGGGAGCGCTCGCTCCGCGACGAGATCTCCTAGCCGGACCCGAGATTCGCGGTCTCGCCGGCTCAGCCCGAAGAAGTGCCGGTGAAGTATTGCTGCCTCAATATGTAGTAGGTATGCTACAAATCATCGAAGGCTGATGATTGGGAGGGTTCATGGCTTCGGACAATGGGGTTGTTCTCGATGTCGACACGCTGCGCATGCAGTACGACACCACTGAGGTTCTGCGTGACGTGACATTCCAGGCGCGGCGCGGTGAGGTATTGGTCATGCTCGGCCCCAACGGGGCGGGCAAGACCACCACCATCGAGATCCTGGAGGGCTTCCGCGGACGCTCGGCGGGGCGCGTCGCCGTCCTCGGTGTCGACCCGGAACACGGCGACGAACACTGGCGCGCCAAGATCGGCGTCGTCCTGCAATCCTGGCGCGACCACGCGAAGTGGCGGGTGCGGGAGCTGCTCGCCCATCTCGGCGCGTACTACCGCCCCTATTCCACCGCTCGGGTCCAACGGCCATGGGACACCGACGAACTCATCGCGCTTGTCGGCCTCACCGAGCAGGCCGAGGCCAAGATCTCCTCGCTGTCGGGTGGCCAACGGCGCAGGCTGGATGTGGCGATCGGTGTCGTCGGCAGGCCCGAGGTGCTGTTCATGGACGAGCCGACCGCGGGCTTCGACCCGGCCGCACGGCGCGACTTCCACGATCTGGTGCACCGGCTCGCCGACCTCGAGGACACCACCGTCCTGCTGACCACGCACGATCTCGACGAGGCCGAGATCCTGGCCGACCGGATCCTGATCCTGGCAGGCGGCCGGATCATCGCCGACGGCTCGCCCGACGAGCTGGCCCGGTCGATCGCGGGCGAGGCCCAGGTGAGCTGGACCGAGGACGGTCAGCGTTTCGTCCACACCACCACCGAGTCGACCAAGTTCGTGCACGAGCTTTTCAAGCAGCACGGCGAGAGCATCGGCGACCTCGAGGTGCGCCGCGCCTCGCTGGAAGACACCTACATGACCCTGGTCCGGCGCGCCGAGTCCGGCGAAGCGACCGAGCCCGTCCACACCCTCGCGGAGGTCACCCGATGAGCGCCACTGCCACCCGTGCCGGTCTCGCCCGCGGCGGAATCGAGCTGCGGCAGCTGTACACCAACGGCCCCGACCTGATCGGCCAGTTCCTCACTCCTGCCATCGCGCTCGGCGTGCTGTTCCTGCTGCGCAACCGGATGTACGGGGACAGCGGGCTGTCCGTCGCCGAGCTGGCCGTGCCGGGTCTGCTCGGCAGCATCATCGCGTTCAACGGCATGTACGCGCTGCTCAACGTGCTCGTGCTGGACCGAGAGGACGGCACCCTGTTGCGCGCCAAGGCGGTGCCGAAGGGCATGGTCGGTTACTTCGTCGGCAAGATCGTGGCCACCGCCGGATCGGTGATCGTGCAGGTGTTCATCGTGCTCGGTGTCGGCATGGCGATCATTGGCGGCTCGTCGCTGTCCGGTTCGGGCGCGGTGGCGACCTTCGTGTGGGTGGTGGCGCTGGGTCTGCTGGCCGTGCTGCCGGTCGGCGCGATCCTGGGCAGTGTGCTCGACACGCGGTCGGCCTTCCTGCTGACGATGCCGTTGATGGGGTTGATCGCAATCTCGGGCATCTTCTACCCGATCACCGCGCTGCCGGGCTGGCTGCAAGCTGTCGGCCAGGCGTTCCCCATGTACTGGCTCGGCCTCGGTATGCGTTCGGCGTTGCTGCCCGACGAAGCGGTCGCGATCGAGATCGACCAGTCCTGGCGGCACCTCGAGACCGCGGCGGTGCTGGGCGTTTGGGCGGTCGCGGGCCTGCTGATCGCGCCGGTAGTGTTGCGACGCATGGCACGTCACGAATCGGGATCGAGCATGGCCGCGCGGCGGGAAAAGGCGATGCAGCGTGCCTTCTGAGGTCATCTACAACCGCATCGCGATGCTCCGTGCCGAGCGGGGCATCTCGCGGCGGGAGCTGGCCGAGGCGCTCGGGGTTCACTATCAGACCGTTGGCTACCTCGAACGCGGTGAATACAGTCCCAGCCTGCACCTGGCGCTGCGGATCGCGGCGTACTTCGAGGTGTCGGTGGAGGTCGTGTTCTCCACCGAACCTTTTCCCCGGCTGGGGTCGGGCGCCGAGACAGCGTGACCGCCGCCATGAACCAGATCGCCGATCGCTACCGCCGCCGTGCGGAGGCCTTTGAGCAGAAGATCGCCGCCGTTCGACCTGGGCAGTGGTCCGAGCAGTCCCCGTGCGCGGCCTGGACGGCCCGTGACGTGGTGGCGCACATCGTCGCCATGCACGCGGCCATGCTGCGACCGGTCCACCGCGACCTCAGCCCGGCGCCCTCGGTCGGTGACGATCCGCTCGCGGCCTTCCTGGCGGCCCGCGTCGATGTCCAGGCGGTCCTCGACTCCCCGGAGCTGGCCGAAACCGAGTGCGACACCCCGACCGGACAGATGTCGGTCGAGCAGCAGATCGACGAGGTCCTGAGCGATGATCTGGTGCTGCACGGATGGGACCTCGCCCGCGCGACCGGTCAGGACGATGCGATGGATCCCGGGGACGTCGCCCGGCTCTGGTCGAGCGCCCTGGCGATCCCGGCCGACCTGATGGAGAAGTGCCGGACGCCGGGCGCGTTCGGCCCTGGGATCGAGGTGTACGGGCCGGAAGTGACCGTCCCCGACGATGCCCCGCTCCAGGACCGACTACTCGGACTGCTCGGGCTCGACCCTCGCTGACGCGTCGACGGTCGAGCGGGGCACCATGTCCACCTCGATCCGGTCCCAGGTCTCCAGCGACCGGATCCCGGCCGCACACACCGCGGCGGCGGCATACCCGTCCCAGGCGCCGGGGCCGTCGACGCAGTCGCCGGATCCGCCGCCTGCCCGGACGGCGTCCACCCAGCGCTGGACCTCGCTGTCGTAGGCCTGACCGAACCGCTCCAGGAAGCCGGGAGTGATCTGACCGCCCCACCTGCCGGGGTCGGTCCGCCGCACCAGCCCGACGTCGAGGCCGATCATCGCGCTGCCCCGCTCACCGACGACCTCGGTCCGGACCTCGTAGCCGACGCCGCTCGTGACGAAGACCTCGATGTCCACCATCCGACCGGTCTCGGTTTCGAGGATCACCAGCTGCGGATCCTGAAGTCCTTCCGCCGCATGGGAGCTCGGCGTCGGTCGCAGCACGGTGATCGCCATGATCTCCTCGCCGAGCAGGTACCGCGTCGCGTCGATCTCGTGCACCACCGAGTTCCAGATCACCGTCGCGCTGTCGCACCGCGGCGGCACCGCCGGGTTCCGGTGCACGCAATGCATCACGAGGGGCTGGCCGAGCTCGCCGGCATCGATCAGCGACTTGAGCCGCTCGTGCTCGTGGTCGAAGCGGCGCATGAACCCGACCTGCACGAGCCGCCGACCGAGTTCCGCTTCCCGCCTGGCGATCTCGAGTGCACCCTCGGCATCGGTGGCCAACGGCTTCTCGCAGAGCACCGGCTTGCCCGCGTTCACGCAGGCGAGTGCCTGCTCGGCGTGCGCCGCGCTCGGCGTGGCGAGCAGGACCGCGTCCACGTCCTCGACGGCGATCGCCTCGAACGGATCGGTCACCAGTTGCGCATCCGATGCGCTCGCCCCGACCTCCGCGGCCCGTTCCGCGGAGGCGTCGCTGATCACCGTGACCCGCGCGCCGCTGATCCGCCTGTTGATCCGGTCGACGTGATCGGCACCCATGACGCCGACGCCCAGCACGGCCACGCGCAGGTCCCGAGTATCAGACATGGTGTGCTCCTCGTGATCAGTCGAACCGGAGAGCCGGGATACCGCATCCCGACAGGTACTTCTGGGTGCGTGCGGCGATGGGTAGTGGCACGTCGCCCGAACACGGATACAGGTCCTGCTCGACGATCGCGAACAGGTCGACGTCGAGCTCGTCCAGCGCGGCGAGCAGCGGGGGCAGCTCGGGGACACCGCGCGGCGGTTCGACCATCACCCCGAGCATGACGGCCTCACCGAACGTCAGGTCCTGCTCCTCGGCCTTGGCGACGATGGCCGGATCGACCTGCTTGAGATGCAGGTAGCCGATGCGGTCCGGATGGTCGCCGATGATCGCGAGGTTGTCGCCGCCGCAATAGCTGATGTGGCCGGTGTCCAGGCACAGGTTCACGTAAGTCGGATCGGTGTCCTCGAGCAGCCGGACCACCTCGTCCTGTCTGCCGACGTGACTGTCGGCATGCGGGTGATAGCGCAGCGCCACCCCGAACTCCTCGAACATCGCCCGGCCGAGCCGGTCGATCCCGGACGTCTTGGCGCGCCACTGCTCCTGGCTGAGACGGCTGTCCTCCCGGACGGTCCCGGTTGCGGGATCGCGCCACATCTCGGGTATCACCACCACCTGGCGGCCGCCCGCCCCTGCCGTCAACTCGGCCACCCGGCTGACGTCCTCCCACACCGCATCCCATGAGCCGGGTTGGTGCAGGCGCTCGAAGACGGTGCCGGCGGAAAGCCGGAGATCGCGGGCGCCGAGCTCGTCGCGGAGGCGCTGCGGGTCGGTGGGCAGATACCCGAAGGGGCCCAGCTCGATCCACCGGTAGCCGGCCGCGGACACCTCGTCGAGGAACCGGCCGTACGGCACCTGTCGTGGGTCCGTGCCGAACCACACCCCCCAGGAGACGGGCGCCGATCCGACGTGGATCACGCTCATCGTGGCTCCTCTCCGACCGCGCGGTGCGGCTCTGCGCTCTCGGACGGGCGCAGGTGGTGCCGTTGGGCCCGCTTGCGGGTTTCGTACCCCTCGCGGGCCTGTCGGGTGGACGGCAGGGCCGAGACCTCGGAAACCGGTACATCCCACCAGGACCCGCTGTCCGGCGCGGAGACCAGCGGGTCCGTCTCGACGTACAGCACCGTGCTGCGCGCGCTCGCCTTGGCGGCCTTGACGGCGTCGGTGAACTCGCTCGCGGTGCGGGCCGAGATGACGTCGACGCCGAGACTGGCGGCGTTCGCGGCGAGGTCGACCGGCAGCGGGCCGCCGCCGAGACGGCCGTCCGGCGACCGGTACCGATATCGGGTGCCGAAGCGCTGCGAGCCAACCGATTCCGAGAGCGACCCGATCGAGGCGAATCCGTGGTTGTCGACCAACACGACGATCACCTTGATCCCTTCCTGGACCGCCGTGACCAGCTCGGTTGCCATCATCAGATAGGAACCGTCGCCGACCATCACGAACACATCGCGCCCGGGGCAGGCCATCGCGACGCCGAGACCGCCCGCCACCTCGTATCCCATGCAGGAGTAGCCGTACTCGACGTGGTAGCCCGCGCGGTCGCGGACCCGCCACAGCTTGTGCAGGTCGCCGGGGAGCGAGCCCGCCGCGCACACGACCACGTCCGTCGGGTCCGAGAGCGTGTTCACCAGCCCGATCACCTCGGTCTGGGTGAGTCTCGCGCCCGCCGACCGGTATGCGGAGTCCACGGCGGCGTCCCAGATCCGCACCAATTCGGTTGCCCGCATCCGGTATTCCTGCGGCACCCGGTGATCGTGCAGTTCTGCGGTGAGGGCGTCGAGCGCCTCCCTGGCATCCGCGATCACGCTCACCCCGGACTGCTTGGCGGCGTCCGAGGAGGCGACGTTGATGTTGACGAACCGCACGCCCGGATCGGCGAACGCGGACCGGGAGGCGGTGGTGAAATCGGTGTACCGGGTGCCGATCCCGATGACCACGTCGGCCGCGGCGGCGAGCTCGTTCGCGGCGGTGGTCCCGGTGGCGCCGACCGCGCCGACGGACTGCGGGTGGTCCGACGCGAGCGAGCCCTTGCCGGACTGGGTCACCGCCACCGGGATCCCGGTGAGCTCGGCGAACCGGGCCAGCGACTCGGACGCGCCCGAGTAGAGGACGCCGCCACCCGCGACGACGAGGGGTCGGCGCGCCGCACGGACCACCTCGATCGCGCGCTCGAGGGCGGCGCGCTGCGGCAGCGGGCGTCCCACATGCCAGATCCGCTCCGCGAAGAGCGATTCCGGCCAGTCGTGCGCTTGGGTCTGCACGTCTTGGGGGATCGCCACGGTCACCGCGCCGGTCTCGACCGGATCGGTGAGCACCCGCATCGCGCCGAGCAGGGCGGCGGGCAGCTGCTCGGGCCGCCACACCCGGTCGAAGTACCGCGACACCGGCCGGAAGGCGTCGTTCACCGTGACGTCGCCGCTGGAGGGCAACTCCAGCTCCTGCAGGACGGGGGCACCGACCCGGGTGGCGAAGGTGTCGGCGGGCAACAGCAGCACCGGCAGGTGGTTGATGGTGGCGAGCGCGGCGCCTGTGATCATGTTCGTCGCGCCCGGTCCGACGCTCGTCGTCACCGCCCAGGTCTTTAGCCGGCCCCGAGCCCTGGCGTACGCGGCGGCGGTGTGCACCATCGCTTGTTCGTTGCGCCCGAGCACGTACGGCATCAGACTCGGGTCCTCGAGCTCGGCCTCGAGCAGTGCCTGCCCGAGGCCTGCGACGTTGCCGTGGCCGAAGATCCCGAGACAGCCCGCGAACAGCCGGGTGCGGTCGCCGTCGCGCTCGGTGAACTGGTTCGCCAGGAACCGCACGGCGGCCTGCGCGACGGAGAGCCGCACCGTCGCTTCGGTGTTCGGTACTTCCTGTCGCTGTGCCACGCTCACACTCCTGTGGTCCGGGGGAGGGGCAGTCGGGGGTCCATGTCCTGGCTTCGCCAGGTCTGCCTGATCCAGGCGTGGGCTGGATCGTCGACGATCCGCCAGGACCGCCCAGTGCCGGTCCCGGACATCACGTTCAGGAAGTACATGTCGTAGCCGGGTGCGGCCACGGACGGCCCGTGGTACCCGTGCGGAACCAGCACGGCGTCCCCGGTGCGCACCTCGGCCAGCACGTCGATCGGTCGCTCTTGGGTGCCGTACACCCGGTGGAACCCGAACCCGCGACGGTCCAGATCCACCGACCGCGCGCCGGTCTCACCGAACTCGAAGTAGTAGATCTCCTCGAGCGCGGACTCGTGCGCGGTCTCCTCGTCGTGCTTGTGGCTGGGGTACGAGGACCAGTTGCCCGCCGGGGTGATCACCTCGCAGGCCAGGATCGAATCGGCGTCGAAGGTGTCGGCCATCGCGAAGTTGTGCACCTGACGACTGCAGTGTCCCGCGCCGCGCAGCTCGATCGGGACCGCGGCGGCCGGGACGTGGCGGAACGGGAGTTCGGTTGCCGCCCGCGCGCCGCACAGGGCGAAGCGGCCGCCGTCCACGCTGCCCACGGCGAAGGCGCGTCCCCGCCCGACGTAGCCGAAATCGCTCGGTCCGTCGAACACCGATCGCCGACCGGCGAGGCCGATCTCGCGGCCATCGCACCCCACAGTTGCGGCCCCGGACAGCGGGAGCACGATGATCTCGTCGTCGCCGGACTCGAGGTCGACCCGACCGCCAGGCGGCAGCTCGAGGACCCACAGGCTCGACGCGCTCCAGCCCGCCGACTGCGGGGTGATGGCCAGCGCGAACGGGCCGTCGGCGGCGGTGCCCGCGGGGAGGTGGTTCGCGTCAGGCATCGACGGCCCCCACGGCGGACTGCTCGGCGAGCGCCGCGACCTCGTCCGCCGTCGGCATCGCGGTGGAGCACTCCAGGCGTGAGGCGACGATGGCGCCCGCGGCATTGGCGTGGCGCAGCGCCTTCTCGAGAGGCCAGCCCGCGAGCAGGCCATGGCAGAGGCTGCCGCCGAAGCCGTCGCCTGCGCCGAGCCCGTTGACAACCTCGACTGTGACGGGCGGCACGGTCACCGTCTCGTCCCTGGTCCTGGCGAGCACGCCAGCCGGTCCACGCTTGACGACCGCGAGTTCGACGCCCATGTCGAGCAGCGCATCGGCCGCCCTGCGTGGATCGCTCTCGCCGACCGCGATCTCGCACTCCTCGAGATTTCCCACCGCCACGCTGACCTGGTGCAGCGCCCGCTGGGCGACGGCGGTGGCCGCCGCGGGGGAATCCCAGAACATCGGCCGGTAGTCGAGGTCGAGCACCGTGTGCCGCGCGCGGCCGCGCGCCAGCCACGCGGCGAAATGAGCATCGCGGCTTGGCTGTTCGGACAGACCGGTCAGCGTTGACCAGTACAGCGCCGCGGACCGGACGGTCGCGGTGTCGATCTCGTCCGCGCGCAGCTGCAGATCCGGTGCGGCGGGGCGGCGGTAGAAGTACAGCGGGAACCGGTCGGGCGGGAAGATCTCGCAGAACGTGATCGGCGTCGGGTACTCCTGATCCGTGCGGACGTACCGGTTGTCGACGCCGAGGCGGGCGAGTTCGGCGCGCACGAACGTGCCGAACGGGTCGTTGCCGACGCCGGAGATCAGGGCGCTGCGCAGGCCCAGGCGGGCAGCAGCGACGGCCACGTTTGCCGCGCTGCCGCCGAGGAACTTGCCGAAGAGCTGGGCGTCCTCGAGGCCGACACCGGTCTGCATCGGGTAGAGGTCGACGCCGCATCGCCCGATGGCGAGCACGTCGAACAGTCGATTTCCCGTGTTTGCCAAGAGGGACTCCCGACGTTGATGGAGACTGATCTCTGATGCAAACTCTGCGCCACTCCGCGGGGGAATGTCAACCGTTTGTCCTAACATTCTAACTTTCGGTCAACTGGTGTTAATCTTCGCCTCAGCCTGCCTTTTCGGCGGCCGCACGGGCGCGGTCGCCGTCGATGATCGGAGCCGAGAGTGGCTGCACCGCTTGCCGTTGAACTCGACCGGTCGAGTCCGGTACCGCTGTACTTCCAGTTGGCACAGGCGATCGAGGGCGCCATCCTGGGCGGCGACCTGGGGCCCGGGGACCGCTTCGAGAACGAGCTCGACCTGGCCAAGCGGCTGAACCTGTCCAGGCCAACCGCCAGGCGCGCCATCGCGGAACTGGTCGACAAGGGTCTGCTGGTGCGCAAGCGCGGCGTCGGAACCCAGGTGGTGCAGGGGCCGGTACACCGGCCGATCGAGCTGACCAGCCTCTTCGACGATCTCGCCAAGGCAGGTCAGAACCCGACCACCACGCTGCTCGAGTACCGGGTCGGCGCGCCGACCGGCGACCTCGCGCGGGAGCTGAACCTGCTCGGCGAGGAAGAGGTCGCGACCATCCGCCGGCTGCGGCTGAGCAACGGCGAGCCGCTCGCGCTGATGACCAACCATCTGCCCGCGGTCCTCGCGCCCGGCCCCGAGGAACTGGAGACGCACGGGTTGTACCAGTCGCTGCGCACGCGCGGGGTGCACATCCGCCTCGCGCGGCAACGAATCGGGGCCAAGGCCGCCGACCGGGCCGAGGCCGCGCTGCTCGGCGAGAAGGTCAGGGCGCCGTTGTTGACGATGAACCGGACCGCCTTCGACGACGAGGGCCGGGTGGTCGAATTCGGCAGCCACGTCTACCGCGCGACCATGTACCACTTCGACATGACGGTGGTCGACCGGTAGGCGCCGCGCGCGGTGGTCCTGGGGTGACTACCGTGGATCTGGGTGATGGACGAATGGCCGAGACGATCACGCTGTTCCTCTCCGGGGACGTGATGACCGGCAGGGGAGTGGACCAGATCCTGCCGTGTCCCGGCTCGCCCGCGCTGCGGGAGCGCTGCGCGAGCGACGCACGCGAGTACGTCACCCTGGCCGAGCGCGTGAACGGCAAGATCGCCGCGCCTGTCGACTGGGACTGGCCATGGGGCGAGGCGCTGATGGTGCTCGACGAATCCGAGCCGGACCTTCGGGTGATCAACCTGGAGACCGCCGTCACCACATCAGACGACTACGCGCCCAAGGGGATCAACTACCGGATGCACCCGTCGAATGTAGGCGTGCTCACCGCCGCCGACATCGATGTCTGCGTCCTGGCGAACAACCACATCCTGGACTTCGGCATCCGCGGTCTCGAGGAAACCCTGCGCACGCTCCGCCGCGCGGGTGTCCGGCACGCGGGCGCGGGCCGCACCGCCCGGCAGGCGTGGGCCCCGGTGGCGGTGCACACCACCGCGGGCCGCGCGCTGATCTGGTCCATGGGCGCGGAGTCGTCCGGTGTCTCGCCCCGGGACGCGGCAAGGGGCGGCCGACCCGGTCTGGCGCTGCTCGCGGACATGTCGACCAGCGGCGCCGATGCCGTGGTCAAACGGATGCTGCGGGCACGCCGCGAAGGTGACCTCCTGGTGGCGTCCGTCCACTGGGGGTCGAACTGGGGATTCGGCGTGCCAGGGGCGCAGGTCCGGTTCGCGCACCGGCTCGTCGACGGCGGCGTCGACATCGTGCACGGTCATTCGTCGCACCATCCGCGCCCCGTCGAGATCTACCGGGGCAGGCCGATCCTGTACGGCTGCGGCGACCTGATCAACGATTACGAGGGCATCGGCGGATACGAGCGGTTCCGCGACGACCTAAGGCCGCTGTACCTGGTCACCCTCGATGCGCGCTCGCACGAGTTGCGCGAGCTCCGGATCGTGCCGATGCAATCGCGGCGGATGCGGCTGCGCCGTGCCTCGGCCGCCGACACCCGATGGCTACGCGGGGTCCTCGACGGGCTCGGTCGCGACTTCGGGACCCGGGTGGACCCGGGCGGCGGCGGCGCCCTCGTCGCCCGACCGGACCGGGGGAGGGAATGACAAAAGGCGCGGTTCCCGTTGCCGGGAACCGCGCCTCAAGCGTCTGAATTGCTCAGCGTGCGAACAGCAGTGCGCGCTTGACTTCCTGGATCGCCTTCGTCACCTGGATGCCGCGGGGGCACGCGTCGGTGCAGTTGAAGGTGGTGCGGCAGCGCCACACGCCATCCTTGTCGTTCAGGATGTCCAGACGCTCCGAGGCACCCTCGTCGCGGCTGTCGAAGATGAACCGGTGCGCGTTCACGATCGCGGCGGGGCCGAAGTAGCTGCCGTCGCTCCAGTAGACCGGGCACGAGGTGGTGCAGCACGCGCAGAGGATGCACTTGGTGGTGTCATCGAAGCGCGCGCGGTCGGCCTGCGACTGGATGCGCTCGCGGGTCGGCTCGTTGCCGGAGGTCATGAGGAACGGCTTCACGGCGCGGAACGCGTCGAAGAAGGGCTCCATGTCCACCAGCAGGTCCTTCTCCACCGGCAGGCCCTTGATGGGCTCGACCGTGATGGTGAGGGTCTTGCTGGGGTCCTTCGGCAGCATGTCGCGCATCAGGACCTTGCAGGCGAGCCGGTTCACGCCGTTGATGCGCATGGCATCGGAACCGCAGACGCCGTGCGCGCAGGAGCGACGGAACGTCAGCGTGCCGTCCAGGTAGCCCTTCACGTAGAGCAGCAGGTTCAGCAGGCGGTCGGTGGGCAGGGTCGGGACCTGGAAGCTGTCCCAGTGCTGGCCCTCGCCGTCCTCGGGGTTGAAGCGGGCGATCTTGAGGGTCACCATCACGGCGCCCTCGGGAACGGGCGGCAGCGCGGGGGCGTCCTTGTCTACAACGGGTGCGGACATCAGTACTTACGCTCCATCGGCTCGTAGCGGGTCATGACTACCGGCTTGTAGTCGAGACGGATGTCGGAGAGCAGACCGTCGCCTTCCTTGTAGGCCATGGTGTGCTGCATGTACTCGGCGTCGTTGCGGTCCGGGTAGTCCTCGCGCGCGTGGCCGCCGCGGGACTCCTTGCGGTTGAGCGCGCCGACGACGGTCACCTCCGCCATCTCCAGCAGGAAGCCGAGCTCGACGGCCTCGAGCAGGTCGCTGTTGTAGCGCTTGCCCTTGTCCTGCACGGTGATGTGGTTGTACCGCTCCTTGAGGGCGCGGACGTCCTTGAGCGCGTTGCTCAGCGTGGTCTCGGTGCGGAACACGGACGCGTTGTTGTCCATGGTCTGCTGCAGCTCGGTGCGGATGTCCGCGACCCGCTCGGTGCCGTGGTCGGACAGGATGACCGCGAGCCACTCCTCGACCATCTTCGCCGGGTTCTCCGGCAGCTCAACGAAGTCGGTGTTCTCGGCGTGCTCGGCGGCCGCGATGCCGGCGCGACGGCCGAACACGTTGATGTCGAGCAGCGAGTTGGTGCCGAGACGGTTCGCGCCGTGCACGGAGACGCAGGCGCACTCGCCGGCGGCGTACAGGCCGGGAACGATGTCCTCGTTGTTGCGCAGCACCTCACCGCGGATCTTGGTGGGGATGCCGCCCATCACGTAGTGGCAGGTCGGGTACACGGGCACCAGCTCGGTGACCGGGTCCACGCCGAGGTAGGTGCGGGCGAACTCGGTGATGTCGGGGAGCTTCTCCTCGAGCACCTCCTCGCCGAGGTGGGTCACGTCGATGTAGACGTAGTCCTTGTTCGGGCCCGCGCCGCGGCCCTCGAGCACCTCGAGCACCATCGAACGGGCCACGATGTCGCGGGGCGCGAGGTCCTTGATGGTGGGGGCGTAGCGCTCCATGAAGCGCTCACCGTCCGCGTTGCGGAGGATGCCGCCCTCGCCTCGGACGGCCTCCGAGATCAGGATGCCCAGGCCCGCGAGGCCTGTCGGATGGAACTGGTGGAACTCCATGTCCTCCAGGGGCAGGCCCTTGCGGAAGATGATGCCCATGCCGTCACCGGTGAGGGTGTGGGCGTTGGAGGTGGTCTTGTACATGCGTCCCGAGCCGCCGGTGGCGAACACGATGGACTTGGCATGGAAGACGTGGATCTCGCCGGTGGAGAGCTCGTAGGCGATGACACCCGTCGCGACGGGGCCGTCCTCGGTCTCGGTGAGCGCGATGTCGAGCGCGTAGAACTCGTTGAAGAACTCGACGTCGTGCTTGACGCAGTTCTGGTAGAGCGTCTGCAGGATCATGTGGCCGGTGCGGTCCGCGGCGTAACACGCACGGCGCACGGGCGCCTTGCCGTGGTCACGGGTGTGCCCACCGAAGCGGCGCTGGTCGATCTTGCCCTCGGGGGTCCGGTTGAACGGCAGACCCATCTTCTCGAGGTCGAGGACCGCGTCGATGGCTTCCTTGGCCATGATCTCGACCGCGTCCTGGTCGGCGAGGTAGTCGCCGCCCTTGACGGTGTCGAAGGTGTGCCACTCCCAGTTGTCTTCCTCCACGTTCGCCAGCGCGGCGCACATGCCGCCCTGGGCCGCACCGGTGTGGCTACGGGTGGGGTAGAGCTTGGTCAGGACCGCGGTGCGCACCCGAGGGCCGGCCTCGATGGCGGCGCGCATGCCGGCGCCGCCGGCACCGACGATGACCACGTCATAACGATGTTCCTGCATGAAGTTTCTGCTCCCCTAGCTCGCGACGATATTGGGGTCGAAGGTGAAGATGACGTAGGTGCCCAGGCCCATGATCAGGATCATCGACACCACGAGAAGCGTGTTGAGCCAGAAGCGCGTCGAGTCCTTGCGCGAGTAGTCCGCGATCACGGTGCGCAGGCCGTTGCCGCCGTGCAGCTGGGCGAGCCAGAGCATGGTGAGGTCCCAGAACTGCCAGAACGGGCTGGACCAGCGACCCGCGACGAACGCGAAGTTGATGCGGTGCACGCCGCTGTCCACCATCAGCATGATGAACAGGTGGCCCAGGACCAGCACGATCAGCGCGAGTCCGGACAGGCGCATGAACAGCCACGCGTAGAGCTCGAAGTTGTTCTTCGCGGCGCGACGCGGCGAGCGCGGGTTCTCCAGGCTGGCGGGACGGTCGTAGGACGTGCCGAGAGTCTTGGCTTCAGTCATGTCAGTGCCCCGCAAACATGTTGTAGAAGATGCGACCGGCGCCGGGAATCATCACGACGAACCAGATGGCGATGATGATCCAGAGCATCGGGCGCTGGTACTGCGGACCCTTCGACCAGAAGTCCACGAGCATCACGCGGACGCCGTTGAGTGCGTGGTACAGAACCATCGCGACCAGGGCGAGCTCCATGAGCCCGACGAGCGGGTTCTTGTAGGTCTCGATGACCCGGTCGTAGGTGTCCGGGTTGACTCGCACCAGTGCGGTGTCGAGAACGTGGACGAAGAGAAAGAAGAATGTCGCGACTCCGGTGATCCGGTGTAGAACCCAGGACCACATGCCGGGGTCGCCCCGGTATAGCGACCGTGTGCGCTCCTTCGCCGGAGCGGCTTCAGTCGTGCTACTCATCGAGTGCTGTGCCTCCAACGTCTTTGGTGGACGTGTCGCACCCCGTTTGGCTGTTTCATCTGGGACGACCCTGGAGTTTTCAGCCTTGGCGCGACGTGTACCTGAACCGACTTCCTGAACTGTAATCCCCGTCCAATCGGGGAACTAATTCGAGATGCGGTTCGTACGAAGGGGTGGCGAGCTTCTTAGGTTTGCCTGTCCAATGGCCGCAGGGGCCGTTCCGGGGATCTTCTGCATCCATTCAGTGGGCGTGCCAGGATGGCTCACCGTGGCCGAAATTGATTGGAAAACGTTGCGCGACAATGCTGATCGCGCCATGAGATCCGCCTACGCGCCGTACTCCGGGTTCCCGGTGGGAGCGGCGGCGCTGGTCGACGATGGACGAATTGTCGTCGGATGCAATGTGGAAAATGTCTCATACGGACTGGGCCTGTGCGCCGAATGTGGACTGGTCAGTAACTTGCACTCCTCGGGCGGCGGCGCCCTTGTCGCCTTCAGCTGCCGGGACGGCAGTGGGCAGACGCTGATGCCGTGCGGGCGCTGCCGACAGCTCCTGCTCGAGCACGGCGGGGGCGGCCTCCTGGTCGACGCTCCCGGCGGGCCCGTGCCGCTCGCGGAGCTCCTGCCTGCGGCTTTCGGTCCGCAGGACCTGGACCGGGTGCGACAGGACCGGGGGTCGAGGTCATGACCGATCCCGTTTCCATCATCACAGCCAAGCGGGACGGCGGTGAGCTCAGCGCGGCGCAGATCCACTGGGTCATCGACGCGTACACCAGGGGCGAGGTCGCAGACGAGCAGATGTCGGCGTTGGCCATGGCGATCGTCTTCCGCGGACTCACCAGGGCGGAAACCGCCGCATGGACCGATGCGATGGTCGCCTCGGGCGGACGGATGGACTTCTCGCGCCTGCGCAGGCCGACGGTGGACAAGCACTCGACCGGCGGTGTCGGCGACAAGATCACCCTCCCGCTGGCTCCGTTGGTCGCGGCCTGCGGCGCTGCGGTCCCGCAACTGTCCGGGCGCGGCCTCGGCCACACCGGGGGCACCCTCGACAAGCTCGAGTCGATTCCTGGCTGGCGAGCGGACCTCGGGGCCGAGGAGATCCACTCGATCCTGGCGGACCCCGAGGTCGGCGCGGTGGTGTGCGCCGCAGGCTCCGGGCTGGCACCCGCGGACCGGAAGCTCTACGCGCTGCGCGATGTGACCGGCACCGTCGAATCCATCCCGCTGATCGCCAGCTCGATCATGAGCAAGAAGATCGCGGAGGGGACCGGTGCGCTGGTGCTCGATGTCAAGGTCGGCTCCGGCGCCTTCATGAAGAACCTCGACGACGCGCGCGAATTGGCCTCCACGATGGTCGATCTCGGAGCGGACGCCGGGGTCCGCACGGTCGCCCTGCTCACCGCGATGGACAGCCCGCTCGGCAACACCGCGGGCAACGCCCTCGAGGTGGCGGAGTCACTGGAGGTGCTCGCGGGCGGCGGACCAGCCGATGTGGTGGAACTGACGCTGACGCTCGCGCGGGAGATGCTCGCGGCGGCTGGCATCGACGGGATCGACCCGGAGCGGGCGCTGCGCGACGGGCGGGCGATGGATCGCTGGCGGTCGATGGTCCGCGCGCAGGGCGGGGACCCACGCGCAGCCCTGCCGGCCGCCCGCCATCACGAGGTCGTGCGGGCGACCGAGTCCGGCGTGCTGACCCGGCTCGACGCCATGGCCGTCGGTGTCGCGGCCTGGCGGCTCGGCGCCGGCCGCGAGCGTCAGGGCCAGGCCGTGCAGGCCGGGGCCGGAGTGCGCTGGCACGCCAAACCGGGCGAGACGATCGCCGCGGGCCAGCCGCTGTTCACGCTGTACAGCGACACCCCGCGCCTGTTCGAACCGGCGCTGGCCGCGTTGGCGGACGCGTGGGGCGTCGGCGACACGCCGCCGTCGACGGCGCTGGTCTTCGAGCGGATCGGCCTGAGCGGGTCTAGCGTCGGAGCATGAGCCCGACACCGCTCGATCTCCCACACATCAGGACCGCGCCCAAGGCACTGCTGCACGATCACCTGGACGGGGGACTGCGGCCGGCCACCGTACTCGAGCTGGCCCATCAGGTCGGCTACGACGCCCTGCCCGCCGACGACGCCGACTCGCTGGCCCAGTGGTTCGCCGAGGCCGCGGGCAGCGGTTCCCTGGTGCGCTATCTGGAGACCTTCGAGCACACGGTCGCGGTGATGCAGACCCAGGAGGGACTCGCCCGGGTGGCCAGGGAGTGCGCCGAGGACCTGGCCGCGGACTCGGTGGTCTACGCCGAGGTGAGGTTCGCCCCTGAACAGCACCTGGAGGCGGGGCTGAGCCTCGACGAGGTGGTGCACCACACGCTGCTCGGGTTCGAGGAGGGCGTGGCCGCGGCCCGCGAACTCGGACGCGAGATCCGGATCGGCTGCCTGCTCACCGCCATGCGGCACGCCGCCAGGTCGCGGGAGATCGCGGAACTGGCCGTGCGGTTCCGGGACCGCGGGGTGGTCGGGTTCGACATTGCGGGCGCCGAGGCCGGGCACCCGCCGAGCAGGCATCTCGACGCATTCGAGTACATGCGGACGAGCAACGCGCACTTCACCATCCACGCGGGCGAGGCGTTCGGGCTGCCGTCCATCCACGAGGCCATCGCGTTCTGCGGCGCGGATCGGCTCGGCCACGGGGTGCGGATCACCGACGACATCACCGTGGCCTCGGACGGCACCGCGAGCCTGGGCCGGCTCGCGAACTACGTGCGGGACAAGCGCATCCCGTTGGAGCTGTGCCCGAGTTCGAATGTGCAGACCGGTGCGGTGGAGAGCCTGGAGAAGCACCCGTTCGACCTGCTGGCGAGGGAGCGCTTCCGCGTCACGGTGAACACCGACAACCGGCTGATGAGCGCGACCAGCATGAGCGAGGAGATGCTGAAGCTGGTCACGACGTTCGGCTACGGCTGGAGCGACCTGGAGCGGTTCACGATCAACGCGATGAAGTCCGCCTTCATCCCGTTCCCCGATCGGCTGCGCCTGATCGACGAGGTGGTCAAGCCCGGCTATGCGGTGCTGATCGGCTAGCGCCGGTCACTCGACGCGCAGGCGCGCTTCGAACTCGCGCTCGAGCGCCCGCCATGCCTCCGACTCGGCGTCGAACGGCGGGTTCGGCGCCAGTCGGCTGGGGTCGGGGTTGAGCGTGTACGAGACGTACCAACCGAGCGGGGTGGAGGCCGCGAGGGCCTGCTCGGTGGACTCGTCATCTGCGTAATCGGCTGCGTCGGTGAACAGTTCGACCGCAAGATCGAGCTGGTCGGCGTCGACCGACTTGGGTCCCTGCGCGAGATCGTCCGCGAGGCCGGGCAACACGTAGACGTTCTCGTCGGTGACCTCGATCTCGAGCGCGCCGTCGACCGCGGCGGTCTGCACGTCCGTGTAGGTGCTCACCTGTGCGAGGTCGTGGTCGTGGTTGTCGGCCAGGTAGCGGGCGAGCGCGCGCTCGGAGGTGAAGACCAGGATCCGGCCCGACCTGCCGAGGAAGATCGGCTCGTCGTCGAGGTAGCACCGCAGCGTGTAGTACACGGCGCCCGAGGTGATGATCTTGATCGGGTCGATGCCGACGGATGCCCAGAACGACTCGTCCTCCGCGGCAAGGGCGATCGGGTCGACGGTGTCGTCGTCGAGGTCCACCGTCATGAACTCGAGCTCGTCGTCCTCATCGGACTCTTCAGCGGCGTCCTCCGCGTCGACGATGTTCTCTTCGGCGGCAAGGATTTCGGCTTCGGCGACGGAGACGGCGGCCTGGTCGACCTCGGGGGTCGCGACGATCGCGTCGATCGCGTCGAGCACATCGTCCCAGCCACCGGCGACCGCGGTGCCGATCTGGATCCACAGCTCCTCGCCCTCGCGACCGGCGAAGGCGTTCTCCCCGCCGGAGAGCGCCCCGAGGACGGGATGGCCGCCGAAGAACTTGGTGACGGTCTCGAGCTCGCACACCTCGCCGATCGTGCGCACCATCTCGAGGGTCTCCTCGAGTTCGGCGATGGTGAGGGCGTCCGGATCTCCCGCGGCGAGCTCGGGCACCCCCACCAGGTCGTAGACGTGCGTCTCGTCGGGTTCCAGCTCCGAGGCACCCAGGGCCGACAACGTCGACCAGGACGGGTGCTCGACCAGGTCGTTGTCCGAGTTGGTGCGGGTGAACGCGGCCAGTTCGGCGACCGACTCGAAGGCGTACAGGTCCTCGTCGTGGCCGAGGAAGGCCTCCCACTCGTCGTCCCCCTCGCGCCACCGGGGAGCCCACAGCGTGACGAGGTCACCATCGGTGAGACCGAGCTGGATCGGGACGATGTCTCCTGCCATGGCTGGCAGCCTAGTCGGTGAACGAGGCCTGGAGCGACGCCAGTATCTGTTCCCGGCGGTCGGCCACCATCTGGGCGGCCCTTGCCGCGGTCGCGGTGATCATCGCCGCCAGTTCACGGGAGTCGACATGGGCGATCGACTCGGAGATCCACAGGCCGCTCATCCCGCCGTTCTCGTCGACCTGGACGCTGACCAGACCCGAGTCGTGGGTCACCCGGGCCCTGGCCCGGGTGAGGTCGTGCAGCGCGTCCTCGAGGTGGTTGGCCCGGTCGATGGCACGTTCGACGACGAGGTCCATCTCGTGCCCGCTGTTCACGCTCACAGCTGCCGCATCCAACTGGTGGGGGCGGCGTCTTCCTCGTCCTCCACATCGTGGCGGGCGGCCAACTCGTTCCTGGTCGGCAGGCCGAGCGCGTCGAGCACCTCGGCAGGCACGCCCTGCTCGGTCAGGTCGGCGCGCCTGCGGACCTTCGCCTCCGCCGCGGCGCGCGTGCAGACCTCGAGGATCAAGGCGGCCAGTTGCGTTCCGCCGTAACGGAGTTCGCGCCGGTCGATGTGGATCGCCAGGGGCAGGCCCTGATCGGTTGCGCGCACGGTGATGGTTCCGGCGCGGTTTGCCACTGTCGCCACCGCGACCTCGTCGGCGCTCATTCGGTCGGCCTGTAGAAGCCGTGGAAGCCCATGCCGATGTTCTCGGTGCGGACCGAGCTCACCTGCACCGGATCCCCTGCCTCGACCATCTGACCGTTTCCGATCACCATCGCGACGTGGCCGTCCCAGACCGCGAGGTCACCGGGCTGCAGGTCGGACTGGCCCACGGGGATGCCAACGCTCTGTTCCTGGGCGAGCCGGGGGATCTCCACGCCTGCCTCGCCGTACGCCCACTGGGTGAGCCCGGAGCAGTCCAGGCCCTGTCCTGGTGTGGTGCCACCCCACTCGTAGGGCACGCCCTGCTGGCTGAGCGCGTTGCGGACCGCGTCCGCGGCCTCGCGGTTCGGCGCCATCGCCGTGCTGCCGTCGGGCAGGAAGATCTCGACCCCCTCGCTGCTGCCAAGCGAGTCCGAGCTGCTGCCGGTTCGCCGGCGGGTGGGGGACTTGCCGATCTCGGGGGGAGCGGTGCCCGAGCCCCGCCCGAGCGGGTTGCCGCCGCCGAGCCCGCGTCCGGTCTGGCCCATCGCGCCGCTGAAGCCGGAGTAACCGTTGCCGGACGCGGACGAGGCGGCGTTGCCGAAGCTGTTGCCGAAGCCGCTGAAGGCGTCGCCGCGCTGCTGCAGCGAGGACGCGGGCGTGGTGCCTGCGCCCGCGGATGCCGTTGGGCGGATCGAGGCCTGCGCGGCACCGGGATCGGCGGGATCCGTCGACTGCTCGGGCACGGTCAGCGCCGTCATCTTCGCGGTGTGCGCGGTCAGTTCGGCGCGGACCCGGGCGACCACCGTCAGCCCCCGGGAGAGGTGATCGATCGCGGCGGCGATGATCATGATCTGGCCGGGCGGGGTGGTGAGCGTTGGGCCCGCCGCGACGGCGACCGAGATGAACGACTGCAGGATGCCCTCGAGCTCGACCATCCCGGTGTTCACGTCGTGGGAGGCGGCCGTGAGGACACCGGCGATCTCGGTTCCCCTGTCGGAGAGCTGAACCTGCTGGGCCTGGGCCTGGTCCGCCTTGGCCACGGCGGCGTCGGACGCGACGCCGGTCCACACGCCGCCCAGTTCGGCGATGCCGAGTTTGCCGATGGCGTACGCGGAGTCCAGCGCGATCGAGGCGATCTTCATGGCATCGGCAGGCCCGCCCGACGGCATCACGCCGGTGCCGAAGGTGTCCACGAGTTCGATGATGGGGCGGGCGAGGAGATCGATCCCGATCATGCTCAGGCCTCCAGTCCGTTGCCGGTGGCGCTGAGTCCGGTGGCCGCGCCGAGGTCCGCGGCGTCGTACGCCGCGGCAGACGCGTGTGCGGCCTCGCTCATGCTGCCGAGTGTCCGCGCGAGGTCGGTCAGCGCGGCCGCGTGGCCGCCGTGCGCTGCCGCGAAGGCGGCGACGAAATCGCCGCCGATCAGCCCGAAGGCGGGGCCGAGCAGGACGGGGCCGGCGGCCGCCGTTCCGAGCGCGGCGGTCTCGACCTGCGCCGCCATCGACGAGGCCGTCGCGCCGTAGGCGCGGATGCCCTCGGTCACGGCCGAAAATTCAGTCATGTCGTTCCCCCGGGGTCAGAACTGTGCGTCACAAGGTTGGACGCCGCCGACGCCGCTCCGGTTCCATCGACACGAATTCCCCGCATATTCTTTTCGCCATGGACACCCATGTGGTCGATCACCCGCTCGCCGCCTCGCTGTTGACCACGATGCGCGACGCGGCGACCGACAACCCGACCTTCCGGTCTGCGTTGCGCGAGCTGACCCAGATGCTCATCTACGAGGCCATCCGCGACGCCGAGATCGAGGTGTTCGAGGTGCAGACCCCGGTCGCGCGCGCCCGCGGGGTCCGGCTGGCAACGCCGCCGTTGCTGGTGCCGGTGCTGCGTGCCGGGCTCGGCATGGTCGAGCAGGCGAGTTCGCTGATCCCGCAGTCGCAGGTCGGCTTCGTCGGCATGGCTCGCGACGAGCAGACCCATCAGCCGGTCCCGTACCTCGAATCGTTGCCCGACGACCTGTCCGGGATCCCGGTGTACGTGCTCGACCCGATGCTCGCCACCGGTGGTTCGATGGTGAGCACCATCGAACTCCTCGTCGACAGGGGAGCTGTCGACATCACCGCGGTGTGCGTGGTCGCGGCCCCGGAGGGCGTCACCGCACTGAAGGACTCGGGATTCCCGGTCCGGTTGGTCACCGCGAGCATCGACGAGGGACTCAACGACGACGCCTACATCGTCCCCGGCCTCGGTGATGCGGGGGACCGGCAGTTCGGCCCGCGCTGGATCTGAGCGTCACAGCTCGCGCGCGTAGTCGCGTAGGTCCCGCAGTCGGGTCGCCGCCTCCGCCCGCGCCCGGTCCAGGTCGGATCGGTCCTCGACGTCCACCACGACCTCGAGGTAACACTTGAGCTTGGGCTCGGTTCCGGAGGGCCGCACCACCATTCGGGTGCGTTCGCCGCGAAGCACGACCGCGTCGGTGCGCAGCGCGCCACGACGGGCCAGCAGGTCCTCTGCGGTGACATCGTCGCCGGCAAGGGACCGGGGCAGCGCGGCGCGCAGTCGGGCCATCAGGTCCGCGAGCTCACCCTGGTGTCCGACCCGCCGCGACACCTGGTCGCCCGCGTGCACCCCGAACTCGACCGCGTAGTCGTCGAGGACGTCCAGCACGGACCGGCCCCGCGCCTTGAGCCCGGCCGCCAGATCGGCCATCAGCACGGCCGCGGAGATCCCGTCCTTGTCGCGGACGACCTCCGGGTCCACGCAATGCCCGAGCGCCTCCTCGTAGGCATAGACGAGGCCGGCGCCCGCCCGGACCAGCCACTTGAAGCCGGTGAGGGTCTCGGCGAACCGAGCGCCCCTGGCCGCCGCGACCTTCGCGAGCAGCTGCGAGGACACGATCGTGGTCGCCACGAGCGGATCGGGTCCGGCGGTGGACAGCACGTGGTCGCCGAGCAGGACGCCGGTCTCGTCGCCGCGCAGCATCCGCCACCCGTCGGGGCCGGGGACGCCGACCGCACACCGGTCCGCGTCCGGGTCGAGTGCGATCGCGAGGTCGGCACCGACGCTCTCGGCGAGCTCGAGCAGGGCGTCGGTGGCGCCGTCCTCCTCGGGATTGGGGAACCGGACGGTGGGGAAGTCGGGGTCCGGATCGAATTGGCTCGTCACGGTGTGCAGATCGGTGAAGCCCGCCGCGGTCAGCGCCGCGATCGCGGTGTCCCCGCCGACGCCGTGCAGCGGCGTCAGCGCGATGCGCAGGTCCCGGTTGCTCCCTCGCGGGAGTGCGGCCACCCGCGCCAGGTACTCGGTGAGCAGCGCCTCGTCGGTCGGCGTGGCTGGGGCCCGGGGGACCGCGTTGGCGGGCCCGACCGCCGCGATGGCGTGTTCGATCTCCCGGTCGGCCGGCGCGATGAGCTGTGCCCCACCGTCCGTGTACACCTTGTAGCCGTTGTCGGTTGCGGGATTGTGCGAGGCGGTGATCTGGACTCCCGCGGCGGCACGGAGCCTGCGGACGGCGAACGCGAGCACCGGCGTCGGCAACGGTCGGGGCAGCACCACCACGTCGAACCCGGCGGCCGCGAGCACCTCTGCGGTCGCGTCGGCGAACTCCCGCGAACCGTGCCGCGCGTCACGGCCGACCACCACGGTGGACCCGCCGAGGCAGCGGGCCTGCAACCAGGACGCCAGCCCGGCGGTGGTCCGGACGACGGTGTCGACGTTCATCCCACCGGGCCCCGGCCCCAGCGGCCCGCGCAGCCCGGCGGTGCCGAAGGTAAGCGGCGTCACGTTCTCGTCCGGCGTCGTCCGGCCCGGCACCGTCTCGTCCGTCACAGCCGGGCGACCAGGTCGCGGAGCAGTTCGCCGATCCGGGCGGCCGACGCGGAGCCGGCCGCGAGGACCTCGGAGTGGTCGAGGGGTTCGCCGGTGATGCCTGCGGCCAGGTTGGTCACCAGCGACAGCCCCAGTACCCGTGCGCCGATCGCCCTGACGGCGATCGCCTCGTGCACGGTCGACATCCCGACCAGGTCGGCGCCGAGCACCCGCAGCATCCGGATCTCGGCAGGCGTCTCGTAGTGCGGTCCCGGCAGCCCCGCGTACACGCCTTCGGTCAGGGTCGGGTCGATCCGCCGGGCGAGCGCGCGCAGGTCGGGGGAGTACGCGTCCACCATGTTCACGAACTCGGCGCCCACCAGCGGGGACCTGGCCGTCAGGTTCAGATGGTCGGAGATCAGGACCGGGGTGCCGACGCTCATGCCCTCCCGGATCCCGCCGGCCGCGTTGGTCAGGATCACGGTTCCCGCGCCCGCGGCGCAGGCGGTCCGGACCGGGTGCACCACCCGGCTCAGGTCGTGCCCCTCGTAGGCGTGGGTGCGACCGAGCAGCAACAGCACCCTGGTGTCGCCGACGCGCACCGAGCGCACCTGCCCGGCGTGCCCGGAGGCGGACGGTGCGGCGAAGCCGGGCAGGTCCGCCATCGGCACCGTGGCGGACGGGGCACCGAACGCGTCCGCCGCGGCCTGCCACCCGGAGCCGAGCACCACCGCCACGTCGTGGGCGGGCACACCGGTGCGTTCGGCGAGCTCACTCGCGGCCCGCGCCGCGGTGCCGAACGGGTCGGCGGCCAGATCGGAATCGTCCATGGCCGCTATTGTGCCCATATGCCATTTCTTGAGCGCGACGGCGACGTATTCATCCTGTACCTCGGTGACGAGGGTCAGACGGACAGCGAGAACCGCTTCCATCCGGACTGGATCACCGCGATCCACGCGAAGCTGGACGAGGTCGAGGCCCACGAGGGTCCCGCTGCCCTGGTCACCTACGCCACCGGCAAGTACTACAGCAACGGTCTCGACACCGATTGGCTGTTCGGCAACCTCGACAAGTCGCACTGGTACCTGGACCAGGTGCACACCGTGTTCACCCGGCTGCTGACCTTCCCGATGGTCACGGTCGCGGCCGTGCAGGGCCACGCGTTCGGGGCAGGCGCCATGCTCGCCACCTCGCAGGACCTGCGGGTGATGCGCGCGGACCGGGGCTTCTACAGCCTGCCGGAGGCGGCACTGAACATGCCGTTCACCATCGGCATGAACGCGCTGATGACGACCGCCCTGCCGCGCCAGACCGCGGTCGAGGCGATGACGACCAGCCGGCGGTACGGCGGACCGGACGCGCTCGCGGCCGGGATCGTGAACCAGACGGCGGATGGCGACGGCGTGCTGGCCGCCGCGGTGGCGCGGGCGGCGGCGGCGACGGCGCTGCACGGGCCGAACCTCGCCGGGATCAAGTCCGGTATCCACCGGCCGGTCCTCGAGGCGTTCGCCGTGCCGACGGATCCGTCGAACCTCAGCTTCGGGTAGCCCTCGGGCCGGAGCGGCGGGTGACGCCCGACACGGATGAGATACTGGAGCCGTGAACTCGGAAGTGGTCGGTACGGTCGCGGCAGCGGCGTCCGACCTCGTCGCGCTGTCGCATTCGATCCACGCGGAGCCGGAGCTCGCTTTCGAGGAGCATCGCAGCGCCGCAAAGGTCGCGGAACTGCTCGCACAGAGCGGTTTTGACGTCGAGTCGCCGGTGGCCGAGCTGCCGACGGCATTCTCCGCGAGCTACGGCAGCGGCGACCTGGTCATCGGGATCCTCGCGGAGTACGACGCGCTGCCGGAGATCGGACATGCCTGCGGGCACAACATCATCGCGGCATCCGCGGTCGGCGCGGGCCTCGCGCTCGCGCCGCTCGCGGATCGCCTCGGTATCACCGTCCGGGTGCTCGGCACCCCTGCCGAGGAGAGCGGCGGCGGCAAGGTGCTGATGCTCGAGCGCGGTGTCTTCGACGGCCTCGGCGCGGCGATGATGGTGCACCCCGGCCCGGAGGACATCGCGGGCGTCGCCTCGCTCGCGATGGCCGATCTGGCCGTTGTCTTCAGCGGCCGCGAGGCGCACGCCTCGGCCGCGCCGCAGCTCGGGCGCAATGCGGCCGACGCGGCCACCATCGCGCAGGTGGGCCTCGGACTGCTCCGTCAGCACCTGTCCGCCGGTCAGCAGATGCACGGGATCGTCAGCGACGGTGGGATCGCGCCGAACATCGTGCCTGCCAGGACCGAGATGCACTACTACCTCAGGGCGCAGACCTCGGAATCGCTCACCGACCTGACGGACCGGGCGCTGGCCTGCTTCGAGGCCGGTGCGCTGGCGGCCGGGTGCACACACGAGATTCGTACCGTCTCACCGAACTACACCGAGTTGCGGCCCGATCCGTGGCTGGTCCGGTCCTATCGTGAACTGATCGTGGAGATGGGGCGCAGTCCATTGGCCCCGGCATTGGAAGGATCGCGTCCCTTGGGCAGCACAGATATGGGCAACGTCACGCACGTGTTGCCGGGGATCCACCCCGTGATCGGGATCGAGTCGGGCGGCGCGGCCACCCATCAACCGGCGTTCGCCGCTGCGTGCGTGACCGAGTCCGCGGATCGTGCGGTCACCGACGGCGCGGTGGCGCTGGCGGGCACCGCGATCCGCGCGGCGACCGACCCCGAACAGCGCGCGCGTCTGCTCGAGGGCGCACACCGACGAGGGGTGGGCAGTCGATGACCGAGTGGATCGACCGCTGGGTCGCCGACCACGCCGCCGACCTCTCGTCGTGGCGGCGGCACATCCATGCGCACCCGGAGCTGGCCCGGCACGAGTACGCCACCACCGAGTTCGTCGCGACCCGGCTGATCGCGGCCGGGCTGGCACCCGAGATCCTGCCCGGCGGAACCGGTTTGACCTGTGACATCGGCCCGGACGGTCCGCGGGTCGCGCTTCGGGCCGACATGGACGCGCTCCCGCTGCAGGAGGCAACCGGAGCGCCATACGCGTCCACGGTCACCGGGGTCTCCCACGCGTGCGGCCACGACGCACACACCACCATCCTGCTCGGCGCGGGCCTTGCGCTCGCCCAGGCGCCGGACCTACCGGTCGGGGTGCGGTTGATCTTCCAGCCCGCCGAGGAGGTGATGCCGGGCGGCGCGCTGGATGCGGTGGCCGCCGGAGCGCTCAAGGATGTGTCGAGAATCTTTGCGCTGCACTGTGACCCACGGCTGGAGGCGGGCCGGGTCGGCGTCCGGCTCGGTGCGATCACCTCCGCGGCGGACACCGTCGAACTGATCCTCGATTCCCCCGGAGGGCACACGTCCCGACCGCACCTGACCACCGACCTGGTGTACGCCCTCGGCACGGTCATCACCGGACTGCCGGGCATGCTGAGCAGGCGGATCGATCCGCGCACCAGCACGGTGATGGTGTGGGGCGCGGTCACCGCGGGGCAGGCGCCGAACGCGATCCCTCAGTCCGGCAGGCTGGTCGGCACCGTCCGGACCGGCGACCACGACACCTGGGCGCTGCTCGAACCGATGGTCCACGAGATCGTGGACGGTCTGCTCGCGCCGACGGGCGTGCGCTACCAGCTCAACTACCGGCGCGGCGTGCCGCCGGTGGTGAACGACGAGGACTCCACCCGGATGTTCGAGAGCGCGATCGCCATGCTCGGACCGGACGCGAGATCGGACACCCCGCAGTCCGGCGGCGGCGAGGACTTCTCGTGGTACCTCGAGGAGGTTCCCGGCGCCATGGCCCGCCTCGGGGTGTGGTCGGGAGTCGGGCCGCAGCTCGACATCCATCAGCCGACCTTCGACCTGGACGAGCGGGCGCTCGGGGTCGGGGTCCGGGTGATGGCCAACCTGCCGCTGGCCGCGGCAGGCGTTCTCTAGCTGGGGTAGCCGGGGGTCCCAGGGCCAACGTTGCGGCTGTTGCGGGTCCGCAGGTCGCGGACGTACTCGGCGGGCGCTCCCGCGATCTCGGCGGCCTCGGCCATCACGCCGAGGTAGCGCGCGGAGGGCAGCCCGCCCTCGTAGGCGTCGAGGACATAGAGCCACGCCAGCACCGGTTCGCCGTCGGTGTCGACGCGGAGCCGGATCTTGCGGTGGATGCCGAGCTCGGAGCCCTCCCAGCGGTCCAGGCTCACCTCGTCCTCGTCGGGGACGTCGTAGAGCACCACGAAGACGCTGGAGTCGGGGTCCTCGACGACGGTGGCCAACGCGCCTTCCCAGCCGATGTCGCCGCCGCTGAAGGTCAATCGCCAACCGTGCAGCCAGCCCGTTCCCGCCATCGGCGAGTGCGGGCAGCGCTTGAGCATCTGCTCCGGATGCATGTTGGACCCGTAAGCGGCGTAGATCGGCACGGCGAAAGCCTAAACCGTGGCGGGGCGACTGCAGAACCGCACACAGCAAAACGGAACACGTTCGCCGCAGGGAACCGGTGTCGACGTGCGTCGGAGTGGGCCGGTGCAATAGCGTGGAATGCACCGACAACTGCGTAACAGCTCCCGAACAACTGGAGGATGAATGACCCGGATCGTGATCATCGGCGGCGGACCGGCCGGGTATGAGGCGGCGCTCGTCGCCGCCCAGCACGGCGCGACGGTTTCGCTGATCGATTGCGACGGGGTCGGCGGTGCGTGCGTGTTGTGGGACTGTGTGCCGTCGAAGACGTTCATCGCCTCGACCGGCGTGCGCACGGACATGCGCAGGGCCGCCGACCTGGGCATCAGCCTCGAGCCGTCCCAGGCCACCATCTCGTTGCCGCAGATCCACTCCCGGGTCAAGAGCCTCGCGCAGGCGCAGTCCTCGGACATCAGGGACCGGCTCCAGACCGTCGGCGTCGAGCTGCTCGTCGGGCGCGGGGAGCTGATCGACCAGGAGCTCGGCATGGCGGCGCACCAGGTCAAGGCGACCCTGCACGGCGGAGGCGAGCGGGTGCTCGACGCCGACGTGGTGCTGATCGCCACCGGCGCGAGCCCCCGCATCCTGCCGTCCGCCAAGCCGGACGGCGAGCGCATCCTGAACTGGCGTCAGCTCTACGACCTCGATTCGCTGCCCGAGCACCTGGTTGTGGTCGGTTCGGGCGTCACCGGCGCCGAGTTCGTCTCCGCCTACACCGAGATGGGCGTCAAGGTGACGATGGTCTCCAGTCGCGACCGGGTGCTGCCGCACGAGGACGCGGACGCGGCCCTCGTCCTCGAGGAAGCGCTGTCCGAGCGCGGTGTGACCCTGGTCAAGCACGCCCGCGCCGACTCCGTCGAGCGCACCGAGGACGGCATCGCGGTGACGCTGGCCGACGGCCGGGTGGTGACCGGCAGCCACGCCCTGATGACGGTCGGTTCGATCCCCAACACCAACGGTCTCGGTCTCGAGCGGGTCGGCATCGAGCTCGACCAGGGCGGTTACCTGCGGGTGGACCGGGTCTCGCGCACGTCGGTGTCGGGGATCTACGCGGCGGGCGACTGCACCGGCCTGCTGCCGCTGGCCTCCGTCGCGGCGATGCAGGGCCGGATCGCGATGTACCACGCCCTCGGCGAGGGCGTGAGCCCCATCAAGCTCAAGACCGTCGCCTCCGCGGTGTTCACCCGTCCCGAGATCGCCACCGTCGGCGTCAGCCAGGCCGCGATCGACGACGGCGAGGTGCCTGCTCGCACCGTGATGCTCCCGCTCAACACCAATCCGCGGGCCAAGATGTCGGGCCTGCGCCGCGGTTTCGTGAAGATCTTCTGCCGCCCGGCCACCGGCGTGGTGATCGGCGGGGTCGTGGTCGCCCCGACCGCGTCGGAGCTGATCCTGCCGATCGCCATCGCGGTGCAGAACAACCTGTCGGTGAACGATCTGGCGCAGACCTTCTCGGTGTACCCGTCGCTGACCGGGTCCATCACCGAGGCCGCCCGCCAGCTGATGCGCCACGACGACCTCGACTGACGCTGCCGGTCCCACGATATGAAACGCAGGGTTCATATCGTGGGCCCGCCTGTGTGATAGTCGATGGTGCCGGCCGCGACCATCGGCCCCCGCTTCGGCGCCTCCCGCCCCGCAGACCCGGGACGACCAGGTGTTTTTTGCCTCGTCCATTCCCCGTCTGCCCCGGGAGGTCTCGTGTCCCTGTCCCCACACCCGTCATTCGCGCGCCGCATCGGCGGGCTGCGCAGCTCCGCGATCCGGGACCTGCTCACCATCACCGCCCGTCCCGAGATCGTCAGCCTCGCCGGTGGGTTGCCCGACCCCGAGCTCATCCCGCGGACGCGGATCCGGGAGGCGAGCGAGGCGGTGCTCGCGCGTCCGGACGCGGTCCAGTACACCGAGACCGCTGGCTGGTTCGGCCTGCGTGAGGTGATCGCCGCGCGGGAATCCGCGGCCGGGTCGCGCGCGGTGGACCCGCGTGAGGTGGTGGTGACGCATGGGTCCCAGCAGGCACTGAGCCTGCTCGCCCAGGTGCTGCTCGATCCCGGCGCCACGGTCGTCGTCGAGGAACCCGCCTACACCGGTGCCCTCCAGGTGTTCCGCCTCGCCGAGGCGAGGATCCTGACGGTGCCGCTCGACGCGGACGGGATGCGCACCGACCACCTGGAGGAGCTCCTCACCGCGGGCGAACGGCCAACGCTGGTGCACACGGTGAGCAACTTCCACAACCCCGGCAGCGCGACGATGTCCGTCGCGCGCAGGCGCCATCTCGCGGCGCTCGCCGAGGCGTACGGGTTCTGGGTGATCGAGGACGACCCGTACGGCGAGATCTGGTTCGATGCCGCGCCGCCCGCCCCGGTCGCGGACCACTCGGACCTGGTCATCCGGCTCTCGAGCGCGTCGAAGATCCTGGCGCCCGCGCTGCGGGTCGGGTGGCTGCGAGGCCCCCGCGCCGTCTGCGAGGCCGTCGAGTTGGTCAAGCAGGGCGCGGACCTGTGCGGATCAACGCTCACCCAGCAGATTGCGGCGACCATGCTGGCCGACGAGCCGTGGCTGGCCGGGCACCTGGAGCGGATCCGCGGCGTCTACGGCGCCCGTGCCGGGGCCCTCGCCGCGGCGGTCGCCGGCGCGTTCGGCGACGCCGTGTCCGCAACCGAGATCGGCGGCGGCATGTTCTGCTGGCTCGAGTTCCGCGACGGCACCGACACCGGGCTGCTCCTGGCGGCCGCACTCGACCACGGCGTCGCGTTCGTGCCCGGATCGGCCTTCGCCGTCGGCGGTGACCATCGGGGAACCGCCCGGTTGTGCTTCACCACCAACGACGAGGCCACCCTCGGCGAGGCGGTCGGCAGGCTGGCGGCCGCGCACCGAGGCCGCTGA
>NZ_BCXA01000047.1 GCF_001894865.1 Rhodococcus maanshanensis NBRC 100610 | reverse complement strand
GCTCGGTAACCCACGAATCTTGTGAGTGAGGTCCCGGCCCGCAAGGGCGGTCCACACCAAAACCTCGGGCGTCCCCTCGATCACCGTCGACCTGCCGGCGCGCCGGCGATGTCAACGTGGAGCACGCGCAGCGCAGCGAGCATGAACGACGTTGACATCGACCCCCGCACCGGCACATCCTCACCAACCGAGGGACGCCGACCGGCCGGAGCGAACTCACGACAACTCGTGCGTCACCCCATACCGTCTAGGGCACGCCTCCCAAATCCACATTCGGCGCCCCTGGCGCCCAATCGCCGCCCTGCTGCGTTGTCGTCGGCGCCGATACAAACCCGGTATCGGCTCCTCCTCCGCCTTGCCGGACGACGATTGTTTCGCCAGGTGCATCCGGAGGGATTTGAGAGACGCGCCCTAGGCAGGCGGTTCGTACGTCCACCGCCCGCCGACCATCGTGCCCCACACGGGCATCGAGGCGAGATCGGCGCCGGTGGTCGGGACCTCGTCGGTGTCCAGCACCACCAGGTCCGCGAGGTCACCGGTCCTGACCCGCGTGCGGCCGCCAGTGGAAGCGGCGAGGGCCACCTCCCACGGGATCTCGTGCTCGCGGTGCCACACCCGGCCGTCCGGCAGGGTGCGGTCCACCGCCGCGGCGAGGGTCAGCCACGGGTCCAGCGGCGCCACCGGAGCATCGGAGCCCAACGCCAGTCGCACACCCGCGGCCAGCAGCGTGCCGTACGGGAACGCTCGGCCGGTGCGGCCGGGCCAGTAACGCTCGGCCAGGTCCGCATCGTCGTGCACGTGTGCGGGCTGGACACTCGCGATCACGCCCAGCTCGGCAAACCGTCGAAAGTCCTTCTCCGCCACCAGTTGCGCGTGCTCGACGGATCCGCGTGCGCCCGTGTCGGCGAACGCGTCGAGCACGTGCTCGCAGGCCTGGTCGCCGATCGCGTGGATCGCGCACTCGAGCCCGTGACCGGTGGCGCGCGACATCAGCCCGACCAGCTCCTGCGGCGGCACCGACAGCACCCCGTGCCCGCCGCCCGGATACGGCTGGTGGCAGTACGCGGTCCTGGTGCCGAGCGATCCGTCCACGATCACCTTCATCGGCCCAACGGTCGCCAGCCCGCGGGTGCCCGGCACCGGGTCCCCGGTGTCGACACCGTCGGCGATCGCCTGCTCGAGCCACCGCGGCCAGATGCCGCACCGCACCCGCAGCAGGTCGGTGCCTGCGGCGATCCGCCGTGCCCACACCGCGCGGTTGTCGGCGATCTCGAAGTCCGTCACCCCGACCACCCCGCGTGCTGCCGCGGCCCGTACCGCCTCCTCGACCCGGCGATCCAGCACCGCCGGGTCCACCCGTTGCACGTCGTTCATGATCGGCATGAACTCGGTTTCGGTGAGCAGCCCGCTCGGGTGTGGCGCGAGCGAGAAGCGCCGCAGCGCGGCGGTGTTGAACCAGCCGCTGTGCAGGTCGCCGCTCAACGCGACGACCGGGCGGTCCGCGGTGGCCGTGTCCAGCAGAGCGGCGGTGGGGGAGTCCGGCCACAGGCCGTCGCGGAACCCGTGCGCGACGACGACGTCGGTGTCGGCCGACGGCAGATGCTCCGCGATCAGCCGGACGGCGTGTGCGGCAGAGGTCGCGGCGGAGAGGTCGAGCGCGGCGCGGGAGAGCGCCCACTGGTCGAGGTGTACGTGGGCGTCCCAGAGGCCGGGAAGCACCAGCCGCCCACCGATGTCCACGGCGGCCGTCGCGGCGGGCCCGTCGCCGCCGATCCGGTCGCCGGTGACCACCAGATCCGTCGGCGCCTCGCCCGGCGCCAACCGGGCACCCCGCAGCAGCGTCGTGCTCACCCCTCGACGACCTCGAACTCGTCGAAGACCACCTCGCCCGCGGCATCGGACTCCGCCAGGTTCACCTCGCCGACCAGTGCCCAGCCGTGATCGCCCTGCGGATCGGCGATGGTCTGGCGCACCCGCCACAGCTCCGGCTCGACCTGGACCGAGAACAGTTGCGGTCCACGGGCATCGGGGCCGGTGCCGATCTCGTCGTACTCCTCGAAGTACAGCTCCATCAGGTCGGACCAGTCCTCCGACTCCAGCCCGTCGCCGAGTTCGGCGAGTGCGTCCCAGCGCTTGCGCGAGGCCAACTCGATGCGCTTGAACATCGCGTTGCGGATCATCACCTTGAAGGCCCTGGTGTTCGCGGAAACCGGTCGCGGGATGTCGGCGCCGAACGCGATCTGCTGATCGTCGGCCTCCACACCAGGATTGGTGAGCTGCTCCCATTCGTCCAGCAGCGACGAGTCGACCTGTCGGATCAGCTCGCCCAGCCACTCGGTGATGTCCTCGAGTTCCTCGGTGCGGGCGGCGTCGGGCACGGTCTGACGCAGCGCGCGGTAGGCGTCGGCGAGGTAGCGCAGCACCAACCCCTCGGAGCGGGCCAGCCCGTAGTGGCTGACCAACTCGGCGAACGTCATCACGTTCTCCACCATGTCCCGCACCACCGACTTGGGGGAAAGGGCGAACTCGGAGACCCAGGGGTGTCCGCCGCGGTACATCTCGAACGCGGGAAAGAGGAGTTCCTCAAGCGGTTTCGGCCAGGTGATCTCCTCGAGCAGCTCCATCCGCTCGTCGTACTCGATGCCGTCGGCCTTCATCTGAGCGACCGCCTCGCCGCGGGCATGGTGCTGCTGTCCCATCAGGATCTGGCGGGGGTCGTCCAGGGTCGACTCGATCACCGACACCACGTCGAGGGCGTAGGTCACCGACTCCTGGTCGAGCAGTTCGATCGCGGCGAGCGCGAACGGCGACAGCGGCTGGTTGAGCGCGAAGTCGCGCTGCAGGTCGACCGTCAGCCGGGCCCACGACCCGTCCGGGTCCGGGGCGTCGAGTTGCTCGACGATGCCCGCCTGGAGCAGCCCGCGGTACAGCGCGATCGCCCTGAGGATGTGCTTGCGCTGCTGCGGACGGGTCTCGTGGCTGTCCTCGAGGAGGTGACGCATCGCGTCGAAGCAGTTGCCGGGGCGCGCGATCACGTTGAGCAGCATCGAGTTCGAGACGCGGAACCGGGACGTGAGCTGCTCGGGGGAGGCGGAGACGAGGCGATCGAACGTCGGCTCCCCCCACGACACGAAGCCCTCCGGCGGCTTCTTGCGCTGGATCTTCTTGAGCTTCTTCGGGTCGTCGCCGGCCCTCGCGACGAGCCGGTGGTTCTCGATCTCGTATTCCGGGGCCTGCACCACCACGGTGCCCATGGTGTCGTAGCCGGCCCGGCCCGCCCGGCCGGCGATCTGATGGAACTCGCGGGCCCGCAGGTGCCTGGTCCTGGTGCCGTCGTACTTGGTGAGGCCGGTCAGCAACACGGTCCGGATCGGCACGTTGATGCCGACGCCGAGGGTGTCGGTTCCGCAGATGACCTTGAGCAGCCCGTCCTGCGCGAGCTTCTCGATGAGCCGGCGGTACTTGGGCAGCATGCCCGCGTGGTGCACGCCGATGCCGTGCCGGACCAAGCGGGACAACGTCTTTCCGAAGCCGGTGCTGAACCGGAAGCTCCCGATCGCCTCCGCGATGGCGTCCTTCTCCTCCCGGCTGCTCATGTTGACACTGGTCAACGCCTGTGCGCGTTCGAGCGCCGCGGCCTGGGTGAAGTGCACCACGTACACCGGTGCCTGGTTGGTCGTCGCCAGCTCCTCGATGGTCTCGCCGATGGGGGTGCGGGCGTAGGAGAAGGACAGCGGCACCGGGCGCTGCGTGCCGCCGACAAGGGTTGTCGGGCGCCCGGTCCGGCGGGTCAGGTCCTCCTGGAAGAACGACACGTCACCGAGCGTCGCGGACATCAGCAGGAACTGGGCGTTGGGGAGCTCGATCAGCGGGACCTGCCAGGCCCAACCTCGGTCCGGCTCGGAGTAGTAGTGGAACTCGTCCATCACCACCTGGCCGATGTCGGAGTCGGCGCCCTGCCGCAGCGCCAGGTTCGCCACGATCTCCGCGGTGGCACAGATGATCGGCGCGCCGGCGTTGACCGAGGCGTCGCCGGTCATCATGCCAACGTTCTCGGCACCGAACACCTCGCAGAGGGCAAAGAACTTCTCGCTCACCAGCGCCTTGATCGGTGCGGTGTAGTAGGTGCGCCTGCCCTCGGCGAGCGCGGCGAAGTGGGCGCCGATCGCGACCATCGACTTGCCGGACCCCGTCGGGGTCGACAGGATGACGTTCGCACCCGAGACCACCTCGATCAGCGACTCCTCCTGCGCCGGGTACAGGGTCAGGCCCTGTTCGGCCGTCCACCGTGAGAAGGCGTCGAAGAGCGAGTCGGCATCGGGACTCGCGGGGACCAGGTCGGAGAGCAGCACCGACCCAGGTTACGGCCTGCCAGGAGTCAGGTCGCGCTGCGCTCGTCCGAGCCCATCGCCTCCAGCACGGCCTCGCGGGTCGAATCGGTGCCGGTGATCTGGGATTCGCCGACGCCGTTGACGAGCATCTGCCGCCACTTCGCCGGGTCGAACTCGAGCGGCGCGGTGCTCGCGATGAAGTCCTCGACCACCTGCAGGAAGCGGATCGGGTCGTCGTGGAACGGGAAATGGCCGCTGCCGCGGAAGATCTCCAGGCGTGAGCCCGGCATCGCCGCGTGGGCCAGGTGGGCGTGGCCGACCGGGATCACCGAGTCGACGTCGCCCCAGATGATCTGGACCGGCAGATCGGCCGTCAGGTAACACCGGTCGAGCATGGTGATCGCCTGGCCGCGCCAGTCCACGGCCGCGCGCAGGGTGCGCAGGAAGGCCTCCCGCGCGGTGGGATCGGGCAGGTCGCTGAGCACCCGCACCAGGTCCGGCGCGTCGTGGAAGACCCGAACCGACTTGAAGGGCCCGCGGTAGAGCTGATCGGCGATCTTGCCGAGCACCCCGAGGGCGGAGATGGTGCCGGGGATCTGCAGCAGGCGCAGTGACTGGTTCGCGATCGGCAGCGAGGCGAAGCGCAGCGCGGGGTTGACGTCCTTGGTCACGCCCCCGGTGGAGACCACCACGAGCCGCTCGACCATCTGCGGGAACTGGTACGCGAACTGCAGCGCGACCCCGCCACCGAGCGAATGGCCGATCACCGTGACGCGGTCGTGGCCGAGCACCGTGAGCAGGTCCCGCATCCCGTTCGCGTAGGCCGCGATGGAGTAGTCGGCACGCGGCTTGTCCGAACGGCCGTGGCCGAGCAGATCGGGCGCGATCACCGTGAAGTGCTTGGCGAGATGCGGGATGATGTCGTTCCAGGTCGACGAGTTGTCGCCGATGCCGTGGATCAACAGGAGCGGCGGACCCTCGCCTGCCATCCGGAAGGCCCGCCGGTACCCGTGAACGGTGCGGAAGACGAGGCGCGGCGCAGTGTCCGGAACCGGCCGCAATGCGCGGCCTTTGCGTGCACTCATGTCGCCTCCTGTCGCCGGCTGTGCCGACCCCTACATCGCTGACTTGGGCGATCGTATAGTTCAGGGGGTCGGCCCGCCGGATAACTGTGGAACCGAGTTACAGATCAGGCTCGTCCCGGTCGGACTTCTCGTCAAGTCCGGCCTGCTCAGCGAGGAATTTCTCGAACTCCGCGCCGAGTTCGTCGCCGCTGGGCAGGTCGGCCTCCCCGGCGAGCAGGGTGGACTGGCGCTCCTGCGCCGCGACGAACGAGTCGTACTGACGTTCCAGGGCGGCGACGACGGACTGCACCTCGTCGTTGCCGGTGATCTGCGCGTCGACCTGCTCGCGGACGCGGGCGGCCGCCTCGCCGAGGGCGGCCAGCGGCAGCTCCAGGTCGGCGATCTCGCCCAGGTTCTCCAGCAGCGTCTCCGCGGCCGCCGGATAGTCCGTCTGTGCCAGGTAGTGCGGCACGTGCACCGAGTAGCCCATCGACTCGTGACCGTGCTGGGCCATCCGCAGCTCCAGCAGCGCGGAGGCGCTGCCCGGGATCTGTAGCTCCCCGGACCAGCTCTGGTTCTCGCCGATCAGGTCCTTGTTGGTCGAATGAGCCGTGACCCCGAGCGGGCGGGTGTGCGGGATCGCCATCGGGATCGCGCCGAGGGAGATCGTGCGCCGAACCCCGAGCTGCTCGGCCAGCAGCCGGACCGCCGTCGTGAAGCGTTCCCACTTCAGGTCGGGCTCCAGGCCCGCGAGCAGCAGAAACGGCGTTCCTGCGGTGTCACGCAGCGCGTACAGGTTGAGCTCGGGCTCGTCGTAATCGGAGAAGTGGTCCGCCTTGAAGGTCATCGTGGGTCGACGCGATCGGTAGTCGATCAGCTCGTCGACGGAGAACGACGCGACGAGTTCTGTCTCCAGGCTCTCGCGCAGGTGGGTGGTGGCGATCTTCACCGCGTGTCCCGCGTCGGAGAATCCCTCGAGACCATGCACCAGCACCGGCCCTCGGCCGTCGCCCGCGGACACCTGGGGTGCCGGGAATTCCAGCTCGTACATCCTCGACTGATCGTCCATCAGTGATCCCTTCGCGTTTCGTTCACTCTCAGTGTCCCCCACCCGGCTGCGAGCACCCACACCCGATATCGGAAAAACGTGCCGCGGCGTCACATTCATTCCCGGAACCGCCGGTTTTGTGCTGAGAGCGAACTCCCGTTCGACGACACCGCAGCCGGCCTGCGGCGGCCTGTGTGGCGGAGGTGGCACAGTGGTGGGGGTAGTTTCCCGCGAGTACTGGAGGACTTTCCGTTGAAGCGCCGCATCCTGTTCGCGGGTCTCGCCATGGGCGCATGCCTTGGCGTCGCCGGGTGTTCGTCCACGGTGGACGGGATGGCGAGCCCGGTCGCCGCCGCAGGCCCCTCGTCCGCGTCCGGCCCCTCGTCGGGGTCGTCGACAGGTGAGGACGGCCGGGTGGACGCGACGTTGGAGTCGATGTTGTTGGCCCCCACGGATTTCCCGGCCCCCTACCAGGCCATCGTGCTGCCGCCGCAGGCCGTGTCGCAGGCGGCCGCGGACCTGGACGGGATCCCGCCGGGCGCGAAGGTCGACCCGCCCGGGTGCAAGCCGCCTGCCCAGGACTACGGCCCGGACGGCACCGCGATGATCGTCGGCACCGACAACGCGAACAGGTCCACCATCTCGGTGGAGCTGATGCGGTCGGATCTGTCCCTCGACAAGCGCATCGGCGAGATCGAGCGGTGCCTGGAGGTGACCACCACCAAGGACGGCGCCGAGGCGGTCGTGCGGACCGAGATGCTGCCGCCGCCGCCGCTGAACGCGGACCGCACCGTGGCCATGCGGCAGACCGTGACCTCCGGCAAGGGGGCGGGGAAGGTGACCCAGTCGATGCTCACCCTGGTCGCGCAGATCGATGACGTGCGGGTTTCGGCGACATACATGTCTTTCGGTGACGGAAAGCCGGACACGGTGGTGCTGGACCAGGTGTTCACGGAGGCAGTGCAGCGGGTCAACGCGGCCTGACCCGCCGCGCCTGTGGATGGTCCGGTTTCTCTCCACAGGCCCGGCGAAGGCGCTGGTCGCGGCCGCGGGCCGGTCGGTGCACGGCGGCATGGTCCTGGCCATGACAACCATGCATCCCGAACAGCCGGAGCGACCCGGCAATCCGACATTGATGCCCGGCGTCGGTCCGGTCCGAATCGGCGACCCAGGCGATCTCATCGCGGCGATCCCCGCGATGCTGGGGTTCCGGCCCGCACGTTCGCTTGTCCTCGTCTGTCTCGACGAGGGCGACGGCCCCGCCCGGGTACGGGCGGTGATGCGGCACGACCTGCCGGACGGCGCGGTCGGCCCGCTCGACCGGGAGGCCATCGAACGGATGTCCCTCGTCTGCGAGCGCGAGGACATCGATGCGGTCATCGCGGTGATCGTCGACGCGGGGCGGGCGCCCGGCATGCATCGTGCGGTGGTCGGTGAACTCGAGCTGCACCTGAGCGGTCGCGGCGTCGACCTGGTGGGAGCGCTCGTGATCCCCGAGATCGCGGAGGGACGGCCGTGGCGAGGGCTGTGCGGCGATCCCCGTCGCGGATTGCTCCCTGACCCGGTGTCGTCCAGCGTCGCCCTCGCCCAGGTGCTCGGCGGTCGCGCGATCCGGTCCTCCCGGGAGGAACTGGAGGCGATCGTGGCCCCGCATCCGGATCGGGAACGCGCCGGGCTCGCGGAGCTGCTGCGCGAGCGACCCGCACGCCGTTCCCGCCCGCGCGACGAGTTGCGGCTGGTGCTCGCCCGGATCGCCGAGCTGGCCTCCGGACACGCGCCCTACCGGCACGAACTCGTCGACCTGGCCAGGGCGCTGTCGAACCCGCGGGTGCGCGACGCGCTGCTGTCGCTCGCGGTGACCGCGGAGGCCGACGCGGCCGAGCAGCTGTGGATCCTGCTGGCCAGGGCGCTGCCCGATCCGGAGCGGGCGGAGCCCGCGGCACTGCTCGGCTACAGCGCCTATGCGCGCGGGGACGGACCGATGGCGGGGGTGGCCCTCGTCGCGGCGCTGGAGGCGAACCCGCGGCACCGGCTGGCAGGCATGCTCGACGCCGCGTTGCAGTCCGGCATGCGTCCGGAGGCCATCTCGGGGCTCGCCGTCACCGGGTTCGACGAGGCCGCGAGGCTCGGGGTGCGGATGCCGCCGCCGATCTACGGCGGTTGAGCGTGGTCACGGGTCAGGGGAAGTTGTGCGCGATGATCTCGGTCACGAGCTCCGCGGTCGGGAAGTCGGCCATCACCGCGCCCAGCCGTCCGCGGCCACCGGCCTCCAGGTACTCCTGGGTGCGGGGGAGGATCCCGACGACGCCAGGGGCGCCGCGCGCGACGGTGACCGGGACCGTGCCGGTCACCATTGCTGCGGGGTTACCGGTTGCGCTGAGGTGGTTGACGAACAGGATGTCGGAGGACCCGGTGCGGGATCGCTCGAACTGTGCGCGGATCAGGTCCCACTTGCGCCCGATGTCGGCCAGGCCGGTCAGCTCGTAGGTGTCCTGGATCGCCATGCTCGCGTCGCCGAACCGCGGCCCCGGCCACGCCACCGCGTCGAAATTCCGGAGTACGACGAGTTTCCCGCGGGCCTCGCCGAGGCGCGGCAGGCCACCGTCGTATCCGGCGGGCGGGCGCCACAGGTGTTCCCGGAGCCGGCTGCTGGTCTCGGGGTTCTGGTCGATGTACCAGTTCAGCGTTTCCTCGTAGCTGCGGGTGTTCTCCGCGGGCGTGTACTCCTCCTTGAGTCGCATGACGATCGCCTCGGAGGGGTTGGCGCGCAGGAAATCGGTGAGCGCGACCACGACGTCGGTGAAGTCCGCGTTCAGGTACTCGATCCCGTGATGGATGGGGAACGTGTCCCGGAAATGCCGGGTGCGGATGTCGACGGCGCGGACCCCGGCCCTCAGCTGGGTCGTCAGGTCGGCATCCTGGGTGAGGGCGAAGACGGAGGCCCCCGAGGCCATCGTGTCGTGGGTGCCGGGCAGCGACAGCTCCGCGAGCCCGGCCCCATCGGGCAGTCCGGCCATCCAATCCGGGTGGACGGCGTCGGCCAGCCCGCTCGACTCCAGCGACCCGGAGGTCGACCCGGCATCGGACCCGGTCGTCGCGGACGCGAGCGGGGCAGGCAACACCACGGTCGCGAGGGCGAGCCCCACCAGGGCGCGAGCGAACCCACGCCTGTGTACGGAGAAATTCATCGGAGCAGCGTGCCATGCCGACACCGCCGATGGGGCAAAAAGTGGCTATTTGGTGTCTAACGGGTGAACGGTTGGGGTCAGCCGCGGTGTGCGGCGTGCGACCGGTCGCCCAACTGCTGCAAGAACTCCCACGCGTCCGCGACGATCTCGTCGAGGTCGGTGTGCTGCGGCCGCCAGCCGAGGTCGGCGATGGCCCTTTCGCTGGAGGCGATGAGGACCGCGGGATCGCCCGCACGGCGCGGGGCGTCCACCACGGCGATCGGCAGCCCGGTGACCCGCTGGCAGGCCGAGATCACCTCGCGGACACTGAAACCGGCCCCACTGCCGAGGTTGTAGATGCTGTGCGTGCCCGCGGTCGCGGCCTCGAGCGCCAGCAGGTGCGCCTCGGCGAGGTCGAGGACGTGGATGTAGTCGCGGACCGCGGTGCCGTCCTCGGTCGGCCAGTCGGTGCCGAAGACCGATATCTTGTCCCGCTGTCCGAGCGCGACCTGCAGCACGAGCGGGATGAGATGTGTTTCCACAACCCGGTTCTCGCCTGCACCGCGGTACGCGCCCGCGACGTTGAAGTAACGCAGGCTGGTGGCAGCGAGTCCGTACGCGTTGGCATACGAGGTGATCGCGTGGTCGATCGCCAGCTTGGTTGCCCCGTAGGGATTGGTCGGCCTCGTCGGATCCGTCTCGGTGATCGGGGACCGCTCCGGCTCGCCGTATGTCGCGGCCGTCGAGGAGAAGACCAGCCGCGGGGTGCGGGAGACCCGGATCGCCTCGAGGAGCTCGATCGTGGTGACCACGTTTCCGCGCCAGTACTTTTCGGGCGCGACGACCGATTCACCGACGAGCGACTGCGCTGCGAAGTGCAGCACGCCGTCGAACCGGGGCTCGGTCGACCCGTCGCCGAGAACGGACGCGGCGACCGCGGCGACGTCGCCCTCGACGAACTCGGTTCCGGTCGGTACCGCATCCGCGTTCCCGGTGGACAGATCGTCGACGACGACCACCTCGTGGCCGCGTTCGAGCAGGACGGTGGCACACACACTGCCGACATAACCGGCACCGCCGGTGACCAGGAGTCGCACGCCGCTAGACCTGCTTGACCTGGACTGCGTGCGCCATCTCCTCAGACAGATCGAAGCCCTCGTGACCCGGCACGGTGATCGTCACCGAACCCGGCTTGGTCACCACCGTCACTCGTGCGTCGGGGACGACGCCTGCCTCACGGAGGCGACCGATGACCTCCGGGTCGGACTGCACGTGCTCGGCGAGCCTGCGCACCACCACGGCGGTGGGCTGCCCGGACGGCACATCGGTCAGGCGGATCAGGGTTTCGCCGTTGTCCGCGGGCCGGTTCAGGCCGAGCTCGGCCAGGCCGGGGATCGGGTTGCCGTAGGGCGAGGTGGTGGGGTTGTTGAGCACCTCGACGAGACGACGCTCGACCTCCTCGCTCATCACGTGCTCCCAGCGGCAGGCCTCGGCATGCACCTGGTCCCAGTCGAGTCCGATCACATCGACGAGCAGTCGCTCGGCGAGCCGGTGCTTGCGCATCACCGCGATCGCGAGTCCGCGACCCTTGTCGGTGAGCTCGAGATGGCGGTCACCGGCCACCAGTAGGAGCCCGTCGCGTTCCATCCTGGCGACCGTCTGGCTCACCGTCGGACCGCTCTGCTCGAGCCGCTCGGCAATACGCGCCCGCAGCGGCACCACGCCTTCCTCTTCAAGGTCGTAGATGGTACGGAGGTACATCTCCGTCGTGTCGACAAGATCCTTCACCTGCACGCCCCTTCGTCTACGGCCGATTCTACCGGCACGCATGCGGGAATCGGCGTTGCACTCACTCTGAGGCAACGCCACCCGCCCCTCGCCTCTTCCCCAGGCGCGCAAGTAGCGTTGATCGCATGGCCGCGACCTCCAGCCCCCCGGTGGGGCATGCGCACCCGAATTCGGACCGGGCCGTCGTCTGGAGTCCGGACTATCTCAGTTACCGGTGGAGTGCGGACCACCCGATGAACCCCACCCGGCTCGAGCTGACGATGAACCTCGCGCGGAGCCTCGGTCTCATCGAGGGTGCCGAACTGGTCCGTCCCGAGGCGGCCACCGACGCCGATCTGCTGCGGATCCATACCCCCGCCTACGTCGCCGCGGTCAAGGCGGCGGGAGCCGGGCCGCTGCAGGGACTGGCCGACGCCCGGGCGGACGGCGATGTCGCCCCGCACGGACTCGGCACCGAGGACAACCCGATCTTTCCCAGGATGCACGAGGCCAGCGCGATTCTCGCAGGTGGAACGCTCACCGCGGCGAAGGAGATCGCGTCGGGCCGGGCCCGACGGGCCGTGAGCATCGGGGGCGGGATGCACCACGCGATGTCCGACTGGGCCTCGGGCTTCTGCGTTTACAACGACGCCGCGATCGCGATCTCCTGGTTGCTCGACAACGGCTTCGACCGCATCGCCTATATCGACGTGGACGCCCATCACGGGGACGGGGTCCAGCACGCCTTCCTCGGTGACCCCAGGGTCCTGACCGTGTCCATCCATCAGCACCCGGCGACGCTGTGGCCGAACACCGGCTGGTCCAGTGAGGTCGGATCGGGCGCGGCCGAGGGTGCGACGATCAACCTGCCGGTGCTGCCGGGAACCGTGGACTCGGTGTGGCTGAGGGGTTTTCACGCGGTGGTTCCTGCGGCGATGGCGGCCTTCAAGCCGCAGATCGTGATCAGCCAGTGCGGCGTTGACAGCCACAGGGAGGACCCGCTGGCTGACCTCTCGCTGACGGTCGACGGGCAACGGGCCGCGTTCCTGGCGATGCGTCAGCTCGCGGACCGGTACGCGGAGGGTCGCTGGCTGGCCGTCGGCGGCGGCGGCTACGGGCTGGTGCGGGTGGTCCCGCGCGCGTGGACGCACCTGATCGCAGCGGCGCTCGACCGCGACATCGATCCCACCTTCGCGGTGCCGCAGTCCTGGCGCGACCGGGTGGCGGCGATGGCGCCGAGCGTCGAGCTGCCCGCGACGATGGGCGACGGCGGCGAGGCGTCCTACCTGTCGTGGGACGGGCCGGGCGGTACCCCGGAGACCGGCGTCGAATCGATGGATCGCGCTCTGGTCCGGGTGGATTCGGCGATCGCAGCCACCCGTCGCGCGGCCTTCCCGCTGCTCGGACTCGACCCGGAGGATCCCCGTGACTGACCCCGCAACCGGGGGCGCAGACGCCGAGCCGCGGGCGCCCTTCCCCAAGCACTGGTTGGCGGACGTGCTGCTCACCGACGGCGGCGTCGCGGCCCTGCGGCCGATCTCGCCGGACGACGCGGACCGGCTGATCGCCTTCCACGCCAAGCTGTCCGAGCGCACCCGTTACCTGCGCTACTTCGGGCCGTACCCGACGATGTCGCAGCGCGACCTCAAGCGGTTCACCACCGTCGACCACAAGGACCGGGTCGCGTTCGTGGCGGTGCTCGGCGACGAGATCATCGCGGTCGGCCGGTACGAGCGGTTGATCGACGTCGGTGACGGCAGGTCCGCTGAGGTCGCGTTCGTGGTCGCCGACGCGCACCAGGGTCGCGGGCTCGGGCCGATCCTGCTCGAGCACCTGGCCGCGGCCGCTGCCGAGAACGGCCTGACCATGTTCGTGGCCGAGGTGCTCGCCGAGAACCGGAACATGGTCACCGTGTTCCGGGAGGCCGGGTATCAGGTCAGCCGGACCTACGAGGGGGGAGTGCTTCGGCTCGAGTTCGCCATCGACCCGACCGAAACCCTTGTCGCGGTTCGTAACTCTCGTGAGCGGGCCACGGAGGCCAGGAGCGTCCGCAACCTGCTCAGCCCGCAGTCGGTCGCCCTGATCGGCGCGTCGACCGACGCCGCGAAGGTGGGCAACGCGGTGCTGCGCAATCTGCTCGGCGCCGGGTTCACCGGGCCGGTCTACCCCGTCAATGCCGAGAACCGCTCCGTGCGGGGGGTCCGGGCGTACCCGACGGTGCACGACATTCCCGACGACGTGGACCTCGCGGTCGTTGCGGTTCCTGCGGAGGCCATTGACGCGGTCCTCGACGACTGCCTCGCGAAGGGCGTCAAGGCACTGGTCGTGGTGTCCGGTGGGTTCAGCGACGCAGGCCCGGACGGACGCCAGTCCGAGCGACGGCTGGTGCACGCCGCGCGGGCACACGGGATGCGACTGGTCGGTCCCAACGCGCTCGGCGTCGCGAACACCAGCGCCGCTGTTCGGCTCAACGCCACCCTCGCGCCCGAGTTGCCGCCGCCGGGCCGGGTCGGGTTCTTCTGTCAGTCCGGCGCGCTGGGCATCGCGATCCTCGACGAGGCGGCGCGCCGTCAGCTCGGCCTGTCCACCTTCGTCTCGGCGGGTAACCGCGCCGACGTCTCCGGAAACGATCTGCTGCAGTACTGGGACTCGGACCCCGAGACCGAGGTGGTGCTGCTGTATCTGGAGAGCTTCGGCAACCCGCGCAAGTTCTCCCGGATCGCGCGCCGGGTCGGCAGGAACAAGCCGATCGTCGCGGTGAAGTCCGGCAGGCACGCCGTGCCGGAGGCCCTTGCCGCGAACGGGGTCGAGATCGACGACTCCGTGGTCTCGGCACTGTTCGAGCAGGCGGGTGTCGTGCAGGTCGGGTCGATCGCCCAGCTCTTCGACTGCGCCGTGCTGCTCGGCTATCAGCCACTGCCCGCCGGTCCGAGGGTCGCGGTGGTCGGCAACTCCTCGGCGCTCGGCGTGCTGGCCGCAGGGGCGGCCAGGAGCGAGGGGCTCGAGCCGGCGAAACCCGTCGACCTGCCTGCGCAGTCCACCCCCGCGCAGTTCGCGGGTGCGGTGAGCGCCGCGCTCGAGTCGGCCGAGGTGGACGCCGTCTTCGCGGTGTTCGTGCCGCCGGTCAGCGTGGACGTCGAGCCGTACGCGAAGGCACTGCGCGATGCGGCCCGGGACACCAGTAAGCCGATCGTGACGACATTTCTTGCCGCGGAAGGTATTCCGGACGTGCTGGCGGTCCGGGGGGAGGACGGCCATCCCATCAGGGGTTCGGTCCCGTCGTACCCGGGGCCGGAGCGTGCCGCCCTGGCGCTCTCGCGGGCCTGGCGCTACGCCCAGTGGCGGTCGCGGCCCGCCTCGAAGGTGGTCCGCCCCAGCGGCATCGACTCCGATCGCGCGGAGGCGCTGGTGCAGTCCTGGCTGGGCGCGGGCGAGGGGCGATGGCTGACGGATTTCGAGGCGTCGGAGCTGCTGGCCTGCTACGGCCTGCGGGTGGTGGATTTCACCCTCGCGCGGTCGGAGGACGAGGCGGTCGACGCGGCCGAGGCGCTGGGCTATCCCGTCGCTGTCAAGGCGACCCGCGAGGGATGGCGGCACCGCCCGGACCTGAGCGGCGTGCGGTTGGACGTCAGCACCCCGGACGCGGTGCGCGACGCCTATCGCGCGCTCGCCGTGGCGTCGGCGGAACCGCTCCTGCACGTGCAGAAGATGGCGAACAAGGGGATCGGCTGCGTCGTGCGGGTGCAGGACGACCCGTCCTTCGGTTCGCTGATCTCGTTCGGACTCGCGGGAGTGATCTCGGATCTGCTCGGCGACCGCGCCTACCGGGTACTGCCGCTGACGGAGGACGAGGCGACCGAACTGATCGACGCCCCGAAGGCCGCCCCGCTGCTGTCCGGATACCGGAACGCGGAGCCGGTCGACAAGGGTGCGCTCGTGGACCTGGTGCAGCGGGTCTCCGCGCTCGCCGATGACCTGCCCGAGGTGCGGGAGCTCGTCTGCGAGCCGGTCCTGGCCAGCGCCATCGGGGCCGCGATCACCGACACCCGGGTGCGGATCGGCCCCGAGCCGAGCCGGGCCGATCTGGGCCCGCGCCGACTGCGCTAGCCGCCCGCGAACGTAGTCGCGCCGGCCGATCCTTGCGCTCCGAGGGGGAGGAGCGGGTCGGATCGACCGGCGCGAGGGTGCGCTGACACTCAGGGGGATGGTCAGCGCACCGGATTGTGTGGCATTCCCAGCTCGCCGGGGTGCGAGCCCGGGTGGGGATCAGCTCGCGTAGGAGCGCAGCCGCTCGGCGCGGTCGCCCTCGCGGAGCTTGCCCATCACCTCACGCTCGATCTGGCGGACGCGCTCACGGGAGAGCCCGAAGATCTTGCCGATCTGATCGAGGGTGCGGGGCTGGCCGTCGTCGAGGCCGTACCGCAGCCGGATCACCTGCTGCTCGCGCTCGTCGAGGGTGCCGAGGACGGACCGGATGTCGCTGTGCAGCAGCCCCGCGATCACCGCGTTCTCGGCCGAGGTGGCCTCGGCGTCCTCGATGAAGTCGCCCAGCGGCGCCTCCTCGTCGCTGCCGACCGGCATGTCGAGGCTGACCGGGTCGCGGCTGTGGTCGAGCAGGTCCGCGATCTTCGCGACCGCGATGCCCGACTCGGCCGACAGCTCCTCGTCGGTGGCCTCGCGGCCGAGCTGCTGATGCAGCTCACGCTTGATCCTGGCCAGCTTGTTGACCTGCTCCACCAGGTGCACTGGCAGCCGGATCGTGCGGCTCTGATCGGCCATGCCACGGGTGATGGCCTGGCGGATCCACCACGTGGCATAGGTGGAGAACTTGAAGCCCTTGGCGTAGTCGAACTTCTCCATCGCGCGGATCAGGCCGAGGTTGCCTTCCTGGATCAGGTCCAGCAGCGGCATGCCGCGTCCGGTGTACCGCTTGGCCAGTGACACCACGAGTCGCAGGTTCGCCTCGAGCAGGTGACTGCGCGCTGACTGGCCCTCGCGGACGATGGTGGCGAGGTCACGCTTCTTGGCGGCGGTTAGCCTCTTGCCGGTCTCGAGCACGTGTGCGGCGTACAGACCCGCCTCGATCCGCTTGGCCAGCTCGACCTCATCCGCGGCGGTCAGCAGCGCGGTGCGGCCGATCCCGTTCAGATAGACGCGAACCAGGTCCGCAGCGGGGCTCTGGGCGTCCAGATCCTCGGCGCTGGGGCGCAGCCTGCGGGTGGTGGTGGGGCTTGTCATGACCTGCCTCCTCATCGGTGGTGTCTCATATGGCTCAACGCCGCGCCACCGTGCAAAGTTCCCGTGTGTGATCCACGGAATTACTTCTGACCTGCATTTTTGCGTCGGCGGTCCTGAGAAGTTGCTGAGAAGACGGGCCGGGGGAACCGGCCGGGAACTACCGCGGGAACTCCGCGGGCAGCACCAGTCCGTGCCGCACCAGCGAGTGCACCAGCGGGACGGCGGCGACGGCGAGCTCGTCGGGATCCTCGCCGTTCGCGGCCGCCAGCAGTTCGAGCAGCTCGTTCAACGCCAGCGAGTCCGGCCGCATTCCGCCGAGCAGGGCGGCGGTCAGATCGTCCACCTCGTGCTGCCAGTTCGGCCCGCTGCCGCGATGCACCCTGGCCACGACCTGCTGCCAGCCCTCCTCACCCGGCAGCGACACCCGCTCGAGGGCGGTCGTCGGCTCGAGCATGAAGCGCTGTTCGAGCACGTCGCGCTCGCGCAGCCAGGCCAGACGGTCGAAATAGCCGAGCGCCTCGCCGCCGAGTGGATCGGTGAAGCCGTGCCGCAGGTCCTCGGCGAGCACGTCGCTCGGCTCGTCCGTGCGCCGCAGGTAGACGAAGCCGAAGCCGACGCCCTCGACGTCGGCGGCCTCGAAATGGGCCAGCCAGGCCTCGGCCTGCGCCGCGGTCGCCGGGTCACGCGGATCGAGGCCGCCGTCGCGCATCCACGTGCCCACGTACAGCGCGGGGTCGGCGACATCGCGCTGCACGATCCAGGCGTCGACGCCGTGCGCGGGCAGCCAGGACGCGATCCGCGACCGCCAGTCCTCGCCGCGCACGTGCACCCAGGACGCGAGCATGGAGGCGGTGCCGCCCGGCTCGAGGTGGTCGAGCACGTTCGAGATCATCAGCTCGCTGGCGCCGTCGAGGTCGAGCCCGGAGTCGCGGTAGGTGTGCTCCACCCGGCCGCGGCCGACCACGAACGGCGGGTTGGCGACCACCCGGTCGAAGCGACGGCCGACGACCGGCTCGAACCACGGGCCGCCGAGCAGCTCGACGTCGATCTCGTTGAGCGCGAACGTCGCCGCCGACAGATCGAGCGCGCGCAGGTTGATGTCGGTGGCCGTGACCGACCGCGCGTAGCCGGCGGCGTGCATGGCCTGGATGCCGCAGCCGGTACCCAGGTCGAGCACCGAACCGGTCGGGGTGGTCGGGGTGGCACGGAGCAGGGACAGCGACGCGTGTCCGACGCCTAGCACGTGGTCGGGCGCCGTGGTCCGCGGACCCATGCTGCCGTCCAGGTCGGAGAGCACCCACCGGTTGCCGGAGCCGAGGTCGAGCGGCCTCAGGTCGAGCGCAGCCCTGACCTCGTCGCCCGAGCGCTCGAGGAGTCCGACGGCCACCGCGCGGTCCAGGTCGAGCGGCCGCAGCGCGTGCGCGACCTCCGCGGCGGGGCAGGGGTCGGCCAACAGGAAGAGTCTCGTCAGTACCCCGAGATCGCCCGCGGTGCGGCTGGCCAGCCGGACCGGGACGGGCTCGCTGCGACCGAGCGCATCGTGGGCATCGGCGCCGAGCATCTCCAGCAGGGCGTCGGCGGTGTACTCGGTGCGGTGCAGGGCCTCGCGCAGCGGAGCGCAGGCGGAGAGCAGTTCTCGGTTCACCGCCACAGTTTGTCAGCTCGTGGCGGCGGGGTCGGCGGTCGATGCCGAATGTCAGCCCTCGATCGTCGGGTGCTGCTTCGATTCGATCGCGGGCGCGGTCGGGGCCTTGTGGTCGTAGCGGCGCGGCTCATCGGCCTTGCGCGGCGGGCGGTCGTTCGCGACCAGCACGGCGATCCACGGCAACGGGACAGAGACGCCGATGATGGCCAGGCTGATCCATGGGTTGGCCCATTCGCTGTAGGCCAGCGCGGCCAGCACCAGTGCCGGGATCCGGATCGCCATCAGGATCGTGTACTTGCGGACCCGGGCGTGCTGTTCGTCGTAGAACGACTGGGCCGCGTCGGTGATGAGAACCGGGTTTCCCGCCGCGTCGTCCTTGTTCTTCGCGCGGTCGAAATCCGAACTCGATGCCATCTGTCCACCATCCCACTCTCCGCAGTCGAATGCACTACCGGGGGCTCGCCCGCCGCGCAGGAGTGCGTCATCATGGACGGGTGAGCACTCAGACCAAGGAACGTCCCGACACCACCACCGACGAGTCCACCGATGACGACACCCCCAAGTTCTTCCACTACGTGAAGAAGAACAAGATCGCCGAGAGCGCGGTGATGGGTACGCACGTCGTCGCGTTGTGCGGGGAGGTCTTCCCGGTGACCAAGTCGGCCAAGCCCGGCTCGCCGGTGTGCCCGGAATGCAAGAAGATCTACGACGGGTTGCGCGCGGGCGACTGAGCCGCGACCGGACACCGGCCGCCGGCGGTGTCGCCTGCCGCGTCGGCGGCGGGCGCATCCTCGGCGGCCTCGTGTCTGCCCCGGTCCGGTCCGGTGATCCTCATCGGGCCTGCGGCCAGCCGTCTGGTGAGAGTGGTGACGGGTCCGACGGACTCGCCGTCGGGCGCCCGGGCGGCGGCCGCGGCCTGCGCGGCCAGCCAGTCCCGCATCTGCTCCATCCGGGTCGCCCTTGCCGGCCAGAACTCTTGGATGGTCGCGTTGAACTCGGCGCCGAGAACGACGGCGAAGCCGAGGAAGAACGTGAACAGCAGGAAGGCGATCGGTGCCGCCAGCGCGCCGTAGGTGTAGCCGGTCTGGGTGATCCAGGCGAGGTACCAGCGCAGGACGGTGCTCGCGCCCATGAAGAAGACGCCCGCCAGCAGTGATCCACCGAGCAGTCGGTGCCAGGGCAGGGACTTGGCCAGTGCCACCTTGTAGAGGGTGGTCAGGCCGATGATCAGGAGCAGGCCGACCGCCGGGTAGTAGAAGGCGTCCACCGCCTGCGAACCGACCGAGTACCAGGACCGCGGTAGCACCTGCCCGATCAGGGTGGGCCCAAGCGCGACGAGCGGCAGCACGAAGACCGCGACGATGAGAAACATCACATAGAGCAGCAGCGCGAAGATCCGTTGCCAGACCGGATGTCTCACGTCCTTCTGGCCGTGCGCCTCGACGATGGAGTCGACGAAGGTGGAGATCGCCGACGATCCCGCCCACAGCGACAGCAGGAAACCGGCCGAGACGATCTCGGGTCGGCCCTGGCCGAGGACGTCGTTCACCGTCGGGCTGATGAGCTGGTCGACGACGCTCTCGCTGAAGGCCGTGCGGCTGAAGGTGATGATCTTCGACTCGATGATCTGGACCGTGTCGGGGCCGAACCAGCCGCCCACGTAGCCGATGCTGCCGAGCAGCCCGAGCAGCAGGGGAGGCAGCGACAGGGTCTGCCAGAAGGCTGCCGTGGCGGCCTTGCCGAAGATCGAGTCGCCCCATGCCTTCGTCGCGGTTCTCGCGATGACCTGCCAGGCGCGGTGAAGCGGATGGAATCCCGAGCGCGCACCGGCGGACCCGGCAGGCTGGTCGCCGCCCGGCTCTCCGTTGCTCGGCTCGTCCATGATGGTTCCAGCATTCCCGACGCGGCCGCCTCGCCGCGCATTGAGGCCCCCCGTGTCGGGAGAAATGTGCCGCTACCAGAGATCGCGGCCGGTCCGCGAACACGCCGCGACGCGCGGTCGTCGGTGATGTGGGGAACGTCGGTGGTCGGGGTTAGGCTCCTCCAGGATCGAATCACCGCGAACGATCGCATCATGTACGCAGCACAGAAGGAGCGGCAGCGACAGTGCTCACGGGTAGTACCGAATCGACACCACCCGCACCCGTCGCCACCCTCCGAGCGTGGCAGCGTCGCGCGCTCACCAAGTACCTGGCCACCGGGCCCCGCGACTTCCTCGCGGTGGCGACGCCAGGCGCGGGTAAGACGACCTTCGCGCTCCGGGTCGCCTCGGAGCTGCTGCGCGACCGCACGATTGACCAGGTGACCGTCGTCGCGCCCACCGAACACCTCAAGCACCAGTGGTCGGGGGCCGCCGCGCGGATGGGCATCGCGCTGGACTCGAACTTCACCAACTCGACAGGGCAGACGTCCGCCGAGTACCACGGTGTGGTCGTCACCTACGCCCAGGTGGCATCGCATCCGACCAAGCACAGGGTGCGCACCGAGAACCGGCGGACCCTGGTGATCCTCGACGAGATCCACCACGGTGGCGACGCCAAGAGCTGGGGCGACGCGATCCGGGAGGCGTACGAGCCCGCCACCCGGCGGCTGGCGCTGACCGGTACGCCCTTCCGCAGCGACGACAGCGCGATCCCGTTCGTGCAGTACGAGCCGGACCGCGAGGGTCTGATGCGGTCGAAGGCCGACCATTCCTACGGCTACTCGGACGCCCTCGCCGACGGCGTGGTGCGCCCGGTGGTCTTCCTCGCGTACTCGGGGGAGGCGCGCTGGCGCAACAACGCAGGCGAGGAGTTCGCGGCCAGGCTCGGCGAGCCGCTCTCCGCCGAGCAGACCGCGCGCGCGTGGCGGACCGCCCTCGACCCGAACGGTGACTGGATCCCGTCGGTGCTCACCGCGGCGAACACGCGGCTGCAGCAGCTGCGCGCGGGCGGCATGCCCGATGCGGGCGGGCTGGTCATCGCGACGGACCAGACGGTCGCGCGGGCGTACGCGAAGATCCTCGAGGCCGGCACCGGGCGGGCGCCGACCGTCGTGCTGTCCGACGACCCGACGGCCTCGAAGAAGATCGCCGAGTTCAGCGACAGCACCGAGCCGTGGATGGTCGCGGTGCGGATGGTGTCCGAGGGTGTCGACGTGCCGCGCCTTGCCGTCGGCGTCTACGCCACCAGTTCCTCGACACCGCTGTTCTTCGCCCAGGCCATCGGCCGGTTCGTGCGTTCGCGGGCCAAGGGTGAGACGGCGAGCGTCTTCGTGCCGTCGGTGCCGGTGCTGCTCGACCTCGCCAGCCAGCTCGAGCTGCAGCGCGACCACGTGCTCGGCAAGCCGCATCGGGAGAAGGACGGACTCGACGACGATCTGCTCGTCGACGCCAACAAGCAGAAGGACGAACCGGGCGAGGAGGAGAAGGCGTTCACCTCGCTCGGCGCCGACGCGGAGCTCGACCAGGTGATCTACGACGGATCCTCGTTCGGGACGGCGACCTTCGCGGGCAGCGACGAGGAGGCGGATTACCTGGGCCTGCCGGGGCTGCTCGACGCCGATCAGATGCGGGCCCTGCTGCGTGAGCGCCAGGCCGGTCAGATGGACAAGGGGGCAAGGGAAGCCGCGCCGGTCCAGGCGCCCGCCGCGGTGGCCGACCGGGTGTCGTCCGCGAACAAGCTCGCGGAACTGCGCAAGGAGCTCAACGGTCTCGTCGCGATGCAGCACCACCGAACCGGCAAACCGCACGGGTGGATCCACGGTGAGTTGCGCCGCGTGTGCGGCGGTCCGCCGACCGCGATCGCCACGGTCGAACAGCTCACCGAACGGATCGCGATGCTCCGGCAGTGGTGAGAACAAGACAGAGCCCGCACCTACAGGTGCGGGCTCTGTGCTGACTGGGGTGCCCCGAACGGGCGCCCGGTTTGGCTGACGGCCTAGATCGTCGCCTCGTCGAGTACCGCATCGGAGACGATGGTGGCGTTCATCGCGCGGAGACGACCCTCGTGCTCATTGGCGTGGTGCTGGCAGAAGAGAAGCTCTCCACCAGTCGAGAGGACCGCGCGCACGCGGGCTCCCGCACCACACCGGTCGCACCGGTCGGCAGCGGTCAATGGGGGGCTGGTCAGTGTTCCGGGCATGACTCCTCCGTACTGGCGTTCGGCCGAAACCGAGTGCCTGGGGCCTGGTCCGCCGCACCGGAGTGGCGCGGTGAATCCACTCTGTCAGACGTTTGGGCTTCAGGAGTTGTTCCCGTCGGCGTTTCTTTGTGGTTTCACTAACAGGGAACACGGGTCTCGCGCGTGACGGAGATCACTACCGCGGTGCCCCGGATAGCCTGCGGGGGTGACTCATCCGGACAGCACCCTCGTACACATCTGCACCACCGAGCAGTGGCGGCAGGCGCAACGGGCGGGGGAGCGGCTGCCCGAGACCTATGACGCCGACGGGTTCGTCCACCTCTCGAGCACCGAGCAGGTTCACCTGCCCGCGAATCGGCTGTTCGCCGGCCGCACCGACCTCGTGCTGCTGTACCTCGACAGGGAGCGACTCGGGGCCGAGGTCCGCTGGGAGCCCGGCGTGCCGACCGACCCGGAGTCGATGAGGTTCCCGCACCTGTACGGTCCGCTCCCGGTGGTGGCGGTCACCGGGGTGCGCGCGTACCGACCCGGTCCCGACGGGTCGTTCGGGACGCCCGAGGACTAGGACGCGGGGAGTTCCCTTGCGATGATCGCGGCCTGAACGCGTGAGCTGACGCCGAGCTTGGTGAGCACCCGGGACACGTGGGTCTTGACGGTGGTCTCGCCGATGAACAGGCGTCCGGCGATCTGCTGGTTCGTCAGACCGTCGCCGAGACAATCGAGCACCTCCCGCTCGCGGTCGGTGAGGTCGCCGATGCCCGCGGGCTGCCGCGCCGGGACCGGGCGGGTCGCGGCGAAGGCGTCGATCAAGGTGCGGGTGACCTGTGGTGCCAGGACGCCGTCCCCCGCGGCGACCGCGCGCACGGCCGCCGTCAGCTCGGCGGCGGTCGCCGATTTCAGCAGGAACCCGGAGGCGCCTGCCTGCAGCGCCCCGAAGACGTACTCGTCGATGTCGAAGGTGGTCAGCACCAGCACGTGGGCCAGGCCCGCCGCGGTGATCTCCCTGGTCGCCGCGATGCCGTCGGTGCCCGGCATCCGGACGTCCATCAGCACCACGTCGGGCCGCAGTGCACGGGCCTGGCCGAGCGCCACGTCGCCGTCGGCGGCCTCGCCGACCACCTCGATGTCGTCGGCGGTCGCGAGGATCATCGACAGCCCGGATCGGATCGCGGAGTGGTCGTCGGCGACCACAACCCGGATCATCCGCCGGCCGCCGGCCCGTCGAGGGGGATGGACACCGCGACCCGCCAGCCGTCGGTGTCCGGGCCGGCGCTGAACCGGCCACCGAGCAGTTCGGTGCGCTCGCGCATGTTCGTGAGCCCGGTGCGCAGGCGTGGCGGATCCGACGGGAACCCTCGCGGCGGAAGCGGATTGCACACCGTCATCAGCAGCTGCCCGGACTGCGACCGAAGGGTGAGCTCGACCGGGCGCCCCGGTGCGTGCTTGATGGCATTGGTGAGGGCCTCCTGGGCGATCCGATAGGCGGTGTGGTCAACGGCGGTGGGGAGCTGGCCGGGTGCGAGGTCGTCGTGCACCGCGACCTCGGTGCCCGCGGCGTGTGCGGAGTCGACCAGTTTGGCGAGCTGGCGGAGACGGCCGGGCGCCGCCGCCTCGTCGACGACGTCCGTGCGGAGCAGACCGATCATCGAGCGCATCTCCTCGAGCGCGTCGATGCTGTTGCCGCGCACGGATTTCAGGATGCGGCGCAGGCGCTCGTCGGACTCCGCGCCGGTGATGCCGAGGGCGGCCTCGGATTGGATGGCGATGGCGGACAGGTGGCCGGCGACCACGTCGTGCAGATCCCGGGCCATCCGGTTCCGCTCGTCCGCGATCGCCGCCTGGCGGTCCAGTTCCGCGATGGTGGTCAGTGCCTCGGCTCGCGCACGCTCGGAGTCGGCGACGTCCTTGTGCAGCCGTACCGCGCGCCCCCACCACAGCGGGGTGCCGACGAAGGCGAACGCCGCGATCGTGCCGATCACCAGCGGCTGCCAGCTCCTGGTGAGGGCCAGCACCAGGACCAGGCATCCCATGGTGCCCGCCGCAGCAACGCCGACCACGGTGCGGGACTGCCGTGCGGTGCCGTAGAGCGCGACCGCATACACGAGGTCGGAGAAGACCAGCCAGATCGGCAGCGTCGGCCCGAGCGCGAAGTCGATGCCGAGGGGGACGGTGGCGAGCCAGATCGCCAGCACCGGGCGGTCCCGGCGGAACACGGCCGTGCCGCAGATCGCCGCGAGCAGAGCCAGTCTGATCGTGACGGGGGCCTCGGTGGACACCGGGGCGAGCGCGTACAGGGTGGTCGCGTAGAGCGCGGTGCCTGCGGCGAACGCGAGGAGCGCGATCAGCGCACTCTGGGCGAGTGAGGGCAGGGCGGACCAGCGTGACACGCCATCATCACAGCACACCGACCCCCGCAGGCACGTCGTCCCAAAGGAGGACGGCCGATCCGGCGGTCGGGCGATGTCCCGGCCGCGCCGAGGCGGTGACGATCATCGGCATGGACATGGCACTCGTGCTCGGGCTGGTCGCGCTCGCCCTTGTGGACAGCACCAGCCTGGGGACGCTGGTGATACCGCTGTGGTTGTTGATGTCCCCGGAGCGGCCGCCGGTGCGGCGGATGGTCGCGTACCTGGGCGTGATCGCGGGCTTCTACCTCGTGGTCGGGGTGCTGGTCCTGCTCGCGGCGTCGACGGGAATCGCGGCGGCCGGGTCCGCGCTGCGCGGACCCGTCGCGCTCGGTGTGCAGCTGGCGCTCGGCCTCGGCTTGTTCGCGATCAGCTGGCGATTCGACTCCGGGTCGAAGGACGGTGGCGCGGGCGGTCGGGTGACCCGGTGGCGGGCAAAGGCTCTGGGCGCACAGTCCTCCGGCTCCGGGCTCGCGGTCCTGGCGATGAGCGCGGGTGCCCTCGAACTGGTCACGATGCTGCCGTACCTCGCCGCGATCGGGCTGATGGTCTCGACCGGGCTGTCTCCTGCGGTCTCGATCCCGCTGCTGGCCGGTTACTGCGCCATGATGGTGCTCCCCGCCTGCCTGCTGATCCTCGCCAGGACGGTGGCGCACACGCGGGCCGAGCCCTGGCTGACGCGCGCGGACGGCTTCCTGTCCAGACATGCGGACAGTGCGCTGGGCTGGGTGCTGGGAATCGCGGGATTCCTGCTCGCCCGCGATGCCGCCGCCGGGCTCTTCTTCCGCTGAGAACCTGCGGATATCGCGCGTCGCGGGACCGATCCCGCGCGCGGCGCTACCGTTGAGTCATGAACGTGGAAGTGACTCCCCTTCCCGGGATCGGCGTCCGGAAGGATTTCGAGCTCTCGACCGGCAGACGCATCGGCGTGGTCACCCATCGGGACGGCGGGACGGACCTGATCGTCTCGAAGAAGGACGATCCCGACGCCTGTGCCGCGTCGGTGCCGCTGACCGACGAGGAGGCCGCGGTGCTCGGCAATCTGCTCGGTGCCCCGCAGCTGGTCTCGCAGTTGCGTGAGGAGCACCGTGACCTGCCGGGGATCAACACCCGGCAACTGCCGATCACCGAGGACTCGCCCTTCGACGGACGGACGCTGGGGGAGACCGCGATGCGCACCAGGACCGGGGTCTCGGTGGTGGCGGTGATGCGGGCCGGGCAGGTGTACCCGTCACCGAATCCGGACTTCAACCTCACAGAGGGAGACCTCTTGGTCGCCGTGGGTACCTCGGACGGGCTCGACGGTGCGGCCAAGATCCTGCACCACGGATGAGTTCCGGCGAGGACCCAGCTCCACGGTTGAGCTCCGGGAGAAAACCGGGGCGCCATGACTAGCACCGCGCTCTCGCTGATCCAGCTCGGCGCGGTGTTCTTCGCGCTCGGTGTCCTCGGGCGGCTGGCCGGCCGGGTCGGCATGTCGCCGATTCCGCTCTATCTGGTGGGCGGCCTCTGCTTCGGCGAGGGCGGGTTCTTCACGCTCGACGGTATCGGCGACTTCGGACACCTGGCGGGCGAGATCGGCGTGGTCCTTTTGCTCCTGCTGCTCGGCCTCGAGTACACCGCGAGTGAGCTGGTCACCGGCCTGCGCAAGTCGTGGATGGCGGGCGCGGTGGACATCGTGCTCAACGCGGCGCCCGGCGTGATCGTCGCCTTCATGCTCGGGTGGGGACCGGTCGGTGCCCTCGTGATGGGCGGCGTCACCTACATCTCGTCCTCGGGCATCGCCGCGAAGGTTCTCAATGACCTGGGCCGGCTCGGTAACCGCGAAACCCCTGTCGTGCTGGCGATCCTCGTGTTCGAGGACCTGACCATGGCCGTCTACCTGCCGATCCTGACCGCGATCCTGGCCGGGGTCGGCTTCTTCGGCGGCCTGCAGGCGCTGGCGATCTCGTTGTGCGTTGTCACCTTGGTGCTGGTGATCGCGCTGCGCTACGGCCACTACGTGTCGGCGATCGTCGACAGCAAGGACAAGGAGGTCTTCCTCCTCAAGCTGCTGGGCGCGGCGCTCCTGGTCGCCGGGATCGCCTCGGCGATGCAGGTGTCGGCGGCGGTCGGGGCATTCCTGCTCGGTATCGCGATCTCCGGGTCGACCGCCCGCAACGCGGCGAAGGTACTCGAGCCCCTGCGGGACCTGTTCGCGGCCATGTTCTTCGTGGTGTTCGGGCTGAACACCGATCCGGCCACCATTCCTCCCGTCCTCGGCTGGGCGGTTCTGCTGGCGGTGGCGACGACCGCGACCAAGATCGCGACGGGGTGGTGGGCGGCCCGCAGGCAGGGTGTCGCGCTGATGGGCCGGGCCAGGGCGGGCGCCGCGCTCGTCGCCCGCGGCGAGTTCTCGATCGTCATCGCGGGGCTCGCGGTCGCGGCCGGCGCCGTCGAGGGTGAGCTCGCGGCGCTGGCGACGGCGTACGTGCTGCTGATGGCGATCCTCGGCCCGGTGGCGGCGCGGGTGGTCGAGCCACTGGTCGGCGTCATGCGGCGCCCGCAGAAGCCGTCTGGGGAGTCGAGCGACCCCTACCTCACGACCTGACGGTGTCCGCCGCGGTCATCGCTTGTGCCGCGCGTTGCGGAACCGCTCGACGACGTCGCTGACCTTCGCGTCCTCGTCCGCGCAGCACGGGCTGCGCAGCGTCACGGTGCCGTCGAGCGTCTCGACCCAGTACGGCTCGGTGCCGTCGCCGGGGACGAACAGGTACCGGCCGATGCCGAGCTCGGGGTTGTAGAGGTTGTGGAAGATCTGCAGTCGCACGGTGCCGTCCGCGCAGCGGTCCTTGGCGACCGTGAGCGCACGCACCACGCGATCGGGCAACGCCATGATGCGATCGGCGATCTCGCGCGTGTTGCCGAACACCACCGTGTCCGGGTGGTCCTGCCGCCGGTCTTCGGTCGTCATCTCGGGTCACCTCGCGATAAGGCGACGACCCCCGTCGCCGTACGGCCGGCGAAGGGTCATCACTGCTGTCACGTCGGAGCTTCCAGTCTAGGTCCCGATGGCGGGCGTCGAGCAGATCCGGGACCTCACCGCCACGCTGCGCAGCCGGTAGCGCCCGTCGGACTAGGCCTCCGGCGGGAACCACGGAGCCTGCGGGCCGTGCGGCGCCCCGGAGGTCGGCCGGTATGGCAGCCCGTGCAGCTCGACGGCATCGATCTGATCCCGGAACCGCGGCGGCACCGCCGATCGGTCCTCCTCGGCGAATGCCACCATCTGGTGGCCGAGGACGTCCGGCGACCGCGGCACGTGCTTGTCCTGCCACCAGAACTCGAACACGGCCCGGTCGCGGTCGAGGTCGATGATCCCGTAGCCGTGGTCGACCCACTCGACGAACTGGGTGTTGCGGTTGAGCGTGAGGATCGCAGCTTCGGCGGCGCGCGCGATCTCGGTGGACTCCGCAGGCCCGAGGCCGGTGGCACCGCGGATCATGTCGTCGGCGCCGCCGCGCCCCATCGAGGTGGGGGCGAACTCGACACCGACGGACAGGCCTCGGACGTCGGCGGGGTCGTCGACGACTGAGAGCACCGGGCCGCCGTTGCCGGTGCTCACCCGCACCGCCCCGGCCCCGTGGTTATGCGGTTCGGCACCGTCACGGGTGTTGCGGCCGGGGACCCCCGAGACATACCCGTCGCCGAGGTACGCCGTGGAGATGACGTCGGACGCGAAATTCCCGTGCGCGTCGCCGGTCACCATGACGTTCCGCCAGATCCGCTCCCCGCGTGCGCCCCGGAGGTGGTTGACGATCGCATCGCGCTCGGCGGCGTACCGGCCCCAGCGACCGATGCCGAGCTTCGGCATCTTCACCCCCTGCACGACCTCCGGGATGTCGGTCGGCGCGAACCACGCCTGGTTGCCGATGACCCGCCACCGGGTTCCCCGGTGCGACGAGTCGGTGAGCGTGGCCGTGAGCCACTCGTACTGCCGCCGACCGAGGAGGCTCGGCTGCCCGGGCGGCAGATGCGAGGAGTCGGCGGGGAGCCCGTGCACGCCTTGCGACTCGGCGTCGATCCCGACGACGTCGACGAGGTCGCCGTAGCGCAGCGCCCGGTAGACGAGCAAGGGATCCTCCGGCGCGGGGTAGGAGCCGTCGTCGACGAGCACGAACTCGCCGCTGCCGTCGGCACGCACGGGCCGGGTCGGAGTCCATTCGTGGAACGCGCGCACCGTGTCGGGGAGGGTCGTGGTCGCCGATGCCGGGTCGATCCCGGGCGCGTCCACCTCGTTGCCGTAGGCGACGTCGATGTCGTGGTTGTCCCACACGATCATCCACGGATGCTGCTGGTGGGCCCGGACGAACTGGGGGTCCGAACGCCACAGCGCGTACCGCCTGCGCACCTCGGCGAGGTCGAGCCAGTCCCGGTTGTCCGGGTGGTCCATGTCGGCGAAGCCGACGCGCGAGCGCACCAGCTCGTCCTTGTCGGGGAAGTCGTAGATGTAGTCGCCCACGTGCAGCACGAGATCGAGGTCGTCCCGGGCGGCGATGTGCTCGAACCCGCTCCAGAACGAGGACCAGTAGGAGCTGCAGGACATCGTGGCGATGCGCACCCGGTCGACGGCGGCACCCGGGGCCGGCGCGGTGCGCGTTCGCCCCGTGATCGAGTGCGCGCCGGAGTGCGTGAAGCGGTAGAAGTACGTCGAGGCCGGGGACAGGCCGGTGACGTCGACCTTCACCGTGAAGTCGTGCTCCGCCACCGGGGTCTGCTCACCGGAGCGGACGAGTGCCGTCATGCCGGGGTCGGTGGCCACCTCCCACCGCACGGGGCCAGGGGCTCCGGCCACGCGCTCGGGCATGAGACGGGTCCAGAGGATGACGCGGTTGGGCAACGGGTCGCCGCTGGCGACGCCGTTGGCGAACGGTCCGGGGCAGCACGTGGGGTAGTCGACGGCGCGGGCCGGATCGGCGGACGGCGCCGCGGCGGTCGCGGACGGGGCGTGTCGGACACCGGCGACCGCGAGGCCGCCTGCGAGGGCGGAGCCGCGCAGGAACGTGCGGCGGGAGGGTCCGCGCGGGGAGGTCGGGGCGAGAGGGGACTGCTCACTCATCCGGCAAGTGTCGACCACCGCGGGGCGTGCGCGCTTGGGATCCGATGACGGCCCGACGTGCGCCGGGTGAAATGTCGGTGCCGGTGACCATCGGGCACACGAATGCCCCGCCACCTTCGCGGTGGCGGGGCATTCGTCGTCTGGTCGGGACGGGTTTAGTCCAGGTAGTCCCGGAGTACCTGGGACCGCGACGGGTGCCGCAGCTTCGACATCGTCTTGGATTCGATCTGACGGATCCGCTCACGCGTGACCCCGTAGACCTGGCCGATCTCGTCGAGGGTGCGGGGCTGGCCGTCGGTCAGGCCGAAGCGCAGCCGGACGACGCCCGCCTCGCGCTCGGACAGCGTCTCGAGCACCGACTGCAGCTGATCCTGCAGCAGGGTGAACGACACCGCGTCGACGGCAACCACTGCCTCGGAGTCCTCGATGAAGTCGCCGAGCTGGCTGTCGCCCTCGTCGCCGATCGTCTGGTCGAGGGAGATGGGCTCACGCGCGTACTGCTGGATCTCCAGCACCTTCTCCGGCGTGATGTCCATTTCCTTGGCGAGCTCTTCGGGCGTGGGCTCGCGGCCCAGGTCCTGGAGCAGCTCGCGCTGGATGCGGCCGAGCTTGTTGATGACCTCGACCATGTGCACCGGGATGCGGATGGTGCGGGCCTGGTCGGCCATCGCGCGGGTGATCGCCTGACGGATCCACCAGGTGGCGTACGTGGAGAACTTGTAGCCCTTGGTGTAGTCGAACTTCTCGACCGCGCGGATCAGGCCGAGGTTGCCCTCCTGGATCAGGTCAAGGAACGCCATGCCGCGGCCGGTGTAGCGCTTGGCCAGCGAGACGACCAGTCGCAGGTTGGCCTCGAGCAGGTGGTTCTTCGCGCGGTTGCCGTCGCGGCAGATCCAGTTCATGTCGCGGCGCTGCGCGACGGGGAGCTTCTCGCCCTTCTCGGCGTGCTCGGCCATCAGCTGGGTGGCGTAGAGGCCGGCCTCGATGCGCTTGGCGAGTTCGACCTCCTCCTCTGCGTTGAGGAGGGCGACCTTGCCGATCTGCTTGAGGTAGGCGCGAACCGAGTCGGCGGACGCGGTGAGCTCGGCGTCCTTGCGGGCCTGCCGGAGGGCCTCGGACTCTTCCTCGTCCCAGACGAAGTCCCCGGAAGCCTTGTCCTTGTCGGAAGGCTCGGCGGTCTCCTCGTCGTCCTCGCCGACGGCGACGACCTCGACCACCTCGTCGACGGCGAGGTCACCCTCGGGCACCTCGAGATCGGCCATGTCGGCTTCGTCGGGTGCCTCGTCGAGATCGACGCCCGGGTCGGCCTTGCTGGTCGCCTTCTTGGCTGGGGACTTCTTCGCTGCGGCCTTCTTGGCAGGAGCCTTGGCTGCGGCCTTCTTAGCAGGGGCCTTCTTAGCAGCGGCCTTCTTGGCTGGAGCCTTCTTCGCCGCGGCCTTCTTCGCGGGGGCGGTGCCGTTGGTCGCCGCGGCGGACGCCGATTCGGTGCTCGGTTCGGCGGTCTGACTTGTATCGGAGGCGGCCACGTACGCCCTTTCGTGACGGTGTCGTGCGGCGTCACGCCAGAGTGATTTTCCGGCGGAGAGGTCAGTTGAGTTCGGCCGGCTTCGAGCCGGACGTAACCATTGTAACTATCGCCACGGGTGTTACGACGCGATGCTGGTCTGCGCGGCGAGTGCGGCGCCGACGATGCCCGCCGTGTTCAGCAGCGCGGCGGGCACGACGGGGGTGCGATTGGTGAGCAACGGGATCCATTTCTCGCTCTTGCGGCTGATGCCGCCGCCCGCGATGAACAGGTCGGGCCACAGCAGGTTCTCGAACGTGGTGAGCACCCGGGAGACCTCAGCCGACCACTGCTTGTAGGACAGACCCTTGGTCTCCTTCACCGAGGAGGCGGCGCGGTGCTCTGCCTCCTTGCCGTGGACCTCCATGTGCCCGAACTCGGTGTTGGGGAGCAGGACGCCCCTGTGCAGGATCGCGGATCCGATCCCGGTGCCGAACGTCAGCAGGACGACCACACCGTCGACGTCCTTGCCCGCGCCGTAGGTGTCCTCCGCGACGCCAGCCGCGTCGGCATCATTTAGCACGGTCACGGGGCGGCCGCCGAGCGCCTGACCGAACAGGGCCGCCGCGTCGGTTCCGATCCAGGACTTGTCGATGTTGGCCGCGGTCCGCGCGACCCCACCGGTGACGACGGCGGGCAGCGTGATCCCGACCGCGCCGTCCCAGCCTGCCCGCGCGACGATCTCCGCGACGGTGCCCGCGATGGCCTCGGGGGTGGCCGGGTGCGGGGTCTCGATCTTGATCCGGTCGCCGATCAGCTCACCGGACTGCAGATCGACCAGTCCACCCTTCACTCCGCTGCCGCCGACGTCGATGCCGAACCCGCGTCGGCTGCTGCCGTTGCCGTCCTCGGACCGCAGGGCCTGGGTCGATTCAGTCATGGCGCAAACCCTAATCGTCTGGAAGAAGACCGGCGCGGAAGTCGGGTGATGAGGCACCATGGGGCGTGCCTTCTTTGCGGTCCCATGCTGCCATCCCGACAACCCCCGAACGTGACGCCACCGGCGGTCCCGACGATCCGCGCACGCTGCGTGAAGTGGCGGTCCGGGTGGCCGTCACCGCCGCACGGCACGTGCGTGCTCGCCGCCCCGAGGTGTTCGCCGCCACGGGCGTCCTCACGGAGGACAGTTCGGTCGCCACCAAGAGCCACCCCACCGATCCGGTCACCGTCGTGGACACCGAGACCGAGGAACTGATCCGAGGACTGCTCGCGGGCCTGCGCCCGGACGACGCCATCCTCGGCGAGGAGGGCGGGGGACAGGCCGAGCAGATCCAGGGCGTGCGCTGGGTGGTCGACCCCATCGACGGAACGGTGAACTTCTTGTACGGCATCCCCGCCTTCGCGGTGTCGGTCGCCGCGCAGATCGACGGTGTCTCGGTGGCGGGTGCGGTGGTGGACGTCCCGGCCGATGCCGTCTATTCGGCGGCGTTGGGGCACGGTGCGACGCGGCTCGAGGCGGACGGCACCGAGCACGAGTTGCGGTGCAACCCGGTCTCCGACGTGTCGGTGGCACTGCTCGCGACGGGGTTCGGCTACGGGCGGTCCCGCAGGCAGGCGCAGGGCGAGCTGATCGGTCGGGTGCTGCCTCGGGTGCGCGACATCCGCCGGGTCGGTTCGGCAGCCCTCGACCTGTGCATGGTGGCCTCGGGGCGCGTCGACGCGCACTTCGAGCACGGACTCAGCCCGTGGGACTGGGCGGCGGGCTCGCTGATCGCGAGCGAGGCGGGCGCGCGGGTCCGCACGCCGGCGCCTGACTCGACGAGCGCTGGAGGCGAGGTGGTGGTCGCTGCGGCCCCCGGGATCGCGGCCGAGTTGGACGAGGTCTTCGCCGAGGCGGGCGTGTTCGACCCGATCCCGGACTGACCCGTCAGCAGCGAGCGGTGCGGGCGGCCTTGAGGAGGCTGATGTCCACGGGCGCGGCGGCCATGCCGCCGGGCGCGGGCTCCTTCAGTACGGCCAGCACCTCTTCTGCGTCGGTGTTCGGGCGGAGTTCGCTGAAGTAGGTGCCGAGCGCGAGGTCGACGGTGTCGTCCTGGCGCTGGTCCTCGATCAGTTCGGCGCAGGGTGAGACCAGCCACAGGGCGCTGGCGGCGGCGAGACCGTTTGCGCCGAAACGGATCTGGCCGTGGCACTGCATGTTCTGGTCGACGTAGACGGGGTCGTTGCCGACCTGGACGTCGGGGGCGCTCGCGTAGCCGTACTCGCTCAGCTGCGCGGCCACCTGCGCGGCCTGGCCGCGTTCGCCGTTGGCGTTGAAGACCCGGACCCTGGTCGCCGCGAGGGTGGTGGGTTCGGTGTCCATCAGCGTGGTCGGGTCCACCTTCTTGCCGAGGGGCTGCGGGGTCGGCGCGTTCGGGTCGGACTGTGAGGCCTGCTGCGGGAGGTTGCACGTCACCGCGGCGGAGACCTCCTCGTCCTTGGTGAGGATGCGAACCCACAGCACGGAGCCGAGCAGGGCGAGGATGCTGATCAGCACGATGACGGGCATGGCGCGCCGCCTGCGGAACGGACGGCCCTGCTCATCGGTGGAGTGACCCTGTGTGATCAGTGAAACCACGATTCGTCCCGACCTCTCCGCCGCGCCGCCGATAGGCGCCACTGTGGCGCCGGTGCGCACTCACTCTAGAGTGCGGTGCCGGGATCGTCGTCGACGCGGTCACGGCTCGGAATGTCGCGGAAATGTCACGGTCGGCCCGCCGTTTGTGTCGATTTTCAGACAGTTTCCGACGTGTGGTGAATGGCCCGCGACTTTTCTCCTGAGTTCGGCTATTGTCTGGCGGCCGCAGTCGTACACGACAGGCGTTTGGAGGACCGGACGGAAGGGCCAAATGTGGTGCAGATCATATTACCTGCGCTAACTTTTGGGCACTATTCGGCGCCCCCGAGCGTTATGCAGCCACACGGGTGATTCGTGTATTCGGCTGTGGTGTGTGGCCGGGGGAATCGATGACGAGAGAAGACGAGGGGAAGACGAGATGGCAACCGACTACGACGCACCGAGGCGTTCGGAATCCGACGAGGTTTCGGAGGACTCGCTCGAAGAGTTGAAGGCCCGGCGCAATGAAGCGCAGTCCGCGGTCGTCGACGTCGACGAGTCGGACACCGCGGAGTCGTTCGAGCTGCCCGGAGCAGATCTGTCCGGCGAGGAACTGTCGGTCCGGGTCGTTCCGAAGCAGGCCGATGAGTTCACGTGTTCGAGCTGCTTCCTGGTGCATCACAGGAGCAGGCTCGCCAGCGACGCCGGCGGCGTGCTCATCTGCATGGATTGCGCAGCCTGACGGCGCTGCTCAGGTAGTGGATCCGACCGGGGCACATGGCGCCCCGGCCCGGTATCAAAAGTCGTGCCCGGCCTGTTCGCAGGCCGGGCACAGTGGTTTCCGGGGACGCTACGGCGTCAGCAGGGCCGCCAGCTCGGCGGGCCTACGGGTGCTGACCAGCCAGTACGGCGTCGGATCCTCCGGATCGTCGAGGACGATCAGGACCATCGTCTTGATCCAGGTTCGGTGTTGCACGTAGGCGGCGGGGTCCAGCTGCCTGCCGAGCGCCGCGGACTTCGCGGTCGCGGGGACCACCGCGACCCGCGAGATCACGTCAAGGGGCAGGTTCGCCCTGCCGACGCGCAGTTCGCCGCGTCCGGGGCCTGCGCCGACCTCGATCCGCAGCCGGCTCAGCCAGAGCAGGACCCACACCGGGAAGGGCAACAGAAGCAGGTACGGCAACCAGGCCAGTAGGCCGGGATTCCCCATGTGTACCTCCGCGGCGAGCAGGCCGGCGACGGCGAGGCCGGCGGCCCACCACCACAGCGGTACCCACAGTCGCTCCGAGTAGATCGGCGCGGTGGGGTCGGTCTTGCCGCCGGTGGCGGCGGTCGAGGCAGGTTGAGGGTTCTCGGGCACGTATCCAGAGTAGTCTCGGTGCGCGTGAGCGATCTTCCAGCCATCGAGCTGCTGCGCCTTGATCCCGACATGCCGATCCCGCAGCGCGCCCACGTGGGCGACGCGGGTGTCGACCTCTGTTCCACTGTCGACGTGACCATCGAGCCGGGGGAGCGGACCCTGGTGGGGACCGGAATCGCCGTTGCGCTCCCGGTCGGCACCGTCGGGCTGATCCATCCCAGGTCGGGACTGGCCGCCAAGTCCGGTCTGTCGGTGGTGAACACACCGGGCACGGTCGACGCGGGTTACCGCGGTGAGATCAAGGTCTGTCTGATCAATCACGATCCGCGCACGCCGATCGCGATCAGTCGCGGTGACCGGATCGCCCAGCTGTTGGTGCAGCGGGTGGAGTTGGTCTCGTTCGTTGAGGTCACATCGCTCGACGAGACGACGCGCGGTGCGGGCGGATACGGATCCAGTGGTGGACATGCCAGCCTGCACGCGGTGTCGGCACTGCCCGAGGAAGGGGCACGATGATTTTCGGACGTAAGAAGAAGGCCGCCGACGAGGACCTCGACCAGTTCGAGGAGTTCCACGACGACGTCGACGCACAGGCCGAGGTCGACGAGTTCGAGGTCGAGGTACGGCCCGAGGGCGGGCCGTACGACCGGGACGAGCTCGACGACCCCGAGGGGGCGGCGCAATCCCGGTTGGACCTCGGATCGGTGCAGGTCCCGCTTCCCGAGGGCGGTCAGATCCAGGTGGAGATGGCCCCGGACGGCACCCCGCAGGCGGTGCACCTGGTCACCGAGCACGGCCGGGTCACGATCGCGGCCTATGCCGCGCCGAAGTCCCCGGGGCAGTGGCGCGAGGTCGCGGGTGACCTCGCGGAGTCGCTGCGGGCGGACCAGGCCGAGATCAGCGTGCAGAGCGGCCCGTGGGGTCGCGAGCTGCACGCGGTCACCCCGAACGCCGACCTGCGTTTCATCGGCGTCGACGGCCCGCGCTGGATGATCCGGTGCGTGGTGGCAGGCCCCGTCGGGTCCGCGGGCCTCGAGACCCCGCTCACCGCGATCGCCAGGGAGATCCTCGCGGGCACGGTGGTCAACCGTGGCGCCGAGCCGTACCCGGTGCGGACCCCCCTCCCCGTGGTGCTCCCGCAGATGCTGGCCGAGCAGCTGATCGCGGCCCAGCAGCAGCAGATGCAGGCGCAACAGCAGGCCGCGCAGGCCCAGCAGACGGCGGAGGTCCAGGAGGCCGCCGTCGCCGAGGCCGCTGCCGCGGCCCAGGCCGCCGCTGCCGCCGCCCAGGATCACACCCTGCCGCCGGAGGAGCGTCCGGGCGGATCCGGCTCGGCCATGCAGCAGCTGCGACGCTGATCGGCTCTGCGGCCGATCAGGAGGAGGAAAGGGCGGTCAGGCAGGACCGGCCGAGGATTCCGGGGTCGGCACCGATCTCGTCGAGGGTGACCGTGGCCAGCGAGGCCGACGGGAGCACGGTCACCCATCGCCGGGCCACCGCGATGGGGTGAACCGGGTCGTCGGTGGCCGCGCAGATGCCAACCGGCACGGTGATCCGTGCGAGATGTTCCTCGACGAGGCCGTGGTAGGCCGCGGCCTCCTCGAGGGCGCTGGGCAGGTGTGGCCACTGCGATCGCCAGGACCGCTCCAGCTCGCCGCCCAGCCACGCCGGGCTGGTCTCGATCATCGCGCTGGTCACGGCGTCGAGCCCGTCCGCGCGCAGCATGCGCGCGGTCACGGTGGCACTCATGGCCGCAGGGGCGTCGGCCGGGTCGCCGATCCAGGCGGGCAGCGCCGCGAGCACCCCGGCCACGCGGGACTGGTTGCGGGCGGCCCACTGCGCCGCAACCGCGGCTCCGATCGACACGCCGCCGACGAGGATCCGTCCGTGCCGGTCCGCTGCCGCGTCCATCGCGTCGAGGTAGCTCTCGACCACTCGCCGCGGGTCGGGCTCCACGGCGATGACCTCCACCCCGACCTGCGTCAACGCGCCCGAGAACGCCTTCTCCGCGAAGTGTGCGTCCGACCCGGTTCCCGGCAGCACCACCGCCGCCCGCGGCCATGTCATCTCCTGCATCAGTCGATGGTCGCACCGACGGCGCGGGCCGGTGCCACACGGGTGCGGTCACGGCCGTGATCGGCTATTCGCCCGGTGGCCGGGACACTCCTCACAGTGGTGTGGTTCGCGGTTCGGGATGGGTCTACAGTGGCGATCACACAGACCTACAAGCGGGGCGAAAACAGTCGCACCGCACCTGCTCCAGGAGCGCGCTATGGCACTCGCGGCCACAGGCTATTTTCGTCGGCTGACCCGCCGGCTCACCGAGGACCTCGATCAACTCGATGCCGAGGCAATGGTGGAATCGTCGCAGGCGTCGGGCGCACAGCGCGCCTGCGACTGTAGTCGCGGTGAGGAGGTCACCATGCTCGGGCGGCTACGCAGCGTCGAGACGTGTGCCAAGGCCTCGACCGCGAACATGGAGGCCGAGTTCTTCGACGGAACCGAGGCCGTGACGCTGGTGTGGATCGGCAGGCGCCGGATCGCGGGGATCGAGCCGGGCAAGACCCTGCTCGTCCGCGGGCGCGTCGGTGAGCGCAACGGACAGAAGGTCATCTACAACCCGTACTACGAGCTACGAGGCGATTCGTAGCCATCGCCGGTACATGTGGCAGTCTCGTCGGGTGACCGACAGGCAAGAGCAGTCCATTCTCGAACAGCTCGGCGGAGTCAGTGGGCTGGTCTACTCGACCCTGCCGATCCTGGTCTTCGTCCCGATCAACAGCATCTGGGGCCTCACGGCGGCCATCTGGGGGGCCCTTGGCGTTGCGGCCGCGGTCCTGGTGTGGCGGGTGGTCGCCAAGGGTGCGATCCAGCCCGCGATCTCGGGCTTCCTCGGCGTCGGCGTCTGCGCCTTCATCGCCTACCGGACCGGGGATGCCAAGGGGTACTTCCTGTTCGGGATCTACACGAGTCTCGCGTACGCAGGGGTCTTCCTGCTCTCGATCCTGCTCCGCTGGCCGCTGGTCGGCGTGCTGTGGGGATTCCTCAACGGCCACGGCAATTCGTGGCGGGGCAGCCGGGCCGCGATCCGGGCCTATGACCTCGCCACGGCCGCGTGGGCGCTCGTGTTCGGTGCCCGCTACCTGGTGCAGTCGCAGCTCTACGACACCGATCACACCGGTTGGCTCGCGGTCTCGCGCATCGCGATGGGCTGGCCGCTGACCGCGCTGGTCCTGGTGGCGACGGTCTGGTTGGTGCGGCGCGCCGACCGTGCCGCCGAGGCCTTGGTCGAGGCAGGGGCCGACGCGGAGACCGAGCCCGAGGCCGGAGTGGAATCGGACGATCGCGGCGCCCAGTCGAATGGTTCGGGTGACGAGCGCTCCTAGCGAACGACACCCGCGAGCATGCGCAATGCGCGCGGTAATTGTGTGCGGTGCATCGGCTGTGACGTACCGCACGTTCCGTGAATTGTGTCCGCCGAATTCGGGGGCGTCTCATTTGTGACCGCATTGCCCGATATCGGACAATGCGGTCACAAATTCAATTACATGACAATTCGGAACCTTTGGATCAGCGCTTGACGCCGACCGCGGCACGCAGCTCGTCCTCGACCTCGACGGAGGCGACGAAGAGCAGCTCGTCGCCGCCCTCGATCGGGTCGTCCTGCTGCGGGACGATCACCCGACCGCCCCGCAGGATGGTCACCAGGGCGGCGTCGCGGGGCAGCTGGATCTTGCGGACAGGCTTACCGGCCAGCTCGGTGTCCGCGGGCAGGGTGATCTCCACCAGGTTCGCCTGACCCTGCCGGAAGGTCATCAGGCGGACCAGATCGCCGACCGAGACCGCCTCCTCGACCAGCGAGGCGAGCATGCGCGGGGTGGACACGGCGACGTCGACGCCCCAGGAGTCGTCGAAGAGCCATTCGTTGCGGGGGTCGTTCACCCGGGCGACGACGCGCCGCACGGCGAACTCGGTCTTGGCCAGGAGGCTGACCACGATGTTGACCTTGTCGTCGCCGGTCGCGGCGATCACGACGTCGTAGGACTCGAGCTCGGCGGACTCCAGCAGGGCCAGCTCGCAGGCATCGGCGTGCACCCACACCGCGTCCGGGATCGCCTCGGGGTCGACGTGCTCGAGATTGCGCTCGAGCAGCATCACGTGGTGGTCGCCTCGGATCAGCTCGCGGGCGATCGATCGGCCGACCGCGCCTGCTCCGGCGATTGCGACTCTCATCGGGTCCATCCGTTCGGGTCTGTTGGCGATTCGTGCGCCGCGGTCGGCGACGCCTGCGGGAAGGTGCTCATCAGGAGTCCGATGGCGGCGCGGTGGCGGCAAGCGCGACCGCTTCGGCGACCGTCCCGGAGACGGCGGCGACGTACACCTGGTCGTCGGCCTGGATCACCGTGCGGCGGTCGGGGAGGACCCCGGTGCCGAAACGGATGAGGAAGGCGACCCTGGACCCGGTGTGCTCCTCGAGTTCGGTGACCTGGTGGCCGACCCAGTCCTCGTGCAGATCGAGTTCCGCGACCGCGACGGTGCCGGAGGGGTCGCGCCACTTGGTGGTGTGACTCTCGCGGGTGAGGTGGTGCAGGAACCGGTCGGTGGTCCACGGCACAGTGGCCACGGTGGGGATGCCGAGGCGTTCGTACACGGCCGCGCGCTTGGCGTCGTAGATCCGGGCCACGACCCGGCTCACGCCGAAGTTCTCCCTGGCCACCCGGGCGGAGATGATGTTCGAGTTGTCGCCGGAGGAGACCGCGGCGAAGGCCTCGGCCCGTTCGATGCCCGCCTTGAGCAGGACATCGCGGTCGAATCCCATTCCGACGACACGGTGGCCGGTGAATCCGGGGTCAAGACGCCGGAAGGCGTCGGGATCGCGGTCGATGATCGCGACCTCGTGGCCGATCCGGTTCAGGCCGGCCGCGAGGGCCGATCCGACCCGGCCGCACCCCATCACGACTACGTACACCGTTCGCCTCCGCTCGTCGGCTTTCCGACGCTGTGCCGCGGCCGCCGCGGTGGCGACGACCCTCGATTCGAACGGTACCGTCCCCGGTTCGGCGGTGTCCGCGCACGTCGCGATTTGGCGAAGTCGACGGCGGATGGCACTGGATCGGTTCGGACGGATTACGCTTTGGCGGTGTCAAAGCTCTCGACCGCTGCCAAGCGGCTGCTGGTAGGTAGACCGTTCCGCAGCGACAAGCTGGGGCACACACTGCTCCCCAAGCGAATCGCGCTGCCGGTCTTCGCCTCCGATGCGATGTCCTCGGTCGCCTATGCGCCGGAGGAGATCTTCCTCGTCCTGTCCGTGGCGGGCATCTCCGCGTACATGTACACGCCCTGGATCGGGCTCGCCGTCTGCGCGGTGATGGCGGTCGTCGTTGCCAGCTACCGGCAGAACGTGCACGCGTACCCCTCGGGCGGTGGCGACTACGAGGTGGCCACCACGAATCTCGGTCCGACGGCAGGCCTGACGGTCGGCAGCGCGCTGATGGTCGATTACGTGCTCACCGTGGCCGTCTCGATCTCCTCGGCCGCCTCGAACATCGGTTCCGCGGTTCCGTTCGTCGCCACCCACAAGGTGCTGTTCGCGGTCGCGGCCATCGCGATCCTCACCGCGATCAATCTGCGCGGTATCCGAGAGTCGGGGACCGCGTTCGCCATTCCCACGTACGCCTTCATCATCGGCATGTTCCTGATGCTCGGGTGGGGGCTGTTCCGGATCTTCGTGCTCGGCGACGACGTGAAGGCCGAGTCGGCAGGATTCGATCTACACGCGGAGAACACTCAGCTCTACGGTGTCGCGTTCGCCTTCCTGATCGCCCGCGCGTTCTCGTCCGGTTGCGCGGCGCTGACCGGGGTCGAGGCGATCAGCAACGGGGTGCCCGCCTTCCAGAAGCCCAAGTCCCGCAACGCGGCCACCACCCTGTTCCTGCTCGGCGCGATCGCGATCGTCCTGCTGATGGGCATCATCACCCTGGCCCAGAAGATCGGGATCGTGTACGCACACGACCCGGCCGAGCAGCTCACCAATGCGCCGGAGGGCTACCAGCAGAAGACGCTGATCGCGCAGATCGCCGAGGCGGTGTTCTCGGGGTTCCCGATCGGTTTCTACTTCATCGCGACCGTCACGGCGCTGATCCTGGTGCTCGCGGCGAACACCGCCTTCAACGGATTCCCCGTGCTCGGCTCGATCCTCGCGCAGGACCGCTACCTGCCCCGGCAGCTGCACACGCGCGGAGACCGATTGGCCTTCAGCAACGGCATCCTGTTCCTGTCCGGCGCCGCTATCGCCTTTGTCGTCTTCTTCGGGGCCGAGGTCACCAAGCTGATCCAGCTCTACATCGTCGGGGTGTTCGTCTCGTTCGTGCTGAGCCAGACGGGCATGATCAGGCACTGGACCCGGCACCTCAAGAGCGAGACCGACCCGGCGGCGCGGCGGCGCATGAAGCGCTCGCGCGTCATCAACTCCATCGGCCTCGCCATGACGGGTGCCGTTCTGATCATCGTGCTGATCACCAAGTTCGCGGCGGGTGCCTGGATCGCGATCGTGGCCATGGTCGCGATCTTCGTGGTGATGAAGTCGATCCGCAGGCATTACGACAGCGTCGCGGCGGAGCTGGACGAGCAGGAGTGGGACGGCGTGCTGCCGAGTAGGACCCATTCGATCGTGTTGGTGTCGAAGCTGCACATGCCGACGATGCGCGCGATCGCCTACGCCCGCGCCACCCGGCCCGACACCCTGGAGGCGGTCACGGTGAACGTCGACGAGGCGGACACCCGGGCGCTGGTCCGTGAGTGGCAGAACAGCGATATCACCGTGCCGCTCAAGGTGATCGAGTCGCCCTACCGCGAGATCACCAAGCCGGTCCTCGACTACGTCAGGCGGGTGCGGCGCGATTCGCCCCGTGAGGTCGTGACGGTGTTCATCCCGGAGTACGTGGTCGGACACTGGTGGGAGCAGATCCTGCACAACCAGAGTGCGTTGCGGCTCAAGAGCCGCCTGCTGTTCCAGCCGGGCGTGATGGTCACGAGCGTGCCGTGGCAGCTCAGTTCCTCGGAACGGGCCAAGCGCGAACGGATCCAGGCGGTGCCGGGCGGTACCAGGCGTGGATTCGACGCCGCGGAGGACAACGGCCGGTGAGCGAGAGCTGGTACGGCCGCAGCATCGAGGTCCGGCTCGGGAATCCGGGCCACGGCGGCTTCTGCGTCGCCAGGCACGAGGGCCGGGTGGTGTTCGTCCGGCACGGGTTGCCCGGTGAGCTGGTCCTGGCCGAGATCACCGAGGACCGCGGCGGCTCGTTCTGCCGCGCGGACGCGGTGGAGATCGTGGAGGCCTCACCGGCGCGAGTGTCGGCTCGCTGCCCGATCTCCGGGCCGGGCGGGGCCGGCTGTTGCGACTTCTCGCACGCCACCCTGGACGCGCAGCGCGCGATGAAGTCCTCGGTGGTCGCCGAGCAGCTCCGCAGGATCGCAGGCATAGAGCGGGAGGTCGAGGTCGAGGAGCTGCCGGGCACCGACGACGGCACCGGCTGGCGAACCAGGCTCCGGCTTGCGGTCGACCGCGAAGGCAGGGCCGGCTTCCACGGCTACCGCAGCTCGCAGGTGATCACCGACCTGCTGTGTCCGCAACCGGTACTGGGCACGTATCAGGGCCTGGCCGAGCGGGATTGGCGGCCGGGCGGGGAGATCCAGGTGACGGTGGACGGCGACGGCGCCAGGCACGTGGTGGAGATCGAGCCCGCGAAGGTCTCGAGCACCGGCCGCCGCAGTCCGGGCCGCCGCGGCGCAACCGCCAGGCGGGCCGCACAGGCGGGTCCACGCCGCGAGCACGTGGTGGAGGGCAGCGGCCGCGCCGTGGAGCGGGTCGGTGGACGCGAGTGGGAGCTGTCGGCAACCGGTTTCTGGCAGGCGCATCGTGGTGCGGCACAGGCCTATTCGTCGGTGGTCGCCGAGTGGGCGGAGGCCGCGCCCGGCTCGATCGCCTGGGATCTCTACGGCGGGGTCGGCGTGTTCGCCGCCGAGCTGGCCGAGCAGGTGGGTCCGGACGGCGAGGTGGTGTCGGTCGAGTCGGGGCGCGGCGCGGTCGACGACGGCAGGCGCGCGCTGGCCGATCTCGGGCAGGTGCAGTTGCGTGCGGCCCGGGTGGAGAAGGTGGTGGGGGAGCTGCCGGTTCCTGTGGGCGCGGTGGTGCTGGACCCGCCCCGGTCCGGTGCCGGCCGTGAGGTCATCGAGGCGCTCGCGCACGCGGGCCCCGGCCGGGTGATCCACATCGGCTGCGATCCGGCCGCGTTCGGACGCGATGTCGGGCTGTACCTCGCGCAGGGGTACCGGCTCGAGCAGGTGCGCGCCTTCGACGCCTTCCCGATGACCCATCATGTGGAGTGTCTCGCGCTGCTGACGCGGTAGCGGGTACGGCGCGCGGTCCATCCAGACGGGCCCGTTGCCGGGGTGGCGTCACATCATGGGCATCATCGGCATCATGGGCATCTGCCAGCCCATCTGATGCATCCAGGCCATGAACATGTTCATCATGTCCTGCCACATTGTGTGTTCTCACCTCCGCCCGAGGTGATGGTGATCCATGCGCACATGACTGTGTGCACTTCCGATTCTACTGAGGTCGCCGCTGCCCGGGATGACAGACATTAACTTGCATGGGTAATGCAACCAATATATAGTTGCGTACCGCAAGCATCAATCACTCTGTTCAGGGGAGCCCATGGCCGTGCAGACCGCTACCGCGGAGGACCTCGTAGAGGAGGTCTTTCTCTTCGGTAGGGCGTTGCGCCACATCCTCGGCGGTGCCGACACGAGCGGACTTCCGCCCGCACTTCTCGGGGTGCTGCACGTGCTCGCGACCGTCGGCCAATGCCGACAGATGGAGCTCGCCTCCAATCTGTGCGTCAGTCAGTCGTCGTTGAGTCGTCAGATCGCGGATCTGGTGGACGCCGGGTTCGTCGAGCGGCACGCCGATCCGGAGGACGGAAGGGTCTCGCTCGTGCGGCTCTCGGAGTCCGGGACGGAGCTCCTGAGGGAGAACAGAGAACGCCGGGCCGATCGCCTACGCACCCTGCTCGGCGAATGGAGCGAGGAAGAGGCCCACGAGGCCATGACCTCGCTCCGTCGGCTCAAGCACACCTTCATGACCCCGCCGGTACGGAGAACCGTGTCCGACGCAGATTCTCAGAACCAGGGGAGTACACCCACATGACCGAAACCGAATCCCAGACGCGCCACGCCGCCCCACCGGGCGAGGAGGTGCTGATGACGCACCGCGAGATCCTCGAGGTTCTCGCGGGGTTGCTCGCGGCGCTGTTCACCGCGCTGCTCAGCTCGACCATCGTCTCCACCGCCCTGCCGACGATCATCGGCGACCTCAACGGCAGCCAGACCCAGTTCGCCTGGGTCATCACCACCGCGCTGCTGGCCACCGCCGCGTCGACGCCGATCTGGGGCAAACTGGCCGATCTCTACAACAAGAAGGTCTTGGTCCAGTCGGCGATCGTGATCTTCGTGATCGGCTCGGTCATCGCCGGGTTCGCTCCCAACGTGCCGATCCTGTTGGGCGCCCGCGTGATCCAGGGCATCGGTATGGGCGGGCTGACCGCGCTCGTCGTCGCCATCATCGGAAGCATCATCCCGCCGCGTGATCGCGGCAGGTACTCCGGATACATGGGTGGGGTCATGGCGGTGTCCATGGCCGGTGGCCCTGTCCTCGGTGGCGTCATCGCCGACGGTCTCGGCTGGCGCTGGTGCTTCTTCGTGTGCGTCCCCCTCGCCGTGATCGCGCTCGTCCTGCTGCAGAAGACACTGCACATCGAGACCGACCGCAAGGACGGCGTCAAGATCGACTGGCTCGGCGCGACCCTGCTGACGGCGGGCGTCTCGGTGCTGCTGATCTGGGTGTCCTTCGCGGGCAAGGCCACCTACTACGACTGGGTCTCGACCGAGTCCGCGGTGCTCGTGGGCATCGGCCTGCTGCTGCTGATCGCCACCGTCTTCGTCGAGAGCAAGGCAGCCTCGCCGATCATCCCGCTCAAGATCGTCACCGAGCGGACCACCGCGCTCGCCATCATCTCCTCGGTTGCGGTGGGCGTCGGACTGTTCGGTGCCACCACGTTCCTCGGCCAGTACTTCCAGACCGCGCGCGGGCACACTCCGACCGAGGCCGGTTTGCTGACGATCCCGATGGTGTTCGGCATGCTGGTCGGCACCGTCGGCTCGGGCCAGCTGATCACCAAGTTCGGCAAGTGGAAGGGATTCGTCGTCGCGGGCTCCATCCTGCAGCTCATCGGCTTCCTGCTGCTGAGCACCATCGACCACGAGACCCACATGTGGCTGATCGGGCTGATGATCGCGCTGCTCGGCCTCGGCACCGGCATGCTGATGCAGAACGTCGTCCTGGCGGTGCAGAACACGGTGAGCGTCCACAACATCGGTGCCGCCAGCAGTGTGGTCGCCTTCTTCCGGACCTTCGGCGGCGCGATCGGCGTCTCGGTGCTCGGCTCGGTGCTGGCCACCCGCGTCACCGACCTCACCGCGGAGGGATTCGCGAAGCTCGGCATCGACACCCACACGCCCGGTGGCGGCGGCAACCTCAACCTGAAGGTACTGCCGGAGCCCGTGCAGGACGTGATCCGGATGGCCTACGGCGACGCGACCGGTCGGATCTTCCTGATCGCGGCGGCCGTCGCGGTGGTCACCGTCATCGCGGTGATCTTCCTGCCGAACAAGCCGCTGCGGACCACCATCGACCTCAAGCCCTCCGCGGCGGACGTGGAGTACGAGAAGGTCTAGGAGCCGGGCTCGTCCCGAACACAACAGTGCGGCCCACCCTCAGCGGGGGTGGGCCGCACTGTTGTGTTCGGCAGAGGGGACGTACCGGGCTCAGACCGCCCGGTACACGTCGGCGTTGATGTATGCCGCCACCAGATCGTGGTACTCGCGGCGCGGGCGATGGTCCGCGGGCAGGACGCCCGCCAACGGTGCCTGCGAGCGGAACTGCTCGAGATTGAAGGCCTGCCCGCCGTTGGTCCGGCGGCCGATGGCGACCACGCCCACGAGCGCGATCAGTACCGAGGAGAGAACGAGGTAGGGGATCACGACACCAGTGTCGCCGACCGGCCCGCGCCTTCCCAAACTCTGGGAACGAGATCTTTGGCACAGGTGATGCAGGTCACGGGCGTTTTTTCGGGGTCAGATCAGGGTCCAGCGCACCCGCACCGTCGCCGACAGCTCGGTCTCACCGCGTTCGATCGGCATGGCATCGGCAGACGCCTTCATCGCCCGCACCATCGGCCGGGGCATCGGCGGCGAGTCGACGTCCTCGGACACCTCGACGACCTTGCCGAGTTCGCGCCCCGAGAGCGCCGCGTACTGCCTCGCCTTCGCGAGGGCATCGGCGAAGGCCGCGTCCCTGGCCCGACTCAGCAGCCCGGCCTGATCCGAGATCCCCAGCTCGAGACCACCGAGCCGGACGTCGTCCCCGCCCGCCCCGACGCAGTCGGCGATGATCTGACCGGGGGTAGACAGATCGCGCAGCGTCACCGACAGCGTGGTGCTCGCGATGTAGCCGACCACCTGCTGACCCTGGTTCTCCTGCCACACGGTGTCCGCGTGCACGGACAGTCCCGTTGTGGCGACGTCGGCCGGGGAGACGCCGGCCTCGCGGAGCGCCTCGGACACCGAACGGGCGGTGTGCCCAGCCCGTTCGAATGCGCCGGTGACCTCCTGGCTGCGAACCTCCACCGATACCGTGATCCGCATGATGTCGGGAGTCGCGGCCGCCGAGCCGTGGCCGAGGACGGTGACGGACGATTTCATCTGCGCGGTCATGACTTCCGGTTGTACAGGCGCATCGTGATGGGCCCGAAGATCAGGATGAAACCGGCACACCAGCCGAGCACGATGGCCAGATCGCCGAGCTCGACGGTGCCCGCCATCAACCCGCGAATCGCGGTCACCAGCTTGCTGATCGGATTGACGTTCACGAAGGCCTGGAGCCAGCTGGGCATGGTGGACGGGTCGACGAAGATGTTGCTCGCGAAGGTGAGCGGGAACAGGATGAACATCGACACGCCCATCACCGCCTGCTCGGTGCGCATCAGCATCGCGAACATGGTCCAGACCCAGGACATGCTGAACGAGAACAGCAGTAGCAGCGCGATGGAGGCCACCACGCCGACGACCCCGCCCTGCGGTCGGAAACCGAGGATCAGTCCGAGGACCATCACGATCACCGAGGCGATCGTGTAGCGGACCACGTCGCCGAAGAGGGCCCCGACCAGCGGCGCGGGCCGCCAGATCGGCAGGGACCGGAACCGGTCGAAGACGCCCTTCTCGATGTCCTTGTTCAGCGTCAACCCGGTGTACATGGTGATCATGACGACCGTCTGCACCAGGATGCCCGGGATCAGGAACTGCACGTACGCCTCGGTGGAGCCGGCGAGGGCGCCGCCGAACAGGTACGTGAACATCAGGGTGAACATGATCGGAAACATCGTGACGTCGAACAATTGCTCGGGCACGTGCTTGATCTTGAGCAGCGCCCGCCACCCGAAGGAGAGCGACGTCGACAGCGCGTTCGGCCGCGCCGGTCGCGGACCCGAGAGCTGCAGCACGTCGCTGACCGCGGGCGCAACCGACGGTGATTGCACGGAGGTCGATGTCATGATGCCGTCTCCTTCACGAATGCCGTGTCGTCTTCCGATTCGGCCGGACGGCCGGTGAGCGCGAGGAACACCTCGTCGAGGCTCGGCTGTCCGAGCGCGAAGGTGGTCACCGAGATGCCCGCCTCGTCGAGCGCGGGCAGCGCGCGGGCGACCCGCTGCGGGTCGTCGATCCGCGCCGTCAGGGCGGCCGGATCGGATTCCCTGCTGATCTCGACGCCGAGGACGTCGCCGAGCAGGACTGCCGCGTCGTCCCGCCTCGACTGATCCGCGACGCGCACGTGCAGGGCGCCCGACCCGACCGAGGCCTTGAGCTCGCCTGTTGTGCCCTCCGCGATGACCTTGCCGTGGTCGATCACCGCCACCCGGTCGGCGAGCTGGTCGGCCTCGTCGAGGTACTGGGTGGTGAGCAGCACGGTGGTGCCGCCCGCGACCAGGGCCCGGACGATCTCCCAGACCTGGTTGCGACTGCGCGGATCGAGTCCGGTGGTCGGTTCGTCGAGGAAGATCAGCTCCGGTGTGACGATGATGCTGGCCGCGATGTCCAGGCGCCTGCGCATGCCGCCGGAGAACGTCTTCACCTGGCGCGGGCCTGCCTCGACGAGGTCGAAGGCCGTCAGCAGCTGTTCGGACCTGGCCTTGGCGGCGGCCCTCGAGAAGCCGAACAACCGGGCGAGCAGCACCAGGTTCTCGGTTCCGGACAGGTCCTCGTCCAGCGAGGCGAACTGGCCGGTCAAGGCGACCTTGCTGCGGACCGTGTCCGCTTCCCTGGCGACATCGTGCCCGAGCACCCTTGCGCTGCCGCCGTCGATCTCGAGCAGCGTCGCGAGCATCCGGATCGTGGTGGTCTTGCCGGCCCCGTTGGGGCCGAGGACGCCGTACACCCCGCCGGAGGGAACGGAGAGGTCGACACCGTCGACCGCGACGTTGGATCCGAACCGTTTGACCAGTCCTTCGGTTTCGATCGCGAGTCCTGCGTTCAAGGTCATGTGGGTACCTTCTCCGATCCTGCGGTCGACGGCAACGTAGTTTTCGAGCGTAGGCGCGGGGTACGACAGCGTGGGTGGGATCGGCGGGGTGGCAGGCGGTTCAGCCGAGGCGGCCGCGCGGCGCCAACGAACGGATCGCGGCCTCCATCTGGGCATATGCGCCCGCCGCCAACCGTTCGAGAAGCGCAATCTTGAGGCCGGGTGCCTCGGCGCCGAGGCGGGCGAAACGGTCCGGCGGCAGCACAGCCAAGCAAACATCGGTGTCGGCGCGCACGTCGCCGAGGAAGCGTTCCCCGATCAGCGTCGGCATCTCGCCGAACGTCATGCCCGGCGCGAGTGTGGTGATCCGGTGGGGGAGTCCGTCCGCGCCCTGCAGGGTGTTGCTCACCCGTCCGGCGAGGATCAGGAAGATGCCTGCGGCCGGATCGCCGCGATGCACGATCACCTCGCCCTGGCCGATGGTCCGGATCTCCAGCTCGCCCGCGAATCTGTCGAACTGCTCGGCGCTGAGCGTCGACAAGAGGGGGTGCTGGGCGAGCGTGATCGACTCCGGCAGCCTTGCGCCCGCGCAGTGCCGGTCCAGGAGGGTGTCCTCGCACCACTCGAGCGCGGCATCGAGATCGACGAAGACCCGGCCGCCCGCGGCGGGAACCAGCCCGGAGGTGGTGTGCCCCAGTAGGCCGTCGGGGTCCACGAGCGCGAGCTGGCAGCCCTTGGCGCCGAGGTCGTCGTACAGGTCCGACAGCATCCTGCTCGCGACCCCGCTGACGTCGTCCACCCGCCGGATGTCCACGGCGACCGCCTCGAGTTCGTTGCTCTGCGCGGTGATCTCGCGCACCGCCGTCTCGGTGCCCGCGAACAGCAGGTCGCCGTGCAGTTCGTAGATCCGCGCGCGGCGCCCGAACTTCTCGAGCGAGTCGCGTTCGGCGGGCCCGCGCCGCTGCCTCGACGGTGCCTCCGCGACCGAGTAGCTCGATCTGACCGCGGACTTGGCCGCCCGCGTCACGTGCAGGAAGTGCAGTTCGAGTTCCTTCGAGAGCTCCCGGCACGCCTGGACCCCGCGGACGCTGTTGCCGTGGGCGTCCAGGCGCGGCGAGTACACCGCGATCCCGATCTGACCGGGCAACACCGCGAGCACGCCGCCGCCGACACCGCTCTTGGCGGGCAGGCCCACCTGCGTCACCCAGTCGCCCGCGGCGTCGTACATCCCGCAGGTGGTCATCACGCTGAGCACCCGTTCGACGAGGTCGGGCGCCAGGGCCCGCTCGTGGGTGACCGGATTGACCCCGTTGTTCGCCAGCGTCGCGCCCATCACCGCGAGGTCGCGGCAGGTGACGTCGATCGAGCACTGCCGGAAGTACAGGTCGACGGCCGCGTCGGGGTCGTCCGCGATGATGCCGAACGAGCGCAGCATGTGGCCGATGGCACGGTTGCGGTGACCGGTCCGCGCCTCCGACCGGTAGACCGCCTCGTTGAGCGAGAGCTCGCGGCCCGCGTAGCGGGAGTAGCACCGGCGCAGCCGCTCGAATCGATGCCCGGGATCGTCCCCGTCGATCAGCGAGGCGGCCGCGATCGCGCCCGCGTTGATCATCGGGTTGCGGGGCCGCTCCGTGACGGGGTCGAGGCTGATCTCGTTGAACGGCTCCCCGGACGGTTCGACGTCGATCTTCTCGGCGACGGCGCTCAGGCCGCGATCGGCCAGTGCAAGACCGTAGGTGAGCGGTTTCGAGATGGATTGGATGGTGAACTCGGTGTGTGCGTCGCCCGACTCGTAGACGTAGCCGTCGGAGGTGGCAATGCACAGGGAGAACGAGTCGGGCGCGACGGCGGCGAGTTCCGGGATGTAGTCGGCGAGTTCTCCGGTGCGGTTCTCCCGGCACAGTGCGAACACTTCCCCGATGAGGCCGTCCACGACGTTGCGCATGGGCTCAGCCTAGGTCCACGGCGGTGACCTCGGTCACCGAAGTTCGGCATAATGAGCAGGCAACGCCGTCGCGCCGCGCGGGTGGACGGGACGTCGGGCAGTTGTCGGATCCGGACTCCGTAGACTGGGTCGGTCGGCACGGTGTCGACGCCGTGTTCACGCAGTTCTTGCTGTGTCTCTGGAGGGAGCGATCTCGTTGGGTGTCCTTTCTCGAATCCAGGCGCCCACCGATCTGCGCGCGCTGAGCCCCGCCGAGATGCGGGAGCTCGCCACGGAGATCCGTGATTTCCTCGTGCAGAAGGTCTCCGCCACCGGCGGCCACCTCGGGCCGAACCTGGGCGTCGTCGAGCTCACCTTGGCGCTGCACAGGGTCTTCGACTCGCCCTCCGATCCGATCATCTTCGACACCGGCCATCAGGCCTACGTGCACAAGATGGTCACCGGCCGGATGGACCGGTTCGACTCACTGCGCAAGCAGGGCGGGCTGTCCGGTTACCCGTGCCGCGCCGAGAGCGAACACGACTGGGTCGAGTCCTCCCATGCCTCCGCCGCGTTGTCCTATGCGGACGGTCTTGCGAAGGCCTTCGAGCTGACCGGGCAGCACCGGCACGTGGTCGCCGTGGTCGGCGACGGCGCGTTGACCGGCGGAATGTGTTGGGAGGCACTCAACAACATCGCGGCCGGCCGCAATCGCTCGGTCGTCATCGTCGTCAACGACAACGGTCGCTCCTATGCCCCGACCATCGGTGGGCTCGCCGATCACCTCGCGGCGCTGCGGTTGCAGCCCGGCTACGAGAGGGTGCTCGACAACAGCAGGCGGATGGTCAAGAAGATGCCGTGGGTCGGGCGCGCCGCGTACCAGCTCCTGCACGGCATGAAGGCCGGGATCAAGGACATGGTGAGCCCGCAGGTCATGTTCACCGACCTCGGCATCAAGTACCTGGGTCCGGTCGACGGCCACGACGAGGCCGCGCTCGAGTCGGCGATGCGACGCGCGAAGTCCTTCGGTGGCCCCGTGATCGTGCACGCGGTGACGCGCAAGGGCATGGGTTACGCCCATGCGGAGAACCACGTTGCCGATCAGATGCACGCAACCGGCGTCATCGATCCGCTCACCGGGCGGTCGACCTCCGAGCCCGCGGCGGACTGGACCTCGGTGTTCTCCGAGGAGCTCGTCGCCCAGGCCGAGCGCCGCAAGGACATCGTCGCGATCACCGCGGCGATGCCGGGGCCGACCGGCCTCGCGGCCTTCGGCGACCGGTTCCCTGACCGGATGTTCGACGTCGGCATCGCCGAGCAGCACGCGCTCACCTCCGCGGCCGGCCTCGCGCTCGGCGGGCTGCACCCGGTGGTCGCGGTGTACTCGACCTTCCTCAACCGCGCCTTCGACCAGCTGCTGATGGATGTGGCGCTGCTCGATCAGCCCGTGACGATTGTGCTCGACCGGGCGGGGATCACCGGTCCGGACGGGGCCAGCCACAACGGCATGTGGGACTTCTCGTTGCTCGGGATCGTGCCGGGCATCCGCGTCGCCGCGCCAAGGGATGCGGCTTCGCTGCGCGAGGAACTCGCCGAGGCGCTCGCGGTCAGCGACGGTCCGACCGCGCTGCGGTTCCCGAAGGGCGCTGTTGCCGAGGACATTCCGGCGATCGAGCGACTCGACGGCACGGTGGATGTGCTGCGCATGCCGGAGGCGCGCACGGGCGACGTGCTGATCGTCGCCGTCGGCCCCTTCGCCGAGGTGGCGCTCGAGACGGCCGTCCGGCTCGAGCAGCAGGGGATCAGTGCCGCGGTCGTCGACCCGCGCTGGGTGCTGCCGGTGCCCGAGTCGCTGGTCGCGCTCGCCGAGGACTTCCGCATGGTCGTCACGGTCGAGGACAGCGGACTGCACGGTGGCATCGGCTCCAGCGTGTCGGCGGCACTGCGCGCCGCGGGCGTTGACACGCCCTCGAGGGATGTCGGTGTGCCGCAACGATTCCTGGACCATGCGTCGCGGGATCAGATCCTCAAGGAGCTCGGTCTCACCGCGCAGGATCTGGCCCGCCAGATCACCGGCTGGGTCGTCGGTATCCGGTCCGAGGTGGAAGAGTCCTCGGATCTGGGTAGCGCTGGTCCCGGCGTCGGCTAATCCGGGCGGCCGCCGGTGATCAGCCGGCCGCCTCCAGGGTGCGTCCGCGGGTCTCCTTGACGAACCGCAGGACGACGAAGAACGAGATCGCCGACATCGCGGCGTACCCGCCGTAGGTGAGCGAGAGGTTCCAGTCCGCGAGCGTCGGGAAGGTCGAGGAGACAAGGAAGTTCGCGACCCAGTTGGCGGCGGTGGCGACGCCGACCGCGGCGGCGCGGACCCGGTTCGGGAAGAGCTCGCTGATCAGGACCCAGACCACCGGGCCCCAGGAGAAGGCGAAGAAGAAAACGAACGCGTTGGCCGCCACCAGGGCGATCGCGCCGTTGGTGTCGCTGAGGGTCGCCACCGAGTCGCCGTCCGCGTCTGTGGTGATGGTGGCGGTGTGGAAGCACACCGCGGTGATGGCCAGCGAGATGGCCATGCCGACCGAGCCGATCAGCAGCAGCGGTTTGCGACCGATCCTGTCGATGACCGCGATCGCGACGAAGGTGCCGAGAATGTTGACCAGCGCGCTGACGACGCTGATGAACAGGGACCGGTCCTCGCCGTAGCCGACCGCCTGCCACAGCGTGCTCGAGTAGTAGAAGATCACGTTGATCCCGACGAACTGCTGCAGCGCGGCGAGCGCGATGCCGATCCAGACCAACGGTGCCACTCCGAGCGGCTTCGAGAACAGCTCCCTGACCGTCGTCTTGGTCCGGTGTTCGCTCAGCGAGGCGCGGATCTCGTTCATCCGCACGGTGACCGCGTCGTGGTCGCCGCCCTCCAGCCTCGAGATGATCTTGCGGGCATCCTCCTCGCGCGAGCGGGCGACCAGGAACCGCGGCGACTCGGGGATGGTGAAGGTCATGATCAGGTAGAGCGCGGCCGGGACCGCCTCGAGCGCGAGCATCCACTGCCATGCCTCGACCCCAGCCAGCTTCCCCCTAGCCCCGCCCGCCGACTCGGACAGCGCGTAGTTGACGAGCTGGGAGATCGCGATGCCGAGGACGATGGCGAGCTGGTACATGGACCCGAGGCGGCCCCGGATGGCGGCGGGGGAGATCTCCGCGATGTAGGCGGGCGCGATCACGGACGCGAAGCCGACCGCCACACCGCCGAGCACGCGCCACGCGGTGAGGTCGTAGACGCTGAACGGGAATGCGGACCCGATGGCTCCGACGATGAACAGCACAGCGGCGACCTGCATCACCCTGATGCGGCCGAGGCGGTCGGCGAACTCGCCCGCGATCCACGCGCCTGCCGCGGCCCCGAGTAGGGTCAGCGAGACGGTGAGTCCCGTTCCGGCGGCACCGATGTCGTACCGGTCACGGATGGCGCCGACCGCGCCGTTGATGACCGCGGTGTCGTAGCCGAAGAGGAAGCCGCCGAGTGCGGCTGCCGCCGCGAACATCACGGCGTGGGCGACGTCCGCCTTCGCCGCGCCCGACCCGGTGCCGCCGAAGGCGGTGTCGCTCTGTGCCATCTCTGACCCCTAGCGCGCCCCGCGGTCGACGCCCCATTGCGTCGTGCAACACCCGGGACAGTGTGGACGCTACGCCGATGGTCGTGCGATGTGGTCGATAACATGGCTCGGGTCGTGCCGTGCACCATTGTGACCGCGGCGGTGTGGGGTCAGCAGGCGAGTGGGAGCTGACCTCGGTTGTGGGCGGGGATGGGTTTTCGTTCGTGGTCTATCCAGTGTGGGGGTGTGAACCACGGATGCTGGTCGTCGCCGATGTGGACCTGCCAGTCGCCTTTGTGGATGAGGGTGTGGTGGAACCTGCAGAGCAGTACCAGGTTCGAGAGTTTGGTTTCGCCGCCATTCGACCAGTGGTGGACGTGGTGACCGTCGGTCCAGGCGGCGGGTCGGCCGCATCCGGGGAAGGCGCATCCGCAGTCGCGGGCGTGGAGGGCGCGTCGGAGTCGGCGGGGGATGAGGCGGGTGGTGCGGCCGACGTCGAGTGGGTTGCCGTCGTCGTCCATCACGATCGGGGTGATCGAGGCGTCGCAGGACAGGGTGGCGGCGAGGCGTAGGCCGATCGGTCCGAGCCAGGGCATCCAGGCGGGGCCGCGGCGGATGAAGGATGTGCCGGCGTCCTGGGGTTCGATGCCTGCCTCGCGGGTGGTGCGTGCGAGGTCGCCGAGACCGACGAAAACGGTCATGTGGGGGCGCTCGCCACCCTCGCCGGGGGCGGCGCCGGAATCGAGGTAGTGACGGACGATGTCCGCGAACGCGTCAGCGCGCCGTTGAGGTGCGGAACGGGAGTCGGGTTCGCGCTCGCCCCTGGTGGTGTTGCGGCCGGGCTCCGGCTTGGACAGTGCGGACAGGGCGGTCATCAGTTGCTCGCCGGTGGCCTTGTCGAAGTGTCCCTTGACGCGCAGTCGGCCACCGGCGGTGCGGGAGGCGAAGAACTCGTTGAGTTTCTCGTTTTCGTCGTCGGGTGGTGTCGTGTCGTCGGGTTGGAGCATCGAGGCCAGTCCCGCGACCCGCCTGCGGGTGTCCTCGGCGTTCTCCCTGGCGCCGTTGGTGAGGAGGTATTTGGTGCACTGGTCGGCGCATTCGGCGGCGGGGTCGTCGAATTCTCCGCCGTTGCCGGAGTTCTTGATGTCGGAGGTGTAGTCGGGGACCTTGAGGAGTAGTCCGATGATCGACCGGGCCTGCTCGGTGTCGATGTCGCCGTTCTCGAATGAGGATCTCACGTCGGGGAAGCGGTCGAGGTCGGCGCCGAGTGACATCGCGCGTTTGGCGTGGGCGGGGGTGAGTTTTGATGATTCGGCGAGCCAGCTGACGGCGGAGGAGGCACCCGTCAGGGTGATCGCGCCGCGAAAGGTGGCCTCCTGGACCAGTCGCACCCGGAGTGCTTCGAGTTGGCGGATCCGCGTCGACAACTCCGGTACCAGTGCGACGAGGTCGCGTTCGTCGATCTGCCAGGTGACCACGTCCTGTGGTCGGTCGAGCAGATCGCTGAGCTCCATGTACCGAATCTAGTCGAACGCACGTTCTATTGTGTGGGTTCTGGCATCAATATTCCGGTGGGTCGGCGACGGTTTCCCGGCGATTCCTACGTACACCTGAGGTCTGCGTGATCGGCCTCCACCGCCGGTGTGGGTGCGGCGCTCATGGGGTCATGATTCGAAGGACAGGCATTGTCGAGCTTTCTTGACCGCGTTGGCATCCTCTGGAAAGTGCATCTCGGTCTCTGGCTAGACGGTGTGCTCCCAGGCTGATTGGTCCACATTGACGAGGGGTGCGCCGGTGGCGATCACCGTCAGTGCTTGTCCCTCTGTGGGAACTGGGCCGCCGCCCAATCCCCACACCCCGTGGGAGGTCGAACCGTCGCTCCTCCGGAACTGCATGGCGACCGCGTAGTAGTTGTTGTCACTCCGGCTGCCAGCCATGTGACCGCAGCGGCCGCGGTGAGTGCAGCCACCACCGCGTGCCATTACCCACCCCTACGTCTGGCCAACTGCCGCCTCCCGAGTTCGCACTGCGACAGCCATTCTCATGCGGGAGTTGAGCGGAGACCGGTACGCCTGGCCTGGGTGCGGCCTCAGCCGGCGCGCTTCGCGGCCTCCGCCAGTTGGGGGACGATCTTGTCGAGCACCCAGGGAATGCTGAGCACGTTGACGTTGCTCAGTCCGGCGATGACCTGCTGGTCGCTCAGGAGCACGGCCGAGCCGCGCTGGACCGCTCCGAGCGAGGCGATGGCGGGGTTGCCGAGAGGATCGGTAGCGCCGTCGGTGAAGGCAACGATGACGTCGGCATCGATGTCGCGGACATTCTCCAGCGAGATGTCCTGGTAGAACTTGCCGCTCTTGTTGTCCGCGGCGAGCTTCTCCACGCCGGGGGCGTTGACGAAGCCGAGTTCGGTGAGGACCTGGACCCGCGGATCCGTCGGCAGGTAGACGTTGGCCTCGCCCGCACCGGTGTCGAAGTTCACCACCGCGAGGGTCTTCCCGGCGAACTTGGGGTGCTGGGATGCGGTGTCGGCCAGGGTCTTCCCCAGCCCGTCGATCAGGCCCTCGGCCTCGTCCGGCTTGCCGACGGCCTCGCCGATGATGCTGGTCTGGTCCTGCCAGGTGGTCTGCCAGGCCTTGCCCGGGTAGGCGACGGTGGGCGCGAGCCGGCTCAGCTTGTCGTAGTAGGCCTTGTCGAATCCCTCGTAGGGCGCCAGGATCGCGTCCGGGGCGAGCGCGGCCAGCGCCTCGATGGACGGCTCGCCTGCCTGAGGATCGTCGAACAGCGTGGTCTTGTCCGCGTCGAAATACTTCTCGGCCCATGGCATCACGCCGTTCGGGTTGGCCCCGTACACGTACTTCGGCTGGCCGACGGGGGTGAGGCCGAGCGCGTAGAGCACGTCCTGGGCGTTCCAGCCCATCGTGACGAGCCGGTCCGGCCTCGCCTCGAGGGTGGTGGTGCCGAAGGAGTTGTCGATGCTGACCGGGTAGGCGCCGCCGCCGTCCGCGGCGCTGTCGGAGCTCGCGGTGTCGGAGGCGCAGCCGACAAGGGTGGTGGCGGCGAGGGCGGCGATGCCGAGACGAAAGAGTGAACGCATGAGGAGAGCCTAACCTAACCGCCAAGCCGCCCGCGAAAGCGAGTCCGCGCCTTGGGCGACGGGGCGGGTTCACGCCGGTCGTCGCAACACTTTCGATTGGGAGGTTGCGACGACCGTGTGTTCCCTGGGGATGTCGCCGAGTACGGACCCGCGCACCTACGTGGGTCGCTGCGGCACAAGCAGTTCACGATGGCCACCGACATGCCGTCTACTTCTGCAACCCCGCCTCGCCCTGGCAGCGCGGCACCAACGAGAACACAATGGTCTTCTGCGTCAGTACTTCCCGAAGGGCACTGACCTGAGTGTCTATGGTCCGGCAGTCCTCGAGCACGTCGCTCGCCAACTCAACACCCGTCCACGCAAAACGCTCGACTGGGATACCCCAGCCGAGCGTCTGCGTGATCTGTTGATCCGCTAGACGGTATGGGGTGACACACGAGTTGTCGTGAGTTCGCTCCGGCCGGTCGGCGTCCCTCGGTTGGTGAGGATGTGCCGGCGCGGGGGTCGATGTCAACGTCGTTCATGCTCGCTGCGCTGCGCGTGCTCCACGTTGACATCGCGGCCGGCGCCCGGCGGGTCGGCCGTGATCGAGGGACGCCGGGTGCTGTGGACCGCTCTTGCGGGCCGGGGCCTCACTCACAAGATTCGTGGGTTACCGAGCA
>NZ_BCXA01000046.1 GCF_001894865.1 Rhodococcus maanshanensis NBRC 100610 | reverse complement strand
GCCAGCCGCGACCACCGCGCGCCCGCGCCGCCCGGCAGGGCCAGCAGCACCGCGGCCAGCACGGTGGCCAGCAGCGCGCCGGTCGGGGTGAGCCCGGCGGCGGCCAGCGTCAGCCCGAGCGGGCACCACGACCGAGGCGACAACGGGGCGGCCGACCGCCGCAGGCGCAGCGCGGCGAGCACCGTCCACGGCAAGGCCGCGTACCCGGTCAGCAGGCTCCAGTGCCCCTGCAAGAGCCGCTCGGCCACGTACGGGTTCCACAGCAGCACCGTCGAGGCCAGCAGCTGCGGACCGAGCCCGGCCGTCGGTAGCAGCGCGGCGACCATGCGGGCCGCACCCCACCCCGCGAGCCACAGCGCCGACAGCAGGATCGCCTTCACCACCAGGCCGCCGTCGATGACCGACGTCAGCGCGGCGATCGCGGCATCCTGCGGGACCGCGCGTGCGGCGGCGTCGGTCAGCCCGAGCGCCGAGTCGGTCAGATACGAGCGAGGGGTGCTCACCGCGTCGCGCAGCAACAGGTATCCCGGGCCGAGCAGCGGGCCGAGGACGATCGCCGCGAGCGCCAGCGAATACAGCGCGGGAACGGCCCGGGTGAGCCCCGCGGGCCGCGCGATCATGGTCCGAACGATAACGGGTGCGATCATGGGCGGATGACACCTCGCCCCGCCGCCACCTCCGCGGTGGCCGGGATGACGATGGTGACGGTCGGCTCGATGACCGCGAACCTGGCCTCGTACGTGCTGGCGCTGGTCGCCAGCCGCTGGCTGGGGCCCGCCGGCTACAGCGAGTTCGCGAGCCTGCTGGCCGCCCAGTTGGTCCTCGCGGTGCCCGCGCTGGCCCTGCAGACGGTGGTCGCCCGCGAGGTGGTTCTGGGCAACGGAGACGCCGCGCTGCGCGGTCTCGGCCGCCGGTGCGCGGTGATCGTCGCGGTGATCGCGGCGGCGCTCGTGGTCCCGGTGGCTGCGGTGCTGGACACCGGGGTCGGGGCGACGGCCGCCGCGCTGCTCACCGCGCCGCTGCTGGTGCTGCTCGCCACCGAACAGGGACTCCTGCAGGGACGCGGCCGGTTCGGTGAGCTGAGCGTGATCCTGGCCGCCACGGGTATCGCGAAGGTCGTGCCCGCGGTCGCGGTCCTTGCGGTCGGCGGCGGGGCGGGCGCGGCGCTGACGGTGGCGGCGATCGGGACGGGCTCGGTGGCCGCGGGCACCCGGGTGCTGGTCGGCCGCGGGGGCGTGGCCGCAGGGGTCGAGCGAGCGGTTCCGGTTGGGGTCGCCGCGGTGCTGCGCGCCTCGCAGGTCCAGTTGGCGCTGATCGCGCTGTCGTCGGCGGACCTGCTGCTGACCCGGGTGGTGCTCGACGAGTCGCAGGCCGGGCAGTACGCGCTCGGCGCGGTGGCGACGAAGGCGGCATTCTGGCTGCCCGCCGCGGTCGGCGTGGTGCTGTACCCGCGGATGGCCAGCCCGACGCACTCGGCGCGCGCGGTGCGCTCGGCGCTCGGCGTGCTGGTGGGGCTCGGCGCCGTCACGGTCGCGGGCGTCGCGCTCGTCGCGCCGCTGGCGCCGCTGCTGGTCGGGCAGGACTACGCGCCGGTGCAGGGCCTGCTGTGGTTGTTCGCGCTCGACGGGGCGTGCCTGGCGGTGCTGCAGGGGGCACTGCTGTCGGCGATCGCCCGCGAGCGCACCCGGCTGGCGCTGGCCGCGTGGGTGGCGCTGGCGATCGGGGTCGCCCTGATCCTGGCTTTCGCCTCGACGATCCGGCAGTTGATCACGATCGCGGTGGTCACGGCCGCGCTCGCGGCGGCGGTGGTGAGCGTCGCGGCCCTGCGCGGCGCCGAGGGCGTCGCTGAGCGCGTCACGGAGAGCTAGGGCACGTCTCCCAAATCCACATTCGGCGCACCTGGCGCCCGATCGCCGCCCTGCTGCGTTGTCGTCGTCGCCGATACAAACCCGGTATCGGCTCCTCCTCCGCCTTGCCGGACGACGATCGTTTCACCAGGTGCATCCGGAGGGATTTGAGAGACGCGCGCTAGAGCCGCACCCCGACCGCGGCCAGGCGCCGACGCAGGCGCACCAGGTGGCTGCCCGGCCAGTACAGCTGGCCGCAGGAACGGCAGCGGCTGAACTCGTGCTGATCGCGGGCCACGCTGTCCGGCACCAGCCCCGCCGCGACCCGCCTCGGCACCGGGCCGACGGGTCCGTTGCAGCGGGCGCACCGGGTCAGCGGTGCGATCCGCGAATCGAGCTGGAACCGGTCCAGCACCTCGCGGAGCTGCCGACGCGGATCGGTCTCGTGCAGGAAGGCGCCGCGTCGCAGTGCCGCCCGTTTGAGCAGACCGATGTCGCGGGTCAGCACCGTCCGGTGCTCGCTGAGCGAGAGCGCGAGCAACTCGTCGTCCGCGAAGTCGTTGCGGTACAGGCAGTCGAAGCCGAGCAGGCGGAGATAGGAGGCGAGCCGGCCCAGGTGCACGTCGGCAGCGAACCGCGGCTCGCGCAGCGGCAGCGGCCGCAGCCGGGTGAGGCCGTCCAGGTCGAATCGCTCGAACACGGGGTAGACCGCCACCCGTTCGCCGCCGCACAGCCGGTGCCCGAAACCGACGGAGCCGCCGTCGACCAGGATCAGGTCGACCTCGGTGTGCGGCACCCCGAGCGACTCGATCCGGTCCTTCACCGTCGGGGTGCCGTCGAAGTCGTGCGGGAAGTCGCGCTTGCGCAGCGCGGGCGGCAGGAAGTCGTTCAGCTCCTCGTAGAAGCGGAACTCGCAGCGGTGACGGGTCTGGCTCATGGGCGCGCTCTCGACTACGCCCAACCTACGCCCGGCAACGCGAAGGGCCCGCACTCGAGATGAGTGCGGGCCCTTCGCGTTGCTGTGCTTTGCCTACAGGCGGGTGGTCGGCGGTTCCTGGTCGCGGGTGTCGACGGCCGGGAACTCCTCCGTCTTGTCCGAGGTCCAGTCGTGACGCGGGAACTGCTCGGTCTCCGCGTTGCCGGAGTCGTAGGGCTCGTTGGCGGAGCCGCTCGGGGCGGTGCCCGTGCCGTTCGCGGCTGCGGGGGTCTTCGGTCCGCTGCCTCCACGGACGCCGAGGAAGATGCCGGCGATCAGGGAGATCAGGCCGAGGATGCCGAGGATGATCGGAACCGTGCGGCCGAACATCGACAGCTTGTCCGCGCCGTCCTTGGCCTGGCCGATCTGGTACTCGATGGTGTCCTCGTTGAACGGCAGCGTGGCCTTGAGGACGGTCACCTCGGGCTTGTCGGCCGTGCGGGCGTAGTACTGGTACAGCTTCTCCTGGCCCTTGACGACGACGCCGGTGATCGGGTCGACCCAGGTGTCGCGCTCGTTGGCGTACCAGCGGGTCATGGTGACCGGCGCGTCGCCGCCCTCGACGCCCCAGGTGGCGGCGGGCAGGGTCAGCTTGTTCGTCGGCGAGGCGACCACCTTGGACAGGTCGACGGGGCCGACCTTCTGGTTGTAGTGGTACACCTTCATGCCGTTGATCTCCGTCTCCTCGACGAAGTCGATGTCCTTGGTGGCACGGGCATTGATGTCGAAGTACGGGTACGCCTGCTGCTCGGCGTCGAACGGCCACTTGTACTGCAGGCCGGTGTGCTCGACCTCTTCGGCCGGCTTGTCGGACTGGGTCTGGATCGACCCGATCGGGTCCTGGATCGGCATGGAGCTGACCCGGTCAACGGTGACGGTGTCGACGGTCGCGGTCAGCAGGCCGGTGTCGCCCTGCTTGTCGGTGCGACGCAGCGTCTGGCCGGCCTGGACGGTGATCTTCTCGGCGTCGGACGGGTCGACGACGGTGACGTAACGCTGGGCGACCAGCGGCACGTTGGTGTTGACGACGGCCTTGCCCGCGGTGAGCGACTTCGAGTCGAGGACCTCGCCGACGCCCTCGGCCACCGTGGTGACCTCGAGGTCGAGCGGCGTCTTCTTCAGCTTGTCGACCGTGTACGTCGGGATGAGGACAGCGGCAGCCAATAGGAAAGCGCCGAGCCCCACCAGGATGCAGGCAAGTGTCCTGCTCGGCCCTGAGCGTCCCGCCATGCTGAATCTCCTTCGTCAATCATTGTCAGCCCGAGTGCTGCCGTGGGCGGCACCGATCGCAGAGCGTCCGGCTTGCGACACTCAGTGAGCCAGACAGTAACAGTGTCCAGTGTCCGATTGCGCTGGCACGCCGTATTTCCGTGTCTCGGCATCCGGGTGTCCTCGTCCGACACGCCGGGCTGGGGCACACTGGTCCGCAAATGAGTACCGAGGCTTCCCACCCGCAGCAGGTCGTGTCCGCATCGCGCGGGTTCATCCCCGCGTTGGAGGGCATGCGGGGATTCGCCGCGCTCGGCGTGCTGGTCACCCACGTCGCCTTTCAGACCGGGGCGACCGGCGATCCCGTGCTCGGCCGCATCTGGGGTCGCTTCGACATGGCGGTGGCGTTGTTCTTCGCGCTGTCCGGGTTCCTGCTGTGGCGCCCGCACGCTTCGGTGGCCCGCGGGCTGGGCACGGCGCCCGCGACCGGGCGCTATCTGCTGCACCGCGCCGCCCGCATCCTGCCCGCGTACTGGGTGGCGGTCGTGCTGATCCTGCTGTTCCTGCCGGAGGCAGGCGGCGGGCTGCAGGTGTGGCTGGCGAACCTGGGTCTGGTCCAGGTGTTCGTGCCGCTCACCCTGACCGGCGGCCTGACCCAGATGTGGAGCCTGTCGGTGGAGGTGGCCTTCTATGTGTTGCTCCCGCTGATCGCGCTCGCCTTCGTCCGACTGCGCGGGGCGAGTGCCCGGCTGCGGATCCCGGTGCTCCTCGCCGCGGCCGTGGCGAGTCTCGGCTGGGTCTTCGTGCCGGTGCCGACGCCGGACGCCATCCACTCCGACAACTGGTTGCCCGGGTACCTGCCGTGGTTCGCGGCCGGCATGGTGTTGGCCGAACTCGCCCTGCTGGTCGACAGCCCGGCGCACCGGCTGGCGCGCAGGCGCGGGTGGATGGCGGTGATCGCGGTGGCCGCGTTCGCGCTCTCGTGCACGGATCTCGCTGGGCCGGAAGGGCTCACGCGCGCGGAACCGTGGCAGTACTCGGTGAAGATCGCGCTCGGCGCGGTGCTCGCGTTCGCGTTGCTGGCGCCGCTGGTGCTCGGCGACACCGCGCGGCACCGGATCCTGGCGAGCCCGCTCGCGCTCGCGGTCGGGCGCTGGTCCTATGGGCTCTTCATCTGGCACCTCGCGGTGCTCTCGATCATCTTCCCTGTGTTCGGCATCGTGCCCTTCAGCGGGAGTTTCGTCTTTGTGCTCGTGGTGACGATCTGCCTCAGCCTGGCCGTCGCCTCCGCGAGCTACGCGCTGGTCGAGGAGCCGGTCCGCCTCGCGGTGAAGAACTGGGAGAGTCGCCGCAATGCGCGGGAGGCGCGGGGCGAGGCGGCCAGCGGCAACGCGGCCAGCCCCACCGCGACCACCGCGACCAGCGCCGGGAGCTGAACGAGCACCGAGTGGCCGACGTAGCCGTCGATCGCCCGCCACGGCCCGGTGGAGAGCAGGGCGGCGCTGAGCATGGCGCCCAGCCCGGCCGTTCCGACCAGGATGCGAGCGGCACTCGCGGGCCCGCGCCGGACGCGCAGGGCCAGTGCCAGCCCGGTCACCAGCGCCGCGACGATCGTGCCAGGCAGCCCGGCGATCACCGTGGCGAGCGCGAGCAGCCCGAGGTAGCCGACGGTGACGGCGTGCCAGGTTCGCGGCGCCGGGCCGGGGACCACGCGTCGGCGGGCGGGGAGCACCGCCAGCAGCAGCAGCGGTATCAGCAGCAGCAGGCCGCCGAAGATGCCCAGCCGGTACCAGCGGTCGGTCGGGAACTCCAGGACGACGGTGCCGTCGGTGCCCGCGGGCACGATCCAGCCCTGCTGCCAGCCGTTGACGACGACAGGCGACAGTTCGGCGCCGTCCGGTGCGGTGGCGATCCAGCCGATGTTGTGGGACTCCGGCACCACCAGCAGTCGGTCGCCGTCGGGGGCGGTCACGTGCAGGGACCGCTCGTTGGGGGTCCATCCGTCGGTGGGCACGCGGACGGCGTCCTGCGTCCCCGGCGCGGCGGGGGTTCCGGCCGCGGGGGCGGCGACGAGCTGCAGTCCGTCGACGAAGAAGGCGGCGCCGGGCGCGACGGTGACGTCCTGACGTCCGGCGGGCAGCGAGATCGCGGCGGCCGCGGGGGCATCGGGATCGACTGTGGTGCTCTCGGTTTCGTCGGTGTCGCCGGTGTCGTCCGCGCACACGGTCGCGGGCACGGGGGCACCGGACCGTAGCTGCCCAACGGTCGCGGTGACGGAGGCGCGCAGCGTCCGTCCGGCGAGCGAGAGCGTCGGCCCGTCCGCGCAGCCGACGGTGACGGTCCGGTCGGTGGGCTGCTCCTCCACCCCGGTCCCGGCGACCACCAGGTCGGTTCCGTCCTCGCTGGTGGTGAGGACGCCGATCTCCGCGAGCCCGGCCGGCTGCACCTTCGCGAAGCCGAGGGCGGTCTGGTCGAGAACGTCCTCCCAGTCGACCAGGCTGAGCACGATGCGGTCGGTGACGGCCGGCTCGAGGCGGATCGGTTCGTCGTCGCTCAGCTTCCGGACCTGGGGACCGGTGCCGAGGTCGACGGCGACGGTGGTCGGCGCGGCGGGGAGGGCGCCGAGGCTCGGGGTCAGGTCCAGTCCCGTGACCAGTGTCGGCTCCGGAAGGCGCACCGTCAGAGTCGGTTTCGCGTCCTTGCCGCTGGTGGTGTCCTCGGATGCGGTCCACGCGGTACGCAGGTCGCCGTCGGTGGCGGCGAAGGCCGAGCCGCGCAGGTCGCCGACCGCGGCCTGCCCGGCGGCCTGCGCACGGCCGGGCTCGGCGAGCAGCGCGTCGAGCGCCGGGCCCTGCCGGGAGCGGACGAACAGCTGTGGCGTCACCGCGGTGGCGGCCGGCACGGACAGGGTGCGCTGGAAGGTGCCCGGCTCCTCCGGGGCGAGGCCGAGTCCCCGGCTGCACCGCACCCGGTCCGGGGCGTCGACGCACCCGGTCCGGCCGGGCAGTTCCTGGCCGAGGTCCCAACCCTCGACGGCGGCGCCGGTGGGGGTCGGCGGCAGCACGGTTCGGAACGCGATCGGCACCGCCACCGGGGCGTCGCGATCGGAGTAGTCCTCGACGGAGATCTCGCTGACCCCGAACTGGGTGCCAACCGAGCCGTCCTCGGTCTTGGTCGCGGTGACCTTGAGCCAGTCCGTCTTGCCGGGGGGAAGTGACACCGTGATCACCTCGCCCGGCTTGCCGACACGGACGGCGGTGCTGCCGTTGGGGGTGGTCACCTCGAGCTGCTTCACCGGCACGCCGAGCGCGCCCGGGCTGGTGCGCAGCTTCAGCAGCCCGCTGGTCACCGGCGCGTCGAAGTCGAGTCGGATCCACTGTCCGAGAGCGCTTTCCAGGCCGTTGCTGAACCAGCCGGTCGCCGGGTCGCCGTCCACGGTGGCCGCAGGTCCGTTGCCGGGCGCGGTGCCACCGAGCTGGGTGGCGTCGGCGGCCGAGCTGGAGACCGTGATCCGCGCGCCGTCCCATTCGCCCGTGACCAGCGGGGCTCCCGGCACCGGGTAGTCCGGCACCAGGTTGTGGGTGCGCCGCGGGTCGTCGGGGGTGCGCAGCGCCGAGCTGTGGTTGTCGACCTGGCCGTAGTCGGTCTCGCGATCGGTCGGGGTGTCCGTCACGACCACCGAGTCCACCGGCAGTCCGGCTCGCTCGGCGTCGGCGGCCAGCAGCACGGGGCCGGGAGGCAGGTCGAGCCCGGTGTCGCCGAGGCCGCGCCGGGCGGCCAAGCGCTGCAACGATTCCGGTCCGCCCTGCACCCGCGGCGCCGCGTCCAGGTCCACGGTGAACGGCCCGGAGTCGACGGCGCCGGGTCGGTTCGGGCCGGTGACCCGGTAGATCTCGACGGCCGGGTACCGGGGCCTCAGGTCGCTGTCGGTGACCAGTCCCTCGGCCTCGCCCGCGCCGACGTCCTCACCGAACTGAGCGACCTTCTCCAGCCCGGGCGACCCGTCGATGGCCTGGTGGACCAGCGCAGGACGGGTCGAGCGGGACGTCTCCGGATCCAGGTCGTTGCGCACCACCACATAGCCGATGCCCTGTCCCAGCAGGGTTTCCGCCAGGCCGGCCGATGGGCTGCCGTCCGCGACGAGGCGCTGCACGGAGTCGAGGGCGCGGATGGCGCCGGGCGGCACCAGCGGCACCGCGTCGCGCACCGCCCACGGGGTGTCGGCCAGCGCCTGCATCGGCTCGTCCCTGGTCAGCCCCCACACCTGGCTGGCGAACGGCGCGCCGGGCACCAGCAGCGCGCGCTGCGCGTCGGACCCGTCGGGGGAGCTGCCCGCCGCGTGCTCGCCGAGCCAGTCCGCGGCCTCGTGCCAGTACCCCGGCACCTCCGGGTAGGCGCCGCGCGGGGCGAGCTTGCCGGTCCAGGCCAGCGAGGTCGCGAGGGTGAGCGCGACCAGGATCAGGCTGGTCAGCGCGACCATCGGCTCGCGTTCGGGGTGCGCGAGCGCGGTCCGCCAGCGGGCGCGGGGGACCGATCCGGGCAGCGACACCTTGCCGAGCAGGTGGGCGAGCCCGAGGACCAGCGGCAGCCGGACCAGCGGCTCGAGCTTGTGCACATTGCGCAGCGGGGCGCCGCCGGAATCGAGGAACAGCCGGACCTGCTCGGCGATGGGGGAGCCGAGGTCGCCGACGTAGCCCGCGGCCAGTCCGGCCAGCCCGACGAACAGGATCAGCGCCAGCCTGCCCTTGGCAGGCATCGAGCGCATCGCCAGGCCGGCCATGCCCGCGGCGGCGATCAGCCCGGTCGCCAGGACCGCTGCGGGCTGGGTGACCAGCACCGCGCCCGCGATCCGCTCGGGCGAGACGAACGGCGTCCAGCTGTCGGTGCCGCGCAGCACCTCGGCCAGGTTGGTCCACTGGGTGGTGACCCCGGACGACTCGATGTAGTCCAGGAACGGGGGGCTGACCTTGCCGAGCAGCAGCAGCGGCACCATCCACCAGGCCGTCGCGACCAGGCAGAGCGGGATCCACCACGCGGTGAAGATCCACCAGCGCCGGTTCGGGCGGTGCGAGGCCCACCACAGGGCGGCGACCAGGCACGCGGCCGCGGTGGCGACGGCGTTGACCGAGCCCATCAGCGCGACGGCGAGCGCCGACTGGGCGGCGAGCCGCGCCGGTGAGTACTTCTGGTCCCCCTGGGGGCCGGAAGTACTCACGAGCGACGAGGTCGCCAGGATCACCGGCAGCAGCACCCAGGGCGCCAGCATCATCGGCAGGGTCTCGGAGGAGATCGATCCGAGGGTGGTCAGGACCCGCGGCGAGAGCGCGAACGCGACGGCGGCGATGATCCGGGAGCTGCGGCTGCCGATGCCGAGCGCCTCGGCGACTCGGATGATGCCCCAGAACCCCGCGATGAGCAGCAGCGCCCACCAGATGCGCTGGGTGATCCACGGTGGGATGTGGGCCAGCTCGCCGAGGCTGAAGAAGGCGCCGTGCGGGAAGAAGTAGCCGTAGGCCTGGTTCTGCACCTGGCCAAGCGGTGCCTGGCTACTCCACTGGTGCGACGCGCGCTCGAGGAACCCGAGCGGGTTCTGGGTGAGGTCGAACTTGGTGTCGGCGACCAGCTGGCCGGGAGCCTGCAGGAACGCCAGAAGAAACGCTATGGCTGAGGCGCCGAACAGCCACCGACGGGTCAGTGGGGCGTTGTTCGGCGCCTCGGACGCCAAGACAGAAGGAGTGCGGGGACTCGCGCTTCCAGCGTTCTCAGCGGCTGCCGTACTCAACCTGGTTCAGCAGGGAGGAATCGGCGTTGCCGCTGCGGTCGATGTCCGGACGAGTGTTGTCCGACGCGGCCGCGGTAATCCCGAAGACGGCACCCAGACCGAGCACCGCACCGATCACTGCGCTTGCCACACCGGGGACAAGGAACTTCATCTCGGATCTCCCATTTGCTACTGCTGACCGGAAACGTCTCGCGTCAAGGTATCACCTGGCACCCGGCGGTCGGGTTCGCTTACCGGTTACGCGCCGCGGCCCGCCGGCTCGGGGTCGACGCCGAGCGCGCCGAGCAGGGTACGGAGCTTCGCGGACGTCTCGGCCAGCTCGGAGTCGGGGTCGGAGGCCGCCACGATCCCTCCGCCCGCCCACGCCCGCGCGCGCAGGCCGTCCGCGTCGATCTCGGCGCACCGGATGGCCACCACCCACTCGCCGTCGCCGTCGTGGTCACACCAGCCGGCCGCGCCGCCGTAGAACCGGCGCGGCTCCTCGCACTCGCGGATCGCGACGATCGCGCCCTCGGTGGGGGTGCCGCCGACGGCGGGCGTCGGGTGCAGCAGGCGGGCCAGCTCCAGCGCCGACGGGGCCGGATCGCGCAATACACCCGTGATCGGGGTGCCCAGGTGCCACACCGCGGGGGTGCTGATCAGCCGGGGGGACTGCGGCACGGTCAGTTCGGCGCAGACCGGGTCGAGGACGGAGCGGATCCACTCGGTCACGAAGGCGTGTTCGGACCGGTTCTTCGCCGACGCCAGCAGTCGCTGCCCCTCCGCGTGGTCCTGGTCGGGGTCTGCGTGACGTGGGGCGGTACCGGCCAGCGGGAAGCACTCAACGGCGCGGCCGGTGCGGCGCAGCAGCAGTTCGGGGCTGGCCCCCACCAGTGCGTGCCCGAGATAGCCGTCGCCCGCGGGCGACAGGTCGACGCCGAAGCCGTTGCCCGCGTGGTCCCGCGACACCAGCCGGGCCAGCAGCGACCACGGGTCGATGGGTGTGGGCGCCGAGAGCACCACCGAGCGCGCCGCGACCACCTTCTGCAGATCGCCGCCGCGGAGCCGGTCGATCAGGCGGGCCACCCGGCGCAGGTGCTCCTCCGCCGCGGGCAGTTCCTCGGTCAGCCGCACGGTGGGCAGCGCGGGCAGCGATTCCGGCCGCCACGGGCCGCCGGTGAAGCGTGCGGTCTCCGGTGCGGTCAGCGCGGCGGGTCCGGCGGGGTCGAACGGCAGCGCGCCGACCACGAGCGGCACCCGGCGACGGGCGAGAGCCTCGGCGGCGGCGTCGATCTGGTGGAACCGTTCCCGGCTCCCGGAGGTGCGCAGGGTCCGGTCGGCGCGGGAGAGCAGGAAACCGTCCATCGGTTCACGACGATAGTCCCGCGCCGGCGCGACGGCCTGCCCGGCCGGTGGCTCGGTGCCCGCGCGACCTATCGGCCCGGCGGGACGATCAGCACGGGTCGGTGGCTGTGCCGCAGGACGTGGTCGGCGACCGAGGACTGCAGCAGGGACCGCAGCCCGGTGGTGCCGCGGGTGCCGGTGACGATGATGTCGGCGTTCAGGTCGTCGGCGGCCTCGACGATGGTGGTCCAGATGGTGGTGACGCACTCCACGGTCCTGCCCTCGGCGTTGAGGCCCGCGTCCCGCGCGAGGTCCAGTCCCTCGATGTTGATGGCCTTGGCGTCGGTCAGCGCGATGTCCTCGGACTCCGCGTCCGGGACCCATTCCGGCTGCATCACGCCCGACAGCCCGGACATCCGGGCGGCCTGGCGGACCATCGGTTCCCAGGCGGTCATCACCACGGCCCGCTCGGCGCTGAGAAAGCGGCCGGCGTATTCGATTGCGCGCTTGGCGTTGTCGGAGCCGTCGTAGGCGATGAGCATCAGATCTGCGGGCATCGAGACCTCCTCGTTTCGGGGGCGATCCACCTCTAACGCTACCCGTTGCAGGGTGTGGCGGACGGGGGATCTGTCCTACCCTCGAATGGTGAAGTCCACTCGAGTGTCCCGCGCCGCCGCCCTCGTCCTCGGTCTCGGGATGCTCGTGTCCTGCGGCAGCAACGCGACCGACACCGAGCCGTCGCCTTCCGCCTCGCCTTCCCCGTCGGCGGCGCCCGAGCACGACCTCGTCACCGGTGCAAGGGACCAGACGCTGCCTGCCCACTGCGGTGCGGACTTCCTCGCGTCGCTGACCGGGCGGCAGAAGCTGGCGCAGTTGCTGAACGTGGGTGTGACAGGCACCGCCGACGCGGTGGACGTGGTGCGGAAGGAGCAGATCGGCGGCATCTTCATCGGCAGCTGGACCGACGAGTCGATGCTGGCGCTCAAGCAGGTCCCGCAGGTCGAGGCGGTGGCGAAGGTGCCGCTGATGGTCAGCATCGACGAGGAGGGCGGCCGGGTGTCGCGGGTCGCGGACCTGCTCGGCGAGGACCCGCCGCCGCGCACCGTTGCCGAGACGATGACGCCCGAGCAGACCTACGAGATGGCGCTGGAACGAGGGCGGGGCCTGCGGGGTCTCGGTATCACCGTCGACTACGCGCCCGTCGTGGACGTCAGCAGCCAGCCCGCGAACTCGGTGATCGGGGACCGGTCGTTCAGCGACGACCCGGAGGTCGTCACCGAGTACGCAGGGGAGTACGCCCGCGGCCTGCGCGACGCTGGCCTGCTGCCGGTGATCAAGCATTTCCCGGGACACGGTGCGGCATCGGGTGATTCGCACACCGGAGCCGTCACCACGCCGCCGCTGGACCAGCTGCAGACCCGCGACCTGGTGCCGTTCCGTGAGCTGGTGGACACCGGCGTCGGGGTGATGGTCGGGCATCTGGAGGTGCCGGGGCTGACCGCACCAGGCGTGCCCGCGAGCATCAGCCCCGCCGCGATGAACCTGCTGCGGACGGGGACCGGGTACGGCGCGCCCCCCTTCGACGGACCGATCTTCACCGACGACCTCAGCGGCATGCGGGCGATCACCGACAAGCTCGACACCCCGCAGGCGGTGGCGGCGGCCCTGACCGCGGGTGCCGACGTCGCGCTGTGGCTGACCACCGACGAGGTGCCCGAGGTCCTCGACCACCTCGAGGAGCTGGTGGCCTCGGGCAAGCTCAGCCAGCAGCAGGTGGACGATTCCGTGTTGCGGGTGGCCCGGGCCAAGGGCGTCGTCACCTGCTAGCGACGGCTTTTCCCGGCTCGCAACCGGCCGCGTGCAGGCGCAACGGGTGGATCCGGCAGAATGTAGGACGTCAATCGATCTACTTACTCTAGAGTAAGATAAAGGGTCTTACCTCTGGAGGACACATGGCTGGCGGGACCAAACGGCTGCCTCGGGCGGTTCGCGAGCAGCAGATGCTCGACGCCGCGGTCGAGGTGTTTTCCGTCAACGGGTTTCACGACACGTCGATGGACGCCATCGCCGCTGCCGCGCAGATCTCCAAGCCGATGCTCTACCTGTACTACGGCTCCAAGGAGGAGCTGTTCGCGGCGTGCATCCACCGCGAGGGCCTGCGCTTCGTCGAGGCGATCACACCCGCGGGGGACCCGAGCCTGTCCCCGCGCGAGCAGCTTCGGGCCGCCCTGGTCGGGTTCCTCGGGTTCGTCGATCAGAACCGCTCGTCCTGGATGGTGCTCTACCGGCAGGCGATCGGTCAGCAGGCGTTCGCGGGCCAGGTGCGCGGCTCGCGCGACCGGCTGATCGAGCTGACCGCCAAGCTCCTCGAATCGAGCACCAAGGATCCCGACGAGGGGACCGATTTCTCCATCATGGCCGTCGCGCTTGTCGGCGCGGGCGAGGCCGTCGCGGACCGGATCGCGGGCGGGGAGATCGCCGTGGACGCCGCGGCCGACCTGCTCGAGCGCCTGGCCTGGCGCGGCCTGGCAGGCAAGAAGAAGTAGAAACAGGCGCTGCGCGCCCGTGCGCGGTTGACGAGTCCCTGGACTCGTCAACCGCGCACGGGCGGCGGAGCCGCCTTACCGCAGGGTCGCGGTCAGGTGCGGGTAGCCCTTCTTCGGGTGGCGCAGCGCCAGGTCCCAGCCGGTGCCCGCGGAGCCGTCCGTTGCTGCAACCTGATCGGCGTAGACGTTGACCGTGGCGGGCAGCACGATCGGCTTGCCGAACTTGACGCTGTAGGTGGCCCGGTCCGGGATCCGGCCCTCGATCGCGCCGAGAACCGCTGCCGCGCTCCACATCCCGTGCGCGATGCTGCTCGGGAACCCGAACGCCTTGGCGCCGAGGGAGGAGACGTGGATCGGGTTCCGGTCCCCGGACACCGCGGCGTAGCGGCTGATGGTCGACTGATCGACCCGCAGCGTCCGCATCGGGCGCGGCGGCACCTCGTCCGCGTGCACCTGCTTCGGCTCCTTCGGCTCGCCGGTCGGGTGCATCTTCAGGAAGCTGCTGACCTGCCGCCACACCAGCTCGCGGCCGACGGACACCTCGCTGACGAGGTCCACCTGGGTGCCCTTCGGGTGCCTGCGGATGTTCTCCGCGTGCACCTTCAGGTCGAGCGGCTCGCTGACGGAGATCGGGCGCAGCTGCTCGATCACGTTGTCCGTGTGGACCGAACCGATCACCGGGAAGGGGAACTCGGCCGAGACCATCAGCTTCATCACGGTCGGGAAGACCAGGGTGAAGGGGTAGGTGATCGGCAGGGTGTCGCCGAACCGCAGCCCGCACACCCGCGCGTACGCGGCGAGGTTGTCCGGGTCCACCCGCAATCCCTCGAGGGCGAGGGTCTGCTTCGGCAGGCTGCGCCTTGTCCCCGACTTGCCGACGACGGGCAGCGCGCCGAGCGCAGCGCGGGCGTAGATCTCGAGTGTCCGTGGCTGCTCCGTGAGCTGCACGAGGCCTCCCTTCCGCGCGGACATCAGGCGCCGATCAGGGACTGGCCGCACACCCGGACGACCTGGCCGGTCACGGCGTTGGACGCGGGGCTGGCGAAGTACGAGACCAGCTCGGCGACGTCCACGGTCTGGCCGCCCTGCAGCAGCGAGCTCATCCGGCGGCCGCCCTCGCGGGTGACGAACGGGATGGCCGCGGTCATCGCGGTCTCGATGAAGCCGGGCGCGACGGCGTTGATGGTGATGTCCTTCTCTGCCAGCACCGGGGCGGTGGCCTGTACCAGGCCGATGACGCCTGCCTTGGAGGTGCCGTAGTTGGTCTGGCCGCGGTTGCCGGCGATGCCCGCGATGGACGACACGTCGACCACCCGGCCGCCGCTGCGGAGTGCACCCTTGGCGAGCAGGGTGTCGGTGATCCGCTGCGGGGCGAGCAGGTTCACGGCGATCACCATGTTCCAGCGGGCGTCGTCCATGTTCGCGAGCGTCTTGTCGCGGGTGATGCCCGCGTTGTGCACGATGATGTCGGCGCCGCCGTGGCGCTCGAGCAGGTGCTCGGCCAGCTTCTCGCCCGCATCGTCGGCGGTGACATCGAGGGCCAGCGCGGTGCCGCCGACCTTGTTCGCGGTCTCCGACAGCGCCTCGCCCGCGGCCGGGATGTCCGCGCAGATGACCTTCGCGCCGTCGCGGGAGAGCACCTCGGCGATGGTGGCGCCGATGCCGCGGGCGGCACCGGTCACCACGGCGACCTTGCCCTCGAGCGGACGGTCCCAGGAGGCCGGGGCCACGGAGTCGGCGGCGCCGACGCGGATGACCTGGCCGTCCACGAACGCGGACTTGGCGGAGAGCAGGAAGCGCAGGGTGGACTCGACGCCGGACAGCCCGGTCGAGGCGTTCGGCGAGACGTAGACCAGCTGCGCCGTCGCGCCGCGCTTGACCTCCTTGCCGACGCTGCGGGTGAAGCCCTCGAGCGCGCGCTGGGCGATCTGCTCGTCGACGCTCGAGGCCTCCTCGGGCGTGGTACCGAGGACCACGACCCGGGCGCTGGGTGCGAGGTTGCGGATCACCGGCTGGAAGAACTCGAAGAGCTGGAACAGCTCGCTGACCTGACCGATGCCGGTGGCATCGAAGACGAGCGCGCCGAGGCGGTCGTCGTGGGGTGCGGCGGCGGGGTAATCGGAGAGCAGGTTCCGCAGCGGCTCGACCAGGCGGCCCTTGCCGCCGATCAGCACCGGGCCTGCCAGGGCGGGCTCGCCCGCCTTGTAGCGACGCAGGTTCTCCGGCTGCGGCAGGCCGGCCTGCTTGGCGATGAATGCGCCCGGCGCGGAGTTGAGGAACTGGGAGTAGAGGTCGGGAGCGCCCTTGCTGGCTGCCACGGTCCACCTTCTTTGTCGCAATCGGGCACCCGGATTTCGGGTGCGGTGTCGACATCTAACTTACTGCGGAGTAAGTTCAATGTCGAGGCCCGGACCCTTCAGCCGAGGCGGATCCCACTTACATGGAGACCGACGTGACCCCCAGAGCCCGAACCAGCAAGAAGCCGGCCGCCGCAGCCCCGAGCGCGGGTGGCAAGCAGCTTCGCCCCGTCGCCATCGTCGGCGGCAACCGCATCCCCTTCGCGCGCTCCGACAAGGCGTACGCGCAGGCATCGAACCAGGACATGTTCACCTCGACGCTGGACGGCCTTGTGAGCCGCTTCAACCTGCAGGGGGAGCAGCTCGGCATGGTGGTCGGCGGCGCGGTGCTCAAGCACAGCCGCGACTTCAACCTGATGCGCGAGAGCGTCCTCGGCAGCGCGCTGAGCCCGTACACCCCTGCCTACGACCTGCAGCAGGCCTGCGGCACCGGCCTGCAGTCGATCATCGCGGTCGGCGATGCGATCGCCTCGGGCCGGATCGAGGCCGGGATCGGCGGCGGCGTCGACACCACTTCCGACGCCCCGATCGGCGTCAACGACGCGCTGCGCGAGTTCCTGCTCTCGATCAACCGGGCCAAGACCACCGGCGACCGGATCAAGCTGCTCGGCAACGTGCGTCCCTCCATGCTGGGCCTGGAGATCCCGCGCAACGGCGAGCCCCGCACCGGGATGTCGATGGGCGATCACGCGGCGATCACCGCCAAGGAGTTCGGCATCCGCCGCGAGGACCAGGACGAGCTCGCCGCGGCCAGCCACAAGAACATGGCGGCGGCCTACGACCGCGGGTTCTTCGACGACCTGGTCACGCCGTTCCTCGGGCTGACCCGCGACGACAACCTGCGGCCCGGCTCGACGGTGGAGAAGCTCGCCACCCTCAAGCCGGTGTTCGGCACCAAGCTCGGCGACGCCACGATGACCGCGGGCAACTCCACCCCGCTCACCGACGGTGCCTCGGCGGCGCTGCTGTCAACCGACGAGTGGGCGGCCGAGCGGAACCTGCCGGTGCTCGCGCACCTGGTCGACTCGGAGACCGCGGCGGTCGACTACGTGCACGGTGGCGACGGGCTGCTGATGGCGCCGACCTACGCGATCCCGCGCCTGCTGGCCCGCAACGGGCTCACGCTGCAGGACTTCGACTACTACGAGATCCACGAGGCGTTCGCCTCGGTGGTCCTGGCGACGCTGCAGGCCTTCGAGTCGGACGAGTACTGCAAGGAGCGGCTCGGCCTCGACGGCGCGCTCGGCTCCATCGACCGCAGCAAGCTCAACGTCAACGGCTCCTCGCTCGCGGCCGGGCACCCGTTCGCGGCGACCGGCGGCAGGATCGTGGCCTCGTTGGCAAAGATGCTCGCGGAGAAGGGATCCGGCCGTGGCCTGATCTCCATCTGTGCGGCGGGTGGCCAGGGCGTCACGGCGATCATCGAGCGGTAACCGAACGGGCGGGCCGCCGAGCCCGCTCTGCCTTCGACGCACGGTCTGGGATCACGCTGATCCCAGACCGTGCGTTTCGCTTCGTTCTGGGTGAGGATGCGAGTCATGACCGTTCGCGCCGTTGCACTCGCCGAAGGACTCGTCGTCAGCGCCCAGGGTTACGGGGCCATGTCGGTCGCGCCGGTCTACGGACCGGTCGACCCGGCCGAGGCCCTCACCACGCTGCACCACTCGATCGACATCGGCGTCACCTTCCTCGACACCGCCAACGTGTACGGGAACGGCGCGAGTGAGAAGGCCGTCGGGGAGGTGCTGCGCACCAGGCGCGGCGAGGTGCAGCTGGCCACCAAGTTCGGTCTCGTCGGCAACATCGCCGCCGGACAGCGGGGCATCGACGGGCGGCCAGAGAACGTCGCGGGCTATCTGGAGGCGTCGCTCGGCCGTCTCGGCGTCGACAGCGTCGACCTCTACTACCTGCACCGGGTCGATCCGAACGTCCCGATCGAGGAGACGGTCGGCGCGATGGCCGAGCTGGTCACCGCGGGCAAGGTGCGACACCTGGGCCTCTCCGAGGCCACCGGCGCCGAGCTGCGCCGAGCCCACGCGGTGCACCCGATCGCCGCGATCCAGAGCGAGTGGAGCGTGTGGAGCCGCGACGTCGAGCGCAGCGTCGTCCCCGTCGCCGCCGAACTCGGCGTCGGTTTCGTGCCGTACTCGCCCGTCGGTCGGGGTTTCCTGACCGGCACCTACGATCCGACCGCGATCGGCGAGTCCGACCTGCGCCGCCGGTTCCCGCGATTCGACGCCGAGGCGCTCGGCGGCAACGCGAAGGTGCTCGAGGTGATCGAAGCGGTCGCCCGCGAGTCCGATGCGACGGCAGCCCAGGTCGCGCTGGCCTGGCTGTACGCCAAGGGGCGTGAGTTCTCGTTGCCGGTGGTGCCGATCCCGGGGACACGTTTCGCCGGGCGGGTCACCGAGAACGCGGAGGCGGTGGCCCTCGAGCTGTCAGCCGACCGGATCGCCCGGCTCGACGAGCTGGCCGCCATCACCGTCGGGGCGCGGTCGGCCGATCCGACCTGGGTGTCCTCCGGCCGGGAGTAGGCCGCGCCCGGCCGACCGGCGTGTCGAGACGCGCCTGCGGTCGAGCTGCGGGGCCGGCGCCGGTCTCGGTAATGTCACGGAAGCGCGATTTTGGTGTCGATCCGTGTCGACAGCGGGCGGCGCGCGGCCCGTTCGCCGGTGTTGTGTGGGACACAAACCGACCGCCCCGCCGCTGCGGGGACGTCGAGGCGGCCGGCTGCGTACCGGCCGGGTGACGACGCCGGCCACGATCTCGCCGTCATGTGTGGGAGCCGGGGATTTCGGCCCTCGGCAGTGCCCGATCAACGCGATGATATGAGCGAATCTCATTGCAGCAAGCCGATACTGGGAAATGTCCGGCGTCGACCCGTTCGTTTCGGACGCTGCCGACTGCCCGAGGTTTCGGTGAAGAAGGCCGCCGCGCCGAGCCGGCCGAGTGGCACCCCGGCCGGCGGGGAATGTCAACCCGACACACCGCTATGTCAATTGTGACGCTCATCGCAATTGGTTGAAATCTGGGTTACCTGGGACGTTACCTGGTTGTGACCTAATTGCTGCGTGACGGTGACTTGACAGGGACGGCGACGTTCTCTGGGGAGTGCCCGCGGCACCGTTCGGAGGCCGATCACCATTCGGTCGAATCTTGGAGCACGACCCTTGCATGTTTCACGATCGCGCCATTTCGGCGTCGCCCTTGCTGCCGCAACCCTGATCGCCACCGGCGCCGCAGTTGCCGGACCCGGTGGTGTCGCCAACGCCGCCACCGCTGTCCCGGCCGGGTTCTACGGCCCCCTCGACGCGTCCGCGCCCCCTCGGGCCGTGGCTCCTGCCGCGGCGGAGCCGGCGCCGGCCGAGCCGGCCGCTGAGCCCGCCCCTGCGCCTGCGCCGCCGCCGCCCGCCCCTGCGCCGCTCGCCGTCACTCCTGACGACCTGGCGCGCATCGTGCCCGGCATGCCGGCGGAGAAGATCGCGGAGTACATCGCGCCACTGAACGCGGCGATGGCGCGCGGCGGAATCGACAACCCCGTCCGGCAGGCGGCGTTCATCGCGCAGCTCGCCGTCGAATCCGACTCGTTCCGTACCTTCGAGGAGTACGCGTCCGGTCGCGCCTACGAGGGTCGAGCGGACCTCGGGAACACCCAGGCGGGCGACGGAGAGCGCTACAAGGGTCGCGGCGCCATCCAGATCACCGGCCGCCACAACTACGAGAGTGTGAGCCAGTTCACGGGTGTCGACTTCGTCGCGCATCCCGAGCTTCTCGAGGCGCCGGAGAACGCGTTCAACACCGCCGTCTGGTACTGGACGTCGAGGGACCTCAATCAGGTCGCCGACTCCGCGGGAATCGTTCGGGTGTCCGAGGTCGTCAACGGTGGCCATCACGCCCTCGAGCGGCGGGTGGCGGACTTCCAGCGCGGTCTGGACGTTCTGCTCCGCCCGTGACATCCGCCACTGAAGGGGCCGTGTGGTCTCGTTGGCAAAGGTGCTCGCGGAGAAGGGATCCGGTCGTGGTGCGATTTGCGCAGGTGACGCGGCCCCATCCCGAATCCTGGGATGTCCGAGAAGATTTCTGACAATGGTTGTAACGGGATCTCGACGTCGCTCGATACCCGTGTAGTCCCGCGTTGCAGCCTGACCCCCGACCCGGTTGCAGCGCGGGACTACCCATTTCCGCGTGTGGGTGTCCGCCTGATTGGACGCCCGACCAACATTTGCGCCAAAGTTCCCGAGGGGCCGAATCATTCGTGGTGAGGCCGCCGCGCTGTCCGGCGATCACCTCGCCTGGAATCAGTCGGTTCCCGGGTCCGGCGACTCGACGAATCGGCGCCCCCACGCGCGCCGCGTTAGTCTGGACCTCGGATAACAGGCGGTTGGCCCAGCGACAATTCGGTAGGAGGGGCCAGGGTGACGGACGGTAACGGCGGGAGCGGTAGGCATGCGAACGGGCATGTCGCACCCCCGACCGAAGATGGCGGGAAGGTGCCCGGCCATTCCGTCGGCGACGCCGATCGCTCCGAGACGGTTCGCATCGTCGTCGACCAGGCCAAGGAATCCGAGGTCCCGACAGCGCGGATCGAGCGCCCACACCAGACGCAGGTAGACCAGGGTGACGGCGGCCCAGACGAGGCCGCGACGACGATCATTCCCGTCGTGCGCTCCGATCAGCCCGCGGATGCGTCGTCCGAGTCCTTCCCGGCGCAGGCGCAGGCCTACAGCGACGTGCCCGGCGCGACCACCGCGGCCGCAGCGCCGCCGGATCCCGCCGCCCCCGGACCCCCGCCCGTCCCGCCGGTGGGACCGCCGACGGGTCCGCAGGACGGCCAAGGGGCGCCGCAGCCCGGGTCACCGGGCCGATCCCCGCTCGTCAAGATCGCGATCGGCGCCGCGGCGCTGGCCGCGGTCGGGCTCGTCGCCTACGGGGCGGACTACGTCCTGTCTGGCGATTCGGTCCCGCGGGGCGTCACGGTGGCCGGGGTCGATGTCGGTGGGCTGAGCACTGCCGACGCGGAGGCGAAGCTGCGCGCGCAGATCGGACCGAGGGTCGACCAGCCGGTCCCGGTGCAGGCAGGCGAGGTGCAGACCGACATCGTGCCGAGCGAGGCGGGTCTCGCCGTCGACTGGTCGGCCACGCTGGACCGGGCCGGTTCCCAGCCGCTGAACCCCGTCACGCGGTTGACCTCGCTGTTCTCCGAGCGTGAGATCGGCGTCGTCACCACAACCGACCCGGTGAAGCTTACCGAGGCGATCGACGGGATCCGGCTGCAGACCGACCGTGCGCCGCTCGAGGGCAACGTCGTGTTCGAGGGGGCGACACCGATCGCCGTCACGCCCCGGCAGGGCCAGAATCTCGACGGACAGGCCGCTGAGACCGCCTTCGCGGAGAACTGGGCGAACGGCGACGGTGTGGACCTGCCCGTGAGCGTGGTGCCCGTCTCGGTGGGGCAGGACGGCGTGGACCGGGCGATGAGCGAGGTCGCGGTCCCGGCCGTGGCGGCGGATCTCGTGGTGACCGGTAGGGACAACAAGTCCGCGGTGTTGCGTCGGGACCAGGTCGGCGGCGTGCTCACCTTCGCCCCCGACGGGAACGGTGGACTCACCCCGCAGTACAACGTCGACGCGGCGATCGGGCTGCTCGCGCCGCAACTCGCAGGTACCGAGGTGCAGCCCAAGGACGCGACCTTCAGCCTGACCGGGGGCGCGCCGACGGTGGTGCCCGCGGTCACCGGCGACCTGGTCGAGTGGCGCAAGACCCTCGAGCAGCTGCCCGCGCTGCTTGCGCAGACGGGACCGCGCACCACGGCCGCGGTCTACGAGCAGAAGCCGCCCGCACTGACCACGGCCGCCGCGGACAAGCTCGGCATCCGGCAGGTCATCGGCGAGTTCACCAGTGGCGGCTTCGAGTACGCCTCAGGGGTCAACATCCGTTTGGCGGCGAGCGAGATCAACGGCGCCGTGGTCAAACCGGGGGAGACGTTCTCGCTCAACGGGCATACCGGTCCGCGTGGATCGGCGGAGGGCTACGTCGAGTCCGGGGTGATCAACAACGGCCGTCCCGCGAAGGCGGTCGGCGGTGGCATCAGCCAGCTCGCCACCACGCTCTACAACGCCGCCTACTTCGCTGGCATGGAAGACGCGGGCCACACCGAGCACAGCTACTACATCTCCCGGTACCCCGCGGCCAGGGAGGCCACCGTGTTCGAGGGTGCGATCGACCTGAAGTTCAAGAACGACTCGCCGACCGGTGTGCTGATCCAGGCCTTCGGGACCGGATCCGATGTGACGGTACGGCTCTGGGGAACCAAGACGGTGGACGTGCAATCCATCCCCGGGGAGCGGTCCGCACCCACCGACCCGAACACCGTGACCCTGCCCAAGGGACCGGGCTGCATCGCCTCGAGCGGCGCGAAGGGCTTCACCACCAGCGACACCAGGGTGATCACCGATCACGCCACCGGACAGGAGATCTCGCGCGACACCCGCACCGTCAAGTACGACCCGGTGCCCATCGTCAAGTGTGAGTAGCGGTTCGGGGAGCGGCGGCTCAGGCCGAGTGGGCGATCTGTCCGATCGGCGGTCGCTCGCCGCCGAGCAGCCGTCGGTGGGCGTGCTCCAGCTGGCGTTCCGCGCGGGCATCGACCCAGCGCTGTCCGCCGGGTAGCCGGGCGATGACGCGATGCTTGGCGGTGTTCGCGGCGGCCCGCCACACCGGGTACCACGGCGGCCGCATCGGCACCCGGAGCGCACGCACCCCCGCGGGACCGAGCAGCGTGGTGGCCAGGCTCAGTCCGCGCTCGTAGTCGTAGGTGCGACGGATCCGCTGGAAGTTCTTGTGGTGGATCAACTTCGGTGAATCGATCAGTGACTTCGCCAGCGCGAGGCTGTTCGCGTCCGCGGCCGGGGATGCGATCCCGATGTGATAGATCATCCGCCGGCCGTCGGCCTCGGTGAACGGCAGCCAGTGCTCGTCCACGCCCATCAACCAGCCGACGTAACACCACAGGTGCATCGCGGCCTCGGCGTCGGCCCTGGTGTAGCGCATGCCGAGGACCCGGGTGTGGATGAGGAAGGTGGTCGAGAACAGTCCGAGGGTGCCCGCCTGGTCGAACTGGTTGATCGGCAGTCCGCGCAGATCGCTGCGCCACGCGGGGTCGTGCTCGTGCTGGTAGTTGAGGAACGCGTGCATCGCCCGCACGTGCACGGTGAGCTTCCAGCCCTCGCCGAAACGGTCGAGTCCGCCGGGCGCGGTGACCCCGCGCCACCACACGCTGGTCTCGGAGACCCGGTGCAGCGTCTGCTCGCCGGTGAGTTTGCCCGACGCCATCAACAGCGGCAGCGGCCCGGAGTTGTTGTAGCCGCCCAGAAGTGAGCCGTAGCCGAGGACAAGGGAAGCGTCGAGGCCCACCCTGCGCAGCACCCGTGCGCCGTGCGCCAGCTTCGCCTCGTCCACCCAGTCGGGGGTCCGGGTCAGCATCTCGAAGAACTCCCGCAGCTGCTCCGGCGGATCGGGGATCGAGTCGATGCCGCGGTCGAGGGCCTGGCGGAACATCGGCATGGACACGATGTGGTCCTCGCGGATCGCCCGGACCAGCGCGTCGCCCGGTTCGTCGCGTTCCATCAGCGCCCGGCCGAGCCGGTCGCGTTCGCCGACGCTGGGGTCCGGCGCCGAGCCGACGAGCAGGCGCAGGGGTGCCGCCACCCTGCGCGCGGCGATCGGATCCCGCATGAACCGTCGCGGTGCACCTGATCCAGTCGTAGCCGACAGACTCTTCGTCACGATGCGCCCTTCGTTCGGAGTATCCCGGTGCCGCAGATCTGCTCGCGGGCCATGGTCAACATGCAGGATGACAACGCATGTTGTCAATACCTGATCCGGGCCGAGGTGGCCGCGGTTCCTCCGGTACGGAAAACGGCGATGCCGCACACCGTGTCGATGTGCGGCATCGCCGTTGATCCGGTTCGGGCCCGTGGGCCCGGTCGAGCTCGTGCCGATCAGAACGCGGCTTCGTCGAGCTCCATGATGTCGTTGTCGGTGGCCGCGATGATGGCGCGGCTCGCGGTCAGCTCGGGCAGCACGTTCTTCGCGAAGAAGGACGCGGTGGCGACCTTGCCCTCGTAGAACGCCTTGTCCTTGTCGGCGGCACCGGCGTCGAGCGCCTTGATGGCGATCTCGGCCTGCTCCAGCAGACGCCAGCCGATGAGCAGGTCGCCGACGGACATCAGGAAGCGCACGGAACCGAGGCCGACCTTGTACAGCTCGGTGGTCTGCTCCTGCGCGCCCATCAGGTAGCCGGTCAGGGTCGCGGCCATCGTCTGGACGTCCTCGAGCGCGGTGGCGAGCAGTGCACGCTCCGACTTGAGGCGGTTGTCGGCGTCCTCGCGCTCGATGAACTTCTTGACCTCGCCCGCCACGTGGGCCAGGGCGACGCCACGGTCGCGAGCGATCTTGCGGAAGAAGAAGTCCTGCGCCTGGATCGCGGTGGTGCCCTCGTACAGCGAGTCGATCTTCGCGTCGCGGATGTACTGCTCGATCGGGTAGTCCTGCAGGAAGCCCGAGCCGCCGAGGGTCTGCAGGCTGTCCGTCAGGTACTGGTAGGCCCGCTCGGAGCCGACGCCCTTGACGATCGGGAGCAGCAGGTCGTTGACGCGGAACGCCAGGTCCTTGTCGGCGCCGGAGACCTGCTTGGCCACGACCTCGTCCTGGTGCGCGGCGGTGTAGAGGTACACCGAGCGCAGGCCCTCCGCGTACGCCTTCTGCATCGCGAGCGCGCGGCGGACGTCCGGGTGGTGGGTGATGGTCACGCGCGGCGCGGCCTTGTCGGTCATCTGGGTCAGGTCGGCACCCTGCACGCGCTCCTTGGCGTACGCCAGCGCGTTGAGGTAGCCGGTCGAGAGGGTGGAGATGGCCTTGGTGCCGACCATCATGCGGGCGTGCTCGATGACGTCGAACATCTGGGCGATGCCGTTGTGGACCTCGCCGACCAGCCAGCCCTTGGCGGGGATGCCGTGGCCGCCGAAGGTGACCTCACAGGTCGCGGAGGCCTTGAGGCCCATCTTGTGCTCGACGCCGGTGACGAAGGCGCCGTTGCGCTCGCCCAGCTCGTTCTTCTCGAAATCGAAGTGGGTGGCAGGCACGAAGAACAGGCTCAGGCCCTTGGTGCCCGGTCCCGCGCCCTCGGGGCGGGCCAGGACCAGGTGGAAGATGTTCTCGAACAGGTCGTCGGAGACCGCCGAGGTGATGAACCGCTTGACGCCCTCGATGTGCCAGCTGCCGTCGTCCTGCTTGATCGCCTTGGTGCGGCCTGCGCCGACGTCCGAGCCGGCGTCCGGCTCGGTCAGCACCATGGTGGCGCCCCAGCCGCGCTCGACGCAGGTCTCGGCCCACTTCTTCTGCTCGTCGGTGCCGTTCTCGAACAGCACACCGGCGAACGACGGGCCAGCGGCGTACATGAAGGCGGCGGGCTGTGCGCCGAGCAGCATCTCGGCGATGGCCCAGACCACGGTGCGGGGAGCGGCGACGCCGCCAATCTCCTCCTGCAGGCCCATCCGGTACCACTCGCCGTCCCACATGGCCTTGAAGGAGGCCTTGAACGACTCGGGCAGCGCCAGCGTGTGGGTCTCGGGGTCGAAGACGGGAGGGTTGCGGTCCGCGTCGGCGAACGCCTCGGCGAGCGGGCCCTCGGCCAGCTTGGCAACCTCGCCGAGCATGGTGCGGATCGTGTCCGCGTCCAGGTCGCCCCAGGCGCCCTCGCTCAGCGGCTTCTCGAGACCGAGTACCTCGAAGAGGTTGAACTCCAGGTCACGGACGTTGCTCTTGTAATGGCCCATGTCTTTTTCTCCCGGTGAGACGGTGCGGTCTAGCTGTGTCAAGTACCGCCCAAGTAGCTACTCGTCGGTAACTTAGCCGATATTACTCGGCATTCAGTTAGCTGCCAAGAGAGGGCCGCCTTCCCACGACCAGTGCATCGATCGCGGTGCCGGTATCGGTGTGTCGGTACCGCCGCTCCGCGACCGTCGGGATCACCGCGTCGCCCAGCTCGTCGACCAGCTTCGTTGGGGTGTATAGGATCTCGATGTCCTGTGGCCCGCCAACGCCCTCGGAGATGTTGGCGGCGTCGTGCCCGAGGACCATCAGCGTGCCGCCCGGCCGGAGCGCGGCCGCGGCCCGACGCAGCAGTTCTGGCCGCTGATTCGGCGAAAGATGCAGGTAAACGACGAGAACAAGGTCATACTCCTGCTGGAATTCGATCTTCGTCACATCGCCGTGCATCCACTCGAGTCGTTCGCGCACGGACCGCGGCAGTGGTGCGGCGGCCCTCGCCCCCTTCTCGAGTGCCACCGAGGAGAAGTCCACCGCGGTGACCTGCCAGCCACGAGTGGCCAGCCACAACGCATTTCGGCCCTCGCCGCACGCGAGATCCAGGGCCCGTCCCGTGGGCAGGGAGGTGGCGAACTCCATCACCACCGCGTTGGCAGGCGCACCCCAGACCAGGTCCGTGCCTGCGTACTTCTCGTTCCAGTCCTCTGCGTCCATTGCGGTGACGGTAGCGGTGCGCTGCCGGCCTGCGTTCACCGATTGAGGGTGGTGCGCATCAACAGTACGTTGTAGTTGGAGTGCACGGTGGTGAGGTAGTACAGATCGGGGCCGGTGGACCAGGGATGGATGTACGCCCCGTAGGCGGTCGGCAGCTCACGGGCGTCGAGCAGTACCTCCGGGGGGCTCCAGGGGCCGGTGGGTGTCGGTGAGCGCCGCATCACCACGGAGTTGAAGTTGTCGGTGGTGAGCATCAGGTACTGGCCGAGGAACTGGTTGTACTGCACGGACAGCTCGGCGACACCGCCGAACACGATGGGTGCGGCCGCGTTCGGGTCACCCTTCTTCCACTCGTGTCCGTTCCAGTACTCGTAGGCGCCGAGGTCGCGGATCTGCTTCTCCGGCACCCGGGCCAGATGTACGAGTCCACCGCGGCCCGGCGGGGTGCCGTACTGGTAGACGAAGCCGCCGTCCTTGACGAAGGCACTCATCTGGAAGTTCCGATTGCCGTCGGTGGCGGGGCGGTTGGTCTCGGGGGCGACGGTCCAGTTCTCCCCGTTGTCGGTGGAGAACGCGAGGCCCGAGTAGTTGGTGTCCCACCGGCCCGGCTCGCCCCAGTTCCTGACCGACATCAGCGACATGTACTGCACGCCGTCCACCGCGACACCGGCGGTCGGGATCCTGCTGATCTCCACGTACGGGATCTTCGGGCTGGGGATCAGTTCCTTGGCCTGGCCGAGGAAATCGCGCGGTGAGCTGTCAAAGCTCATGCCGTCGGCGAGATTTCGATCGGCGCTGCGGAAGAGGGTGTTGCTCCGCCACGACCAGAGGCTTCCGTTCAAGAGGTTCGGGATGCCGAGCCCGGCCGAATCGCCGAACGCGGTGAGCACCTCGCCGTTTCCGTTGTCCCACATGATGCCGAGGTCGGTGCCGAGGACGTTGGCGTCCTGGGTTCGATTGGGGCTGAGCAGGCCCGTGGCCTGGGCGACGGCCGAGGATCGGCCGTTCAGTACCGGCAGCCCGTTCGTCCCGTTGAGTCCCGGGATCGGGTTCACTGTGTTCGGATCGGCCGAGGCGGGACCGGCCAGCAGGAGCAGCGCCGCCGCTCCGATTGCCGAGACCTGCACGAATCTCTTGGAAGTTCCCACGATCACACCACCCCATCGACGTTCACCGCGACTGTTGGTCATGGACACCAGTTCCCGTGGCGTGAGCGGCGAAGCGCACGCCAGGTAGATCCTAGTAATGAATGGCCCGGATTGCAGGGATTCACGGGGATACCCTGTATTCATGTTGCCGGTGGTCGACTTCGGCGAACTGACCAGTGCGCGGGGGCGACTGGCGTTGCGCCGCGCGACGCACGAGCTCGGTTTCTTCTACCTGACCGGGCACGGCGTGCCGAGGGCGCTGATCGACGAGGTCCTCGATGTGGCCCACAGATTCTTCGCGCTGCCGGTCGAGGAGAAGATGTCGATCGAGATGCTCGGTAGCCCGCATTTCCGCGGCTACACCCGGCTCGGTGGTGAACTCACCGAGGGGCGCACCGACTGGCGGGAGCAGATCGACATCGGGCCCGAGCGCGCGGCGATCCCCGATGCGGTCGGGTACTGGAATCTGCAGGGGCCGAACCGCTGGCCGAAGGTGTTGCCCGAGCTGCGGGAGACCATCATCCGCTGGGACGCCGAACTGTCGCGGCTCGGCCTGGAACTGTTGCGGGAGTGGGCGGTCTCGCTGGGTGCGAGTGCCGACGTGTTCGATCCGGCGTTCGCGACGGACCCGGCGACCCTGATCAAGGTGGTGCGCTATCCCGGTCATCGGGTCGGCGAGGTGGCGGACCAAGAGAGTGACCAGGGTGTTGGTGCACACAAGGATTCGGGCGTGCTCACCCTGCTGCTGGTCGAGCCGGGGTCGAGTGGATTGCAGGTGGAGGGACGCGACGGTGGTTGGATCGACGCCCCGCCGATGCCGGGGGCCTTCATCGTCAACATCGGCGAACTGCTCGAGGTGGCCACCGCGGGATACCTGAGGGCAACCAGGCATCGGGTGCTCTCGCCGCCCGGATCGCCCGAGCGGATCTCGGTGCCCTACTTCTTCAACCCCGCGCTCGACGCGGTGGTGCCGGTGCTGACGCTGCCCGCGGAGCTGGCCGGCCGGGCGCGCGGGGTCAGCACCGACCCGGGTAACCCCATCTTCGACACCTACGGCGCGAACGCGTGGAAGAGCAGGGTGCGCGCGCACCCGGACGTGGCGGCTCGCTGGGGGTACTGAGCTGATCGGACGCCCATGTGAGCGGTTGTGTACTGCATCACCATTGTGGGCTGTATCACCGTCCAGTTGGTTTGGGCGCTACGGTGTCGAGCGAGGAGAGTTCGTGGGTTTCGCCCGAGCATCCCGAAGCGGAACTTTGAGCAAGAGGAGATAGACCATGGGTGCAGTGATCGCGAACTCCACCGAAATCCGTAACACCGCCATGCTCGGACTCGGGGTGCACCGACCCGAGCGCGTGGTGACGAACGAGGAGATCTGCCAGTCGATCGACTCGACCGACGAGTGGATCCAGTCGCGCACGGGGATCAAGGAGCGGCGGTTCGCGAAGGCCTACCCGGAGGAGTCCGTGCTGGACATGTCCGAGTCGGCGGCCCGGTCCGCGCTCGCGGCCGCGGGAGTCGAGCCGGCCGAGCTCGACGTGGTCATCCTGGCCACGTCGACCTACCCGATGCAGACGCCGCAGGGCGCGGCGATCCTCGCCGACATGCTCGGCGCAGGCGGCCCCTCGGCCTTCGACGTCGCCGCCGGGTGCGCAGGCTTCTGCTACGCCCTGGGAGTGGCCTCGGACCTGGTCCGGGCGGGCACCGCGAACAAGGTGCTGGTGGTCGGGGTGGACCGCATGACGGACTCGACCGAGCCCACCGACCGCTCGGTGCGGGCCATCTTCGGTGACGGTGCGGGCGCTGTGGTGGTCGGCGTCTCCGACGAGGTCGGCATCAGCTCGACGGTGTGGGGCTCCGACGGCGCGCAGGGCCGCTCGATCCGGCAGGAGCCGGACTGGGTCGGCTTCGCGCAGAACCCTGCGCAGAAGCGCCCCTGGATCATCATGGAGGGCACCGCCGTCTTCCGGTGGGCTGCATTCGAGATGGGCAAGATCGCCAAGACGGTTCTGGACCGCGCAGGCCTGCGGATCGACCAAATCGACGCGTTCGTGCCGCACCAGGCGAACCTGCGTATCAATGACGTGATCGTCCGGTCGATCGACCTGCCCGAGGGCGTTCCTGTCGCGGACGACATCATCGAGACCGGCAACACCTCGGCTGCGTCGATCCCGCTCGCCATGGAGAAGATGCTGCGCACCGGTCAGGTTCAGCCCGGCGCGACCGCGCTGCTGCTCGGATTCGGCGCCGGCCTGTCCTACGCCGGCCAGGTCGTCAAGATGCCTGCGCTGGCCGAGAGCTGATCGAGGCGGGGGCACACCCCGCGCCCGGCAGGGGGCATCCTCGCGCGAATTCGTGTTGGGGGTGCCCCTTTTCGGTCCGTCGCTCCCTGCCGGTGGTCAGGACCAGAAGTCATCTGCTTCGGGTCAGATCAGGGCGCGAACTTCCCGACGGCGTCGAGGTTGGCGAACACCTCACCGGCCGTGACGAGGTTGGCACCGGCGGTCTCGTTGAAGGCCTGTGCGAAATATGGGGTGAAGCGGAACGGCCAGTACGTGGGGCCGATCCCGCCACCGTGCGGCGTCATGAGCGTCGGCATCATCTCGCCCATGTTGTAGGTGGCCACCATCCTCTCGCCCTGGGCGACCCCGTTGACCTTCACGGTCCCGTAGGCGCCGTCCATCCGCAGCCAGATGTTCTCGACCGAAACAGAGTTCCCGGTCTTGCCGACGAACCGCGGCCCGCCGGGGTAGTACACACCCATGCACGCGTCGACATAGTTGGTGTGCGAGCCGATCGGCAGATAAAGGCCGGTCTTCGCGGGCTTGGCCTGGAACGGCGTGATGCCTTCGACCGCGATCTCGTTTTGGTTCAGCAGCCCGACGATTCGCGGGGGGAAATCGAAGTTGGCATATCCGAACGGCGTGAAGTACGGCATTCTCATGCACTCGGCCTGAGCGGAAGCCAAGGGCGCCTGAAGAGATAGCGCCAGAACCAGGACGATCGCCCCGGCGACCGCTCCTACAAACGCACGAAAGATACGCATCTCTGCTCCAATCTTCGTGATTGTTCGGCGTGGTGCCGGGCGACGAGTAGCGCCACCAGCGCCAAAAGCCTCAGATGATAGGTTACGCGCCCCGAATCTGGCATCAAATCGCCATTTTTCTCCCGGGGCGGCGCATCGGCAGGGCCGCGAACAGGCCCGCAGGACGAGAAACGGCGGGTGCGTCACCGAAAGGCGACGCACCCGCCGTGGGGCGAGCGGTTCGATCAGGAGCCGAAGATGCTGCCCGCCGAGCCGCTACCGCCGCCGGGGGTGCCAACTGCGGTCACGTTGACCACGTGCGCGTCCGAGGTGGAGCCCAGGAATCCCGCCGCACCGCTGTAGACGGCGGTGATGCCGTGCGCGCCGACGGCGCCGAAGGCATGCGACAGCGTCGCGGTGCCGTTGGCAACCGGCACCGGGGCGCCGATCGCGGTGACACCGTCGAAGAACTGCACGGTGCCACCCGCCTGGCTCGGCGCCACGGTGGCGGTGAGCGTCACGGCCTGGTTCTGGGTGGCCGGGGTCGGGGCGTCCAGCGTGGTGCTGGTGGCCGTCTCGTTCGGCGCCGGGACGGAGACCGTGATGGTCTTGGCCGCCGCCGTCGAGGGGGCGGAACCGGGCGCACCGCTGAACGAGGCGGTGATCGAGTGGTTGCCCGCGGAGTCGAAGGTGTGCGCCAGAGTGGCCACACCCCCCGCGACGGTCACCGGGGCGCCGATCGGGGCGCCCCCGTCGAGGAACTGCACCGTCCCGCCGTTCGGCGCGGGCGCGACGGTCGCGGCCAGGCCGACCGACACCCCGGTCTTCGCGTGGGTGGGCGTGGTCAGCACGGTGGTCGTGTCGACGGTGGCGACGCTGACCTCGACCGAGCGCGGCGCCGAAGTCGAGGGCGCGAACCCGGGTGCGCCGCTGTAGACCGCGGTGATGGCGTGCGCGCCCGCGGCTGTGAAGGTGTGGCTCAGGGTGGCGGTGGCGCCGCTGAGGGCGACCGGTCCGCCGATGTTGTCGTCGCCGTCCTTGAACTGGACAGTGCCGCCCGCGGGGGCGGGGCTGACGGTGGCCGTGAGATCAACGGCCGCGCCGGTGTTCGCGGTCGCAGGCGCGGCGACCGCGGTGGTGGTCGTCGCGTCCGGCGGGGCGGTCACGTTGATCGTGGCCAGCGGGCCTGCGCCCGCGTTGAGCGGGACGCCGCTGCCGGGGTCGGTGCCGTTCTTCGGCACGCACCGGGTGGCGGACCAGTAGGACACCGAGAACACCGGGTCCTTCTCGCGGACAAGAGAGGTGAAGAAGTTCTCGTCGGCCTTGTAGTTCGCCGCCGCCCCGGTGGTGCGGAGCTTCGGCGTGACCACGGATCCGGCCGGGCCCGCCACGGCCGTGACCTCGATCGCAGGCAGTCGGTACGAGGTGTCGCCGGAGCCCGCGTTCACGACGATGCCGCCCTCGGCGCCGTCGTTGGTGGCGGGTCCGTTGCCGACGGTCTCGTTGTTGCCGGACAGGCGCAGGATCGTGCCCGTGGCGGAGGGGCTACCGTTCTCGGCCACCCGGGTGACCGTCGGCGCCGACCCGGCGAGGTTGACGCCGGTGCCGGGAACCACGGTGGCAGAGACGAACTGGGCGCCCGCGGGGATCTCGTAGTCGAACTTGATCCTGGACACGCTCGAACGGATGCGGAGGTTCTCGCCGTTGCGCGCCAGCGTCATCGTGTCGGGCTGAAGGCGGTACGTGAAGGTCTCGCCGGTGACGACGCTTGCCGGTGCCTCGACGGTCACGCCGGTGCTGATGGACTTGTGGGTGTTGTCCAGCAGGCTCTTGAACTTGCCCCAGCACGCGGCGTCGAAGCCGGTGGTGGTCGGCGCCGCGGAGGCCGGGGTGGCCAGTAGCAGTGCGCCCGCGGTCAATCCGGCGGCCGCGAGGGCCGCCGCACCGCGGCGCAGGGGGGTGGGGGATGTCAAAACAACTCCTGAGGGGGTGGGTCTAGGGGGTGTGATCAGGAACCGAACGGGCTGCCGGCGGATCCGCTGCCGCCCGGGGTCCCTGCGGCCGAGGCGGTCACCGCGAAGGGTGAGGACGTGGAGGCCACGAATCCCGGCGCCCCGCTGTAGACGGCGGTGATGCTGTGCTCGCCGGCCGAGGTGAAGGTGTGCGACAGGATCGCGGCGCCGTTCACCACGGTCACGGGTCCACCGATCGCGGTGGTGCCGTCCATGAACTGGACAGTGCCGCCGGCAGGGGAGGGGGTGACCGTCGCGGAGAGGTCGATCGGCGTGTTGACGGTCGCCGTGCTCAGCGCGGTCACCTTGGTCGCCGTTGCCGCGTCGGTGGGAGCGGGGGCGTTCACGTCGATGGTCTGCGAGGCGGAGTTCGACGCCAGGAATCCGGCGCTGCCCGAGTAGGAGGCGCTGATGTTGCGGTGTCCGGTGGTGGTGAAGGTGTGCGCCAGGGTGGCCACGCCGCCCACGACCTCGACGGGCGCGCCGATCGGGGTGTTGTCGGCCTTGAACTGGACGGTGCCACCCGTCGGGGCGGGCGCGATCGTCGCGGACAGGCCGACGGCGGAGCCCGTGGTCGCGGTGGCGGGGATGGTCAGGGTGGCGGCGGTGGCGACGTCGACGGGGGCCGGGCCCTGGACATCGACGGTCGCGACCGCGGAGGTGGAGCCGGTGAAGCCGGTCGTGCCGCTGTAGACCGCGGTGATGGAGTGGGCGCCCGCGGTGGCAAAGGTGTGGCTGCGGGTGGCGTTGCCGCCTGCGAGGTTGACCGGCGCGCCGATGTTGGTGTCGCCGTCCTTGAACTGGACCGTGCCGCCGCTCGGGGCGGGCGCGACGGCCGCGGTGAGGTCGATCGCGGTCCCCGTGGTCGCGGTGGCGGGCGCGGTCACGGTCGTGGCGGTGGCCACGGCGGCCGCGACGACGTTGACGGTGGCCAGCGGTCCGCCGCCGGCGTTGAGCGCGCCACCGCTGCTGTCCTTGGGCACGCAGCGGGTGGGTGCCCACACGGTGCCGACGAACGGGGCGCTGGCCTTGGCGAGGGAGGTGCTGTAGTTCTCGTCGCTGTTGTATCCGGCGGCGTTCCCGCTCACCCGCAGCTTCGGGGTGATGGTGCCCGCGGCGCCCGCCACGATCGTCACGTCGACGGCGGGCAGCTGGAAGACGCTGTTGCCGCCGGAGTTGCTGGTGCCGTCGAGGTTCTTCTTCAGCTTGGGGGCGGTGATGCCGCCCTCGCTGTTGCCGCTCGCGGACGGGCCGTTGCCGATGGTCTGGTTGTCGCCGGAGAGGCGCAGGATCGGGCCGGCGGCGTCGACGGTGCCGGAGGTGCTCACGCGAAGCACGTTCGGGGCGACCCCGCCGAGGTTGGCGCCGGTGCCGGCCGCCACGACGGCGTTCACGAACGTCGAGTTCGCGGGGATCTCGAAGTCGAACTTCAGCCGTGACAGTCCTGCGGTGGTGCCACCGGACTGGGAATCCGGGTAGGAGCCGGGGCCCGGCTGGATCCGGTAGGTGAACGTCTCGCCGGGCGCAACGGTCGCGGGCGCGGTCACCGAGGCAGATGCCGCGACAACCTGATGCTGGGGACCGGCGAGCGAGGTCGACGGCGTGGCCTGGCACGCGGTCTGAAAGTTGACCGTGCCGGCGTGCGCGGGCGCGCCGATGAGGGCGAGTCCGGCGGTCAGGGCGAGGACGCCGACGGGCGCCACAAAGTGGCGCAGGGTTGAGCTAGGCATGGTGACCCGGTCTTTCGGAGAGGGGGGGTGAGACCAAAGATCCGAGTAGAGCACAGCCGGGTCAGGGAGATGACGAAAATGAGTGAAATGATTGAACGTTTGTCCAAGTCCCCTGGTGGGGGCCGGTCCGGGCCAGGAAACGCCGAAGGGCGCCTCCGTGAACGGAGACGCCCTTCGGAAGGTCTGACGGGTCGCGCCGTGTGGCGCGCGCCCGGAGACTTGAGTCGCTTTAGACGGTGCGAACGCCGGTGGCCTGGGGGCCCTTCTGGCCCTGGCCGATCTCGAACTCCACGCGCTGGCCCTCGTCGAGGGACTTGAAGCCGCTGCCCTGGATCTCGGAGTAGTGAACGAACACGTCGGGTCCGTCACCGTCCTGCTCGATGAAGCCGAAACCCTTTTCGCCGTTGAACCACTTCACGGTGCCTTGTGCCACGTTATTACTCCTGTTACTGCGAGCCGGATCCTCAGGTCGAGAACCCTGGTCTCGAGTAAAGGATGCCACCTCGATGGCGCTCCGTCTACGGCGGGGAGTACTTTGTGGGGTTCTGAGCGCTCCTATCGGGGTGCCGGACGCCTGCTTCCCACGAACTCGAGGGCCTCCCTGGCCAGCGAGATCCAGGTCCGGTCGTCGTCCATGGTGACCGTCAGCCATTCCCTCATCGGCCGTCCCTTGCCGGCCTCGAACGTTCCGCCCATTCCGCTCCCGACCAGGGCCTCCACCCGGGCTCTCGGCAGCTTGACCACCAGTCGGCCGCTCGTGAGCATGGCGAAGATCGAGCCGTTGACCTTGAGTGCACCCGATCCGAAGCCCCGCCGGGTGCACTGTTCGGGCACCGTCACGCCCGCGAGGCCGGCGAACTCGTCGACCAGCGCGGTGAAGCGCTCCTCGGGGTCCACGAATCAATTCGACCGCGTTCGAGGGCCCCACGCAACCCTGCCCGGCATTGCCGATTCGAGTAGTCGGGTACTCATGTGATATCGGTCGCGCGCCGGGAGACTGAGTGGTGGGCCCGCATGATCAAGGGCCGTTCCACGCGGAGAGCGCCATGAACGACATAGCCGTGCTGTTGCCGGGTGGCACCGAGCCCGCGACGGTCGAGCTCCTGCCCCTCGAGTCGAGGTTCGCCGACGGTCTGCCGCCGGACTTCTTCGCGCCGAGAACGCGCCGTCGGTCGACGACCGTGGACAGGCGCGACGACCGCCGATCGCGGCGGTACTCGAGCGCAGCGACCGTGCCGTGGCCGGGTAGGACGCCGGTCGAACCGCGAGCAGATCGGCACGGCGGGGCGTGAGTCGAAAGGAATCGTGATGACGATCGTTACTCCTCGGCCCCGGGGAGGACAGGAAAGTGGCAGTGCCGCAGGGTATACGGGGACATTCGAAACGGAACGCAGGCGACAAGCCGAGGCCGCCGCGCGGCGCGCGCGAGAGCGGGCCCAGCAACGGGGCGAGCATGTGAGCGTGCTGTCCGAGCCCGGCGGTGTCGCCGCTGCGGACACTCCCGAGCGCATCGCGAAACGGCTCGACCGGCTGAGCCGTTACTACGCCGGTGAGGAGCCGTCCGCACAGCCGACGGTGGACCCGCCGGAGACCGTGGTCGAGGAGGCGCTGAACCGGATCAGTGACGTCGCCGATGTCGACGGCAGCGCCGAGGTCGTGCTCGAGAAGATCATCAACACAGCGGATTTCGTCGGCGTCCGGTATCTCGACGCCGGTGTGGCGGCGTCGCGCGCCGTCTGTCGGGTGGTCATTCGCGATGGGCGTGGGATCGACCAGGGCTTCGGGACGGGGTCGCTCGTCTCGCCCGCGCTGATGCTGACCAATCATCATGTGCTGCCGAACGCGGACACGGCCCGCAACAGTGTTGTCGAGTTCAACTTCCAGGACGGCATCGACGGCAAGGAACTGCCGAGGCAGACCTTCCCGCTCGACCCGGGAGCCTTCTTCGTCGCGGATCGTGAGCGGGACTTCGCCCTCGTCGCAGTTCGCGGCAGGCCCGAGTTGCTCGCGCCGTTCGGCTTCAACCGGTTGATCGAGTCGGAGGGTAAGTCGATCATCGGTGACTTCGTCACGATCGTTCAGCACCCAGGAGGGGCCAAGAAGCAGATCGCCCTGCGCGAGAACCGGATCGTGGACGTTCCGGAACGGTTCCTGCACTACTCGGCGGATACCGAACCGGGGTCGTCCGGATCTCCTGTCTTCAACGACCAATGGGAGGTCGTCGCCCTGCATCACGCGAGCGTGCCCGCGCCGGCGCACACCGAGTTCGGTGGGGTCCTGAACGAGGGGGTGCGGGTCAGCCGGATCCTCCAGCACCTCCGCGGCCTCGACCTGCCGCCCGCGTGGCGTCGACTCGTGGACGAGGTCTCTGCCGCAGAACGGGTGGAGCGGGTGACCCCGGCGGTGGACCTGCCGACGTCCGACGCCACATGGCGGGGGCAGAGTTCCCGTGAGGGCGAGGTGACAGTGCAGATTCCACTCGAGATCACCGTGCGCGTCGGTGCCTCCCGAAGCGGCACCTCGCAGTCCGTGACGGGCGGATCGCCGCCGATTGCCGTCGACGGATCGTCGATGCAGGCCGTCGGAGCCGAGCCGGAGGCGATCTCCATCGATCCCGATTACCGCAACCGTGGTGGCTATGACGCGGGGTTCCTGCGCGTACCGCTGCCGTTGCCGGAACACGGCGGGGCGCTGGAGGCGGTCGCCTCCCCGGAGTTGCGCTACCACCATTTCAGCGTCGTCATGCACCGGACCAGGGCGCTCGCGATGTTCACCGCGGTGAACATCGACGGCAAGCAGTCGCAGGACCTGCGGCGCGAGGGCGACCGCTGGATCCTCGATCCCCGGCTGCCCGCGAACCAGCAGACCGGCGAGGCGGTCTACCGGGACAATCCCCTCGACCGTGGGCACCTGGTGCGCCGGCTCGATCCGGCCTGGGGTCCGTCCGCGAAGGCAGCGAACGACGACACCTTCCACTTCACCAATTGCTCTCCGCAGCACCACGATTTCAACGCGGGCAGCACACTCTGGCTGGGGCTGGAGGATTACATCCTGAACAACGCCGACAACGCCGACATCGCGGTCAGCGTGGTGTCGGGGCCGGTGCTTGCGGCCGACGACCCGCACTACCGCGGGGTGTCCCTGCCCCGGCAGTTCTGGAAGGCCGTGGCCATGGTCAGGCAGGACGGTGAGCTGTCCGTCACCGGCTACCTGCTGAGCCAGGCGGCCCTGCTGGAGGAGTTCGCGGAGGGGGAGGAGTCGTTCTCGTTCGGCGCGTACCGCACCTTCCAGGTCCCGGTCCGGCGGATCGCCGCGTTGACCGGGCTCGGCATGGACGCGTACGTCGCGGCCGACCCGCTCGAGCGGATCGAGGCAAGCGCTCTGCCGAGGGAACTGATCCGCCCGCAGGACCTCATTCTCTGAAGGTCAACGCCCACAAAGGAGTTCATCGCCATGACCAGCAACGATCCCAGTGTCGGACTGCCGACTCGCCGCAAGTGCGGAGCGATGGAGGTGCACCGCAGGTTGCTGACCGAGTCGGAGTCGTACCGCATCGCGCGCTCGGAGATCGAGAATCAGACGATCGAGTTGGAGTCGACCGGTGCGGCCGCGGCCCGCGGCCTCGCCAGGATTCCGGTCGTCGTGCACGTGGTGGCGCACACCCAAGAGCAGAACATCTCCGATGCGCAGATACAGAGCCAGATCGAGGTACTCAATCGGGATTTCCGTGCCGCCAACGCGGATATGTCGACGGTGCCCGCCGTCTTCGCGGATCTGGTCGGCGACGCGCAGCTCGAGTTCTTCCTCGCGACCGCCGATCCGCTGGGTCGGCCGTCGAACGGCATCACCCGCACCTCGACGAACGTCGCCGCGTTCGACCAGGGTGACGGCGTCAAGTTCGTCGAGAGCGGCGGGGCCACCGCCTGGCCCGCCGAGCGGTACCTGAACATCTGGGTCTGCCAGCTCTCCGACGGACTGCTCGGCTACGCACAGTTCCCCGGCGGCCCGGTCGCGACCGACGGCGTCGTGATCACCCACACCGGCTTCGGGACGGTTGGCACAGCGGCAGCGCCGTTCGACCTCGGTCGCACCACCACCCACGAGATCGGTCACTACCTCAACCTCTTCCACATCTGGGGTGACGACGGCACCGGCTGCCGCGGTAGTGACGAGGTCGACGACACGCCCAACCAGGCCGGTTCCAACGGCGGCATCCCGACCTTCCCCAGGGTCACCTGCAACAACGGCCCCAATGGAGACCTGTTCATGGACTACATGGACTACACCGACGACGCGGGGATGGTGATGTTCACCAAGGGGCAGGTCGCCAGGATGACGGCGTGCCTGGACGGTGCGCGCAGGCAGTTGTGGACCGAGCGGCACGAACCGGAACCGGGGCTCCCGCGAGTGGAGGCCCCGGCAGGCCAGGCGCCTGCCACGGGAACCTCCGCGTCCGCCATCGGTCAGCCGACGGTGGTCACCAGCCGTTCCGGTCGCATGGACGTGTTCGTGACGGGGGCGGACGGCGCCGTCCACCACAAGTGGTGGGACGGCTCGGGATGGCGCCCCTCGCAGGACGGCTGGGAGTCTCTCGGCCGACCCGAGCCCGCCCCGCGAACCGCCTGGCATCCGGGCGACGGTGAGGTGGCGGCGGCACCATCGGATATGTCGGCCGCCACGTAGGCGCGGTGAGTACGGCGTGACGGAACTCTGTGGACGATGGGTCCATTCGTTCGAGGAGGACCACGACGGGATTCGCGTGTACCGGCCGGCCGGCTACGACTTCCCGCGGGCGCGCGGCCGCGACGGGATCGAGTTCCGCCCGGACGGCTCCTACGTCGACTGGGCGATCGGCCGGGGTGACGCCGGTGAAGCCCGGGACGGGACCTGGGAGTCGAGCACCGAGAACGGAGGTCTCGAGGTGACCACGGCGGCGGGCGAGCACCGCGTCGTCCGGGTGGTCCGGATCGACAAGGATCGCCTGGAGCTGGAAGTGGGTGGGCCGCCGTGACCGGCGTCGAGTTCGCGACGGTGCCCGCAGAGTCGTTTGACAGTGCAGACACCGCCACCTCGACCGCTCGCGGCGCGCTGCGGTGGGCCCGGCTGGCCGACGAGGTCGTGGTGTGGTCCGAATCCGCCGATCCTGTCCGGCGATTCGCCGGGGCAGAGTCCCTGTCGGGACACGCCGCGGGGTTGAGCCTGGTGACTCAGGTGGGGAAGTCCTTCCAGTATGCGCACCCCGATGTGCCGGTCCTGGTCGACCATGGGCGCCACCTCGTGGTCGACGGGGGTGACGTCCCCGCGCCCACGGCAGCCGAGCGCGGGTGCTGGCGCGTCGAGGCCCTGGCCGCAGACGCTGTCGTCGTCGACCGTCCCCGCGCGGGGGCCCGGGAAACCGACCCGACGATGGGGGACCTGCTAGGGCTGCTGTCACGGTCGTCGTACGAGGGACATCTGGCGCGGATCACCGGCCCGCACACCCGGCACTCGACCAGCGGGGGGTTTCTCGCTGCGGCAGAGTCGGTCTCAGCAGACCTGAAATCCTTCGGCTACACCGTTTCCGAGCAGTCCGTCTCGGTCGGGGCGGGGGTCAGCCGCAACATCGTCGCGGACCTGGCCGGATCGAACCGCGGGTCGGTCGTGGTGACGGCGCACCTCGACTCGATCAACCACGAGGACGGAGTCGCCGCGCCTGCCCCGGGGGCGGATGACAACGCGAGCGGCGCCGCGGGTGTGCTCGAGTTGGGGCGTGTGCTGGCGACCCGATCGTGGCACCACGACCTGCGCCTGATCCTGTTCGGTGGTGAGGAGCAGGGGCTGTTCGGTAGCACCGAGCACGTGGCCGGACTGTCGGCAGGGGAGCGCGACCGGATCGTCGCGGTGATCAACATGGACATGGTCGGCAGGCGCAACACCAGTGATCCGGGCGTGCTGATCGAGGGCGCCCCTCTCTCGCGGGCCCTCATCGACGACCTCGTGGCTGCGGCTGCAACCTGGACCCGGCTCGTGGTGTCGACGTCGTTGTCCCCCTTCGCAAGTGACCACGTGCCGTTCATCGACGCCGATATCCCGGCGGTGCTCACCATCGAGGACAACGACACCGCCAACCGTGACGTGCACAGCGCGCGCGACCTCGTGTCGACGCTCGATCCTGCGCTGGCGATGGAGATCCTGCGGATGAACCTGGCGGCACTCGCGGGCCGACTGGACGGGATCCCACGCGAAGTCGGGTAGCCGACTACGCATGACGCGCACCGTGCAGGCCGCGACGATTGAGTGGTACGCGGTGCACCCTGGCGAGTGCCGCGACCGGAGCCCGCCGGGCCACTGCCCGCTGGCAACCGTGATCCGATTCCATCCTCATCGGCGAGGCAATCATGATTCGTTTCCACCCGCTGGCCCCCGGCACCTACTCGGGCGAGAGCAGCGGCTACCGGACCCCCGACCGGCCGGACCATCGCGGCGTGGACATCGCCGCGGATACCGGCACACCGATCTACGCACCCTCCGACGGCACCATCGCGCACGTCGGGATCAACGACGACCCGCAGGGCTACGGTTCCTGGCTCGTCATCGACTCGCAGAATGAATGCGGGTTGGACTTCACGTTCGGACACACGCCTCCCTCGTCCTTCATCAACCCGGACACCGGGCGGCAGTGGGAGTTCGGGGACCTAGTGCACGCGGGTCAGAAGATCGCAGTGGTCGGCAACGAGGGCGGTTCGAGCGGACCGCATCTGCATTTCGAGACCTTCGGCGCGCCCGGCCGATTCGGCGGGCCTGACCTCGATCCCAACGCGGTGTGGCTCAGGGACGCGGTCGATCCGCGCGGGGCGACGACGGGTGACGGGCAGGGCTCGCTGGTCGGCAAGCTCCTCGTGGACTTCTCGGCGGGAATCCCCACCGCGCAGCAGATCCAGTCGAGCGGGTTCGTCGGCGCCATCCGCTACGTCTCGGATCCACGCGCCGGATGGATGATCGGCAAACCCCTGCGGAAGTCGGAGGCCGACGACCTCCGCGCCCGCGGGATGGTGGTGGTCTCCAATTTCCAGTTCGGCAAGTCAGACTGGCTCGGCGGCGCGGAGCAGGGTCGCCGGGATGCCGAGCGAGGCCTCACCCTGCACCGCGAGGCCGGTGGTCCCGACACCGCGGTGATCTACGTGTCGGTGGACGCCTCGCCCAGCGAGGACCAGTGGAACACCCTCGTGCGGCCGTACCTGCAGGCATGGCAGGAGCGCCTCGGCAAGGCCCGGATGGGCGTCTACTGCAACTATCCGACCATCGACTGGGCGCTGCGCGACGGCATCGGCAGCTACTTCTGGATGCACAACTGGGGCAGCGGTGGACGGGTGCACCCGGCCGCGCACCTGCACCAGTTCGAGATCGACAAGCAGACCGTTGGCGGTGTCGGCATCGACCGGAACCGCATCATGAAGGAGCAGTTCGGGCAGTGGGCTCCGGCGGCCGAACCGATGCCGTCGCCCGTGGCAGAGCCGACCGCCGTCGCCGCACCGAGCGGATATCCGATCGCCTGGTACGGCGGTCCCGGGTACGACACCGGGCACGGCGCCTATCTGCGAATCTATCTGCACACCACCGAGAACCAGGAGTGGAACACCCGCGCCGAGAATGTCGCCGACTACCAGGCCCGCCAGCAGGACGGCAGCTACCACTACCTCGTCGACGACGAACACATCATCAACACCGTCACCACCAAGAACACCGCATGGGGCGTGCTCAGCGACAACCGCGTGAGCGTCCAGATCGCGATGGTTGGCACTTCGGGCACCGTCGAGACCTGGAGTGGGGCGAACCCGAACCGCGAGGAGCGACCCAAGACCCGAGAGCAGTGGCTCGCGCACGAGAAGAAACTCGACATGGTGGCCTTCGTCATCGCCACTGTCGCAAGGGACTACGACATCCCCATCGAGCGCGTGGACATCGGCGGGGTCGGGGCGAACCTCCGGGGTGTGAGCAGTCACAACAACTACACCTATGGCTCGGTTGTCCTCAAGGGATTCAAGGACGGTACGCACTGGGACGTTCCCGACACCTTCCCGTACGACGTGGTGCTCGGCGCGGCGAGGCGATATGCGGGCATCAAGGACGATCCGGACCGCTTTCCGCTCCCCGCCGGTCACTACTGGGGACCTCTGGACGGGCCAACCGAATCGTGGTCGAACACCTTCGGCAACGAACCGCAGTCGTCGAAGGACGGCCTCAGGCGCTGGCAGGAGGCGATCGGGGTGCCCGGATCGGGCATCTTCGACAACGCGACCAAGGCGGCCGCGACCAGAATGCAGCAGCTGTGGGGCTGGCCGGTCACCGGAAACGTCTACGAGGGCGAGTGGAACGAGGTCATCCGCAACGGGTGGCGGCTGCCTGCACCCCAGCCGCGGATGCCGGCGGCGCCGATCGACCCGGGGCCCAAGGTGCATCGTTCGAGGAAGGTCAGGGATGCCACCGGTCCCGGGTTGACCGACCGATTCGGGATGGCGGCAACCGATCTCGGCGTCATGGCGCGCACCCCGTCCGGGCGGATCCTGGCGGTGTTCGGGGACACCTTCCGCGGGCCGCGGGTCGGCGACGGCGATTGGCGTGCGCCAGTGGGGCTGTTCTCCGACACCACGATCCTGGACAACGGCATCACCTGGAGCGAGGCGGCGGGTGGTGACCCCGGGTACGCGCGTCAACTCTGGGACTACCCACACAACAATCCGGTCTTCTCCACGGTGCTGCCGTCCGACGTCATCACGGTGGGCGACACGATGTACCTGCACGCCATGGTCAACAGGGGCCTGGGCAACGTGGTGTGGACCGAGATCTGGAAGTCGACGGACGACGGCAACACCTGGCAACACTCGGGCGCCAAGTTCGATGCCGGACTGCACCGTGGGCTGGCCCAACTGTGGACCTGGGACGTCGCCGAGGACGGCTGGGTCTATGTGTTCTCCACAGGCTTTCAGCGCGACAAGCCACTGATCCTTCGGCGCGTCCGAGGCGAGCAGATCACGGACCCTGGCGCGTACGAGGGGTGGGGCTGGCGCGGGGGCGCCTGGGGTTGGGGCAACGAGCCCACCCCCGTGCTGGAGGGTGTGGGTTCGGCGGACAAGTTCGGTGAGATGTGCCTGCGGCGGATCCAGGGCGAATGGGTGTTCATCAACTTCGACTCCTCCAACGTCGGCGGATACGACATCGACGTCCGGGTCTTCCGCAACATCACCGACGACCTCTACGAGGCGCACAAGAGCACGCCGATCCGTGGGGTCGGCTGGGGGCAGGAGGGTGACGACGCGGTCGCGCAGCTCTACGGGCCGTCGATCGTCCCCGGCTCCACGCTGGACGGCGGCTTCCACATCCTGCTGAGTCAGTGGAAGACCGACGGCCCGGACGCGGGGTGGCCGTATCGCGCGATGCAGTTCAAGATCCCGGTCTCGAGCGTCTCCGGGTTCCGCGATGACGGTGCAGCGGCCACCAGCCACGGTGGGCGGACGCACCTCGCGGGGAGGCGGCTCACATGACCGGGAAATTTTCGTGGACCGGCGCCTTTCCGGCGGCGATTGCCGCGATCGCGGCGATACTGACGATGTGGCTGTTCCCAAAGAAGAATGCCGACACCACAATTCCCATCATCATCTTCGTTATCTTCGTGGCCCTGGTCATCCTCGAACTGTTGTCGCGCCGCCCTGCGCTCAGAAAGTGGATCGACGGAGATCGGGCGGAAATTCTCGGACAGTATCTCTCGAGCCGTGAGGACGGGAAGACGAGCATCGTCGACGTGGTCTACAAAAAGGGAATCTACAGCCTTCGCGGTAAGACGTTCAATCAAACCGGCAAGCCGCTGGGCGGGTGGGGATCGGAATCGCTCGACATTTCAAGGACGACGCTGAAGTACATCTATCACGGCTCACACCGGGAGGAGGGAGCCGTGTTCGGCGGCGACGGCTATGCGCGCGTGGAATTCTATGACCCGAAACTGGTTCATGGTCACTGCAGCTTCATGGATGATTCGGCGCTTGAATGGCGCCACACCGAGTACCGGAAACTCGACAAGGCGATCATCGGCAAGGTGATCGACCGTAACAAACTCGTCGCAAATGACTACCCCCTGTTCGTGCGGAAACTACGTTCCAGAACCGATGAGCAACGTGAAGCCCTGTTGATGTAGTGCTGCCGCCCCGGGTGTTCGTGCGGCGGGCATGGGCAGTACGCAACGTGATCTTCCGGGTGGGTTCCCGGTTCGATGAGGTTGGATCGACTCCCCGCCTACAATTCCCCCATGGTCCTTCGGTGGCCATTGATACCGCGGGGGGACGAGATCGGTGCCTCCTCCCGGGGACCGTCACGCGGTGTCGTGATCGTGGGCCCCACCGGGGCCGGGAAGACGACGCTGGCGCGCACCATCGCATCGAGTGCGCGTCCCACCCGGCTCTGGGCCGCAGGCTCGGAGTCGACCCGCCGGATCCCGCTCGGTGCCTTTGCCCACCTGATCGAGATCGACGCGACAGTGGACCCGGCCACGGCGTTCGCGAACGCCCGCTCGACACTGGGCGGCCGGGGTGACACCGCCCTCATCGTGGACGACGCCGATCTGCTCGACCCGTTGTCCGCCGCCCTGGTCGGCCGGCTCCTCGAGGACGGCGACGTCCACCTGGTCGTGACCGTCGGCAGCGTGGAGACCGGCCCGGACCCCGCGATCGTCGCCGATGGGCTGCTCGATCGCATCGACCTCGCCCCCTTCGCTCGAGACGAGGCCTATCGCGTGCTCGAGTCCGCTCTGGACGGGCCGCTGGACCGGGTCAGCGCGCAGTGGATGTGGGAGATTTCGGAGGGCAATCCGCTGTACTTGAGGCACCTCGTCGAGGGTTCCTGGGAATCCGGATTGCTGTTCCAGATCGGTGGCGTCTGGCAGCTCGAATCCCGCCCGGTGATGACCGACGAGCTGGCCACGCTGCTCGTGTCGCGACTGCCGACGGCGGACCAGGAGGTGATGGACGTGTTGTGGCTGCTGGCCTTCGCAGGCGACCTCGACGTGGGGGTGCTCGCCCGCGCCGCGTCGCGCGATGCGGTGGCCGAGGCGCGGCGCGGTGGGCACCTGTGGATCGGCTCGGATGCGACCCCGCGCGTGGTGCGGCTGCGCCATCCGATCGTGGGCGAGGCGCTCCGCGAGCGAACGCCCGTGCTCGCCGCGCGCAGTCTGCGGGGGCGGTTGGTGCGCGCCCTCGCCGCGGGCCCGACGGCTGGTGAGGAGCTCCGGATGGCGACCCTCGCACTGGACGCCGACGTCGACCTGGATGCCGCACTCCTTGTCGACGCGTCCGAACGTGCGCTCGCGCTGTGTGACTACCCGCTCGCGGAACGACTGGCGCAGGCGGCGCTGCTCGGCGGCTGCGGGCTGAGGGCCGCGGTGGTCCTCGCGCGGGCGATGACGTGGCAGGGCAGGGCAGGGGAGGCCGATGTGCTGCTCGGCACGTTCGACCCCGTCGCGGTGCCGGAGTACGAACGTCTCGCCTGGGGGTTGTGGCGTGCGACCACCTACTTCTTCGACAACAGGCAGGATGCGGCCCGGCGTGAGCTGGACGGGCTGCGGGAACACGCGACCAGTCGCGATGGGCTGGAGGTGCTGTCGTCGGCGGACGTGACCTTCGACTTCTTCGCCAACAACGTGCCGCGTTCGATCGAGCTGACGCGCACGCTCTTCGGGGCGGAGAACACCTCGGCGCTGGCGATGAGTTTCGCCGCCTCCACGGGCGGTTTCGCCCTGGCCAGGGCCGGCCACACCGATGAGGTGCCCGACATCGTGGAACGCGGGGTGGCGGCGGCGACCGGAACCGGGTTCCTGTTGGGGCGCATGCAGATCGGCGTGGCCGAGGTGTCGGCGGCGACCCTGTCCGGCAACCTCGCCGGTGTCCTCGAGATGCTCGATCGCTACTCGATCGCCACTCCTCCCGGGCGCTCGAGATGGGTGGTGGACGGATACATCCACGGCCTCGCGTACCTGGCCACCGGCCGGGTCGCGGCGGCGGAGGAGCACTTTCGGCGCGGCCGCGCCGCCGCCGTCAACGGTGGCCCACGAATGTGGGTCGTGCTGTGCTCGATCGGCCTGTGCCAGGCGCTCGGCGCGCAGGGCCGAACCGAGCAGGCGATCGAGGCCCTCGATTACGCGGAGGAGTCCTTCGGCGAGCACCTCGCGACGTTCGGACCGGATCTGTCACACGCGAGGGCCTGGATCGTGGCTGGCTGCGGGGAGCACCGCGAGGCGATCAGGGTGGCACGCGACGCCGCCGTCCTGGCCCGAGAGGGATCGATGTTCGGGATCGAGGCGATGGCCCTGCACACCGCCGTCCGGTTCGGGGATCGGTCGGCGACCGCACGGCTGCGCCGTCTGATGCGCCTCGTCGACGGCCCGTTCGTCCGGGTCGCCTCCGCGCACGCACACGCATTGCGGAACCGCGATGGTCATGGATTGGACAGTGTCGCAGCCGAGTTCGAGGCCATGTCCGCGAATCTGCTGGCGGCCGACGCCGCCGCTCAGGCCGCGATGGAGCACAACCGGTGTGGGGACAGTCTCGGTGAACGGCGGTCTGCGGCCACGGCTCGGCGGCTGGCCGCCGAGTGCCCAGGCGCGCGCACTCCGGCGTTGAGCGTGCTCGAGAATCCCATGGCCCTGACCGGGCGGGAACGCGTCGTCGCCGCCCTCGTTGCCACCGGCATGACCAATCGGGAGATCGCGGAGCGGCTGACACTGTCCGTGCGGACGGTGGAGGGGCACGTGCACCGTGTGCTCGCGAAACTCGGCGTCGATGATCGAGAAGCCCTGGTGGACAGGCAGTATCGGCGGGACTGAGTTCCGCTATGGGGTGGTCTCCATGAGAATCGTGTCGGCCAGGCTCTCGCGATCCGGCACCTCGAGCTTCATGTAGATGTGATAGATGTGCCCCTCGATGGTGCGCGTGGACACCTCCAGCCGATCCGCGATCTCGTGGTTCGTCAACTTGGCGGCAGCGAGCACGGCGACCTCGTGTTCACGCGGGGTCAGCGGAAGCGGTCCGGCGGCGGCGCGGATCGCCGGGGTCTGTGCGTCGCCGCACAGGCGGGCGAGGGTGTAGGCCCGGGTGGATGCCCGTAACTCGGCGCGCCGATCGCCCGCTCGACGGTAGGCCGCCGCGGACTGGGCGTAGGCGTCCGCCGCAAGCAGCCTCGAGCCACGGTGGTCGAACTGGGATGCGGCAGAAAGTAGCCCGTCCCCATCCGCCGCTTCGGCGGCAACCGCCTGCGCGGTCATCGGGGCGATCAAGTCCCCGTCCACCACGTTCGCGAGCGCCCTCAAGCGCGCGCCGCAGGCGCGATCGCCGAACCGGACGGCGGAGTGCATCGCCTCGGCCTCGACGGCATGCAGCCCGTGTCGACTCGCCTGGTCCGCGGCGCGACGGGCCAGTCCGATGGCGCGACCGAGATCACCCGATGCGGCCGCGAGCCAGGCCCGGGTGATGCCGAGATCGGCACCGTAGAGCACCGTGCTCTCCCCGTGCGCGTCCTCCGCGCGTGCGGCCGCCGCGACCCCGTCGGATGGTCGTCCCAGCAGCGCCAGGCACTGGGCCAGAAGGAGGTTGGCGAGGACCCGCCACTCGGGGTCCGTTCGCCCCAGGCCCGAGACCGCTTCCTCGAGTCTCGCCTTGCACTCGTGCAGCCGGCCCCTGGCCAGCTCGAGCTTTCCGAGCAGTGCGCTCATGCCGTACCAGGTATCGTCGTGGTTTCGTGCCAGCTCCAGGTACCGCCGCGCGCAGAGCTCGGCCGGTCCGAACTCACCGGTGTAGGTCAGCGCGAGCATCTCACCCTGCCCTATGGCGAATCGCAGTGCGGACGTGTCCCATCGGGTGAGTCCGTCCGTCTGGCGCGACCATTGCGGCACCTCGCTCCCGCGACCCATCAGGCTCAGCGCGAGACAACCCGCGCTCGCCGCCCACATCCGGGCCGCGGGTGGGACGCGCCCCGCGTCGCGGATCCGCTCGACGACCTGAACTGCGGCGCAGGTGTGTCCGAGACGGACGTCGATGGCGGCGCGCGCCGCGTCCAGGCACTGGCGGCTCGCCGGTGTGGTGACCCGCCTGCGGGTCGCGGCGAGGAGGTCGGTCGCGCGATCGCCGGAGCCCAGGTTCCGGTACAGGTTTCCGGCCCGGAGCATCGCCCACAGGACCAGGTCCGGCTCGGCCATGCGGGTGGGGTCGAGGGTGGCCAGGAGTTCCTCGGCCTCCGCGGCCCGGCCCGTCCCGGCCGACGCGGCGGCGCGGACCAGGTGGGCCTCGAGGCCGCCGCCATCGGTCACGGCAGCGCGGGCCAGCCCGACCGCCCTGTCGAAGGCGCAGAGTGCGATGGCGTCCGCGGCCGCCGCGGTGAGCTCGCGGGCACCGGCCGGACGGTCGCTGCCAAGCGAGAGTTCCGCGGCCCGGATACGTTCGGCCGGGTCGGGCGCGCCGGTGAGCCGGGCCGCGAGCTCGCCCCTGATCCGGCGGGCCGTCGGATCGTCCACACACTCGCGGATCACGTCGCCGAGGAACGGATACGCCAGCCGCGCCACCACGGTCCGGCCCTCCGCGGCGAACCGGACCAGCCCGGTGCGCTCGGCGCCCAACATCGACACGTGCTTGGCCAGGTCGCCGAGAACCGCCAGCGTCATGGGCTCACCGAAGGCGACCAACGCGACGGCCCTACGGGTGCCAGGAGGTGACTGGAGCCATCGTTCGCGGAAGTGCCGGGCCAACTCGGCGGTGACGGCGGGGTCCTCGCGGAGCTGCCAGATCCCGTGCGCACGGCGCAGGTGGCCGGCGGCCAGCGAACCCTCGACCAGGCGCCGCAGGTGCAGGGGGTTGCCCCCGGTGGTCGCCGCGATGTGATCGACCGTTCGGCTCTCCACCGGCCCGCCGAGCGCGGTTGCGAGCACGGTCTCTGTCTCGGCGCGATCGAAACAGCCGAGGGTGACCCTGCCGAGTCCGCGGTCCTTCCACAACGCCGTGACCGCATCGGGCGTCGGCTCGCCCGACCGGATCGCCACGACGAGCGTCGGGGATCGAGCGGTCGCGAGTTGGTTGAGCAGGGCAGCGGACAATGGGTCCAGCAGGTGGGCGTCGTCGACGATGATCGAGCCGCCCGTCAGTTCCTCGCTCAGGCCGCGGCTCATGTCGGACAGCAGGGCCGCCAGTGTCCACGGGGAGGTCGCGTCGACCAGGCGGCGGACCGCCCCGAACGGTCTGTTCCTGGAGGCCGCCGTGCCGGTGATCCACCGGACCGGGCGTGGCAGGGCGGCTGCACAGGACGTGACGAGGGTGGTTTTCCCGGTGCCGGTGACGCCCTCGACGAGAACGCCGCGGGAACCGTCGGTCGATCCCACGGCTTCGGCGATCGCGGCGGATTCCGCCCGCCGTTCGATCACCGGCCAGGCCAGGTTCACATCGTGAATTCTAGTCCCGGTCGTTGCGATCCCGAGGGCCCGATCCGGTCCATGGCCGCCCTTGCGTCCGGCGGGGGCCGGGCGAAGGATTGAACCCGTAGTGGCCGCCGCGCGGGCCGGGTGGTGCCCGCCGATCGGTGGACCGCGTCGGTCGGTCACCGTGATCCGTTGGGCCGGGGCCCATGCTCCGGCTCGAGGAGGCAGAGATGTTCATCCAAGTCGTCCAAGGAAGGGTGTCCGACGAGGAGGGTCTGCGCCGGTGCATGGACCGGTGGGCGGAAGAACTGCAGCCGGGGGCGACCGGCTTTCTGGGCTCGACCAGGGGAATGTCCGATGACGGGACGTTCATCGTTGTGGCACGGTTCGAGTCCGAGGAGGCGGCCCGCCGCAACAGCGAGCGCCCCGAGCAGGGCGCCTGGTGGGCCGAGACGGAGCGCTGCTTCGAGGGTCCTGTCTCGTTCATGGACTGCCCTGAGGTGACCGAGTGGCTCGGCGGCGGCTCGGACGATGCCGGATTCGTGCAGATCATGGAGGGCCACACCAGCGACGCGGCCCGGATGCGCGAGGTGCTGACGCAGGCAGGCGACCAGGTGCACCAGTTGCGCCCGGAGATCGTCGGCGGAACCCTCGCCACCGACGATGGTGGCGGGTACGTCGAGACCGTCTACTTCACGTCCGAAGCCGAGGCGCGCGCCCACGAGAAGATCGAGATCCCCGACGACCTGCGCTCGCTGTTCGAGGAGGAGGGCAGGCTGATGGGGGAGGTGTCGTACTTCGACCTGCACGAGCCGATGCTCGTCACCGCGCGGCGGAACTGACGAATCCGAACCGCAGACGAAAGCCCCCGGACCTGCCGGGGGCTTTCGTCTGCGGCCACCATCCGATTCCCGAGACGGGGCGCACTGGAACTGATACGGTTCCGCATCGGATGCAAAAATGTATCGAACTGTCCCGTGGTGTGTCGGGAAGGAGCGGCTGATGCGAGTGGACGGCACGGCCGGGTCCGCGACGCCAAAGCGTGTGACGAAACGCCGCATCCAGACGCGGGAGCGGCTGCTCGACGCCGCGCTGCTCGTCTTCGCCGATGAGGGCTTCGGGCGCTCGACGGTGGAACAGGTCTGCGAACGCGCCGGCTATACGCGCGGTGCCTTCTATTCGAACTTCGCCTCCCTCGACGAGCTGTTCCTGGCTATGTGGGAGCAGCGGTCGGCGCAGATGCTCATCGACGTCCGGGAGGCGGACGTCGCGACCCGCGCGAAGCAGCAGGGCCCGGTCACGCTCGAGGCGATGACTGCCGCGCTGCTCGAGGCCATCCCTGTCGACGACCGGTGGTACCGGATCACCGCGGAGTTCACCGCCCACGCCCTCAGGAACCCGTCGCTCAAGCGGGTGATGGCCGCGCGGGAGAACGCGATCCTGGCCACCATCCTGCCGCTCGTCGAGGCGGGCCTTGCCGGTGTCGGGCGGCGAGCGACGGATCCGCAAGCCCTCGGCCGGGCGTTGGTGGCCGTGCACGACGGGACCACCGTCCAATGCCTGATGGAACCAGAAAGTGACACCGTCCGCCGGGCGCGCACGAACCTGTTCGTGAGCGTGCTGCGCAACTACAGCGAGGAAGTGTGAATGTGAACGCCGATGTCATCGTGGTGGGGGCGGGCCTGGCCGGACTGGTGGCCACCCACGAGCTCGTGAAGGCCGGACGCCGGGTGCTGGTGATCGACCAGGAGAACCGCAACAACCTTGGTGGGCAGGCATTCTGGTCGCTCGGAGGCCTGTTCTTCGTCGATTCCCCCGAGCAGCGCAGGCTGGGGATCAAGGATTCCCACGAGCTGGCGCTGGCGGACTGGATGGGATCGGCCGGATTCGACCGCGAACGCGAGGATCACTGGCCGCGGCAGTGGGCGCGCGCCTACGTCGACTTCGCCGCGACCGAGAAGCGGGAGTACCTGCGTGAGCTCGGGCTCAAGGTCGTGCCGACCGTCGGGTGGGCCGAGCGTGGCGGCGGAAGCGCTGCCGGGCACGGCAACTCGGTGCCCCGGTTCCACCTCACCTGGGGCACCGGGCCGGAGGTCGTGCGCATCTTCGCCGAGCCGGTTCTCGAGGGCGAGAAGCGGGGCCTGGTCGACTTCGAGTTCCGGCATCAGGTCGACGAGCTGATCGTCGAGGACGGCGCGGTCGTCGGTGTCCGGGGGACCGTTCTGGAGCCGACGGATCTCGAGCGGGGCAAGGCGTCCTCGCGAACCGCCGTGGGCGAGTTCGAGTTCCGTGCCAAGGCGGTGATCGTCACGTCCGGCGGGATCGGCGGCAACCACGACCTGGTGCGCAAGAACTGGCCGACCGAGCGGGTCGGCCCTGCGCCGGAGACGATGATCTCGGGCGTGCCCGCGCACGTGGACGGCCGGATGCTGGCCATCACCGAGAACGCGGGCGGCAACATCGTCAACCGCGATCGCATGTGGCACTACACCGAGGGCATCGTCAACTGGGACCCGATCTGGCCGAACCACGCCATCCGCATCATCCCGGGCCCGTCGTCGCTGTGGCTCGACGCCACCGGGCACCGGCTACCCGCGCCGAACTTCCCCGGCTTCGACACGAATCAGACGATGAAGGCGATCCTCGCGACCGGGCACGACTACTCCTGGTACATCCTCACCCAGTCGATCATCGAGAAGGAGTTCGCGCTGTCGGGCTCCGAGCAGAATCCCGACGTCACAGGCAAGGACGTCAAGCTGCTGCTGCGCAGCCGGCTGGCCAAGGGGGCGCCCGGTCCGGTCGAGGCGTTCAAGCAGCACGGCGTCGACTTCGTGGTGGCGGACAACCTGCGCGAGCTGGTCGACGGGATGAACAAGATCGCCCGTGGCCCGCAGCTCGACTTCGATCAGGTCGAGGGTGAGGTCCTCGCCCGAGATCGCCAGTTCGACAACAAGTTCGGCAAGGACCTGCAGCGGATGGCGATCACCAACGCGCGGCAGTATCGCAGCGACAAGCTCACCAGGGTCGCCAAGCCGCACCGGCTGCTCGACCCCGAGCACGGACCGCTGATCGCGGTGCGCCTGAACATCCTCACCCGCAAGACCCTCGGTGGGCTCGAGACCAACCTGGACTCGCAGGTGATCCGCGCCGACGGCGAGCCGTTCGACGGGCTGTACGCGGCGGGCGAGGTCGCCGGCTTCGGCGGCGGCGGGGTGCACGGCTACAACGCCCTCGAGGGGACCTTCCTCGGCGGATGCATCTTCTCCGGCCGCGCGGCGGGCCGGGCGCTGGCGCGGGAGCTCGCGTGACCGGTACGCGCACCGCACTGGTGACCGGGGCGTCCTCCGGTATCGGTGCGGCGGTGGCGAAAGCTCTTGTCGGCCGGGGGTATCGGGTGTTCGGCACGAGCAGGAACCCCTCGTCGATCGGCGACCCCATCGCCGGCGTCGAGTACCTGGCCCTCGACCTGACCGACCCGGCGAGCATCGAGGCGTGCGCCGCCGCGGCGGGCGAGGTGGACGTCCTGGTCAACAACGCCGGGGAGAGTCAGAGCGGGCCGATCGAGGAGCTTCCGATGGAGGCGGTCGAGCGGCTCTTCCAGACCAACGTCTTCGGCGCGGTCCGGCTCACCCAGCTCGTGCTGCCCGGGATGCGTGCGCGCGGGTACGGGCGGGTCGTCATGGTCGGCTCGATGCTGGCCAGTTTCCCGCTGGCCTACCGCTCGTCCTATGTCGCCACCAAGGCGGCGATCAAGGGCTTCGCGACCGCGGCCAGGCGGGAGGTCGCGCCCTACGGCGTCGGGATCACCACGGTGGAGCCGGGGTCGATCAGCACCGGCATCGGCGAGCGCCGCACCCACTACCTCGCCGACGGATCGCCGTACACGGACGAGTACCGGACCATGATCGCCGCGCTCGACGCCAACGAGCGCGCGGGCATCACCGGGCAGAAGGTGGCCGAGACCGTCGTGAAGGCGATCGAGGCCGACCGGCCCAAGCAGCTCTACGCGGTGGGCAGCAACGCCCCGGTGACCTTCGCCCTGCGCCGCGTGCTGCCGCGGACGATGGTCGAGAAGCTGGTGGCGCGCCGCCACGGATTGCGCTGAGCCGCAGCCCGTCACGGCGGTTCGACTGCCGTGACGGGGGCGAGCGGCGGTTCTAGCGCGGGACGTCGAGGATCTGCCCGGCCAGCTCGCGGGCGGAGGCCGCGGGGTCGGTGTCGGGCCGGGTGACCCCGGCCGCAAGCGTGCCGTCGATGAGCAGCAGGAACTGATCGGCCGCGTGCGCGGGCCGCGGGTGCCCGAGGGCGACGAACTCCGCTTCGAGGAGACAGTGCACGCGCTCGCGGTAGGCGCGGGTGACGGCGTGCCCTGGATGGTCGGGGTCGGCCAGCGCCAGGTCGGCGGCGAGGTAGCGGCACCCTCGGAAGCCGGGCTGGGCGATGACCTCGGCGAGCCTGTCGAGGATGGCCAGCAGGCGATCGCGCGGGTTCTCGCCCGCGGCGCGCATCGTCCGCTGGTAGTCGGCCTCGTCCTCGGCGGTGCTGCGCTCGAGCACTGCAGCGATCAGCCCGTCCTTGCCGCCGAAGTGCTCGTACAGGGAACGCCGCGCCACGCTTGCGGACTTGAGGAGCGTGTCGACGCCGACGCCCATGCCGTGGCTGTAGGTCAGCTCCTGGGCGGCGTCCAGCAGGCGCTCTCGTGGCCCGGGTGCGGTGCGGGTGCTCATGAGGCCAGCCTTCCAGGTGTTGACGGGTAGATCAACCGTTCTATATATTTCGAGGAGACCGAACGTTCTATCTACTGATGGGATTGTCACCATGTCGCTCCGCACCACCACCGATGTCATCGATCTCTTCAACCGAGCCTTCATCGACGCCGACCCCGGGCTGCTCACCGACCTGATCGGCGAGGACTGCGTGATGGAGTCGGTCCAGCCTGCCCCGATCGGGGAGCGCGTCGAGGGCCGCGCGGCCTGCCTGGCCTGGTGGGGAGCGCTCGTGGCGGACCGCACCACCCAGTTCCGGCCCCAGGAGGTGGTGGTGGCCGGGGACCGGGCGACGATCCGCTGGCGGTACCGCTTCGGCGACGGCCCCGCCGACTGGGTGGAGGGCGTGAACCTCATGCGGGTCCGCGACGGTCTGATCGTAGAGGCGCTCGGCTACAGCAAGACCGCGGGCGAGGTTCCGCTTGCCACCGACACCGACACCACCGACACCGGAATCCGAAGGGAGAACGCCGATGCGTAGCTATCACGTCGACGAGGGCGCCGGGATCGACGGCCTGAGGATCCGGCAGCACGAGGTCCCGGTTCCCGGCCAGGGGCAGGTCCTGGTCGCGGTGCGCGCAGTCTCGCTCAGTTACCGCGAGCTGTTGGTGCTGCGCGGCACGTATGTGCTGCCCGTGAAGCCGGACGTGGTGCCGGTGTCGGACGGGGCGGGCGAGGTCGTCGCGGTCGGACCGGGGGTCCGCGCGGCCCGGATCGGTGACCGCGTCGCGGCCACCCTGTTCCCGAGCTGGCAGGACGGGCCGTTCGGGGCCGAACACCTGCCGCAGCGGGGCGGCTCGCTGGACGGCATGCTCACCGAGTTCGTGGTGCTCGGCGAGGACGAGTTCGTGCCGATCCCCGATCACCTGTCCTTCGAGGAGGCGGCGACACTGCCCTGCGTCGCGGTCACCGCGTGGAACGCCCTGACCGGCGACGGGATCGGCCTGCGTGCCGGGGAGACCGTGGTCGTGCAGGGATCGGGCGGGGTGTCGCTGTTCGCGCTCCAGTTCGCGAAGGCGCTCGGCGCCAGGGTGATCGCCACCACCAGCGGCCCGGCCAAGGCCGCCCGCCTGGCCGAGTTCGGTGCCGACGCGGTCATCGACTATCGGGCAACGCCCGACTGGGCGAGCGAGGTCAGGGACCTGACCGGCGGGCGAGGCGCCGACCGCGTCGTCGACGTCACCGGATTCCTGGAGCAGTCACTCATGGCGGTGGCGACAGCGGGTCACGTCGCCTGCGTGGGCTTCGTCTCCGACAACGCACCGCCGCCCCTCGATGCTCGGGTGTTGTTCGCCTCCGGTGCCACGGTGCGCGCCGTCGCGGTCGGCAGCCGCGCGCAGTTCCTCGCGATGAACCGCGTCATCGAGGCGAACCGGATCCGCCCGGTCATCGACCGCGTGTTCGCCTTCGACGAGGCCCCCGACGCCTACCGTCACTACGCCTCGGGCGCGGCCTTGGGAAAGGTGGTGGTCAGTCTGTGACCGCCACGGCGTCGATCTCGAACTGCATGTCCGGGAGGGCGAGCGCGGCCACCCCGGTCAGTGTCTGGGTCGGCGGCCGGTCACCCCAGATCTCGCCGATCAGCCTGGCGATGATCGCGAGCTTGTCGGCGTCGTGGTCGACGATGTGGGTGCGGAGCGCGACGACGTGGCGGAAGTCGAGGCCCACCGCCGAGAGCGCGGTCCGCAGGTTCGCCAGCGACCGCTCGACCTGGTCGGTGAAATCGGGTGAGGTGACATGGCCGTCGGCGTCGGAGGCGTACTGGCCGGCGATGAACACCAGATCCCCGCGCGTGCGGGCGACGTGGCTGTAGCCGAATCCGACCGGGTCGTGCAGGTTCTCGGGGTTGATGAGGGAGAGGGACATCGCAGGGTTCCTTTCGTGGGAGTTGGCAGGCGAGGGCCGGCTCAGGCGCCGAGGCGGACGAGCATCTTGCCGGTGTTGGCCCCGCGCAGCACGCCGAGAAAGGCGTCCGGGGCCTGTTCGAGACCGTCCACGACGGTCTCCTCGGTGCGCAGCGTCCCGTCGGCGAGCCAGCCCGCGGCCAGGGGGATGTACTCCGGGAACAGGTGGAAGTACGAGCCGATCAGCATGCCCCGCAGTGTCAGTTCCTTCGCGGCGGCCTGAAACAGGTTGGTGGGACCGGGAGTGGGCGCGGTGTCGTTGTATGTGCTGATCGCGCCGACCAGGGCGACCCGGCCGCCGACGCGTGCCGCCCCTATGGCTGCCTCGAGATGATCTCCGCCGACACTGTCGAGGTAGACGTCGATTCCCTCGGGGGCGTAGTCGGCGAGTCGCTCGCCCAACCGGCCGTTCCGGTAGTCGATGGCGGCGTCGTAACCGAAGTCGGCGATCAGCTTCTTCGTCTTGATCGGACCGCCCGCCGATCCGATCACCTTGACGGCGCCCAACTTCCGTGCGATCTGGCCGGCAACCGACCCGACGGCCCCTGCGGCCGCGGAGACGAAGACGACGTCGCCCTCCCGCACCGGTGCGACCTCGGTCAGGGCGGCGTACGCGGTCAGGCCGGTCGTGCCGAGCACCCCGAGGTAGGCCTGGGCGGGCGCGATCGCGGTGTCGATGACGGTGGCGTCGGCCGCGTCCAGAACTGCGTACTCGCGCCACCCGAGGAAGTGGGTCACCGTCGCGCCGACGGGGATCGTCTCCGACCGCGAGGCAACGACCTCACCGACCGCACTGCCGTCCATGGCGGCGCCCAGCTGGAACGGCGGGATGTAGGACTCGGCCGCGTCCATGCGGCCCCGCATGTACGGATCGACGGACATCCAGGTGTTGCGGACCAGGATCTGGCCCTCTCCCGGCCGGGGCATGGCGACCTCGACGAGTTCGAAGTTGTCCGGCCCTGGCTCGCCGACCGGGCGGGACGCGAGGCGGATCTCGCGGCCGGTGATCGGGGTGGCGGCGGTCTGGTTCGCGGTCATGAGTTCTCTTCTCGGGGTCGGTGGTCGGTTCACAGTCGAGGTGGTGGTCGGTTCCTCCGGCCTCGCTGGAAACCACTGTGCCGACGGGCGCGCACGAACAGCGCACGGTTCGCTGGGGGGGTCATGCACGGTGAACCGTGAGAGGCCCGACCGCTGGGTTACTGTGGCCGAATGCGTTTCGGGGTACTCGGTCCGCTCGCGGTGTGGACCGCCGACGGCGCCTCGGTGCGGGTCCCCGAGGTGAAGGTTCGTGCCCTGTTGGCGGACCTGTTGGTGCATCACGGACGGCCGGTGACGGCCGCGCGGCTGGCCGACGACCTGTGGGGTGGGGACCTCCCCGGTAACCCGACGAACACCCTGCAGACCAAGGTCTCCCAGCTGCGCCGGGCCCTCGAAGGCGCGGAGCCGGGCGGCCGGGACCTGGTTGGATACAGCCCGCCCGGCTACCTGCTGCGGGTCGAGGCGGACGCCGTGGACGCGGGCCAGTTCGTCACGCTGACCGCGCGGGCACGCGCAGCCGTCGATGCGCGCGAGCGGGCCGCGCTGCTCGCGGAGGCGCTGGCGCTGTGGCGGGGACCCGCCTATGTCGACTTCGCCGACGAGGGATTCGCGCGCGAGGCTGCCACCCGCCTGGATGAACTGCGGCTGACCGCCCTCGAGGACCACGCCGAGGCCCGCCTCGAGCTCGGCGAGCACGACCTGCTGGCCGACGAGCTGGGGCCGTCGGTCGCCGCCAATCCGCTGCGGGAGCGCCTCCGTGCCGCCCAGGTCCGGGCCCTGTACCGGGCCGGCAGGCAGAGCGAGGCGCTGGCGAGCTACGGGCAGTTGCGGGAGATCCTGGCCGAGGAGCTCGGTGTCGACCCCAGCCCGGACCTCGTCGCCCTCTACCACGCGATCCTGGACCAGGACCCGGGTCTTCACGCGGCGTCGACCGCCGGTCCGCGCGCCCGCGACAACCTGCCCGCCGCGCGCAACGACCTGATCGGCCGGGCCGGGGAGCTGGCCGAGACCTTGGATCGGCTCGCCGGCGCCGCCT
>NZ_BCXA01000045.1 GCF_001894865.1 Rhodococcus maanshanensis NBRC 100610 | reverse complement strand
GCTCATCGAAGCCTCCCAGTCAAAACCGGGCTGATTGATCAAGCAAGCTTTGGGATTGTCTGGCGCCTTCGTCCAACCTCGTGTCCCGCGCCTCTCGGCCGGGTCGGTGTCCGTGTCGCTCTGACTCGACAAAAGTTACGCGGCGGCGAACGCTGTGGCAAATCGCCATGTCGCGACCCGTTCGCCTCAGAAATTGCCAGGTCAGAGCGCTCGAGTCGGCGGACCAACCGGCACTTTCGGGGGAAATCGATCATTGTGACGCCGAACACTCTCGGCGCTCCCCCGCTGCGACGGCTCGCTCAGCCGGCCACCGCAGGGGCTGGCACCCGCTCGATCATGCCGCCGAGACCCGTCAGGTTCTCGACAAATCTCGGGTACCCACGGTCGATGTGGAAGACGTCGTGGACCTCGGTGACGCCGTCCGCCACCAGGCCGGCCAGCACCAGTCCGGCACCGGCCCGGATGTCCGAGGACCACACCGGCGCGCTCGAGAGCCGCGGGATCCCCCGGACCACCGCGTGATGTCCGTCGGTGCGGGCATCGGCACCGAGCCGGATCATCTCCTCGACGAACCGGAACCGCGCCTCGAAGACGTTCTCGGTGATCATCGACGTGCCGTCCGCGACTGCGGCCAGCCCGATCGCCATCGGCTGCAGGTCGGTCGGGAATCCCGGGTACGGCAGCGTCGCATAGTTCACCGCGGTGGGGCGGCCCTCCTGCACGATCCGGAATCCGTCCGGCTCCATCGTCACCTGCGAGCCCGCGGACCGGAGCTTGTCGAGCACGAGCGAGAGGTGCTTCGGGTTGACCCCGCGCACCCGCACATCGCCCCGGGTCATGGCCGCCGCGATCCCCCACGTCGCCGCCACGATCCGATCACCGATCACCCGATGGGTGGTCGGTTGCATGGTCTTGACCCCCCGAATGGTCAGGGTCGTCGAACCCGCACCCTCGATCTGGGCACCCATCCGCCTGAGCATGTTGCACAGATCGACGATCTCGGGTTCGCGGGCGGCGTTGTCGATGACGGTCTCGCCCTTGGCCAGCACCGCGGCCATCAGGATGTTCTCGGTGGCACCGACCGACGGAAACGCCAGGCGGATGGTGGCGCCGTGCAGGTCGTCCGCCTCCGCCACGACGCACCCGTGCTGGATCTCGCTGCGCGCGCCGAGCAACTCCAGTCCGGACTGGTGCATGTCCAGTGGGCGCGACCCGATCGCGTCGCCCCCTGGGAGCGCGACGACGGCGCGCCTGCACCGCGCGACCAGGGGTCCGAGGACACACACCGATGCGCGGAACTGGGTCACGGCGGGGAAATCGGCGTGGTACTTCGGTTCGGCCGGCGTCGTGATGCGTGCCTCGTCCCCCTCGAGCACCACCTCGCAGCCGAGTCCGCGCAGTACCTCCGCCATCAGCGGGACGTCGAGGATGTCCGGGCAGTTGGTGATGGTGGTCGTGCCCTCCGCAAGGAGGGCAGCCGCCATCAACTTCAGGACGCTGTTCTTCGCGCCGCCCACCGAGACCTCACCCGTCAGCCTGTTGCCGCCGGTGACAAGAAAGCGTTCACTCACAGTGCGACAGCCTAGTCAGCCGCGACCGGCTCCCGACCGCGAGCGGTCCCGATTCGATAAGCACGAGCGGTACCGTGACGTCATGTCCGTACACCTGACCCGCATCTACACCCGTACCGGCGACGACGGGACCACCGGTCTCAGCGACTTCTCGCGGGTGTCGAAGAACGATCCGCGGCTGATCGCGTACGCGGACTGCGACGAGGCCAATGCCAGCCTGGGCGTGGCCCTCGCGCTTGGCAGGCCGGGACCCGAGTTCGTCGCGGTGCTGCGTCAGATCCAGAACGATCTCTTCGACGCGGGCGCGGACCTGTCCACCCCGGTCGTCGCGGATCCCAAGTACCCGCCGCTGCGGGTCACGGCCGGCTACATCGAGCGACTCGAGGGCTGGTGCGATCAGTACAACGAGCCGCTGACGCCGCTGAACTCCTTCATCCTGCCCGGTGGCACGGCGCTGGCGGCGCTCCTGCACGTGGCGCGGACCGTGGTGCGACGGGCCGAACGCTCCGCGTGGGCTGCGGTGGACGCCTCCCCCGAGGACACCAGTGTGCTGCCTGCCAAGTACCTGAACCGACTCTCCGACCTGCTGTTCATCCTGAGCCGCGCCGCGAACCCCGAGGGCGACGTGCTGTGGAAGCCGGGGGCGGGCGGCACCGAATCCGCGGGCGGGCACTGAACGAGAAAGACCCCGGCGATGCGCCGGGGTCTTCGATATGGGTGCGTGTCAGGCCGGACGGCCCCGCATGGAGCGTCCCGAGGGACGCGATTCCACCCAGGACAGGAACGCGGTGAGGGCGCCGGAATCGAGCGCCACCTCGTAGCCGTGATCGCCGTCCTGCACCGACAGGATCACGATCTCGTCGGTCATGATGTCGAACTCGGTGTCGCGGGGCCCGCGCCGATCCCCCACCTCGATGCCCTGCCTGCTGATCCGCGAGTCGGGTCCCGGCCGGAGGCTGGAGAGCTTATAGAAGACGAGATCCTCCTCGCCGTACCGGATGACACCGTGCCGCCAGCCCTGGCCAGCGGCAGCGGGGGTGGCCCGGACGATCGCCGCCGTGCCGCCGCGGCGCAGCACCCCCAACCGATACACGAAAGCCGCGACGAGCGCCGCGAGCAGGACAACCAGAACGAATAGAACTGTCACTCCGGTTGTCACTGCTCGTCGGCCTTGCTCGTCGCGGCTATCGGGTTGGTACCGGTCAGGCGCGCTCTACGGCGCGGAGCTGACCCCTGGCGATCGCGATCGCCTCGAGATCCTCGGTCGTCTCGGCCAGGACCGCCTTGGCGGCCTCGACGTCGACGTCGCCCGCGAAGTCCGCGGACTCCGCCAGGATCGTGACGGTGGTGCCCGTCACCGAGAGGAAGCCACCGTGCACCGCGGCGACGACGCGCTCGCCGTCGGCGGTGGTGATGGCAACCACGCCTGCCTCGATCAGCTGTCCGAGGACCGGCTCATGTCCGTACATGATGCCGATCTCGCCCTCGGTGGTCTGAGCGCTGACGAGCGTCGCCGAACCCGACCACAGCCGCTGCTCGACGGCAACAAGCTCAACAGTCATCTCAGCCATTGTCGACTACTTCCCGGCGATCTTCTTGGCAGCGGCCTCGACGTCGTCGAGTCCACCGCAGCTGTTGAACGCCTGCTCGGGCAGGTGATCGAACTCGCCCTTGCAGACGCGGTCGAAGGCCTCGATGGTGTCGCGCAGCGGCACAACGGAACCGGCCTCACCCGTGAACTTCTCGGCCACGATGAAGTTCTGGCCGAGGAACTTCTGGATACGGCGCGCGCGGCCGACGAGGATCTTGTCCTCTTCCTGCAGCTCGTCCATACCCAGGATGGCGATGATGTCCTGCAGCTCCTTGTACTTCTGCAGGATCCGCTTGACCTCGTTCGCGACGCGGAAGTGCTCCGCACCGACGATGCCGGGCTCGAGGATGCGCGAGGTCGACGTCAGCGGGTCCACAGCGGGGTAGATACCCATCTGCGAAATCGGACGCGAGAGCTCGGTGGTCGCATCGAGGTGCGCGAAGGTGGTCGCGGGCGCCGGGTCGGTGTAGTCGTCGGCGGGGACGTAGATCGCCTGCAGCGAGGTGATCGAACGGCCACGGGTCGAGGTGATGCGCTCCTGGAGCTCACCCATCTCGTCCGCCAGCGTCGGCTGGTAACCAACGGCGGAGGGCATACGACCCAGCAGGGTCGAGACCTCGGAGCCGGCCTGCGTGAAACGGAAGATGTTGTCGATGAAGAGCAACACGTCCTGGTTCTGCACATCGCGGAAGTACTCCGCCATGGTCAGCGCCGACAGGGCGACGCGCATACGCGTTCCCGGCGGCTCGTCCATCTGACCGAACACGAGCGCGGTGTCCTGGAGAACGCCCATCTCGGCCATCTCGAGGTGGAGGTCCGTGCCCTCACGGGTGCGCTCACCGACGCCTGCGAACACCGAGGTGCCGGAGAACTCGCGGGCGATACGGGTGATCATCTCCTGGATCAGAACGGTCTTGCCGACGCCGGCACCACCGAACAGACCGATCTTGCCGCCCTTGACGTACGGGGTCAGCAGGTCGATGACCTTGATGCCGGTCTCGAGGATCTCGGTCTTGCCCTCGAGCTGATCGAAGGCGGGGGGCTTGCGGTGGATGCCCCACTGCTCGCCGTCGCGACCGAGGCCCGGGGTGTCGAGGCAGTCACCGAGGGCGTTGAACACGTGGCCCTTGACGACGTCACCGACGGGAACCGAGATCGGCTTGCCGGAGTCGACGACCGCCGCGCCGCGGACCAGGCCGTCGGTCGGCTGCATCGAAATGGTGCGCACCAGGTTGTCGCCCAGGTGCTGCGCCACCTCGAGGGTCAGGGTCTTCGCGACCGTCGGCAGAGTGACCTCTGCGTTCAGCGCGTTGAACAGGGCGGGAACGGCGCCACGCGGGAACTCAACGTCCACAACGGGACCGATGACCCGCACGACCCGGCCGGACGTGGTGCCCGAGCCGTTCGCGTTGGTTTGGGTTACTGCTGCGGTCATGTGTCTAGTCACTTCCTGCGCTCGAGGCGAGCGCATTCGCGCCACCGACGATCTCGCTGATTTCCTGGGTGATCTGGGCCTGGCGAACCTGGTTGGCCTGGCGGCTCAGGGTGTTCACCAGCTCGTTTGCGTTGTCCGTCGCCGCCTTCATGGCGGTACGGCGTGAAGCCGACTCCGAGGCCGCCGCATCGAGCAGCGAGGAGTAGATACGGGTGCTGATGTACTTCGGCAGCAGCGCCGAGAGCAGCGTCCCGGCCTCCGGCTCGAAGTCGTACTGCGCCGTCGGCTGAGCACCGTTCGAATCGGAGAGCATGTCCTCCCCGAGTTCGAAGTTCTCGTCCTTGTACTCGACCTCGAGCGGAGCCATCCGCCGGACCTCAGGCGTCTGGGTCAGCATCGACACGAAGCGGGTGTAGACGATGTGCAGTTCGTCAACGCCCTCGACGGTGCCTTCACCGTTGTACGCCGCGACCTCGGAACCCGACCCGGCCATGAAGAGCTCGACCAGGTGCCGGCTCGCCTTGGCGGCGTCCGCGTAACCGGGCTGCTGAGAGAAGCCGGTCCAGGCACCCTTCAGATCGCGATCACGGAAGGTGTAGTACGTCAGGCCCTTCGCGCCCATCGCGTACAGCACCGGCTCCTTGCCCTCGGAGCGCAGCAGCTGCATCAGCTCCTCCGCCTCCTTGAGGACGTTGGAGTTGTAGCCGCCGCACATGCCGCGGTCGCTGGTGACGACCAGCACGGCAGCCCGCTTGGGCTCCGGCCGCTCGTTCAGCAGCGGGTGGTCGAGCGACCCGGAGGCGCTCGCCAGCGCGGAGAGCACCTTGGTGATCTCCTCGGCGTAGGGCTTCGACGCCGCAACCCTGGCCTGAGCCTTGGTGATGCGGGAGGTCGCGATCAGCTCCTGCGCCTTGGTGATCTTCTTGGTCGAGTTGACTGACTTGATACGTGAGCGCAGTTCGCGCAGGCTTGCCATCTACTCAGTCACACTCCCTTCCCACGAGATTCCGACACGGCCGTCACGCTCACTTGCTGACGTGCTTGCGAGTGACGGAAACCTGCTCCTGGCTGACCTCGTCCGCGCCGAGGGTCGTCGCCTCGGCCTCGTTGACAACGCGGCTGCCGTCGGAGGCGATGAAGCCTTCCTTGAACTTGTCGGTCGCGGCCTTGAGAGCGTCGATCGAGGTGTCGTCGAGGGCCTTGCCACCCTTGATGGCCTCGTAGACCGAGGTCGCGTTGCGGTGCAGGTCCTCGAGCAGCTCGGCCTCGAAGCGGCGGACGTCGCCGACCGGCACCGAGTCGAACACGCCTTCGCCCGCGAGGTAGATCGAGACGATCTGGTCCTCGACGGCGATCGGGGAGTACTGGTCCTGCTTGAGCAGCTCGACCAGACGCTGGCCACGCTCGAGCTGAGCCTTGGAGGCGTCGTCCAGGTCGGAGGCGAAGGCCGAGAAGGCCTCCAGCTCACGGAACTGGGCCAGCTCGAGACGGAGCGAACCGGAGACCTTCTTCATGCCCTTGGTCTGCGCGGCGCCACCGACTCGGGAAACCGAGATACCGACGTTGATCGCGGGGCGGATGCCCTTGTTGAACAGGTCGGACTCGAGGAAGACCTGACCGTCGGTGATGGAGATGACGTTGGTCGGGATGTAGGCCGAGACGTCGTTGGCCTTGGTCTCGATGATCGGCAGTGCCGTCAGCGAGCCGCCGCCGAGCTCGTCGGACAGCTTGGCCGAACGCTCCAGCAGGCGGGAGTGCAGGTAGAACACGTCACCGGGGTACGCCTCGCGGCCCGGCGGACGACGCAGCAGCAGCGAGATGGCGCGGTACGCCTCGGCCTGCTTGGTCAGGTCGTCGAACACGATGAGGACGTGCTTGCCCTGGTACATCCAGTGCTGGCCGATGGCCGAACCGGTGTACGGGGCGAGCCACTTGAAGCCGGCCGAATCGGAGGCCGGGGCCGCGACGATGGTGGTGTACTCCATCGCGCCCTGCTCCTCGAGGGCCTGCTTGACGCCCGCGATGGTGGAGCCCTTCTGGCCGATCGCGACGTAGATGCAGCGAACCTGCTGCTTCGGGTCGCCGGTCGCCCAGTTGGCCTTCTGGTTCAGGATGGCGTCGACGCAGACCGCGGTCTTGCCGGTCTTGCGGTCGCCGATCACCAGCTGGCGCTGTCCACGGCCGATCGGGGTCATCGCGTCGATGGCCTTGATGCCGGTCTGCAGCGGCTCCTCGACGGGCTGACGCTCCAGCACGGTCGCGGCCTGCAGCTCGAGGGCACGGTTCTCGGTGCTCTCGATGTCGCCCAGGCCGTCGATGGGCTGGCCGAGCGGGTTCACGACGCGGCCGAGGAAGGCGTCGCCGACCGGCACGGACAGCACGTCGCCGGTCCGCTTGACCGGCTGGCCCTCTTCGATGTCAGCGAAGTCACCCAGGATGACGGCACCGATCTCGGTGGCCTCCAGGTTCAGCGCCACGCCCAGCACGCCGCCGGGGAACTCCAGCAGCTCGTTGGCCATCGCCGAAGGCAGGCCGGTGACGTGCGCAATGCCGTCACTGGTGTCGGACACCGCTCCGACCTCCTCGCGGGAGGCCTCCGGGGAGTAGCTCGCGGTGTAGTTCTCAATCGCGCTACGGATCTCGTCGGAGGAGATCGTCAGCTCCGCCATGTTTTTCCTGCTCTCGGTATCTGGTCTTCGAATATCTGGAGTTTGAGGTCGGGCGCGAACGCCGGGACTACTTGAGGGTCTTGCGCAGTGACGCGAGACGTCCCGCCGCACTGCCGTCGATGACCTCGTCGCCCACGCGAACGACAAGGCCGCTCAGGAGCTCGGGGTCGACCTCCACGTGCACGGTGACCGGCTTGCCGTAGGTGCGGGTCAGGATCGCGGCGAGCCGCTCCTCCTGATCAGCGGACAGCGCCGAGGCGCTGCGCACATGTGCGACCGCCTTGTCGCGTCGCGCCGCCGCCAGTTCCGACAGCTCGTTGAAGGCATCCGCTGGTGCGGTCCGCAACCGGCCTGCGGCCTGCTTGGCCAGGGCCTCGGTGATCGCGGTGACCTTGCCGTAGAGCAGCTTGGACAGCAGTTCCCGCTTGGCCGCAGTGGGCGTCGCGCGATCTGACAGCGCCTGCTCGAGGCTCGAGTCGCCCGCCACGATGCGGCCGAGGCGGAAGAGCTCGTCCTCGACGGTGTCGAGCTGACCCTGATCGTCGGCCGCCTTGAGCAGCGACTCCCGACCGAGCAGCACCAGCGAGTTCCGCAGGTCGGCCGAGCTCGACCAGTCCTGGGAGACAGCCGCCTTCAGCGTCGCGAGCGCCTCGGCCGAAACCTTGGCCGAGAACACCTGCTCGGCCAAGGCCTGCCGAACCGCCGCGGGGGCCGAGGGGTCGGACAGCGACGCGCGAAGCGTGCGCTGGCCGTCGAGAACCTCGACCACCGTGAACAGCTCGGCACCGGTCTGTGCCGCAGCTGCAGTCGCCGCGCCGGCCGAAACTCCGGCCAACGCTGATTCCAGGGCGCTCCTCGTATGAGTCAGCGCCTCACGGCTTGCTGCGTACATGGTGCTCACTTTCCGGCTGCGGAGTCAGCGCTGACGGCGTCCAGTTCGCTGAGGAAACGATCGATCGAACCCGACCGCTTGACCTCGTCGGCCAGCGACTCGCCGATGACCTTCTCGGCCAGATCGACCGCGGTCTTGCCCAGGTCGCTGCGCAGTTCGGTGACGATCTGCTGACGCTGAGCGGCGAGCTGGCTGCTGCCAGCGGCCACGATGCGGTCGCTCTCGGCCTGTGCCTGGACCTTCATCTCGGCGATGATCTGCTGGCCCTGGGTCCGGGCATCCTCACGGATGGCCGCGGCCTCGGTCCGAGCCTCGGCGAGCTGGGCGCGGTACTGCTCCAGCGTCTCCTTGGCCTCGGCCTGGGCTTCCTCGGCGCGGGCGATGCCGCCCTCGATCTGCTCGGTACGATCCGCCAGCGCCTGCTGGAACTTCGGGAGGACGTACTTCCAGAAGACGAATCCGATGACGATGACGCAGATCGCCGACCACACGATGTCGTAGGTCGCGGGGACGAGAGGATTGATCTCCTCGCCCTCCGCGGCTGCGATCAATGCAATGGTTGACATGGCGAGATCAGAAAATGAAGCCGGCGACGAGGCCGATCAGCGCGAGGGCCTCGGTGAATGCGATACCGAGGAACATGTTGGTACGGATCTGGCCGGCCAGCTCGGGCTGACGCGCGATGCCCTCGATGGCCTTGCCGACGACGATGCCCACACCGATGCCGGGGCCGATGGCCGCGAGGCCGTAGCCGATGGCGCCGTAGCCCTTGCCGGTGGTCGTCTGCTCAACGGCTTCCTGTGCCAGGTACGCGAGGCTCATTTGGTTTCCGTTCCCTTTCCGTTGCCCACCACCGGGATTCGGCGGATGGGTCAGTTTGTGTGTAGTGCGGTCAGTGCGAGTCTGCGTGCAGCGCGAGGTCGATGTACACGGCGGTCAGCAGGGCGAAGACGTACGCCTGCAGGAAGATCACCAGCATCTCGAAGAGGGTGAACCCGAAACCTGCTGCCAGGGAGAACACACCGAAGACCTTCATCCCGGCGGCTGCCTCGAAGAAGAAGAACTGCGTGGCGCTGAAGAACAGCACGAGCATGATGTGGCCGGCCAGCATGTTGGCCATGAGTCGGACGGTCAGCGTGAACGGCCGCAGGATGAACGTCGAGATGAACTCGATCGGGATCAGCAGCACGTGCAGCGCGATCGGGACGTTCGGGACCACGATGCTGCTCTTCACGTACTTGAAGAAGCCGTACTTCTTGATACCCACGTAGTTGAACGTGATGTACGCGAGGGCCGCCAGGACGATCGGCATGCCGACGCGGGCATTCGAGGAGATGTTCAGGAACGGGATGACACTCGACGCGTTCAGGAACAGCACGGTGAAGAAGATCGTGGTGATGACGGGCAGGAAACGCTTGCCCTGCTCCTTGCCGAGTACCTCATCGGCGATCTGGTTCTTGACGAATCCCAGACCCATCTCGGCGAGGTTCTGCGCGCCACGCGGCACCAGCTTCGGGCTGCGCATCGCGATCACGAAGAAGGCGAGGAGCACCACCGTCATGAGGATGCGGATCAGCATCAGCCGGTCGAGCTCGAAGGGCGTGCCCTCGAACAGCACGGCGGGAGGGAAGAAGTCTGCAAGTGACGGCGGATGGAACTCCGCGGCCAGGGTGGTGACGCTCAGCGGTCTCTCCCGTAGTCGTGGCCGCAGGCGGCATCGCCTGCGGTTCGATCGGACATTGACGATCTAACAAGTCGACAAGGTCGGCTCGCGTATTCGTCAGCTGCTGTGGCCGATTCACTCGGCCCCGCGTCTGTCGGTGTCGGCGGACTGTCGTCGACTCGGTGTTCCCCGACTCGCCATTTCCGAACACGCGGAATTGACGATCGTGGTCACCTGCGAGGATGCCTGACCCGGCGAAATGGGTGTTTCGCGTCGTTCCGGCTCTCGCTTGGCCCTGACCCTACCAATACAACTACGACGTTGTGTAGACGGGGGTCCAGCTTGACCGATTACGACAGGTCGTCGTACTACTTTTCGTCGGATTCCGTCTCACCGGATGTGCCGTCCTGCTGTGCGGGAGAGCCGTCCTGCTGTGCGGGAGTGACATAGGGCACCTTCACCTTGAGCAGCCCATATGTCTCGGCGCCGAGCACGATCACCAGCGCCAGCACCATGACGATGACCAGCGCCTGCTTGCTGTAGAAGTCCATGCCCTTGAGCACGCCGAGGACCAGGATCGCCAGGATCATCTTGAGCAGCCAGCTGCCCAACAACACCGCACCCGAGGTGGCGGGCGGGAGCTTCTCGGTGAACAGGACCGCCAGCGCGGTGCACAGGATGAAGCCGCCCCCGACCGCGACGCCGATCAACGCGCCCCACAGTCCCGGCATGCCTGCCGCCAGGACGGCGATGATCGAGCCGACCACTGCGAGCGCGATCAGGCCGATGACGCCATAGCGGACCGCGGCGCGCAGCGGAGCGGACTGGTCGGGCACGGGTTCCGGAGAGAAGGTCACGATGAGCCAGCCTAGCTGGCTACGGCTCGCCCACCCGATCGCGGCCGGGGACCTGCTTCAGGCGCAGCGACGGCACTGCCGTCACGACCAGCGCAAACACCAGACCGCCCGCCACCAGCAGCACCACGATCCGCCGGTCGAACAGGGCCGAGCCAACGGCGCCGAACGCGAGCACCCCGACCCACAAATAGATCAGCAGGACCACGCGACGGTGCGAGTGTCCGATCTGCAGCAGGCGGTGGTGCAGGTGCATCTTGTCGGGGCTGAACGGGCTGCGCCCGGCCCTGGTCCGCCGGACCACCGCGAGCAGCAGGTCGAGGATCGGGATGAACATCACCGCGCCGACCAGCAGCAGCGGTGAGAGCAGACCGAGGATGTCCCTTGTTCCGTAGGCACTGAGCGGGATCCGGCCGGAGGCGCTGGTGGAGATGGCCGCCAGCATCAGGCCGATCAGCATCGACCCCGAGTCCCCCATGAAGATCCGGGCCGGCTGGAAGTTGTGCGGCAGGAAGCCGAGGCACGCGCCCGCCAGCGCGGCGGCCAGCATCGCGGGCGGATACGCGCTCACGTCACCGCCCTGCTCGTGCAGCAGGCCGACCGAGAACACGCAGATCGCCAGCGCCGCGATCAGCCCGAGGCCGGCGGCGAGACCGTCGAGACCGTCGACGAAGTTCATGGCGTTGATCATCACGACCGCGATCAGCACCGTCACCAGGCCCGACTGCAACTGGTCCAGGACCAGCGTTGTGCCGTTGAAGGGCAGGTACAGCACGAACCAGCTGACCCCCATCACCACCAGCACGCCAGCCGCGGTGACCTGTCCGACGAACTTGGTCAGCGCGTCCAGGCCCCACCTGTCGTCGATGATCCCGACCAGCACGATGACGCCGCCGGAGACGAGCGCCGCAGGGATGTCCTTGGTGCCGTACTCGAACCCCCGCGTCAGCGCCGGTAGTTGCTGGGCGAACAGCAGCGCGGCCGCGAAGCCGACGTACATCCCGACGCCGCCGAGCCGGGGCGTGGGCGTCACGTGCACGTCGCGGTCGCGCGGGACGGCAACGGCGCCGAACTTGAGGGCGAACAACCGGACGGCTCCGGTCGCCAGGAAGGTGATGACCGCCGCGGTGAAGAGCACCAGCAACAGTTCCCTGATCGGGACCCCGGCCCCCCGGCCCGACTGAGCGAGCAATGCTGAATGGGCGGCGATCACGTCGAAGAGGCTACCGTCACCGCGCGCCGTCCCCCGCCGCTGCACTCGACTGCGGCGCCTGCCGGGGATAGGCAGGCTTGCGCGCCACCAACTCCGAGACCTCGCGCGCCACGTCGGCCAGCTCGGCGTCGCCCGCGGTGGTGCCGTCCTCGGCCCGCACCGCCCTGGCGATCAGCGCACCGACCGCCGCGCAGTCGTCGGTGCCGAAGCCCTGAGTGGTCACCGCTGCGGATCCGACCCGGATCCCGGACGCCACCATCGGCGGCGCCGGATCGAATGGGATCGCGTTCTTGTTCAACGTGATTCGGGCCGCTTCGCATCGCCGTTCGGCCTCGGCCCCGCTCACCCCGAGCTCGCGAAGGTCCAGCAGCGCCAGGTGGGTGTCGGTGCCGCCGGACACCGCGCGCATGCCGCCCGCCTCGAGGGCCTTGGTCATCGCCGCGGCGTTGTCGACCACGCTCGACGCGTAGGCCCGGTACTCGTCGGACGCCGCTTCCTTCAGCGCGACCGCCTTGGCCGCGATCGAGTGCATGAGCGGACCGCCCTGGCTGAAGGGGAACACCGCCTTGTCGACGGCCTTGGCGTGCTCGGCCCGGCACAGCAACATGCCGCCGCGAGGCCCCCGCAGGACCTTGTGGGTGGTCGCGGAGACGACGTCGGCATACGGCACCGGCGACGGAATCGCCCCGCCCGCCACCAACCCGATGAAATGCGCGGCGTCGACCCACAGGATGGCGCCCACCTCGTCGGCGATCTGCCGGAACTTCGCGAAGTCGATCAGTCGCGGATATGCGGTCGCGCCCGCGACGATGATCTTCGGCCGATGGGTCAGCGCGAGGTCACGGACCTCGTCGTAGTCGATGAGCTCGGTCGACTTGTCCACGTGATACGGGATCGGGGTGAACCACTTGCCCGAGAAACTCACCTTGGACCCGTGGGTGAGATGACCGCCGTGCGGCAGGCTCATCGCCAGCACCGGGTCGCCTGGCTGCGCGAACGCGGCGTACACCGCGAGGTTGGCGTTGGCCCCCGAGTGCGGCTGCATGTTGGTGTGCTCGGCCCCGAACAGCGTCTTGGCCCGCTCGATCGCCAGGCTCTCGGCGCGGTCGACCTCGGCGCAGCCGCCGTAGTACCGGTGACCGGGGTATCCCTCGGCGTACTTGTTGCTCAGCGTCGAGCCCAGCGCCGCCAGCACCGCGGGGCTGGTCAGGTTCTCGCTCGCGATCAGCTGCAACCCACCGCGCAGCCGGTCCAGCTCGGCGAGCGTGATCTCGGCGATCTCCGGGTCGATCCGCTCGAGCTCGGAGAAGTCCGGGCCCCAGAACGCCTGGTCGGCGGGGGCCGGTCGCGGGGATCCCGCGTCGCTCATTCCGGTACCCGTCCAGGCAGCAGGCTCTCGACGGTCACGCCGAGGACCTCCGCGATGTCCGCGGCCGCGACCGCCCCCTCGCGCAGGATGCGCGGCTCGTCGGCCGTGAGATCGACGATCGTCGAGGCCACCGCATGCTGGGCGGGGCCACCGTCCAGGTACACCGATGCGGCGCCGCCGAGCTGATCGCGGGCCTGCTCGACGGTGGCGGCCGGCGCGTGCCCGGAGATGTTCGCACTGGACACGGCGAGGGGTCCGACCTCCCGCAGCAGTTCGAGGGCCACCGGGTGCAGCGGCATCCGCAACATCACCGTCCCCCTGGTGTCGCCAAGGTCCCACGCCAACGAGGGCGCTTGCTGCACAACGAGACTCAGTCCACCGGGCCAGAAGGCGCGGATCAACTCACGCGCCTGCGGCCGCACCGTGAAGACGAGTCCGTCGATGGTGTTCCAGGAGCCGACGAGCACCGGCACGGGCATGTCCCGTCCGCGGCCCTTGGCGCGCAGCAGCGCGGTGACGGCCTCGCCGTCGAAGGCGTTGGCCGCGAGGCCGTAGAGGGTGTCGGTCGGCACGACGACCAGCCGCCCGGCCTTGAGCGAATTCGTCGCGGCCGCGATGCCAGCCTCGCGCGAATCGGTGTTCCGGCAGTCGTAGACGATGCTCACGCCCCCATCCTTCCATCCGCGTCGATCCGTTGCAGACACCCCTGGCCGTTCCGCGGGCTCGCACGCCGGTGGATCAGTGCCCGCGGGCCGCCTCGGCGTCCGTCGCGACCCGGCGGGCGACCACGAACCGGGGCTTGCCCGCCAGGTCCGGATGCTCGGCGACCTCGCCGAACACCCGCCGCTCGCGCAGCAGGGCCGCCACCTGACCGCCGTTGGTGTCGTCGTGCTCGATGGCCATCGCGCCGCCGATCTTCAGCCAGCGCGCGATGTTGGAGACCATCGGGGTGATCACCGACAGCCCGTCCGGACCGCCGAACAACGCCAGGTGCGGGTCGAACTCCGCGACCTCGGGATCGAGCTCGGCGCCCTCGGGGATGTACGGCGGATTCGACACCACGACGTCGACCTTGCCCTCGAGCTCGGTGAGCAGCGACCGGTCGGTGACGTCGCCCTGGTGCAGCGTGATCGGGGTGTCGCCCTCGTTCGCCCTGGCCTCGGCGTTGCGGCGGGTCCAGGCCAGTGCCGCCGGATCCAGTTCCACCGCGTGCACGATCGCGTCGGGGCGGGCGTTCGCCAGCGCCAGCGCCAGGGCCCCGGTGCCGGTGCACAGATCGAGGATCACCGGCGGATGCGCGGGATGCCCCTCCAGGACGGCGAGCGCCCACGCGAACATCAGCTCGGTCTCCGGCCTCGGCACGAAGACCCCCGGACCGACCTGGAGGTCGATGTCTCCCATCGACGCCACACCGGTGAGGTACTGCAGCGGAACGCGTTCGGCTCGCCGGGCGATCAGCGCCCGGTACCGCTCGATCACCTCGGGGTCGACGAGCGGCACCAGCCCGAGCCTGGTCCGTTCCACCCCGACGACATGGGCGGCGAGCAGTTCCGCATCCGTGCGGGGACTGGGTACGCCCGCCTCCTCTAACAGCTTGGCGGCCTCGAGGATCGCGAGGCGGAGGGGTTGACGACTCACCCGTTCAGCCTGCCATGCGTCTGCGCCGGAACCCCGCATTACCCGACCGTGGCCCGGTGCCTACTCGGCGGCGAGCCGGGCTTCCCGGTCCGACTTGCCGAGCGCGTCCAGCAGCGCGTCCAGGTCGCCGTCGAGCACGGCGTCGAGGTTGTGCGCCTTGAACCCGATCCGGTGATCGGTGATCCGGTTCTCGGGAAAGTTGTAGGTGCGGATGCGCTCGGAGCGGTCAACGGTGCGCACCTGGCTCTGCCTGCCCGCCGAGGCCTCGTCGGCGGCGGCCTCCTCGGCCGCCGCCTGCAGCCGGGCCGCGAGCACCTGCATCGCGCGGGCCTTGTTCTGCAGCTGCGAGCGCTCGTTCTGGCAGGTCACGACGATGCCGGTGGGCAGGTGGGTGATCCGGACCGCGGAGTCGGTGGTGTTGACGCCCTGGCCACCCTTGCCCGACGAGCGGTACACGTCGATGCGCAGGTCGGTCTCGTCGATCTGCACCTCCTCGACCTCCTCCGGCTCCGGGTAGATCAGCACGCCCGCCGCCGAGGTGTGCACGCGCCCCTGCGACTCGGTGACCGGCACCCGCTGAACGCGGTGCACGCCACCCTCGAACTTGAGCCGGGCCCAGACACCATCGCGGGTGTCGCCCTTCGACTTGATCGACAGGGTCGCGTCCTTGTAGCCGCCGAGGTCGGAGATGTTCGCGTCGAGGACCTCGACCCGCCAGCCGTGCCGTTCGGCGTAGCGCAGGTACATCCGAGCCAGGTCCGCGGCGAACAACGCGGACTCCTCGCCGCCCTCCCCCGACTTCACCTCGAGCACCACGTCGTCGCCGTCGTGCGGGTCCCGCGGCGCGAGCAGATCGGTGAGGGCGACGTCGAGCTCGGCCACCTTGGCCTCCAGCTCGGGCACCTCGGCGGCGAAGCTCGAGTCGTCGGCTGCCAGCTCGCGCGCGGCCTCCAGGTCCTCGCGGGCGGCCTGCAGCTTGGTGTGGGTGGCCATGATCGGGGCGAGCTCGGCGAACCGCTTGCCGACCCGGCGGGCGGCCGCGGGATCGTTGTGCAGGGACGGGTCGGACAGCTGCAGCTCAAGGCCGGCGTGCTCGGCCAGGATGTCATCGATCGCCGACGGCTGGGTGGTCCCCGCCATGGTTCGCTCCTCGGTTGTCGGCACCCCCGAGGGGATGCCGGGCAGTGCAATGGGTGGATGTCGGCGCCGGGTCCGGCTCCCGCACCACGGGTACAAAAAAACCGACGCCCGGCCTGCAATGGAACACAGGACGGGCGTCGGCGGGACAGCTAGCTGTCGGCGTCGGCCTTCTTGCCGGCGCGCTTGCCGTAGCGAGCCTCGAAGCGCGCGACGCGTCCACCGGTGTCGAGGATCTTCTGCTTGCCGGTGTAGAACGGGTGGCACTGCGAGCAGACCTCGACGTTGATGCGTCCGGACTCCTTGGTGCTGTGGGTCTCGAACGTGTTACCGCAACCGCAGACGACGGTGGTCGCCACGTAGTTGGGGTGGATTCCTGCCTTCATGGTGTCCCTTTCGGTGGTCGCCGGGTCGCCTTCGCCAATCGAAGCCGTGAACCGGAACCGGACATTGTTGTGCTCGCACGCGGCGAGTGCCACGGGCGCGATCGTTCATTCTGCCAGAACGCGTGCATCAAGTCCTAACGACCAGGTGCCGCGATCTGTTCCCGACCGGCGCGAACGCGAGGCGGGCCCAGGAAACCGTGTGGTGTCCTGGGCCCGCCTCGTCGCACGATTGCTAGTCGTCGTCGCCCATCGCTCCCGGCGCGGTCTTGGAGACCTGCATCAGGAACTCGAGGTTGTTCTTGCTCTTCTTGAGCCGGTCGATCAGCAGATCGATCGCCTGGTGCGAGTCCAGGCCGGACAGCACCCGGCGCAGCTTGTGCAGCACCGCCGCCTCGTCCGGGTTGAGCAGCAGCTCGTCCTTGCGGGTGCCGGACGGGTTGACGTCGACCGCGGGGAAGACCCGACGCTCGGCGATCTTGCGATCGAGCTTGAGCTCCGCGTTGCCGGTGCCCTTGAACTCCTCGAAGATCACGGTGTCACCGGTGGAGCCGGTCTCGACCATCGCGGTGGCGATGATCGTGAGCGAGCCACCGTTCTCGATGTTGCGGGCCGCGCCGAGGAAACGCTTCGGCGGGTACAGCGCGGTCGAGTCGACACCACCCGAGAGGATTCGTCCCGAGGCGGGCGACGAGTTGTTGTACGCGCGGCCGAGTCGGGTGATCGAGTCGAGCAGCACGACGACGTCCTTGCCCTCCTCGACCAGTCGCTTGGCCCGCTCGATGGCGAGCTCGGCGACCGAGGTGTGGTCTGACGGCGGCCGGTCGAAGGTCGAGGCGATGACCTCACCCTTCACCGAACGCTGCATGTCGGTGACCTCTTCCGGACGCTCGTCGACAAGGACGACCATCAGGTAGCACTCGGGGTTGTTGGTGGCGATGGCGTTCGCGATCGCCTGCAGCACGCTCGTCTTACCGGCCTTCGGCGGGCTGACGATCAGGGCGCGCTGGCCCTTACCGATCGGCATCACCAGGTCGATGACGCGGGTGGTGAGGATGTTCGGCGTGGTCTCGAGGCGCAGACGCTGGTTCGGGTAGAGCGGCGTCAGCTTGCCGAACTCGGGGCGCCGCTTGGCCGCCTCGACGTCGCCGCCGTTGACGGTGTCCAGCCGGACCAGCGGGTTGAACTTCTGACGCTGGCTGCCACCGCCGCCGCCCTCACCCTCACGGGCGACGCGGACGGCACCGGTGATGGCGTCGCCGCGACGGAGTCCGTTCTTGCGGATCAGGTTCATCGAGACGTACACGTCGTTCGGGCCCGCCAGGTAACCGGAGGTCCGCACGAAGGCGTAGTTGTCGAGCACGTCGAGGATGCCCGCGACCGGCTGCAGGACATCGTCCTCGCGGATCTCCAGGTCGCGGTCGGCGCCTGCGCCGCCGCCCTCGCCGCGGTCGCGTCCACGACGACGCTCACGGAACCGGCGTCCCCGCCGACCCCGACCGTCCTCGTCCTCGCCGCCGCGGTTGTCGTTGCGACCCTCGCCACGCGGGCCGTTGCCACCCTGGTTGCGCTCGCCCTGGTTGCGCTCACCCTGGCCACGCTCGCCCTGGTTGCGGTCACCCTGGCCACGCTCGCCCTGGTTCCGCTCACCCTGATTGCGGTCACCCTGGCCACGCTCGCCCTGGTTGCGGTCGCGACGGTTGCGCTCGCCACCCTGCTCCTGGCGTGCGCCCTGTTCCTGACGAGGCTGGCGGTCGCCGCCCTGCTCGGTCGCGGGGGCCGTCGATGCCGTCGACTCACCCTGCTCGGGCGAACCGGCCTGGCGAGAGGACCCGCGGCGCTGCCGGTTTCGGCGGCCGCCCTGCTCGCCCTCGGCGGACTCGGCGGGCTGCGCGGCCGGACGCTCGGTGGTCGCGGGGGCCGACTCGGCGGCCGGAGCGACCTCGGCGACCCGCTGCGGCGCGGTCGTGGTCTCGCTCGCGGCGGCCTCGACAGGGGCCGCCTTGGGAGCCGCCGTCTTGGTGGCGGCCGAGCCGCCCTGACGCTCCTTGATGGCCGCGATCAGGTCGCCCTTGCGCAGGCCGGACGTTCCCTTGATGCCGAGCTCGGTCGCGAGTCCGCGCAGCTCGGCCAGCACCATTCCGGACAGGCCGGAACCGCGCCGGGCCTCGGCGCGCTTGGTGGAGGCTGCCACCGCGTCGCCGGTGGCCTCTGAAGTTCGTGCATTGCCGCCGGCCTGGCTCGCCGCGGAGTCAACCGGGGTGTCGAGAACAGGTGTGGCGATCAGGTCCGTATCGGTCACGGAGATCCTTTCCTTCCCTCGCTCGCGCGGCGCGTGTCGAGGGTTCGTCCCGAGATTCAGCTCACTCGCTGAACTCGGTTGTGCCGGACGTGTTCGCTGGATGGAACTATCGGCTCGTCCGCCCCCGTGGCCTCTCGAACAGGCACGTTCCGAGTCGATCACCGCGGAAATCACGCGAGGGAATCGAGCCAGGTGCGTCTACTCCTGCTTCAGCAGTCCCGGGGTACGGGAGCCAATCTTCGGAGTGAATGCCCTGGTAGAACACCGGCGTCTGATGCGCACGATGGGCGAACGACCCTCAGGATAGCCTCCAACCGGGCCGCGGGCAAGGACCGACCCGCCGGTATGCCGTCCGATCAGCCGATCAACCGACCTGCACGCCGTCCGCCACGCCGAGCTCGAGCACCCGGAGCCCGTCCGCTTCCGCCTTGGCGCGCAGATCGTCGGGGAACGCCATGGTCGACAGCGCCAGCACGGTTGGACCCGCGCCCGACACCGTCGCCGCGATGCCTGCCTGCCGCAGCGTTTCGATCCAACGCGTGGTCAGCGGCAACGCGGACGCCCGCTGGCTCTGGTGCAGCCGATCCTCGGTCGCGGCCATCAGGAGGTCGGGACGACTGGTCAGCGCCACCACCGCCAGCGCTCCCCTGCTCACGTTGAAGGCGGCATCGGCGTGCGGAACCAGCTCCGGGAGCAGGCCCCGCGTCTGCGCCGTCGAGGAACGCTCGGACGGCACCAGCGCCACGACCCGGATGTCGGGGTGCACGTCCAGCCGCACCGCGGCGTAGGTGCGCGGCGAGTCCGCGACGCCGGTGTCCTCGGACCAGGACACCACCGCGCCGCCGAGCACGCTCGCGGACGCGTTGTCCGGATGGCCCTCGAACTCGGAGGAGAGCTGGACCAGCTGCTCCTGCGTGAGCGCCAGCGCCGGGTCGAGCTTGCTCGCCAGCCCGTTCGCAACCGCGAGCCCGCCGACCGCGGCCGACGCGGACGACCCGAGTCCGCGCGAATGCGGAATCGCATTGCGGCACACCACGTCCAGACCATCGGCCCAGACACCGATCGACTCGAGCCCCCGCTCGATCGCACGCACGACCAGGTGCGACGGGCCCCAGGGCACGTCCTCGGCGCCCTCGCCCTCCACCCGGATCGTCAACCCCGCATCGGTGGTCGTCACCGTGATCTCGTCGTACAGCGCCAGGGCCATGCCCAGCGTGTCGAAGCCCGGACCGAGATTCGCCGTCGACGCGGGCACCCGTGCGGTCACGGTGAGCCCGGCGGGCAGCGTCTGAGTCATCGTGCTCCCTCCGATGCGCGGTGCGGCCACTAGACGAGCTCGAGCGCCGCGGCAACCGCCACCGGGTCGACCGGAATCGGCTGCACAGCAGGCATTCCCGCGAGCGCCGTGTCGGGATCCTTGAGGCCGTTTCCGGTCACCGTGCACACCACGGTCAGCCCGGAGTCCAGCCAGCCCTCCTTGCGCGCGGCGAGCAGGCCCGCCACGGACGCGGCGGACGCGGGCTCGACGAACACGCCCTCGGTACGAGCGATGAGCCGGTACGCCTCGAGGATCTCCTGGTCGGTGGCGGCGCGGAAGGCACCGTTCGACTCCTCCTTGGCCGCGACGGCACCGTCCCAGGACGCGGGCGAGCCGATGCGGATGGCGGTGGCGATGGTCTCCGGGTCCTTGACCGGGGCACCGTGCACCAGCGGCGCCGCGCCCGCCGCCTGCACGCCGAGCATGCGGGGACGAACCGAGGTGATCCCGTCCGCGAAATACTCCGAGTACCCACGCCAGTACGCGGTGATGTTGCCCGCGTTGCCGACCGGGAGGGCGTGCACGTCGGGCGCCTTGCCCAGCGCATCGCAGATCTCGAACGCCGCGGTCTTCTGACCCTCGATGCGCACCGGGTTCACCGAGTTCACCAGGCCGATGGTCGGGAACTCCGCGGTGGTCTTGCGGGCCAGCTCGAGGCAGTCGTCGAAGTTGCCCTCGACCTGGATGATCTTCGCGCCGTGCATGACGGCCTGGGCCAGCTTGCCCATCGCGATCTTGCCCTGCGGCACCAGCACCGCACAGGTCATGCCTGCGACGGCCGCGTAGGCCGCGGCCGAGGCCGAGGTGTTGCCGGTCGAGGCGCACAGCACGGCCTTCTGGCCCCGCGCGAGCGCGTCGGTGACGGCCATCGTCATGCCGCGGTCCTTGAACGACCCGGTCGGGTTGAGACCCTCGACCTTGAGGTGGACCTCGCACCCGGTGATCTCGGACAGGTGGGCGGCGGGCAGCAGCGGGGTGCCGCCCTCGCGCAGCGTGATCGTCTTCCAGTTCGGCCCGATGGCGAGTCGATCGCGGTACGCCTCGATCAGCCCCGGCCAGGGGGAATGAACGGGGGTGTGCAGGCGTGGGCTATTCACTGGAACCTTCCAATCGGAGAACACTGGTGACCGCGGTCACGAACTCGAGTTTGCCGAGGGCCGCAACGGTTTCGGACAGGGCCGCGTCGGTCGCCCGATGGGTGACCACGATCAGCCCGGCGCCGTTGCCGATGCCCTCCTGACGGACCGTCGAGATGCTGACGTCGTGCTTGGCGAACTCCGCCGCGACCGCCGACAGCACGCCCGCGCGGTCCGCGACCTGCATGTTGACGTAGTACCGGGTGGGGATCTCGCCGATCGGCGCGATCTTGAGGTCCGCGTACTTCGACTCACGGGGGCCTCGGCCGCCGTGCACCCGGTTCCTGGCCGCCATCACCAGGTCGCCCATCACGGCCGAGGCGGTCGGCGAACCGCCCGCGCCCTGCCCGTAGAACATGAGCCGTCCGGCGGCCTCGGCCTCGACCACGACCGCGTTGAACGCGCCGTTCACCGAGGCGAGCGGGTGGTCGAGCGGGACCAGCGCCGGGTATACCCGGGCGGAGATCCGCTCGGAGCCGTCCGTGCCGTTGACCCGCTCACAGATCGAGAGCAGCTTGACCGTGCAGTTCAGCGACTTGGCCGCCTCGAGGTCCGCCGAGGTGATCTTCGAGATGCCCTCGCGGTAGACGTCGGCGGCGGTGACGCGGGTGTGGAACGCGATCGACGCCAGGATCGCGGCCTTCGCCGCGGCGTCGTAGCCCTCCACGTCCGCGGTCGGATCGGCCTCGGCATAGCCGAGGCGGCCCGCCTCGGCGAGCGTGTCGGCGTAGTCGGCGCCGGTCTCGTCCATCGCGGAGAGGATGAAGTTGGTGGTGCCGTTGACGATTCCGGCGACCTTGTTGACCCGGTCGCCCGCGAGCGACTGGGTGAGCGGGCGGATCACCGGGATGGCGCCCGCGACCGCGGCCTCGAAGTACAGGTCGACCCGCTTGTTCTCGGCCGCCTCGGCGAGCTCGCCGGTGTAGTCGGCCAGCAGGGCCTTGTTCGCGGTGACAACCGACTTGCCCGAGTTGAGGGCGGCGAGGATGAGCTTGCGGGGCACCTCGATGCCGCCGATCACCTCGACGACGATGTCCACGTCCGCGCGCGTGACCAGAGAGTCCGCATCGGTCGTCAGCAGCTCGGCCGGAACCCCGCGGTCACCCTCGATCCGGCGCACCGCGATACCGCGCAGCACCACCGGTGCGCCGACCCGCGCCTCGAGCTCGCGGGCGTGCTCGCGCAGAATTCGCACGACCTCACTGCCCACGTTGCCGAGGCCGAGGACCGCCACACCGATCGCGGCGTTGCCACTCGGTTCAGTCATGTTGCTGTACCTCCAAGCTGAGCAGATCTTCCACTGTTTCCCTGCGCAAGATCAGTCGGGACTGACCGTCACGCACCGCGACCACGGCGGGCCGGGTGAGCAGGTTGTAGCGGCTGGACATCGAATAGCAGTATGCGCCAGTGGCGGCGACCGCGAGCAGATCTCCCGCGTTGACGTCCTCGGGCATCCAGGTGTCCCGGATGACGATGTCGCCACTCTCGCAGTGCTTCCCCACCACGCGGGCGACCACCGGGTCGGCCGCGCTGTCGCGCGAGACCAGACGCGAGTCGTACTCGGCCTGATACAGCGACGTGCGGATGTTATCGCTCATCCCGCCGTCCACGCTGATGTATCGACGGGTTGCGTTGGCGCCCAAGCGAACATCCTTGACCGTCCCGACCTCGTAGAGGGTCACCGTGCCCGGTCCCGCGATCGCCCGGCCCGGTTCGACCGCGAGGGTCGGCACCGGCAGTCCGGCGAGCGCCGACTCGGTGGCGACGATGTGCCCGAGCTTGGCGGCCAGGTCGTCCACCGGCGGCGGGTCGTCGCTCTCGAGGTACGAGATCCCCATCCCGCCGCCGAGATCGACGATCGAGATCTGCGAGGACTTCTCCACCCCGAACTCGGCGACGATGGTGCGGAGCAGCCCGATCACGCGGTGCGCGGCGAGCTCGAATCCGTCGACCTCGAAGATCTGCGAGCCGATGTGGCTGTGCAGCCCGACCAGCCGCAGGTTCTCGGTGGCGAACACCCGGCGGACGGCCTCGAGCGCCGACCCGTCCGAGAGCGAGAACCCGAACTTCTGGTCCTCGTGGGCGGTGGCGATGAACTCGTGGGTGTGCGCCTCGACGCCGACCGTGACCCGGATCAGCACGTCCTGCACCACGCCGTGCGCGCCCGCGACGCGGTCCAGCCGGTCGATCTCCTGGGTCGAGTCGAGCACGATGTGCCCGACGCCCGCGGCCACCCCGGCCTCGAGCTCGGCGACCGACTTGTTGTTGCCGTGCATGGCAATTCGCTCGGCCGGGAAGTTCGCGTTCAGCGCGATGGCCAACTCGCCGCCGGAGCAGATGTCCAGCGACAGCCCCTCCTCGGCCACCCAGCGGGCGATCTCACCGCAGAGGAATGCCTTCGAGGCGTAGTGCACCTTGCCGGTGGGGCCGAAGGCACGGGCCATGTCGCGGCACCGGGAGCGGAAGTCGTCCTCGTCGACGACGAACAGCGGCGTGCCGTACTGCTCGGCCAGCTCCGTGACGGGCACCCCGGCCAGCCGGACCACGCCGTCCTCACCGCGGGCGGCGTTGCGGGGCCAGACATCGACGGGCAGCGCGGTCAGCTCGGCCGCGGACTCCGGCCGCGGCGGCAGTCCGGGCGCGTGCGGGATCTCGGCGTGCTTGGGTCCCGCCGGATGCGCGCTCACATTCGCTCCGGTGCGCTGACGCCGAGCACGGCGAGTCCGTTGGCGAGCACCTGGCGCGTCGCCGCGCACAGGGCCAGCCGGGCCGTGTGCAGATCGCCTGCGGGCTCGTCACCCTGCGGCAGCACCCGGCAATCGGTGTAGAACCGGTGATAGGTGCCTGCCAGCTCCTCCATGTATCTGGCGATCCGGTGCGGCTCGCGCAGCTCGGCCGCCGCGGCCACAACCCGCGGGTACTCGCCGATGGTCCGGATGAGGTCGCCCTCCCGGTCGTGGGTGAGCAGTTCCAGCTTCGGGTTCTCGGTGGAGATGCCCAGCTCGGCTGCGTTGCGGCCGAGCGAGGCGAGCCGGGCGTGCGCGTACTGCACGTAGTAGACCGGGTTCTCGCTGGTGGTGCTCGCCCACAGCTCGAGGTCGATGTCCAGGCTCGAATCGACGGACGACCGGATCATCGCGTACCGGGCGGCGTCGACGCCGATCGCCTCGACCAGGTCGTCGAGGGTGATGACGGTGCCGGCCCGCTTGCTCATCTTCACCGCGACACCGTCGCGGACCAGGTTCACCATCTGACCGATCAGCACCTCGACGGTGTCCGGGTTGTCACCGAACGCCGCGGCCGCGGCCTTGAGCCTGCCGATGTAGCCGTGGTGGTCGGCCCCGAGCATGTAGATGCACAGGTCGAAGCCGCGCGAGCGCTTGTCCTGGAAGTAGGCGATGTCGCCGGCGATGTACGCCGCGTTGCCATCGCTCTTGATGACCACGCGGTCCTTGTCGTCACCGAAGTCGGTGCTCTTGAGCCACCAGGCGCCGTCCTCCTCGTAGAGGTTCCCTGACGCCTTGAGGGTCGCCACCGCCGTCTCGACGGCACCGGACTCGAAGAGCGAGTTCTCGTGGAAGTACACGTCGAAGTCGGTGCCGAACTCGTGCAGGGTCTTCTTGATGTGGTCGAACATCAGCGCCACGCCGATGGACCGGAACGTCTCCTGACGCTCGTCTGCGGGCAGCGCGAGCGCGTCCGGCCGCTGCCGGACGACCTCCGCGGCGATGTCGGAGATGTACGCCCCCGCGTAGCCGTCCTCCGGCGCCGGGTCGCCGTTGGCCGCGGCGATCAGCGAACGCGCGAACCGGTCGATCTGGGCGCCGTGGTCGTTGAAGTAGTACTCGCGGGTCACGGCCGCGCCCTGGGCGGCGAGGATGCGTCCGAGCGCGTCGCCGACCGCGGCCCACCTGGTGCCGCCGAGGTGGATCGGACCGGTCGGGTTCGCCGAGACGAACTCCAGGTTGATCCGCTTTCCTGCCAGCGCCTTGGACGAACCGAAGGCCTCGCCCGCGGCGATGGCATTTGCGACGATGACGCCCTGGGCGGCCGCCGCCAGTCGGATGTTGAGGAATCCGGGACCGGCCACCTCGACGGTCTCGATGCCGTCGGTGGCGGTCAGCGCGTCGGCCAGCCAGGTCGCGAGCTCGCGCGGGTTGGCGCCGGCCTTCTTGCCGACCTGCATGGCCACGTTGCTGGCGTAGTCCCCGTGTTCGGGGTTGCGGGGGCGTTCGACGGCGAGCGTCGCCGGGAGGACGCTCGCATCGAGCCCACGCTCGGCGAGGACCTTCGCGGCGGTCCCTCGGAGCAGTTCGGCAAGGTCGGCAGGAGTCACAGGTATCTATCCTATGGTCTGGCCGTTCACGGCCTGCGCTCAGGCACTGAACGTAGAGTGGGGCCCCGGCGGGACCCACCGCCGCCCTGTGACTGTCCCACCACCGAAAGAGCACTCACCGATGCCAAGCGGTTCGGAAAATCGCGGCGCCAAGAACTCGGGCGCCAAGTCAGCCAAGGCCATCAAAGCCGCCAACAAGAGTGCCGGCGGCGCCAAGCCCAAGGCCGGGATCCCCAAACAACGCAACATCCCGTGGCTGACCATCGGTGCGGTGGTTGCCGTGCTGGCCCTGATCGGCGTGCTCGCGGTGAACCTGTTCCCGAAGTACCAGGACAAGGCCGAGGCCGACAAGTTCGCGCCGAGCTCGGAGAACAAGGATCCCTCGATCGAGATCGACGGCGTCGTGCGGAACGAGTACCCCCCGGCGCTGCACGTGAGCGCCACGCAGCGGGTGGCCTACGACAAGACCCCGCCGTTCGGCGGCCCGCACGACGCGACGTGGGCCACCTGCACCGGCATCGTGTACCCGAACGCGATCCGCACGGAGAACGCCGTGCACTCGCTCGAGCACGGCGCGGTGTGGATCGCCTACAACCCGGACAAGGTCTCGGAGGATCAGCGCGAAGCGCTCGCCGACCGGGTCGACGGCAAGTCCTACATGCTGATGTCGCCTTACCCGGGCCTCGACTCCCCGATCTCGCTGCAGAGCTGGGGACACCAGCTCAAGCTGGACGACGCGAACGACCCGCGGATCAGCCAGTTCATCGCCGCGCTGCGACTGAACAACTTCGGGGTCTACCCCGAGGTCGGAGCCAGCTGCTCGACCATCCCTGGTGCGTTCGACCCGGACAACCCGCCCGCCTTCGACGGCTCGGCGCCCGGCCCCGACGCGGTGCCGATGAACGGCGAGGGCCTGGCACAGGACCAGGGCGAACTGGGCACCGGCGGAGTACCGGGTGGACTGCCCGGAGGCATGCAGCTGCCGCCGGAGCTCCAGCTCCCGCCCGAGGCACCGGCACCGGCACCGGCTGGCTGACATGACCGATCAGACCGGAGCCGAGCAGCACACAGCCCAGCAGCAGGCGCCCGAGCAGGCGCAAGAGGGCGGCAAGCGCAGCCAGCGCACCGCCCTCGCCGTGCTCGGCCTGATCGCCGCCGTCGCGATCGGGTTCGCCATCGGGTTCCTGGCGAGCCTGCCGCTGCGCGACGACGGCGCCTCCGCCCCGGGCGCCGGCTCGGTGGACGTCGGGTTCGCGCAGGACATGAGCGTGCACCACAACCAGGCGGTGGAGATGTCGGCGATCGCGATCGCCAACGCCACCGACCCGATGGTCCGCGACCTCGCGTACGACATCCTGACCACCCAGCAGAACCAGATCGGCCAGATGACCGGCTGGCTGTCGCTGTGGAACCAGCCGCTGCTCCCGACCGGCGACTACATGACCTGGATGAGCTCGGACGAGGCCGGACACGGTGGCGACGGGCACGGGCACGCCGAATCCGGCCACGACATGGGTGCGATGACCTCCGCCGCCGCAGCGCCCGCGTCGACGGGGGCGATGCCCGGCATGGCCAGCTCCGAGGACATGGCCGCGCTGCGGCAGGCCCGCGGACCGGCCGCCGACGTCCTCTACCTGCAGCTGATGCTGCGTCATCACCAGGGCGGCCTGCCGATGATGGAGTACGGCGCACAGCATGCCGAGGTTCCTGCGGTTCAGATGCTGGCCAAGACCATGGTCAACACCCAGCAGAGCGAGGCGGACCGGATCACCACCATGCTCGCCGAGAAGGGCGCGGCTCCCCTGCCGATGAACTGACCGTCCCGACCGCCCACGGTCAACGCGCCGTTGGCTCGGCGGGGGCGGTCGACCCCCACGTCCAGTCGCGCACCTCCGGCATGTCCTCGAGGTGCGCGACGACGTGGTCGCGGTGCCGCTCGAGCTGATCCCGGCAGTACCGCGCCAGCTCGTCGCCCCGTTGGGGCACCCGGCGGGCGCGGCGCAGCGCCTCGAGCACCAGGTCGTATCGGCTCATCCGGTTGAGCACCACCATGTCGAACGGTGTTGTCGTCGTGCCCTGCTCGTTGAACCCCCGAACGTGGAAACGGTCCGCGTTCGGTCGGCCGTGCAGCAGTTGGTGGACCGCGCGTGAGTACCCGTGGAAGGCGAACACCACGTCGGTGTCCTCGGTGAACAGCTCGGTGAAGCTCGCGTCCGCAAACCCGTGCGGATGCACGCCCTGGGGCATCAGCGCCATGAGGTCGACGACATTGACCACCCGCACCCGCAGGTAGGGCACCCAGACGCGCAACAGTTCGGCTGCGGCCAGGATCTCCTGGGTCGGCACGTCCCCTGCCGCCGCCAGCACGACATCCGGCTCGTCCGGACGGACGGCCCCGTCATCCTCGGTCCCCGCCCACTGCCACACCGAGGCGCCTGCGGCGCAATGCCGGTCGGCCTCCTCGAGACTCAGGTACTGCAGGTGCGGCTGCTTGTCGACGACGATCAGGTTGACGTGGTCGGTGCTGCGCAGGCAGTGGTCGGCGATCGAGAGCAGCGTGTTCGAGTCCGGCGGCAACCAGATCCGGACCACCTCGGGGGACAACGGGATGGCCGCGTCGATCATGCCAGGGCCCTGGTGACTGAAACCGTTGTGGTCGTTGCGCCAGCAGGTGCTCGTGAGGAGCACGTTCAACGAGGAGACCGGCTCCCGCCACGGCAGTGTCCGCGCGTGTTGGAGCCACTTGGCATGCTGGATCAGCATCGAGACACTGACCATCGCGAACGCCTCGTAGCTCGCGAACATCCCGTGCCCGCCCGCGAGCAGGTATCCCTCCAGCCACCCCTCGCACAGGTGCTCGCTGAGGACCTCCATCACCCGGCCGTCGGGCCCGAGCGTCGTCGTATTCGGTGACGGGCAGTTGCCAGCAGCGGTCCGTCGTCTCGAACACCGCTCCGAGGCGGTTGCTGGCGGTCTCGTCGGGGCAGAACAGCCGGAAGTCGCCACCGCCGTCGGGCCGGGTGCCCTCGGCGTAGATGTCGCGCAGCAGCTCGCCGAGCACCCGGGTGGTCTCGTGGAAGGTCGTCCCCGGCGCGGGCACGTCGAGGGCGTACCGCTCGAGCGGCGGGACCGGCAGCGCCCTGCGCAGCCGCCCGCCGTTCGCGTACGGGGTGGACCCCATCCGCTTGTCTCCCGTCGGCGCGAGAGCCGCGAGTTCGGCTGCCAGCGTGCCGTTCTCGTCGAAGAGCTGATCCGGCCGGTAGGACCGCATCCATCGCTCGAGCTGGGCGAGATGGTCCGGATTGGCGCGTACGGCCGACAACGGCACCTGGTGGGCCCGGTGCGTGCCCTCGACCAGCGCACCGTCGACCGTGTGCGGACCCGTCCAGCCCTTCGGGGTGCGCAGCACGATCGCAGGCCACCGCGGCGGGTCCGCTGCGGTGCCGGCGCGGGCTCCCCGTTGGATCGCGGTGATCGCCTCATACGCCTGATCCACCGCTGCCGACAGCGCACGAAACACGAGTCTCGGGTCATCGCCCTCGACGAGTACGGGCGCCCACCCCTGCCCGGAGAGGTAGGCGGCGACGTCGGTGTCGGCGCTGCGCCCGAGGACCGTCGGCCCGGCGATCTTCGCGCCGTTCAGGTGCAGGATCGGCAACACCGCACCGTCGCGGCGCGCGTTGAGGAAGGCGGGCAGCTTCCAGGAGGCGGACATCGGGCCCGTTTCGGCCTCCCCGTCGCCGATCACGCACGCGACCAGCAGATCGGGCCGGTCGAACGCGGCTCCTGCGGCGTGCGCGAGCGCGTAGCCGAGTTCGCCGCCCTCGTGGATGCTGCCCGGGGTCTGCACGCTCACGTGGCTCGGCACCCCGCCCGGCGCCGAGAACTGCCGACACAGCCGTTCGATCCCGGCCGCATCCGCGCCGACCTGGGGATAGATCTGCGAGTAGGTGCCCTCGAGGTAGGTCGCCGCCACCAGCGCCGGGCCACCGTGCCCCGGACCGGTGACGTACAGCCAGTCCGCGTCGGTGCGGCGGATGTGCCGGTTGAGCACGGCGTAGATCGCGGACAGTCCGGGACTGGTCCCCCAGTGTCCGAGCAGCCTCGGCTTGATGTGTTCGGCGCGCAGCGGCTCTCGCAGCAATGCGTTGTCCCGCAGGTAGATCTGGGCGACCGTCAGATAGTTGGCGGCGGCCCACCAGCGCAGGTCCAGGTCGAGTTCGGCATCGGGATAATACTGATCGGCCATCGACGAGCCCTTCGGTATTCGTAGCGGACACCGGGTGCGTACCAGGCACTTTACCCATTCGGGGGGTCCGAATATGGATCCGGCCAATCGTGGGTTACGCTAACCCCGCCCAATGGCACGCCGGAAGTATCGGCGGGCCCCCGTAGCTCAGGGGATAGAGCGTTCGCCTCCGGAGCGAAAGGCCGCAGGTTCGAATCCTGCCGGGGGCACCACCATCACCATCGATGGATCGGTGCAGTTCTCAGCCGCGATCAGCGGAATTTCCTCACACTGTGTGACGCAAAAGCGCGGAAACCGCCATTGCGCCCACGGAATGTGAGCGCAGTGGCGGTTCCGGTCAGCTGCCGAGCGCGGTCAGCGGCGCCATGTCGAAGTAGTCCCGCCAGGCCACGATCTTGCCGTCCGATGCGATCTCGAAGACACCGACCACCGGCAGGTCGATCTGCTTGCCGTTCATGGCGAAGACGTCGGTGCGCTCGTTCATCACGATCGAGCCGTTGGCCACCTGGTGGTGCACGTTGAACGCGATGCCGCCGGACGATCCGATGAAGCTCGTGATGAAGTCCTTGATCGCGGGCTTCCCGACGACCGGTTCCATCGGGATGTTGTGGTAGACGGCATCTTCCGCGAAGAACTCGACGATCGCATCGGGATCGCCCTGCGCCCAGAGCGCGCAGAACTCGGTGACGACGGACTCCGGATTCACTGGTTCCCCTTCGGTTGTGGTGTTCGTGTGCGGAAACCTTCTCACGCGGCACTTCCAGGAACTCCCCATACCGCCGGACCTCCGCGTCCAGCGCCGCCGTCTCCTGCGCCGACAACGCGGCTGCGGGCGACCGGAACCGTGGCGCGGTCAGTCGCCGAACTGCACCACGGGAGTGACCCGTCCCAGGATCATGTCGGTGCGGGGCTGCAGCGCCGGGTCGAGGGCCTCGGGCTGGGGCACCACCCAGTACCGCCCCTCGGCGATCTGGGCGAACACCCGCTCCGCGTGCTCGTCCGGGGTGAGTCCGTGCTCGTCCGCGTCGTTCTGGAGCCACTGCTGGAATCCCTGCACCTCGGGTGGGGTGTCAGCACCGGGGCGCGCGGCCCGGAAGATGTCGCTCTTGACGTGCCCCGGCGTCACCACGGACACCCGGATCTGCGCCTTCTTCATCTGCATCTCGTAGTGCAGGCTCTCGGTGAGCGCCAGGACGCCGAACTTGGTGACGCTGTAAGGGGCCATGAGCGGGCTGGGCAGCAGACCCCCGACCGAGGACACGTTGACCACCCACGCCGGGGTCCCGGCATCGAGCATCCTCGGCACGAAGGCGCGCAGGCCGTTGACGTACCCGCCGATGTTGACCCGGAGCATGGCGTCCCAGCGCTCCGCCGGAATCTCCCAGGAGTACCCGAACGCCATGATCCCGGCGTTGTTGACCAGCATGTCCACCCCGCCGAATCGCCTGCAGGCCCGTTCTGCCAGCGCCTCGACTGCGGCCGGGTCGGAGACGTCGGTCACCACGGCCTCCGCCTCGGCGCCCTGCTCGGTGATCTCAGCTCGCAGCGACTCGGTCCGCTCCGCGTCGACATCGGCCAGCACGACCCGCATGCCGAGGCCTGCGGCGTGCCGCGCGAGGCCCGCACCGATTCCGCTCGAGGCCCCGGTGATGACCACCACCTTGCCTTTGAACAGCTGTCGAGCCGATTCCATGATTGTCTCCGTCCTGAGTTCGTTTGTCCCCGAGGCTAGGCCGGACCGAAGCGCCCGAGGCACCGTCGGCCCGATGGGCGGAACACTCGCCTCAGTCCAGTTCGCGCAGTCGCCGCACCACGTCCGCCATCGCGCGGTCGCGCGCCGGATCCGCCGGCAGCGGCAGGGTGACCGCGTCGGCCAGCCCGCCGATCCGGTCGTGGATCAGCTTCGGCAACTCCGCGTAGCGTGCCGACGGCAACATCGCGTCGAGCACCTCGTCGGTGACCAGTTCCGGTAGCCGGTCCCAGTCGTTCGCCCTGACCATCCGTGCCAACGGTTCGCGCAGATCGCCGAGGCCGCAGTGTTCGAGCTCGCGGCGGTACTCCGGGGTCGAGTACAGGAAGGCGAACTGACGCCGGTGCCGCTCACGCTCGGCATCGAGGTCGGCCTCCGTCTCGCCGGTGATCACCTGGAATCCCGCGACCAGTTCGCAGTCGGCGGGGTTCCTGCCCGCGACCGCCGCGCCCGCCGCCAGCGCCGGGCGGACGTCCTGCTGCAGGAACCACGGGCTCGAGCCGGTGGGGTGCGTGATCAGGCCGTCCGCCACCTCCCCCGCCACGGTGCACATCCGGCGGCCGACCCCGCCCAGGTAGATCGGTGGGCTCGGCGCCTCGGCGTCGGTCGCGTCGTACGGATTGAAGTACGGCTGCATCCGGGTGAAGCCGTAGTGCTCGCCCTCGAAGGGCGTCAGCTTCCCGGTCCGGAACGTCTCGAACGCCGCCCGGACCACGTGGACGTACTCCGCCATCCGCGCCGCAGGCTCCGCCCACGGCATCGCGTACCGCTGCTCGATGTTCTGCCTGATCTGGCTGCCGAGCCCGAGGTGGAACCGGCCGCCGGACATCCGCGCCAGGTCCCACGCCGTGTACGCGGTGAGCAGCGGGCTACGGACGAAGGCCAGCGCGACCGATGTCCGCACCACGATCCGAGAGGTGCTCTGCAACGCGATCAGCGCGAGCAGGAACGGATCGTGCACCGTCTCCGAGACGTGCATGCCGTCGTAACCCGCGGCCTCGACGCGCCGGGCATACGCCGCGACGTCGCCGAGCCCCATCCGCGGATCCGCCCCGGTGAAGACCTTCACGCCGCCGTCACCCGGCCGCTGCGTGCGGCTCGATGATCGCCAGGATCGACTCGATCTCCCCGCCCGGCACCGCGAAGTGCTCGGTGATCGCGACGCTGATGACGTGCTCGCCCGCGCCCATGTCGAGCAGGAACCGCGCGACCACGTTCGGACCCCACTCCCGGAACTCGAGATCCCGGATCCCGGTGATCGGCTTGTACTGCTCGCCGTGCTCCAACTCGGCGATGATCTCCGGCCCGGAATCGCCAGTCCGCTGACCGTTCTCGACCCGGAAGCAGTCCGCCGACAGCCGTACCTTGCTCGCGTCGTGGGTGACCAGGCTGCTGAGATACTCGCGCGCCATCGCCACCCGTGGGCTGTCGGCGGGCGCGCCGGTCAGCTCGGCGATCCCGTCGAGCAGCGGCCGGGCCAGTTCTGGCCTGCAGATGACGAGGTCAGGCAGGTAGGGGTGCGCCTCGTTGTAGATCAGCGGTGTCCCGTCGATCCGCGAGCAGTGCAGGCCCGCGGCCTGTGCCACCCCGACGGGCGCCGCCGAATCCCACTCCCACTGGCCGCCGGCGTGCAGGTAGGCGTCGGCCTCGCCGCGCAGCACCGCCATCGCCTTGGCGCCGGCCGAGCCCATCGGCGCGACATCGGCGCCGATCCGCTCGGCCAGCGCCCCGATGAACTCGGGTGGGCGACTGTCGCTGACCAGGATTCGCGGGCGCTCCCGCCCGGCCGGATCCACCGGTCGGGCCGACCCGCTCACATAGACCTCGCCAAGCGCGGGCTGGGCGACGGCTGCCGCCGTGATCCCCACGCCGCGTTCCCACAGCGCGATGTGCACCGCCCAGTCCGGACGTCCCGGCAGCCCGTACTCCCGCGAGCCGTCCAGCGGGTCGATGATCCACACCCGCGGATTGTCGAGGCGGGCACGGTCGTCCGCGGACTCCTCGGACAGCACGGCGTCGGCGGGACGCCGTTCCCCGAGCAGCCCAAGCAGCAGCGTGTTCGCCTCCTTGTCGCCCCTGCGGCCGAGCTCGCGCGCCTGCGCCTTCTCGAGCGGGGTCTCCCCCAGCTCGCGGTTCCTGAGTTCCAGGAGGAGTTCGCCTGCGCGGGTGGCCAGTTCACGCGCGAGTGCGGCATCGGTCGTCATAGGTAGTTCGGCGCGGATACTCACTCGTTCACGAGAGAGAGAAGAAGCGCCGCCCTCCTTCCTGTCGGTGGTGTCGATTAGGTTGCCTGGTGTGGAGGAAACGGTGCGGTACACGTTTCGGCTGCGGCCCGGCGCGCTGGCGGAGCGTGCCCTGACCGCGGAGTGGCATCGGTGCCGATTCCTGTGGAATGAGGCCGTCCACCAGCAGAAGTCGGGAAGCCGGCTGGCATTCGGGAAGCTGAGCAAGCTCCTCACCGAAGTCCGCGGCCGCGACGCGTGGCTGCGGGACGGATCTCAGGTCGCGCAGCAGCAGACGCTGCGCACATACGCGCAGGCTCTCGAGCACTCCTTCACGTTGAAGGATCGAGGCCGGCCGACGTTCAAACCCCGCAAGAAGGCGTTGCCGAGTGTGGAGTTCACGCGGCGCGGGTTTCGGATCCGCAACGGTCGCCTGCTGCTGCCAAAGGGGATCAGCGTGCCGGTGGTGTGGTCTCGGGAGTTGCCTTCCGACCCGACTAGTGTCCGCATAACCCGGGATGCGCTCGGGCATTGGTATGCCTCGTTCGTTGTCCGCCGCGAGGTACCGCCGGCCGCGGACGCTAATGGTGTCATCGGCATCGACTGGGGCGTTAGGTGCACCGCCACCACGACGAGCAGCGAGTTCGACTTGCCATATCGGGGGCATCGGAAGCGGTGCGCCGCCGAACTTGCGCGGGAGCAACGGAAGGTGATGCGCCGACACCGCAAGGGTCGAAGCCAGTCGAACGGCTACCAGCGGGCCAGGCGCACGGCTGCGAAGCTGCACAAGAAGGCGGCCCGACAAACCCAGTACGACTCCCGCGTGTGGGCGAAACAGGTTGTCGACTCTCACGCGATGATCGCAATCGAAGACTTCAAGCCGGCGTTCCTGTCGCGGTTGACGATGGCACGCAAGGCTGCGGACGCCGCAATCGGTGCGGCGAAACGGGAACTGATCGAGCGCGGCATGCGGGCTGGCCGGAAGGTGGTGTTGGTACGGCCCGCCTACACAACGATGACGTGTTCGAGGTGCTTCGCGAGAGCCAAGCAGCCCCTCGAACTCGCGCAGCGAACCTTCCGATGCACGGCCTGCGGTTACACCGAAGGGCGCGATCGGAACGCTGCCAGGGTGATCCTGGCTGTGGCAGAACGCGGCCACACAAGTGCTGACGACGTCAGACAATCTGATCACCTCCCTTCGGGTGGATGGTCCGGTTGCGGTCCGAGCTTGAAATCTCCTGCCTTAAGGCAAGGGAGGCGTTAAAGGTTGAGATACTCCATGATCGTGGCGGCCTGGGCGACGGGATCGCCGTCCTCGGGGCGCAGCACCAGTTCTGCGTTTGTCGGGGCCTCGTACGGATCGTCGACGCCGGTGAAGCCGGTGATCTCCCCGGCCCGCGCCTTGGCGTACATGCCCTTCGGGTCGCGCGCCTCGCACACCTCCACGGGGGTGTCGATGAACACCTCGACGAACGGCAGGCCTGCAGCGAGGTGCTGGGCCCGCACCCGGTCCCGGTCCTCCCGGTAGGGACTGATCAGCGAGGCGACAGCGACCATCCCCGCATCGGCGAGCAACTGGGCGACCTCGCCGACGCGCCGGACGTTCTCGGCCCGGTCCGCGGCGCCGAACCCCAGATCGGAGTTCAGCCCGTGCCGCAGATTGTCCCCGTCGAGCCGGTAGGCGGGCACCCCGGAGGCCACCAGCCTGCGCTCGAGTTCGACGGCGACCGTGGACTTCCCGGACGCGGACAGCCCGGTCAGCCACACCGTCGCACCCTTGGTGGCGCGCTCGGCCCTGGAGACCGACGCGGCGTGCCAGACGACCTTCGACTCCTTGAGCGTCGGCCCGAGGATCATGCCTGCCGCGACGGTGTTCCCGGTCGACTCGTCCACCAGGATGAAGCTGCCGGTCACCCGACTGCGACGGTACGGGTCGAACAGCAGCGGCTGCTGGGTCTTGAGCTGGATCCGGCCGATCTCGTTGAGCGACAACGACTGCGCGGATTCGTCCCGGTGCAGGGTGTTGACATCGAGCCGGTAGTCGAGCCGGACCACCTGCGCCTTGGTGGACTTGGTGGTGTGCAGCAGGGTGTACCGGGTGTTCTCGGAGAGCGAGGACTGTTCGGTGAGCCAACAGACCATCGCGTCGATCTCCTGGCCGACCTGCGGGCGGTTGTTCGGCCGGCAGAGCACGTCACCGCGGCTGACGTCCAGGTTGTCGGCGAGCGAGATGGTCACCGCGGACGGCGCGAATGCCTCCTCGATCACCGTGCCGCCGGGGCCGAAGATGGCCTCGACCGTGGAGGTGAAACCCGACGGCAGCACGACGACCTCGTCGCCGGGCTTGAAGACGCCGCTGGCGACGGTGCCGGCGTAGCCGCGGAAATCGTGCAGCTCGGCGTCGGTCTGGCGCTGTGGCCGGATCACGTACTGCACAGGGAACCGCGCGTCGATGAGGTTGCGGTCCGAGGCGATGTGCACGTCCTCGAGGTGGTGCAGCAGCGACGAGCCCTCGTACCAGGGCATGTTCTCGGTCCGGGTGACGATGTTGTCGCCCTTGAGCGCGGAGACCGGGATGAACGTCAGGTCGTGCACGTCGAGCTTGATCGCGAACTGCCGGAACTCCTCCTTGATCTCCTCGAAGCGCTCCTGCGACCAGTCCACCAGGTCCATCTTGTTCACGCACAGCACCAGGTGCGGGATCCCGAGCAGGGTGGACAGGAAGGCATGCCTGCGGGTCTGCTCCAGCACGCCCTTGCGCGCGTCGACCAGGATCAGCGCGAGGTCCGCGGTGGAGGCCCCGGTGACCATGTTGCGGGTGTACTGCTCGTGACCTGGGGTGTCGGCGATGATGAACTTGCGGTGCGGGGTGGCGAAGTACCGGTGCGCGACATCGATGGTGATGCCCTGCTCCCGCTCGGCGCGCAGCCCGTCGGTGAGCAACGCGAGGTTCGCGTACTCGTCGCCGCGTTCGCGGCTGCTGCGCTCGACCGCCTCGAGCTGATCCTCGAAGATCGACTTGGAGTCGTAGAGCAGCCGCCCGATCAGCGTCGACTTCCCGTCGTCGACGCTGCCCGCGGTGGCGACGCGGAGCAGCTGCAGGGCGTGGTGGGACTGCGACATCAGAAGTACCCCTCCTTCTTGCGATCTTCCATCCCGGCCTCGGAGATCCGGTCGTCGGCGCGGGTGGCCCCGCGCTCGGTGATGCGACTGGCCGCCACCTCGGTGACGACCTCGGCCGCGGTGGCCGCCGAGGACTCCACGCAGCCGGTGCAGGTGGCGTCGCCGACGGTCCGGAACCGGACGAGCTCCTCGTACGGCTCCTCGCCCGGGAGCAAAGTCAGGAACCTGGTGTGCGCCAGCAACATCCCATCGCGCGGCACCACCCGGCGGCGGTGTGCGTAATAGATGGCGGGGAGCTCGATCTCCTCCTCGAGGATGTACTGCCAGATGTCGAGTTCGGTCCAGTTCGACAGCGGGAACACCCGGATGTGCTCGCCCTTGCGGTGCCTGCCGTTGTAGAGGTTCCACAGCTCGGGTCGTTGCGCGCGCGGATCCCACTGCCCGAACTCGTCGCGGAAGCTGAACACCCGCTCCTTCGCGCGAGCCTTCTCCTCGTCGCGACGGGCCCCACCGAAGACGGCATCGAACTCGTTGTCGCGGATGCCACGCAACAGCGCGGCGGTCTGCAGCCGGTTGCGGCTGGCCCGCGGCCCCTGCTCCTCGGCGACGCGGCCCGCGTCGATGTCGTCCTGCACCCGCGCGACCACGAGACGGAGGCCGAACTCCTCGACCACGCGGTCCCGGAACTCGATCACCTCGTCGAAGTTGTGGCCGGTGTCGACGTGCATCACCGCGAACGGCAGCGGCGCGGGCCAGAACGCCTTGGCGGCGACGTGCAGCATCACCACCGAGTCCTTGCCGCCGGAGAACAGCAGGACGGGGCGCTCGAAGGTGGCGGCCACCTCGCGGAAGATGTGCACCGCTTCCGCCTCGAGCGCGCCCAGATGGGACAGCTCGTAGGCGGGTGGGGCATGTCGGGTTGTCATGTGCGGCTCCTCGACTGATCGGGGTCCGAGCCATCGGTACATTTTTGTACCGGGGCGGTTCGAATTTGAAGTCTGAGCCGACAATAGAACGCGTTCTAGGTCGGGTCAATCCCTCCACCGATCGACGACGAACCCGGATCGCCGCGTCGGTCCGGCCACCGCCCGCCCACCTCCGCCGTCACCGCGTCGGCCGCAGCCGCGAGGGCCTTCCCGCGCCGTTCGACCTCGGCGCCGCTGATCGACGAGCCCACGTCCAGGGTCAGGACCAGCGACTGATGCCCGTCGGCGTCGTAGGCGGGCGCGGCGATCAGGCTCACCGGATACTCGGCGTCGGCGGCCAGCTCACGCCCCAGATACACCCGCTCCCCCAGGCTCGAGACCATCTCGCCGAGCAGTTCGCGGATCTCGGACGGCAGGTCGTGCCCGGCGACGCCCTGCATGAGCGAGAAGAGCCTGCGCCCCATCGGGGTCAACCGCTCGACGAGATAGCCCGCGTCCCGGCAGTCCTCGACGACCTCGCGCAACAGGTCGCGGTCGAGCACCACCGGCAGCGTCGGTTCGCGACGCAGCCACGCCTCCAGGTCGTGGTCGGCGCTCCACAGCACGTACATGAGCCCAACCGGGGGCGCGAACGGGTACGCCTGACCCACCTTGACGGCGGTCCGCCCGCCCTTCATGCCGGAAGGGGTGGCCACCTCGAGGATCATGATTCGGTCGCCCACCACCGCGGACGCCGTGCACACCGACCCGAACTCGGCGGCGAGCCGGTCGAGGTGGGTGCGCGCGATCGGGCCGACCGCGAAGCCACGCTGCGCCGCCCGCCCTGCCGCGATCAGTGCGGGCCCGAGCCCGTAGGTCTTCGACGCCGGATCACGGGTGAGATACCCGCCGGCGACCAGCGCGGAGAGGATCCCGAGGCAGGTCGGCTTGCTGATCGAGAGCGCGCGGGCCAGCTCGGACAGGCCGAACCGCTGATCCTGGCGGGCCACCAGGTAGTCGAGCACCTGCACCACCCGCTCGGTCGGGGGCGATCGGCGCCCGGCGACGGTGTCCTGCTCTTCAGCCATTGACCACTCCTTAGAACACGTTCTATTGTCGGACCATCACCGGTCTACCACCTAGGTACATATTTGTACCACTTGAACGCGAGGAGCGGGAGTGCTGACAGAACCCCTGGCCGAGGCCATCGCCGAGGCCGAGAAGCTGGTCGAGGCCGCCCCACACATCCGGTCCGAACAGGACCTGCTCGAGGGCTACCAGTACCTCGCGGGCGGCATCCTGGCCACCGTGCACGCCGCATGGGCCACCGAGAAGACGCACCCCACCTTCATTCAGGGCACCGGCCCGTACATGAAGATGGGCCTCGACAACCCGGACACCCTCTACTTCGGCGCCCGGATCAACGGCGACGCGGAATACGTCGTCACCGGCAAGCGCGGGACCACAGCCGATCTGAGCTTCCAGGTGCTCAGCGGCAACTACACCAACTCCAACGTGCCGGGCAGCGTGACCGCCTTCGACGACCGCGAGCTCCACATCGAGGAGGACGGTTCGTTCGTGGCCACCTTCGGGCCCGGCCCGGCGGACGGCCGCATCAACCACTTCACCCTCGCGCCGGACTCCTCTCAGCTGGTCGTCCGCGAGGTCTACAGCGACTGGAGCCAGCAGCGCGGCACCATCCGGATCGACCGCGTGGACCGGATCGGGGTGCCCGGCGACGCCCTCACCCGAGAGGAGACCGCGAAGCGCTTCACCAGGGCGGGCAAGGCCCTGGTCAGCCGGGTCAAGACGTGGCTGCAGTTCCCCGAGTGGTTCTACCTCAAGCTCCCCGTGAACACGATGACCGAGCCGCGACTGACCCCGGGCGGCCTGGCCACCCAGTACTCGTCCGTCGGCCACTACGAGCTCGCCGACGACCAGGCGATGATCATCACCGTCCCGAAATCCGATGCGCCGTACCAGGGTTTCCAGCTCGGCAGCCTCTGGTACATCTCGCTGGACTACACCGGACACCAGACGTCGCTGAACAACGGCCAGGCCCAGGTCGATCCCGACGGCATGATCCGGATGGTGGTCAGCGAGCGCAATCCCGGCGTCACGAACTGGATCGAGACGGTCGGACACCCCCGCGGGTACCTGCAGTTCCGCTGGCAGCGCACCTCCAGGGAGTACACGCCTGCCGACGGGCCGACGGTCGAGGTGGTGAGCCTGGACGAGGTCGCGTCGAAGCTGCCGTTCCACGAACAGAACAAGATCACGCCGGAGGACTGGACCGCCCGCATCGCGGCGCGCCAGGCCGCCGTCGCCAACCGGATGCTGGGGTAGTACGACCATGACAAATCTCTTGCAGGACAAAGTCGTTGTGATCTCGGGTGTCGGACCCGCGCTCGGCCGGACCCTCGCGCTGCAGGCCGCAGCCGCCGGGGCCGACCTGGTACTGGCCGCCCGCACCCAGTCCCGGCTCGACGAGGTGGCCAAGGAGGTCACCGACCTCGGCAGGCGCGCGGTGACGGTGTCCACCGACATCACCGACCAGGCCTCGGCCGAGAACCTGGTCGCCGCCAGCGTCGAGGCCTACGGCCGGGTGGACGTCCTGGTGAACAACGCGTTCTCGATCCCGTCGATGAAGCCGCTCGCGCGCACCGACTACCAGCACATCCGCGACAGCATCGAGCTGACCGTGCTCGGGGCGCTGCGGCTGACGCAGCTGTTCACCCCCGCCCTCGAGGAGAGCAAGGGCGCGGTGGTGAACATCAACTCGATGGTGCTGCGCCACTCGCAGGAGCGCTACGGCAGCTACAAGATGGCCAAGGCCGCCCTCCTGGCGATGTCGCAGTCGCTCGCCACCGAGCTGGGCCCCAAGGGAATCCGGATCAACTCGGTCGCGCCCGGCTACATCTGGGGCGACACCCTCAAGCAGTACTTCGAGCACCAGGCGAAGAAGTTCGGGATCACCGTCGAGCAGATCTACGAGCACACCGCGGCGGCCACCGACCTCAAGAGGCTGCCGGAGACGGAGGAGATCGCCGACGCGGTGATCTTCCTGGCCTCCTCGATGGCCAGCGCCATCACCGGCCAGTGCCTCGACGTCAACTGCGGCGAGTTCCACCACTAGGAGCGCAGCCCGCGGAACGACCGGACAACACAGAGAAGGCACCACATGACTGAACGCACCACCGTCGGCACCGTCGAGGACCTGCACGCCTCCGCCACCCGGATGACCGGCATGACCGACTTCGGCACCGATGACTACACCGAGGCGCTCGGCGTCCTGCTCGACTCCTACGCAGGCGACGAGGACCTGACGCCGTTCGGCAGCAAGATCTCTCGGGTCTTCCTGCGCGGCGCCCTGGTCGCGCGACTGCTCAGCGAGGCAGCGTGGAAGCAGCACCCCGAGCATGCCGACGTGCCGATCGAGCGGCCGATCTTCGTGACCGGACTGCCCAGGACCGGCACCACCGCGCTGCACCGGCTGCTCACCGTCGATCCCGCCCACCAGGGCCTGGAGATGTGGCTGACCGAGATGCCGCAGCCACGACCGCCGCGCGAGAGCTGGGAGTCGAACCCGGTCTTCCAGGGCATCGAGGCCCAGTTCAGCAAGCACCACATCGAGCACCCCGAGTTCATGGGCGTGCACTACATGTCGGCGGGCGAGGTCGAGGAGTGCTGGCAGCTGCTGCGCCAGACCTTCAAGTCGGTGTCCTACGAGTGCCTGGCCAACCTGCCGACCTACTCGAAGTGGCTCGAGGGGCAGGACTGGACCAATGCCTATGCGCGACACAAGAAGAACCTGCAGCTGATCGGCCTTCCGGATCAGGACCGCCGGTGGGTGCTGAAGAACCCGAGCCACCTGTTCGCGCTCGACGAACTGCTCACGGTGTACCCGGACGCGCTCATCATCCAGACCCACCGCCCGCCGACCACGATCATCCCGTCCGTGTGCAGCCTGGCCGAGCAGGCCACCGACGGCTGGTCGAACAAGTTCAAGGGCGAGGTGATCGGGCGCAGCCAGCTCGAGCTGTGGGCACGCGGCCTCGAGCAGTTCAACGCCGCACGGGCCAAACACGATCCGGCCCAGTTCATCGACGTCGAATACCAGGACTTCGTCGCCGATCCGCTCGGCACCGTTGAGGGGATCTACTCCCGCTTCGACATCCCGCTGACCACGCAGGCACAGCAGGCCATGGAGGCGATGCACGAGGAGAGCCGGTCCGGTGACCGGCGGCCCGCACACAAGTACACCCTCGAGGAGTTCGGGCTCACCGCCGCCGAGGTCGAGGAGCGCTTCGGCGCCTGACCCGGAGTGACGGTCGCGGCGTCCACCGGTGACGCCGCGACCGCCGGCTCGGCCCTCGCCGACGGTCAGGCCGGACGGATCCCCGCTCGGTCGCCGCTGTCGTCGGCCGGCTCGAGCACCCTCTGCAACGCCGCCGTGATCGCGGTGAGCTCCTCGTCGGCCAGCCGGTCCGCGAAGCGCTCCGCGATGCCGCGCAGGTAGATCGGCGCTGCCTCACGGTATCGGCGCCTGCCCGCATCGGTGATCGTGACGAAGGCCGACCGGCGATCGTCGGGGTTCGCGCCCCGCTGCACGAGCCCATGGGTCTCCATCTCGGCGACCAGGCGACTGACCCGGGTGCGGCTGAGCACCACACGCTCCCCGAGGTCGCTCATGCGCAGCGGGGTGTCGCCCGCTCCCGAGAGTTCGAGCAGCACGTCGTACCAGGCCAGCGGCAGGCCCGTCGTGCGCTTCAGGTCACCGTCGAGCTCGGGAACCAGCTGCGCATGGACCTGCAGGAGCGCGCCCCACGCGCTCGTCTCCAGGTGACGTCTCCTGGAACTCCGTGTCGCTGCCACCGGGGCAGTCTAACCGGATCCACCCCATCAGTTGCGTGCGTACGCACATTGATATTAAATGTGCGTACGCACGCACATGAGTGCGGCGACCCGATGGAAGGTGACACGATGACCGAGCTGATCACGCGCGACGAACTGGCCGCCGCGCTCCGCACCGACTCCGTGGTGCTCCTCGACACGCTCCCCGCCGATTACTACGACAAGGCACACATCCGCGGCGCACTGAACCTCGTCGAGGCCGACGTGGAATCGATGGCACCGCAAGTCCTTCCGGACCGAGACGCGGCAATCGTGACCTACTGCGCGAACATCTCGTGCCGCAACAGCGAGATCGTGGCCGACCGGCTCCGCGCGCTCGGGTACACGGATGTGCGCAAGTACCGGGAGGGCATCGCGGACTGGGAGTCCGCCGGCCTGCCGATCGACGGCTCGAGCACCAGGGAGCGCGTCACCGGGTGACCAGATGCCAGGCGACCCCGCCCGTCACGCGACCTCGGACCGCCCGCCGGCGTGCAGGGCGGGGATCACCTGCAGCAGTGCCTCCGCGATCTCCTCCCCCACCCGCTCGAACGCTTCGCGGCGCAAACCCACCGGATCGCTGATCGACTCGCCGCCGGGCCGGACGTTGTCGCGACCCGCGGCCATCTCGCGGACGGTCCTGGCCCCGGTCAGCCACACGATGCGGTGCGCCTCCGGCAGCGTGAAGGTCCGAGGCGCGGCCTCAGGCACCAGTCGCACCACCTCGTCGCGCACGGACTCCGACATCGCCAGCACGAGGTCGGCCCGTTCGATCAGCTCGGTCCGCAACCGACGGGCGACGAAGCCCGACGGATCGCCGCCGAGCCCGCGGACCACCTCGGCCGCGACCGGTTCCATCGGGAACCCGACCAGCGCCCTCGTCCCCGCACTCTCCGCGCTGAGCGTCCTCGCACCGGGCGCGGCCGGTCCCAGCTCCGCGGCAATGGCGATCGCGAGGCGCTCGGCCATCGCCGAGCGGCACACGTTGCCGTTGCAGACGAACAAGACGTGCATGGCCGGACTGTATCGACGCCGATCGACCCCCGCGAGCCGGGAACTCGCGTCACGGGGGCAGATCGCCGGATGTTCATCGCACGGACCCGAGGGGTTCATCGCCGTGTTCACTCGCGTGGAGCGAGCAGTCCGCGGTCAGGTCGCCTACTTGGCGACCCGCTCCCACATCTGCAGGTAGGCCTCGGCGCCGCGGCTCATGTCGTCGATGATCTGGTCGCCCTCGTTGCCTGCCGCGTTCCGCATGTCCGCGATCCAGTCCGGAATCAACCCGTAGTGCGCGACGCCGTCCTTGTTCAGATCGAAGACCCGCTCGCCGGTGCGCTGGCGGTCCATCGTCGTGCCGCCGTCGAAGGTCTTGTACGGATACTGCAGCGGCTTGGCGCCGGCGTCCTCGCGGGGCGGGGCCTGCGGCGCGAACCCGCCGGTATCGGCGCCGAAGCCGAATCCGAAGTAGTACTTGTCGCTGCGGTCCGCTCGAGCCTGCCGCCAGGCGTCGATGAAGTTCCCGTGATCATGGCCGTCCTCCGAGTGACCGCCCAGTCCGGACGCGTAGCCGGCGACGAAGCCGCCGAGCGCGTAGATCCGCTTGTGGTTCAGTGGGTCGGTCCAGCTGTGGGTGGAGACCACGCCGGAGTACCTGGCCTCCTCGAGGATGCGCAGGGCGTCCTCGGCGGTCTTGGCGCTCATGTGGTCGATGTCGACGATCATGCCGCGCGCCATCATGCCGCGGACCATGTGCTCGCCCAGCTTCGTCAGGCCACGGGTATTGCACATCGGCCCGGACGGGTAGACCGGCATTGCGCTGCCGGTCGGCAGCGCCGCGAGCACCTCGGCCGAACCCTCGGCGACGGGAATCAGCGGCTGGTCGTGCTCGGGGCCCTTGCACGGCTCGACCTCCCAGAACCTGCCGGTGCCGAGGAAGTTGCCCACGTTGACGGCGACGCCAGTGGTGCCGGCGTCGAACCGCGTGCCGCCGAAGGCGTTGTCGAACTTGTGGGTGACGTACATCTGCCGCACGCCCATCGCGTACACCTCGTCCAGGCCCCGATCGATGTCGGCTTCGTTGCACTGCGGCACGCCGTCGCGCAGCCCGCAGCCGAACGGCTCGGAGGTCTCGATGCCGATCGTCACCGCCAGCTTGCCCTCGCCGATCACCTTGCGAGTGTCCTCGGGGTTGCTGACGATGCGGAACCAGCCGCGGCCGGGGCCGCCGTGCTGGGCGTCGATGTAGTCCTGCATCTCGTGCACCTGCTTGGCCTGCGCCCGGATGGTGTCCATGTCGTTGCAGGAGCGGTTCTTGTACGGGTACAGGTCGCAGAGCACCCGGTTGTTCACCAGCAGGTCGTTGAACATGCGCAGTCCGCCGCGCCAGGCCCTTTCGATCCACTTGTAGTAGGTCTGCTCGTGGGTGAGCGAGTCGTGGGCGGGCCAGTTCGCGAAGGTGGGCCAGCCGGTGGTGTCGCGCCCGTCGAGCGGTGAGCCGCCCGAGAGGATGCTCTCGAGCAGAGCCGACGCCTTGCTGGCGCCTTGGTCGGGGCAGTCGCGGAGCGCGACCGCAACGCCCTGCGGGTCGAAGGGCTTGCCGCAGTGCACCTGACCACCGATGAACAGGTTGGAGTTGAGGTGGACGTGCGCGTCGATGAACCCGCGCACCTCACCGTTCGGGCCGGTGCCGGACAGCGGCGTGCCCGTGGCGTTCACCTCGGCGTCGGGGAAGTCCGCGCAGCCCGAGGTGGGAACGACCAGGAACCGGCCGCCCGGGGGGTTGGTGCCCGGATCGGTCAGCCGCAAGCCGTTGCCGTCGACGGTGAGCTGGCTACCGTCCGAAGTGGCGGTGATCGCGTAGGTGCCGTCGGTGTGCGTCAGCGTCCAGTCGGTGGTCGGCAGCGCGTCGCGGGTCGAGACGATCGCGCGCTTGCCGTCGTGGGCGAGCATGTCGCCGCCCTTGCCGTAGAACATGAACCGACCCAGCTGCGCGGCGTGCATCCGGAATCGCTCGGCCGCGGCAAGGTCGGCGCCGTCCACCCGGTAGCCGCCGCCGTCGCGGCGCACGAACGTGCCGGATTGCTCGGACTTGACCGCGTAGCAGCCGTTCGCCAAACCGAACACCGGGTTGTCGCCGAGCGAGGTCGGCGCGGGGGTGGCCTGCGAGGCCGCGATCCCGGTACCGCCGAGGATCAGTGCCATTGCGGCGCAGAGCGCCTGGGTGAACCGGCGAAGATGCGCGCCGTGTTGTGTCATGAAGTGTGCACTCCCGATCAGCGTGATGTGTGACTTGTGGCGTCTGGCAGACCGTCCCGAACGATCGCCATTGGGTTGACCGAGCAGCGGGTCGATCCACGACCTTCCACGGACATGCAGTTTGCGCCGAACGAACGACCGGATCGCACGCGGGAAATGGCCGCATGCCTATCGAGTTGGCGAGCCGGTGGAATCCGAACTCGAATCTCGAGCCGGACCTCCGCGAAGCCGGTCTCCGATCCGACCGATGTGGACCATCAGTGCCCACTGGCGGCCGCGGTCCCGAGCCGCTCTCTCTGCCTGTGGCGATCCAATTACTGTCCCGAGCGTGGGCGCTCCGGGGTGTGGTCCGCCGGTGCGATGAAACCATAGAGCGCTCCCACTCAGAAGTTAAACACTTCAATCTCGCCAATTGACATGACTTTCGTTGTCAATTGGCGACCCGATGGCGCGGCCCCAACCGGCGACGACCGCCATGCGCTCGCCCCACGCTTCGAGCACGCACCCGCACACCATCCATCCAGGACTTCGCAGTGCCGCTCTTGATATTGATAACGATTCTCATTACTGTTCGCGTTCTGAATCCGAGGAAAGGCGAGGGATCACGGGTGCCACACCTACTGCTAGTGGAGAGCTGGGTCGGTGCGATGGGAACGCTCCTACCCAGGGCGGTAACCGAACTCGGTGCCGAGTTCACCTTCTTGACCAGGAGCCCGGGGCACTACCCACAGTGCGCGCCCGACGGCTCACCGCATCCGCTTCGCCTCGGCCGCGCCGTGGTCACCGCGGAGACCAACGACCCGGCCGCAGCGCTCCACGCCGCGCGACGAATCCACGCGGACAGTCCGATCGATGGAGTCCTCACGAGCTGCGACTACTACCTCCCGACCGCCGCGAGGATCGCCGATGCCCTTGGGCTTCCCGGCCCCATCCCGGAAGCGGTCGAGTCGGCCTGCAACAAGGCTCTGACCCGAGCGGCGTTGGACCGCGCCGGCCTTCCCGGTCCGCGTCACGCGACCGCGCCGGCCGATGACGCGACCCGACTTCGCGAAGCGGCCGAGATCGTGGGCTTCCCGCTGGTGGTCAAGCCAACGGACTTGTGCGCCGGGATGTTCGTGCAGCGCGCCGACGATTGGGCCGCGCTCGAAACCGCAGCCGGGTATCTGCATCGATTCGCCGTCAATGCGCGCGGACAACGACGGGATCCCGCGGTGTTGCTCGAAGAGTTCCTCGATGGACCGGAGTTCAGCGTCGAGAGCTGGATTCGACACGGCGCGATCCACACCGTCGGGGTGACCGACAAGAGCCTCGGCGGCGCAACAGGTTTCGTGGAGACCGGGCACATGTTCCCCGCCGCCGTCGAGGAGACAGTGCGCACCCAGTTGGTGGCGACCGCGGAGGCCGCGCTCTGCGCGGTTGGGCTCGATCACGGCGTGGTGCACACCGAACTGCGGCTCACCGCGGCCGGACCGCGCATCATCGAGATCAACCCTCGTCCGGCCGGCAACCAGATCACCGAATTGATCAGGCACGTCACCGGGATCGACCTGCCGACGGTCGCGGTCGAGCTCGCGCTCGGCGACACACCCCACCACCTGGCGTCTCCACCGGCCCGGCAGGACACAAAGCGGCCACAGAGTGCGGCGGTTTGCATGCTGGTACCAAGCGACGCGGGCATCCTCACCAGCGTTGACGGCACGGCAGCGGTCGCCGATCACCCAGCGGTGGTGTCCTCGTCGTTCAAGGCGGCGGGGCACAAAACGACTGCGGCAGTCGACAACAACAGCTACCTGGGTTCCGTGATCACCGTCTCGCCCGATCGGGCCGGTGCCCGGCCGCTCGCAGAGAACCTGCTGGCGTCGATCTCCCTCACCTACGGCGAGGAGTTCACACCGTGACCACCGCCGCACAGATCGGTACCGCGAAGTCGGGGCCCGTCAGCGCGCTCCTCGACCGCTACCGCAGCGATCCCGACCTGATGCCCCCGGTCGACGACACGGTCGCGGTGGCATTCACCACCTCACAATGCGTGCGGCACAACGGGCGTAGCGGCGGTTACCGCAATCACGTGATCAGCCTGCGGGTCGGTTCGACAACGGGATCGTGTGCCGTCGAACCCGGATCGATCGACCCAGAAGTGGTCCACGCCTGCGCGGGAAGGCCGGTCATCGAGCTACTGCACCACGACGAGCTGGCCGTTCGGGTCGCAGCGCTCGACGCCTACCTCGCCCACCTGCGCCCGCACCCGTTCGATGCCCGCGCGGTAGCCGTCCAGGTGGATCCTGGCGATTCGCTGCAGCGCTCACTGACCCGGGCGAGGGCAGTGACGGGGCTGATCGACACACCGCCTGGTGGCCGGGTGCTGGTGATCGGGGTGGTCAACTCCCTGCTCGCGTCCCTGCGTGAGCGCGGCCTGCGGTACGTGCCGTGCGACCTGAAGGGCGGTACCACCGAGTGGGGTGAGCCGATCGTCACCGACTTCGCCGATGGGCTCGACGGCTCCGATGCGGTGCTGGCCAGCGGAATGATGCTCGGCAACGGCACCCTCGACCCCCTGCTCGACCTGGTGGCGGCGAGCGGGCGACCGGTGCCGGTCACGCTGTTTGCGCAGAGCGGGGCGGCGGTGGCCCGGGAGCTGCTCGGGCACGGCGTCGACGCACTCTCGGCAGAGCCGTACCCGTTCTTCTGGCTGACCGGCGACACCAGCTCGATCTACCTGTACCGGGCGGCGTGTCCGCGATGACCGTCTTCGAACCGCTCGAGCGTGTCGGACACAGCCCGCTCGTGCGCATCACCACTCCGGTGCCGCAGCCCCATCCCGGCTACTTCGCAAAGATCGAGGCACTGGGGATCGGCGGGCTCAAGGCGCGCTCCGCGCAGTCGATGCTGGCAGGCGCACGCCGGCGTGGAGAGCTGCGCGACGGCGCCCGGATCGTCGAATCCACCAGCGGTACGTTGGGCGTTGGCCTGGCGTACGTCGCCCAGGCCCTGGGGCACCCGATAACGCTGGTGGTGGACAGCGAACTCGAGCCGGCGATGCGGAATCTGTTGCGGGCCTTGGGTGCCACCTTGGTGATCGTGGATGAACCCCATCCCGAGGGCGGGTGGCAGCAGGCCCGACTCGACGCCCTGCACCACATCCTGGCAGGCGACGACGCGTATTGGCCCAACCAATACGACAATCCGGACAACGCCGCGGGTTATCACGCCCTCGCCGACGAGATCGTCAGCGGACTCACCGCGGCGGGCATCGAGCGGGCCGAGGTGCTGGTGTGCAGCGTGGGAACAGGAGGTCACAGCAGCGGAGTCGGGCACCGGCTGCGCCAATTGTGGCCGGACCTGAGGATCATCGGCGTAGACGCGCTCGGATCGAGAATCTTCGGTCAACCCGCCACCCCCCGCGTCATGCGCGGACTCGGCAGCAGCATGCACCCCGGCAATGTCCGCTACGACATGTTCGACGAGGTCCACTGGGTCGGCCCCAACGAGGCCGTCCACGCCTGCCGTGGTCTGGCACGCGGCGGTTTCCACACCGGCGGGTGGTCGACCGGCGCGACCGCGACCGTCGCCGGCTGGGCGGCCGCCAGGTGGCCGGGCAGCGTGATCACGATCTTCCCGGACGGCCCGGATCGCTACCTGCGCACCATCTTCGACGACGACTGGTGCCGCCGCAGAGACCTACTCGAGCCGCCACACACGCAGCCGCACGAAATCGACGACTGCGAAGACCCCACCTGGTGCTGGACCCGGTGTGAATCGGTGCGCTCGCCGATCGGAAGCGTCAGTGCCAGGACGGAGGCGACCGCGAGATGAAACTGACCTGGAAAACACACACCCTCGAGTTGACTCGCCCGTTCCGGATCAGCCGCGGGGTGATGTCCGCACGTGAGGCCGTCACGGTGACGGTGACCGACACAGACTCCGACGTCGTCGGCCGTGGCGAGGTCGTCACCTCGGTGTACGCCGAACTGGACCGGGACCGAATCGAGGCACAGCTGCGGATGGTCCGTGACCGGTGCGCGGGCGTGGACGCCGGCCTGGAGTCGGTTCTCCCGGATGTGCATCCCGCGGTCGCCGCCGCACTGTGGTCCGCGATTGCCGAGCACCGGGCTCGTACGGCCGAGATGTCGGTCGCGGCGCATCTCGGATTGCCGCTACCGACCGAGATTCCCATCTCCCGCACCCTCGGCATCGGGTCACCCCACGAGATGGCAGCCGTGGCCACCGGCCTGGCCGAAAGCGGAGTCGGGTTACTGAAGGTGAAGACGGACGCCGACACGGCCGAGTCGGTCAGACGGCTGGCGGCGGTGACCGAAGCCGCTCCCGGGGCTGATCTGATCGTCGATCCGAACGAGTCATGGACCGCCGCGGCCGCGCTGCGGGTGCTCGAGGAGACCAGAGGCCTGCCGGTGGTCGCGCTCGAACAACCGCTACCGACCTGTGACCGCGACGGAGCACGGGAGTTGCGCAGCCGCACGGACATTCCGGTGATCGCTGACGAAGCCATCCACACACTGGCCGACCTGGACGCGCTCGTCGGCCTCGCGGACGCCGTGAACATCAAACTCTCGAAGTGCGGCGGCGTCTATCACGCCCACGAGATCGCCACCGCGGCCCGCGAACGCGGGATGGACGTCATGCTCGGCTGCCTGGTGAGCAGCTCGCTCGGCATCGCTCCCGCTGTGCATCTGGCCTCGCTGGCGCGGTGGTGCGACCTGGACGGGCACCTGCTGCTCGCGTGGGATCCGTGGACCGGGCTGGGCGGTGAGGACGGGGTGTTGCGTCCAAGGGACGCCATCGGCCTCGGCGTGCATCCCCGCGCAGGAGACGATCGATGACCGAGACTCCCTCGGGCCCGGGGACACTTGCCCTGCTCCGCAGCTTCCCTCGGTCCGTCCAGCTGCTCGTGCTCAACCAGTACGGGGTCAACACCGGCTTCTACATGCTGGTGCCCTACCTGTCGATGCACCTGACCGGAAACCTCGGCCTGACCCTCACGGTCACCGGCCTCGTCCTCGGCGTCCGCACCCTCGGCCAACAGGGACTGTTCCTGATCGGCGGCACCGCCGCCGACCGGCTGGGACCCCATCGGGTCATCATCGCGGGCTGCGCGCTGCGATCGGTTGGCTTCGCGGTCTTCGCCTTCGGCACCAGCGTGCCGCTGCTCCTGCTCGCGTCCGTCCTCTCGGGACTGGCGGGGGCACTGTTCAATCCGGCGGTCCGCTCCTACATCGCGGTCGCCGAACCGACGCGGCGCGCGGAGGCGTTCGCGACGTTCAACGTCTTCGCGCAGGCGGGTGCGCTGTCCGGGCCGCTGATCGGCAGCGCCCTGCTCGCGGTGGATTTCCGCACCGTCGCCATCGCAGCGGCGGCGCTCTTCGCCGCCCTCACCCTGGCGCAACTGCGGTTCCTGCCCGCCCACGCCGTCGAACCCTCCACGACGACAGTGCTCCGCGGCTGGGGTGTGGTGCTGGCCAACCGCCGATTCGTGTTGTTCACCGTCGCCATGCTCGGCATGTTCGTCTTGCAGACCCAGATGTACCTGGTGTACCCGGCGCTGGCCGGGCGGATCACCGGCTGGCAGGGTGCGGTCGCGGTCCTCTTCCTGAGCACCACCATCTTCAGCCTGCTGTTCCAAGTGCGGCTGACCCGCTGGTTCGATGCCCGCACCAGCCGCGGCGCCGCGATCACCACAGGATTGGCCCTGATGGGTGGCGCGTTCGTCCTGCTGCTGCCCGTCCTGTTGGTCGATCCCGGGCACACCGCCGGGCAGGTGGCGCTCGCGATGGCGCCGCTGGTGGTCTCGGCCCTGATCCTCGAGTCCGGGATCATGATCGCCCAGCCGTTTGTGATGGAACTGATTCCGGCGTATGGAGATTCCCGCATGTCGGGCACCCTGTTCGGGATGTTCTACCTGGTGTCCGGAATCGCGGCGGCCGGGGGCAACGCCTTGATCGGCTACGGCATCGAGCTGGGCAACGGGTGGCCCGGCGCCCTGGTGTGCATCGCACTCGCAGCGGCCTCCGCGGCAGGCGTCTGGTTGCTGCAGCGCCGGGGCTTGCTCGCCGATCCCGCCGGGGTGAAGGCATGACGACCGCCGAGTCCCGGAACCTGTTGACCGACAACCCCACGCTGTACGAGGCACGGTTCCCCGACCCCGACCACACCGCTGCGAGATTCGTCGACGAGATCCTGCAGGCGTACCTTCCGGACGCCACAGTGGGCTCGCGGACGCACCCGGCAGCGGTCCTGGACCTCGGGTGCGGGACGGGCCGCGACCTCGGCTACCTGGCCCAACTCGGGTACCGCTGCCACGGACTCGACCAGTCACCCGCGATGGTCGACTACGCGCAACAACGCTATCCAGGGGTGAGCGCAGCGGTGGGCGACCTGCGGGATTTCGAGGTCGGCCAACGGTTCGACGCAGTCATCTGTCTGGACAGCTCACTGCTGTACTGCCACAGCGACACCGAGCTGGAATCGTGCCTGCGCTGCACCCGTACCCACCTACGTCCCGGAGGACTGCTGGTCGCCGAGATGCGCAACGGCGCCTTCTTCCTCGGCAACGCAGAACTGCTCGACGGCCCAAGCCGCTCGTCCTTTCAGTGGCAGGGCCGCACCTGGCGGGCGGAGACCACCCTCTCGATCGACCATGCCGCCCAATTGCTGCGCCGCCGCCGTCGCTGGCACCTCCCCGACTCCACCGACGAACTCGTCCAGACCTCCGCGTGGCGGCTCCTGTTCCCGCTGGAGCTGACCGGCCACCTGCGCCGCGCCGGCTTCGCGGTGCGGGCGATGTTCGACACCCCCGGCCCCCGAACCGACGACGGCTGGCCCACCGGATCGGGACGGGCCGCCCTCACCGGCCTCGGCGAGAGCCCGATGTCCGGGGACCGACTGCACGTCATTGCCCAAGCGATCTGACCCGCGACCACAACCCTCCCGCGACGGCTTCCTCCCCTCCCTTCCTGTTCAGGTCCTTCCCTCCCCTACAAGGAGTTACACACCGATGAATCCGGCCCACCGATCGATCAAGTCCCCACTGCCTGCCCTGAGCCGACGGTCCTTTCTCGGCCTCGGTGCCGCCGCCACCGGCGCCGTGCTGCTTGGTGCCTGCGCCTCGGGCGAGACCGCCACCTCGGCCACCGCAACGCCGAGGGACGGCGGCCGGCTGCGCGCGGTGTTCGCGGGCGGCGGCGCGCAAGAAGTGCTGGACCCCCACAAGACGAACCTGTACGCCGACGTGGCGCGCTCGAACGCTCTCTACGACAAACTCGTCGAGTACGGGGACGACCTCGGCCCGGTGCCGCGGCTCGCCACCGCCTGGCGACCCAACGGAGACGCCACCGCCTGGACGGTGGAGCTGCGCCCGGCGGTGTTCCACGACGGCAGGCCGGTGAGGGCCGCGGACGTGCTGTACTCCTACCAGCGCATCGTCGATCCGAAGAACGCTTTGCGCCCGCGGGCCTCGCTCGAGGTGATCGACATCGCCCGGTCCCGTCAAATCGACGACCGCACCATAGAATTCGTGTGTTCCCGGCCCTGCGGAGACCTGGCGAACGTGCTGGCGGCCTTCGGCGCCTACATCATTCCCGAGGGCACCACCGACTTCAGCCACCCGATCGGGTCCGGGCCGTTCACCTTCGTCTCGTTCGAGCCGGGCCGGTCCTTCGTCGCCGCACGGTTCGGTGACTACTGGGACGGTGCCCCGCACGTCGATCAGCTCGAAATCCTCACCGCCCCGGACGAGACGGCCCGGGTCAACGCCCTGCTCGGCGGTCAGGTGGAGTACGCCGACGACATGAGTGTGACGTCGGCGCGCACCTACGAAACCGATGCGAGGGTGCAGATCCTGCGCTCGCCGCGCAGCGCGATGTCGGGTTTCGCGATGAAGGTGGACCGCCCCCCGTTCGACAACCTGGACCTGCGCCGGGCGATGTTCGCACTGGTCGACCGCGACGAGCTGGTGTCCACCGTGCTCGGCAGCTCGGGGGTGGTTGGCAACGACCTGTTCGGCAAGGACACCAAGTACTACGCCGGTGATCTGCCGCAGCGCCGGGTCGATCTGGACGAGGCGAAGGCGCTGATCCGGAAGGCCGGCGCGCAGAACCTGGCCGTGGAGTTGCAGACCACCGGTGCCACCAACGGATTCGTCGAGGCGGCGAACATCTTCGCCGAGCAGGCAGGTCGAGCCGGACTGAAGGTCGACGTGAAAATCGGTGAGGGGTCGACCTACTGGACACGAACCCTCGACGAGGGGGTGCTGTCGAGCTTCCGCTCCGGTGCCATGCCCATCGAATCGCATACCGCGCAGCGGATGCTGTCGACCTCGTCGAAGAACTACACCCAGTGGCGGCGACCGGACTTCGACGCGCTGTTCGCGACCGCCAGCCAGAGCACGGACGACGGGGTACGCACCCGCGCATACCAGCAGATGCAGTCACAGCTGTACAGCGAGGGCGGCCTGCTGGTGTGGGGATTCTCCGACAGCCTGCACGGACTCGCGCCGAAGCTGGCGGGGATGGCGCAGAGCGCTCCCACCAACACCCTGGGGTACGCCCGTTTCGACAAGGCGTGGCTGGCTTGATCCTCGCCCGGTATGCCGGCGTGCGGGTCGCGCTCGGGGTGGCTCAGGTGCTGGGGGTGCTCGGCATCGTCTTCGCGGTGGCCTCGGTGCTGCCAGGGGACGCGGCGGTGGTGATCGCTGCGGACGATGCCGACCCGGAGCGAATTGCGCAGCTGCGCACCTCCCTTGGGCTCGATCGCCCGTTGCTCACCCAGTTCGGCGACTGGATGAGCGGGCTGCTACACGGCGATCTGGGCACGTCCGCGGTCTCCGGCCGCCCGGTGACCGACCTGCTGTTCTCTGCGCTGGCGCCCACCCTCACGCTGGCGGCACTCGCGCTGGCGGCCCTTGTTCCGCTGGCGGTCGGATTGGGCGTCGCCGCCGCGGTCGGGCGGGGCGGGCCGATCGACCGGGCGATCTCGGGGATGGCCGTGGCCCTCTACGCGGCACCCGAGTTCGCCCTCGCGATCATCCTGGTCGCCGTGTTCGCGGTGGGGCTGGGATTGTTCGCCCCTACGGCGGTCGGCGCCAGCGGGCCACTGCTGCTGCAGCCGGAACTCTGGGTGTTGCCGGTGGCGGTACTGGTGATCCGCCCGGTGTGCTCGCTGTCGCGGTTGGTACGCGCGTCGATGATCACCACACTCGACTCGGAGCACGTCCGGCACACGCTGCGCTTGGGGGTGCCGGAGCGTCGAGTGGTGTGGCGGCACGCCCTTCCGGGGTCGCTCACCCCGGCGATCCAGCATCTCGCCCGGGTAGCCGACTGGCTGCTCGGCGGGGTCGTCGTCATCGAAGCGGTGTTCGCCGTCGGTGGACTCGGACAAGTCCTGGTCGACGCCATCCGCAGCCGCGACATCTCGCTGCTGATGGGTCTGGTCGCGCTGTTCGGCCTGATCACCGTCATGGTGAACACGATCGCGGACATCATGGCGTACCGGCTCAATCCCACGGCGGGCGAGGCCTCATGAGCACACGCCCACGTTTCCTGCTCGGCGCGGTGCTCACCGCCGTGCCGCTCCTCGTCGCGATGCTCGGTCCGCTGAGTGCCGAGCAGGGTGCCCGCGGTCCGGCCTTCACCCAGGGCGAGAACTGGCTCGCCGGCACCGATTCCGAGGGCCGCGACGTACTGACGCAACTGCTTCTCGGTGGCCGCTCGCTGGTGCTGGTGGCCGCAGCGGCGGTCCTGCTCACCTACCTGATCGCTGTGCCATGGGGGGTCACGGCCGCAACATCACGGCGCCGGGCGATCGACGAGTCGTTGATGCGGCCGCTGGATCTGCTGCTCTCACTGCCCTCGATGCTGCTACTCCTGCTGGTGGTCGCCCTCACCGAGGCCAACCCATTCGTGTTGGCAGCGACGGTGGCAATGCTGCAGTTCCCGGACTCGGCGCGCCTGATACGGGCCTCGGCCCTGCACATCGCGCACACCCCTGCCATGGAAGCGCTGCGCCTTCAACGTGAAACCTGGTGGCGCCGAAACCTCGGCTATCTGGGGCGTGCACTGCTCCCGGTTCTCGCCGCGGACGCCGGACTGCGGTTCGTCGGCGCCATCTACCTGATCGCTTCCGCGAGCTTCCTCGGTCTGACAGCGGACGCCACCGGCACCGACTGGGCGGTGATGATCGACCGCAACCGCAGCGGCATCGCGCTGGCTCCCTGGGGGGTCGTGTTGCCCGCAGTGATGATCATCGCGCTGGCGATGGGCGTGAATCTGCTGTTCGACGCGAGCGCCCGCGCGGCGGCGCGAGAATTCTCCCCGAGGAGTTCGAGATGACCGAGACAATGCCTGCGACCGTCGCCGAAACCACTCGGCATAGCGCCATCCGGGTTCGCGGGCTCATCGCGCGAACCCCCGGACGGGTCCTCGTCGACTATGTCGATCTCGACATCCACGCAGGCGCGGTCACCGCGATCATCGGCAGCTCCGGCAGCGGAAAGACCACCACCGCATTGGCCCTGATGGGCGAGCACCGACCCGGGGTGGCACTGTCGATGGACTGCCGCGACGCCGAGGGAGTGCGATTCGGCTATGTGCCACAACAACCCTCCTCGGTGCTCAATCCCGCCCTACGCATCGGCACCGTGCTCCGCGACATCGAGCGCGCCGCCCACAGCGCAGGACACCGGGTGTCCGTACCCGACGCGCTCTCACGGGCCGGCTTCCCGAGCGACCCGAAGATGCTCCGCCGTTTTCCCCATCAACTCTCGGGCGGTCAACAGCAACGCCTGGTCATCGCCCAAACCCTGCTGACGAGCCCGACCTGCCTGATCATGGACGAACCGACCACGGGGCAGGACCCAGCCAACAGGGCGGCCATCCTCCGAGAGATCACCAGGCTGTCCGAGCAGGACCTGACCGTCGTGCTCCTCACCCACGACCTCGACGCCGTCCACTCGGTCGCCCGGCACGTGATCGTCATGGCCCACGGGCAGGTCATCGAGGCCGGCACCACCGGGATGCTGCTGACGACGACGCAGGCGCAGACCCGCGCACTGGTCGCGGCGCACTCCCGAACGGGACGCAAGGACACTACCGACCGCACCACGGCGCGGATCATCGCGCCGACCACCGACCGGGTGACCATGGACAACATCACCGCAGGGTTCCGCAACAACGCTGTGTTGCAGAACTTCTCGCTCTCGATCAAGCCAGGAGAATGCGTGGCGCTGGTGGGTCCGTCCGGCTGCGGTAAGACCACAGCGGCGCGGGTCCTCGCCGGGCTGCACCCGCCGACCGCTGGCCGCGCCTTCCTCGACGGCCGGCCGCTGGCCGGCACGACGCGGCGGCGAACGCGGGAGCAGACCGCCGCCATCGGATACGTGTTCCAGGACGCCAAAGCCGCCTTCGACCCCTACCGCACCGTGTGGGAACAGATCCTGCGCGGCCCCGTCCGACTCCGCGGCGCCACCGACAGGGAGGCGGCAGCGGCCGCCCGGACCGCGCTGGAGCAGGTGGGACTCGACGAGCAGATCACGCGGGAACGACCCTCCGCGATCTCCGGCGGCGAAGCGCAGCGCGCCGCCATCGCACGCGCCATCGCCGCGGCACCGTCAATGCTGATCTGCGACGAAGTGTCCACCGGCCTCGACCCCGTCGCACAACAGCGTGTGCTCGAGATCCTGCAGAGCCTCACACGCACCCAAGACCTGTCTCTGCTCGTCATCAGCCATGATGCCGCCGTCGTGAACACGCTCGCGGACGATGTCGTCGACATGAATCGATGGGGCCCGCGCGACGAGTCAGGGCAATCGTCGGGGCGTTCGCCGACCACCTACGGGAGTCGAATGCAGGGGCACTTCAATCTCCCTTACCGATAATGGTTACCATTAACGGAAGCTGTCCCCGCGCGGCGCCCGGAGTCCGCGACCGTGGAGCGCTGTTCGTCCACACTTCGTCCCCGATCGGCCGGTCCTCGGCCCCTACCAAAAGGAAATCCATGAACACCAACAACTCTGGCCCGCGCCGTGGCGCCCGCATCGCAGGCGCAGGCGCCGCTGCGGCGGTGGCGATCGGCCTGATGTCGACCGGTGCGGCGAACGCCGACACCCTCGTGCCGCTGCCCGACGGGCAGAAGGCCGGACCGGGAGCGGTCGTCTCCCGCACCGGCGAGAGCGCCCTGATCTCCCCGTCGCTGGCCGCCAACGGCGCCGGCCGCACGGCGTGGGTCTCGGGCACGGTCACCGCGGACGTCACCGGCGTCACCAAGGAGACCGAGGCAGGTCCCTGGAACGGCGCGACCAACGACAAGGGCACCAACAACTCCTCGACGCACGGCGTCTCGCGGATCAGCACCGGCTACATCGTCGGCTGCCAGGTCGACATCACCGGCCTCGGTGGATCCATCGGCGCGGGCATCGACCTCTCCGGTCCCTCGATCTCCGGTTCGCTGACCGTCCCGGTCTCCGCGGGTCAGGTCAAGTTCGTGAACGTCGCGGGCAAGGACATCAAGAAGAACGGCAAGTACTCGGTCCAATACCAGGACACCCAGCTCGAGATCCAGAACTGCGGCGGGTTCGCCCAGGCCCGTTCCTACACGGTGGTCGAGATCGTCGGCGACAACTACTCCAAGACCACCCTGTACGGCCAGCCCTTCAGCATCGGCTAGCAAGGCGGCTGCGCCGCCCGTGCGCGTGTTGCACCCCGACTGGGGTACCGATCACGCACAGTCCGGATCCTGAAACATCGACCAGCAAAGAGGAATTCATGAACTCCCGTAAGAACGGCCTGCGTCGCGGGCTGCAGACCGCCGCCGTCGGTGCCACCGCCGCGATCGCCCTCGGCTTCCTGTCCGCAGGCGCGGCGAACGCCGACACCTTCGTGCCGCTGCCCGGTGGCACCATCAGCAAGACCCTGGTCGACGGCACCGTCGTCACCGTCGCCATGTCCGGTGAGTCCGCCAACATCTCCCCGTCGATGGGTGCGACGCC
>NZ_BCXA01000044.1 GCF_001894865.1 Rhodococcus maanshanensis NBRC 100610 | reverse complement strand
CCGGTGTGTAGTCGCGCGCGATCTGCCACGACGTCATGGTCTGCAGCAGCGTGGCGCGACGGATCGGTCCCGCAGGAGGTTTCGGCGTGCGACCCATCTGCGGAACCTATCCGCGAACTAGTCGTTCTTGCGTGGTTTTCGGCTTGGGCACCATCAAAACAACTAGCTCGCGACGCTCCTCATGCATTCACGCGACAAGTGCGAGTAACACGGGCGACGCCACGACCGGGACGACGCCGTCGATGAGGACCCGGCGGCATCCGTCGAACTCGATCAGGACGGGAACCGGCACGGAGGACTCGGAACCCAAGGGGAACAGGCTAGTTCCCGCCGCAGCGCTCGCCGTCGAGGCGCACGGCGGAGCAGGATCGAGCCCCTCGAAGTACGGGTCGAGACTGTCCAACAGGCTCTCCGCCCCGGCGAACGCAACACCGGTGGCGTCGAATCGGTACCGACACACAGAACTCCGCACCGAGTAGTCACCGGGGACCAGAACACTCGCACCGACCACAGGCAGGGCGGGAGCCGTGCCGCACCCCATCAGCTGCTCTACCCCATCGGGCCACAGCTGGACGCGATGATCGACTCGTCCGACATTCTCGAGCGCCTCGACCGCCCTCAATCCGCCGATGCGCTGAAACTTGCATTCATCGACCGGATACGACGGCCGGATCGCCCGACCGGTGGCGTCGATCAGCCACAGATCCGGGATGGCCACCATGCTGGCGATCCCACAGGTGTCCTGGTCAAGGGCGGCTTCCCTCGGACGGCGCGTTCATCTTCGCGATCGCCTCGGAAAAGCCTCCCTCCCAGCGATACTCGGCAAAACTGGCCGTCAGATCGGCGTTGACGGTTCGGTCCGCGGTCGGGTCGCAGGTGATGGCCGCCACCGGTTCGAAGTCATCGGGAACGGTGCCCGGTCGCGGCTGCATCGCCACGAGATCCGGCGGTGTCGTCGCTATCCCATCAAGGTCCGTCGGCATCCGGCACGTCGCCGCGCCCACGACCTCCGCAGGCTCCCGGACCGGCGCGGGTCCGTGGATATACCCGCACCCTGCCAACACAGTGGCCAACGCCAGACACACCGAAACTCGTCGACTCATCACCGATGCATGGTTGCGCGAGCTAGTCGTTCTCGGACTGTTTTCGTTCCAACCACCACGAAAACGACCAGCTCGCGGTAGATGTCCGGGCCACCATCCGCAAGCGACATGCGCCGGACCGCAGCCACAGAGCGACCGCTGAGCCCACTGACCCACGGCTCGGTCACTGCCCGATGAACTGCCCGATGCCTTCGCCGCCGAGGATTGCGTTGGCAAGCATCATGCCGACTACGGCCGCGATCAGGACTCCGACGACATTCCAGACGCTGCCCTTCCGCTTCTTGGGTGCTTCGACGGATGCGACCTGCTGCCAGTCCTGCCCATCCCAGTACAGCTGCGAGCCGGAACCGTCAGGGTTCGGGTACCACCCGGGAGCATTCATACACAAGAGATATCAGACGAACCCGACAATCCGGTCATCCGAGTGAGCTTCAGACCCGACATACGAAAACGGTTGACTCGCGGCGTAGTTCAAGCCCGGGTCAGCGGCCACACGGATCGGCAGACGAGGTTCCCGGCGCACCCGAAGTTCCCGGCGCACCAGGGGCGCCGGGCGCACCCGACGTTCCCGGGGCACCCGGGGCACCCGGGGCACCGGACACTCCCGGCGTACCGGACGCCCGCGGCTTGTGGGGCGCAGGCAGGTCCGCCGGATCGGGCTGCGAGGGGTCGGGGTCGCTGACCAACCGCACCGAATAGCTGAGCCCACCCGCACGCCAGGACGCCGGCTCGGTGGTGGGTCTTGGCACGCCGGCCCGCGCGCACGGGTCGCCGGGGAGGGCGGGAGAGTTCAACTCGGAGACGTCGCTGCGCTCGGGTGTGGTCGACTCGACCGGTCCCTGCGTCGACGTCGGCGCGGGCGCCACCAGCACGGCCGCGAGTCCGGCGACCAGAACGGCGACGACCGCGGCCGCTCCTGCCAGCAGCCGCCCCTTAGGCAGTGCCTTCGCCTCCCCCGGCGCCGCCGCCGCGAACGCGGCAGGCACGGAGGCCTGGCTCTCCGCAGCACTGATCGCGGCGCCGGTCGCCAGATGCCACCGGCCGGCATACGGAACCACGGCGGCAAGGCCGAGCGCGCCGGCCGCGGAACGGATAACGCTCGTCTCGGATGGCCGGATCCCGAGCACGACGACGGCGACTCGGCCGCGCGGCACACCCGACCGCATGTCCTCCAGCAGCGCCGTGGTGAAGGACACCTCGGAGAACGTCCCCGCGGTCACCCGCTGGCCGCCTGCCTGCGCCGCACCGGACCGCAGGTCGACCGCGTGGGCGAGGACCTCACCGGGCCACTCGGCCAGGACGAGAGCGGTACGGGCGCCTGCCAACTCGGGTATCGAGCGCAGGAAGGCCAGCCGGGCCTCGGCCGCACCGACCACCGTGACCGCCGGCACGCCGTCGCTGCCCAGCTTCGCCTTGATCGCGTCGGCCGCTGCCGGGTCTGCGGCGACGATCCCGACCGCCGTCGGGTTCAGTCCGATGCGCCTGGCCCGGTCCACCATCTGTTCGGTGGCCCATACCGCCTGCCCGACATCGTCTCCGGCTCGATCCTCGAATCGGCTGTCCACCGGCCCGAGGCCGGGCACGTCGGTATCGATGAGGACCGCCCGCACGCCCTCCTTGCCGAGCGTCACTCCCACTGACTCCCGCACGCGTCCTCCACCGTTTCCCGTCGACAGTGGCTCGCGGGTTACCGGAAGGGACGCCTGTGGTTGCGGCCCGCCGAATTCCTCACTCAGTCCGTCGAATCGAGGTCACCGTAGCGGACCGACCCCGAGGCGTGCAGCCGTACCCCGCCAGCGGCGCGGTTCGGACCCACCGAGCGGCTTCGTCCGCTAGGCCGCGGCGCGCACCGGAACCGGGTCGTCCTCGACCCGTCCGCCCCACCGACCGAGCGCCGACCCGGGCGCCGCGAAGAAGCTCGCATGGAACGCGACCACCACCGCGCCCATGATGCCGAGGATCAGCGGACCGAAGAACAGTGGGTACTCGGCGATCTCGACCGCCAGGTACCGGTAGCCGGCCAGCAGCGCGGCGAACGCGACCGCCCCGCCGACCACGAGCCGCACGCGGAACCACCCCCAGCCCCGCTCCGGGTCCCGCAGCGCGGACTCGAGGGTCAGGCACAGCACCACGCCCGCGACCAGGTCGACGCCGTAGTGGTAGCCGAACCCGAGGGTCGCCATCAGCGTGCACACCAGCCAGAAGGTGCCACCCCAGCGCAGCCACCGCGGGCCGCCCCTGGAGTGGATGAAGATCGCCAGCGCCCATGCGGTGTGCAGGCTGGGCATGCAGTTGCGCGGCGCCGGGGTGTCGAACGGGATCGCCGCCGGGTCGACGACATTGGGCACCACGGCGGGCCAGTAGTTGCCGAGCTGCGAGCCCTCGCCCGCGGTGCCGAACGCGAAGTCCGGGCCCACGACCGGGAAGAGCACGTAGAACAGCGGACCGATCAACCCGATGAGCAGGAAGGTGCGCACCAGGTAGTGCGACGGCCAGCCGTTGCGGAGCTGATACAGGGCGACGACGATCGCCGCGACCGGCAGCTCGATGTACACCCAGTGCAGCACCCCGTAGCCGACGCTGCCGAGCGCATCGACCACGCCGCCCATCACCCAGGACGGGTTGCCCAGCGCCCGGTCCGCGAGCTGCACGTATTCGTCGAGCACCAGCGGGCGGGTCAGCACCGTGATCTGCAGCCAGACGTCGCCGACCTTGGTGGCCAGGATCAACAGCGCGCCGAGCCCGACGCCGCGCAGCGCGCTACGCCGCTGTTCGCCGGTCCATGCCACCGCCGCGTAGAGCCCGATCCCGGTCAGCACGAGGGTGGGGCCGTTCCCGATGGCGAAAGGCCCACCGAACAGCAACCGGCCCACCGCGAACAGCAGGTCGAGGGCGACCGCGGCGGCCAGCGCGCGGATCCGCTGCGGGTTCGTGAGCCCGACCAGCGCGAGCGCGAATCCCGCCCACGGCAGCGACATCGACTTGGGGGTGCCGAGGAAATCCTTGGCCAGGCTGTGCAGCGGGCCCTCGAAGCCGTTTCGCATCGCGACCAGTTGCAGGACGATCAGGCCCGCGACCAGGACGATGCCGGCCGAGATGAGGATGGGGTGCGACCGCAACGAGAGGCGACCGGTCCCGGAGACCGGCGAGTCGTTGATCAGCACCGGTCCATAGTAAACGGACCGTGAACGCGGCCTTACGTGTCGAGCTCGTTCACCAGGGAATCGACGACGAGCGTCAGGTCACCACCGGAGGTCGCGGCCACCTGACGCTGACGGAGGTAGGACGCGCCGCGCCGCGGGATGTCGGCCACCCGCGCCAGTTCGTCGGCGCAGCCGAGCGATCTCGCCACCGGCATCAGCTGTTCCAGCAGATCGTCGAGGTCGTCGGTGACGAGCCGCTCGTTGCTGTCGGCGTCGAGGATGATCTCCGCGTCGAGCCCGTACCGCGCGGCCCGCCACTTGTTCTCCTGCACGTGCCACGGGGGCATGCCCGGCAGCTCCTCGCCCGCATCGAGCCTGCGGTCGAAGTACACCACCAGGCAGTGGATGAGGGCGACGATCGCGCCCAGCTCGGTCCTGGTGGAGATGCCGTCGCAGACGCGCACCTCGATCGTCCCCCACTGCGGTGCGGGCCGGATGTCCCAGTGCAGCCCACCGAGCTTGTCGATGACGCCGGTCTTGAGCTGGTCGTGGGCGAATCCCTCGAACTGCGACCAGGTTTCGAACTGGAACGGCAGGCCGGCCGTCGGCAGTTGCTGAAACATCAGCGCCCGGTTGCTGGCGTATCCGGTGTCCACGCCTGTCCACATCGGCGACGAGGCCGAAAGCGCAAGCAGGTGAGGGTACTTCACGAGCAGCGCGTTGAGGATCGGGAAGACCCGATCGGCCGAGGAGATCCCGACGTGCACGTGCACGCCCCAGATCAGCATCTGGCGTCCCCACCACTGGGTGCGCTCGATCATCTCGTCGTAGTGCGGGCTGCGGGTCAGCTGCTGGGTGGACCACTCGGCGAACGGATGGGTGCCCGCGCAGAACAGGTCGACGCCGATCGGGTCGGCGACCCGGCGCACCAGGTGCAGGGTCTCGCTCAGGTCGTCGATCGCCTCGCCGACGGTGTCGCAGATCCCGGTGACCAGTTCGACGGTGTTGCGGAGCAATTCCTTGTGCAGGCGGGGCGACTCACCGCCCGCGAGGGAGTGCGCCGCGTCGAAGATCAGTCCCGCGGTGTTCGAGAGATCGCGGGTGGCCTTGTCGACCAGGGCGATCTCCCACTCGACGCCGATTGTCGGCCGGGGCGAACCGGCGAAGTGGACTCCCACACTGCGAATCCAACCACAGCGATCGGACCACCGCCCGCACCGGGACCGGCCCCGGCACAGCACAACGACCCCCCACCGTTGCGGTGAGGGGTCGTCGAGGCGTTCGGTGCCTACTCGATGACGGCACAGGCGACGCGGCCGCCCGCGTCACCGGTGGCCAGCGTGGTCTGGTCCGGCACCGGAGCGTTCTCCGGGAGGGTGTACCGGTTCGGGATGTTGGCGAAGTTGTCCGCGTTCGCATGCACGACGATCGCGGTGCCCTTGCCGTGGTTGCGCAGGTCCTCGAGGGTGACGGAGTCGGTGGTGGTGACCAACTCCGCGGTGCCGTCCTCGCGCACCTGCAGCGAGGTCAGGTCGCCGCTCGCGGGATGTCCGGTGTGACCCTCCGCCTGGAAATGCCCACCGGCGGAAAGGAAGTCGCCGGGCGCACCGCCGGACGGCGCCACCGAGTTCGCCTCACACTTGGCGACCTCGTGGATGTGCAGGCCGTGGAAGCCGGGAGTGAGGTGCTCGGCCTCGACCGAGACCTGGACGAAGCCGTCACCCTCGGTGAACCGAACGGTGCCGACCTCGGCGCCCTTCGCGTCCTTGAGCTCGACGTCGATCGCACCTTCCTCGGCCGCCGATCCGTGGCCGCCCTCCGCCGAGCCGTGGCCCGGCGCGGACGCTCCCGTCCACACCGGAGGGGTGGTGCCGGGGACGTCGCTCGGCTCCTGGCCGTTGGAGCACGCGGTGAGGCCAACGGCCGCGATCGCGACCATCGGGGCGACGACGCGCCAGGACACGCGTACTGGAGTGTGCGAGTCGCGTCGGGTAAGCAGGGCCATCAAACCGCTCCTTCTAGATGGGCTGGAAGTGAACTGATCATAGACAGGCGCGCGGATCGGTCGTTCGCAGGTGCGCGCACCTAGGGCGCGGTGACGATCACGATGACGCCGGGCGACGCGCTCACGATGCCCGGGAAACGGGGCTCGGCGGACACTCCGAGCGTCGCGGCGATCTCCGTCGCGGCCGCCTTCTCCGCAGGCGACGAGGCCGAGTAGTACACGGTGGTCGAGCTGACGGAACCGTCGGCGTAGTTGCCGGTCTCGCCGACCGTCCAGCCGTCCGACTCGATGGTCTTGGCCGTCTGCGCGGCCAGGCCGCTGACCGTGCTGTTGTTGAGCACCCGGACCGACACCGCGGACTTGTCCAGGACCGGCGCGGTCGTCGTGGCGGCGGCGGCGGCGGTGGTGGTGGTGGTCGGGGTGATCGCGGCGGACGGCCGGGCCGAGGTGGCCGCGGCAGGCGGCCGGGCGGAGGTGACCGAGGCGGCCCCTGTGCCCCCGGCTATCCGCGCCACGCTCGAGGTGGTCTCGGGCTGCTGCTCGGACTCGGAATCGTTCCCGGAGAGCGCCATGGCGCCGATGCCTGCGAAGGCGATCGCGAGCGCAATCAGGACCATCGCGAACGCACGCAGCGGCGGTCCGCTCGGTGGCTGCTCAGGAGTGCTCACTCGAATGACCTTAGAGCCCGCGCCACGTCCGCCGACACCTAGGTGATGTCGAATCCGAGGCGACGTGCGGCGCGTGCCTTCTGTCTACTCGCCCGCAACCGGCGCAGCCGCTTGACCAACATCGGGTCGGCTGCGAGGGCCTCTGGGCGGTCGACCAGCGCGTTCAGCACCTGGTAATAGCGGGTGGCGGACATGTCGAAGAGTTCCTTGATGGCCTCTTCCTTGGCGCCCGCGTACTTCCACCACTGGCGCTCGAAGGACAGGATGTCGTGGTCGCGGCGGGTCAGTCCGTCCTCGCCGATCGCATTCGCGTCTTGCGGGTCGGTCTGCTCGGAATTCCGGTTACGCGCCGCTGCCCCGTCCATCTCACTCCCTCAACTTCGAGCTCTCGCCCAACGCCACTGCTCTCGCGTGATGCATCGAAACCAAAGTTCCCCGACGACCCGGCTGGCTTCACGATTACCGGGCAACGAATTACATATCTGTTCTTCCCGAGGATTATTCAACCATGATCCGCACGGGCGCGGCCTGGTTGCGGTGCTGGCGCGTCGCGCAGGGGCGCCCCACTATCCTTGCTCGAATGGCAATACTTCCGATCCGGATCGTGGGCGATCCGGTGCTCCACGAGCCCACGCGGCCCGTCACCGAATCGCCGGCGGAAATCGCCGAGCTGATCGCTGACATGTACGAGACGATGGACGTCGCGAACGGCGTCGGTCTGGCGGCGAATCAGGTCGGTGTCCCGCTGCGCCTGTTCGTCTACGACTGCCCCGACGTCGACGGCGACGGGAACTCGATCCGTCGTCGCGGCGCCGTGGTCAACCCGGTGCTCGAGACCTCGGAGATCCCGGAGACGATGCCGGACCCCGACGACGACGAGGAGGGCTGCCTCTCCGTTCCCGGCGAGCAGTTCCCGACCGGGCGCGCCGACTGGGCGAAGGTGACCGGCACCGAGGCCGACGGTTCGCCTGTGGAGATCGAGGGCACCGGATTCTTCGCCCGGATGCTCCAGCACGAGGTCGGCCACCTCGACGGGTTCCTCTACGTCGACGTGCTGATCGGCCGCAACGCCAGGGCCGCGAAGAAGACCATCAAGCGCGCCGGTTGGGGCGTCCCGGGCAAGAGTTGGGTTCCCGGCACGGTCGAGGATCCGTTCGGCCACGATGACTGACATCGTGCTCGGTAGCCGGGTGGTGCTTCGATACAAATTGCCGCCCGGCTACCCACAGCCCCTGACCGACATCATCGGGGAGTTGGTGTCGCTCACACCCGCCGTCGTGGTCCGCGCCCCGGACGGACGAGTGGTCCAGGTCGTCCCCGACAAGGTCGTCGCACTCAAGTCGATCGGGGCCCGGCCGATCCTGAGCCGGGAGATCCGCGCGCTCGAGCTGGCGGCCGCCGACGGCTGGCCCGGCCTCGAGCAGAGCTGGATCAACGGCTGGCTGGCCCGCTCCGGCGGCGGCTTCACCGGCCGCGCCAACTCCGCCACTCCCCTCGGCAAGGCCGACCGGATCGGTGACCTCTACAGCGGCGACACCCTCGAGCGCCTGCAGAAGTGGTACGCCGACCGCGATCAGCCGCTGCGACTGCTTCTGCCGGATGGCCTCGGCAACGCCCCCACCGACTGGGAGACCTCGGACGAGGTGCTGGTGATGGCCGCCGAGATCGCGAACCTCACCCTGCCCGAAGGTGATTCGCTCGTCACCGTGTCCGGCGAACCCGACGATCAGTGGCTGCCGCTGTACGACAACAACGGGAAACGGCTACCGGACTGCGCGCCCGACGTGCTCGGCGCCGTCCGCGACGGCGAGCTCGGCTTCGGCAGGCTCGGCAGCCCGAGCACCGAACTGCTCGCCATCGCGCGCGCGGCCGTGACGGAGGCACCCGACGGGCGACGCTGGGCCGGCCTGAGCGCGGTTGAGGTGGCGCCGGCCCACCGCAGGCGCGGGCTCGGGATGCTGATCTGCGCGGAGATGATCCGCTGGGGCCGGGACCGGGGCGCGACGCACGCGTACATCCAGGTGGTGGCCGACAACGAGGCGGCAATCGCCCTGTACCGCACGATGGGGATGCTCGACCACCACCGGTACCGCTACGCGGCGGCGCCCGGCACCGCCTGGTAGCCGCACGAGTGTCCACCGACGACGGCGCCCTCCGGACCGACCGGGGGTCGCCGTCGTGGTCGCACTAGGCTGCCTCGAATGCGATTGGCGACGTGGAATGTGAACTCGGTCCGGGCCCGCACCGATCGGGTCGTGGACTGGCTGGTGCGGACCGACACCGACGTGCTGGCGATCCAGGAGACCAAGTGCCGTGACGACCAGTTCCCGACGGAACGGTTCACCGAGCTCGGCTACGAGGTGGCCCACATCGGCCTGAGCCAGTGGAACGGCGTCGCGATCGTCTCCCGCGTCGGGCTCGAGGACGTGCAGGTCGGTTTCGAGGGACAGCCGGGCTTCGCCAAGCCCGCGGCGGACAGCCTGGACATCGCGACCCCGGTCGTCGAGGCCAGGGCCATCGGCGCCACCTGCGGCGGGGTCCGGGTATGGAGCCTGTACGTCCCGAACGGGCGCGAGCTCAGCGACCCGCACTACGAGTACAAGCTGGACTGGCTGGCCACCCTGCGCGACGACGCCGCCAAGTGGTTGGCCCAGGATCCGGGCGCCCAGATCGCGCTGGTCGGCGACTGGAACGTCGCGCCGACCGACGAGGACGTCTGGGACCCTGCACTTTTCGAGGGCAAGACGCACACGTCGCAGCCGGAACGCGACGCCTTCAATGCCTTCCAGGACGCCGGCTTCGTCGACGTCGCCCGCCCGTTCACCCCCGGCCCCGGCGTCTACACGTACTGGGACTACACGCAGCTCCGGTTCCCGAAGCGCCAGGGCATGCGGATCGATTTCGCCCTCGGCTCCCCCGCCCTGGCCGCCCGGGTCTCCGGCGCGTCCATCGACCGCGAGGAGCGCAAGGGCAAGGGCGCCAGCGACCACGCCCCGGTCGTGGTCGAGCTGGACTAGCCGGAGACGCGGCGAGCGCGCAGCAGTTCGGCGGCCAGCCACAGCGCGCCCGCCGCGACGAGCAACCCGTGCGCGACCCGCATCCACGGGCTGCCGAAGAACTGCGGGATGAACAGGGCGAACCCAACCGCGAGCGGGACCCCGCTCCATCGGGCCAGCACTCCGGACCGCCAGATCCCCACCGCTGCGGCGACCGTGCCCGCGGCGACCAGCAGCAGCCCCGTCGCGAACATGGTCATCTGGGTGCCCCCGCCGCGCACGCCGTCGACCAGGTCCAGCAGCTCCGGCGTCCCCTCCGCGACCGCGCGTCCGCCGATCGCGTGCAACCCGAAGTCCTCGGCGCCGTAGTAGGGCAGGGTCAGGCCGACCCCGACCCAGGTCAATACCGTCGCGGCGATGCCTGCGCGATTCCCGTCGGTGCCGCGGAGGATCTCCCGTAGTGCCTGCACGGCGAGGCCGAGCAGCAGGAACCCGATCATCCCGAAGAAGTGCGCCGCGACCCACGCGCCGGACGCATAGGCCCGGGCGCCCTCCATGGTGGCCTGGTTCAGGTAGTCCGAGTAGGGCCGGACCGCAGGGTAGAGCAGGAACAGCACCCCTGCCGCCCCGAACGACGCCGCGGCCGCGGCCCGTGCGCGGTCGGTGCCCACCCGCTGTGCTGTGTCGACCATGTTTACCTCCTCCGGAACGAGAGCAGCGCTCTCTCTTACGAGCAGTGTTCACCATCGTGGCCGAGAAAACAAGAGCAGTGCTCTCCAATTTCGGGGCGCTCGTCCGCCCGGTCTACGATTCATCCACCGTGTCCGCCCGGTCCGGGCGTGCTTCGCAGGCGTCGCGCCGCCCCCATCGCTAGGAGTCCGCCCGTGGAGACCCCGCGCGATCGGCCCGCCACCGAGGTCGAATGGATCGAGGCCGGCGAACGCCACACGGCGCCGTGGCGGACCAACAGCAGCGTCAAGCCGCCGAAGAGGGTCGAGACCTTCGGCGACGAACTCCGCGCCGACGACGCGATGCGGCTCGCCTCCGAGGGCACCGCGATGCTCTGGCGCGGCGACTTCCTCGGTGCCAGGCAACTGCTCGACGCGCTCAAGCGTCGGCTCGACCGGCAGCTGGTCAAGCCCGATCCGGACCTCGCCGTCACCTTCCACCGGCATCGGCAGGCAAGGGCACACCGCACCCGCATCCTGAGCATGGTCCTGATCGAGCTCGGCCCGGACTTCGGCATCGACCTCCGACGCGCACCCGACATCAGGGACGCGTGCCGGGAGGCGTACGGCGAGGCAACCGAGCCGAGCGTGACCTCCCTGCAGGAACTGCTCGGCGCGGTCGGCGCGCACGAGTGGCGGCGGCGCGGCGTGATGGTCCCCTCCCTCGGCGCGCGGATCCACCCGCACTACGGCGTGTTCGCCCCCACCAGGAACGAGTACGTCGACCTGGTTGCGGAGGCGCAGTTACCCACCGCCGGAACGGCATTCGATCTCGGCACCGGGACCGGCGTGCTCGCCGCCGTGTTGGCACGGCGGGGCGTCGGACGGGTGGTGGCCACGGACATCGAACCGCGCGCGGTGGCGTGCGCGACCGACAACCTGCGGCGACTCGGGGTCGCCGACCGGGTCGAGGTGGTCCGCACCGACGTGTACCCGGCAGGCACGGCCGACCTGGTGGTGTGCAACCCGCCGTGGGTGCCCGCCGCCCCGACGTCATCGATCGAGCTGGGTGTCTTCGACCGCAAGGGGCACATGCTCACCGAGTTCGTCCGGGGCCTGCCGGATCATCTCAACCCCGGCGGCGAGGGCTGGCTGGTGCTCTCCGACCTGGCCGAGCGCCTCGGCCTGCGCACGAGAGCTCAGCTGACGGACCAGTTCGAGCGGGCGGGCCTGACCGTGCTCGGCCGCACCGACACCCGGCCGAGGCACCCGCGCGCGAGCGGCGCGGGCCCCGAACGGCGCGGCGCGCGCGGACACGACCCACTGGCCGCGGTCCGCGCGGCGGAGGTCGTCTCGCTCTGGCGACTCGCGGTCCGCGCGCACTGACGCGCGGACCGGCGAACACCTAGCGGACCAGCTGCCTGACCAGGCCGTCCGCGCAGCCACCCGCGAATCCGGTCACCGCGCCCGAGGCGGCTCCCGCGGCCACCCCGCCGACCAGCCCGGCCGGGCCCGCGGCCACGCCCGCGGCGGACGCCGCGGTCACGGCGCCGGACAGCGCACCCGCGATGGCTGGCTTCACCCCGGACTTCACGCACTCCTCCGCGAGGGCACCGGCCTGGTTGACGACCTCCGCGGCCACCACGCCCCCGGCGTCGATGGCGGTGTCGACGACCGCCGACACGACCTTGCCGCTCTCGGAGATCGAGTAGGTGATGCCCTGGACCGCGCCGTTGACCTCGAGGCGCAGCGGGAGGTTCTCCAGGACGCGGCCCGCCTCGTTGACCGCGGCGATGGCGTTCGTCTGGGCGTCCCGGACGAAGCGACCGGAGTCGAGCTTGATCTGCGCGGTGCTCGCCTCGACCTGGGTGGCGATGAACTTCGCGAACTCCCGGATCGGGCCCGCCTGCGCGGGCGGCGCGACGGCAACCGAGGCGAGCGCGAATCCCGCGACGCCGAGGGCGACGGCCAGCGAGGCCGTCCCCGCCCTGACATCCGCCGAGATCCCGGCCACCCGAGCGGACCCGCCCTGGGCGCCCTCGCGCGCGGCAGCAACGATCGTCATTCTTCTTCCCCCAGCTACACGGCGCGTCGATACGCGAAGCGATGACATGACGCCCGCCACCGCCCGGGACCGGGGAAGCCGAAACCTGTTTCGGATCCCTATATTCCAGCCCCGACCGCGACGGGTCAGGGGAAGCATAGGGGCAGTTGCCGCACTCCGTGTCGGACTCGACGAATTCGGCGAAGGGACCGGAGTTTCAGTCGGCGATCAGGTCCAGTTCCTCGGGATGAGTGCCCAGGTAGCGCTGCACATACGTGCAGACCGGCCGCAGCCGCCAGCCGCGTTCCCTCGACAGCGCCAGCACGTCACCGACCAGTACCGCGGCCCAGCCGCGACCGCCGTACTCCTCCTTGACGACCGTGTGCATGAGCGCGACCACCTCCCCGCGGCCACCCGTGAACTCGGTCGACTCCCCCTCGCCGCGATAGCCGAGGATGCCGATCAGCTCGTCGCCGACCCAGAGGTCGAAGCGGGCATGCGAGGGGTTGTCCACGACGCGCGCCAGCGCCGGGTTCGCGAAGACAGGGGCGGGCGCAGTCACTACCGCTGCCGGGACGGGAGGTCGCTTGAAAATGTGAGACACCTCACCATGGAAGCAGTCCCGCCCCGGCGCGGTCGCCCGATTTGGGGCCGATGGTGCGATTTGTTGCCCAGTCACCATCTAATCGTGGCCGAATCGGCACCCGAAGTTCTCACACGGAGACCATCAGGTCCCGGTACTCGGGGTTGTCGGCGACGAATCGCTGCAGATACGTGCAGACCGGCCGGACCTTCCAGCCGTAGCCGCGCGCCGCGTCGAGAGCCCGGCGCACCATCACCGCGGCGAGCCCCCGGTGACCGAAGTCCTCGACGATCACGGTGTGCATGAACGAGACGACCGGGGTCGCGGCCGAGGACCTCCTCGCGCTCCGCGTGTCCAAGTCGTAATAACCGAGAATGCCGACGAGGTCCCCGTTGAGCCTCAGCTCGAACCGGTTCTGACCTGCGTTGTTCGTCACCTCTGCCGTCGGCGATTCCGTGATCATGTGCCCATCTCCTTGCCCGATCCGTAATCACAATGTGATTTCCGCCACTATAGGCAGGGGGTTGCCCCGGCGTCCCGATTTGTGCCAAGAAATCTCCACGCACCCGGCCGCGCTCGCCCGCCCGCGAGAAGTGCCCTATGGTCGTGCCCGACAACTACACAACCCACGGGGGCTCGCACCAGCGGGCTGAGAGGACGGCTAGGGCCGTCGACCGTTGAACCTGACCGGGTAATGCCGGCGTAGGGAGAGCACCATGAGGGACACCTCTGTTTCCGGAACCACCGTCACCACCGGCCCCATCGAGGGCAGCACCAAGCAGTACCTGACCGTCGACGGCCTGTCCGTCCCGGTCCGCCGGGTCCACCTGACCAACGGCGAACATCTCGACCTGTACGACACCTCCGGCCCGTACACCGACACGCAGGCGACCATCGACCTCGAGGCCGGCCTCGCGAAGACCCGCGACGCCTGGGTCAAGCCCGATCCCGTCGATCTCGGCGGCACCAGCCGCAGCGGCGGGCCCAACCTCGCGCGCACCCAGCTGGCCTGGGCGCGGGCCGGGATCATCACCGCGGAGATGCGTTATTGCGCTGCCCGCGAGGGTGTTTCAGCCGAGATCGTGCGCGAGGAGGTGGCCGCCGGGCGGGCCGTGATCCCCGCGAACCACAAGCATCCCGAGTCCGAGCCGATGATCATCGGCAAGCGGTTCCTGGTGAAGATCAACGCGAACATCGGGAACTCCGCGGTCACCTCCTCCATCGCCGAGGAGGTCGAGAAGATGGTCTGGGCCACGAGGTGGGGCGCGGACAACATCATGGACCTGTCCACCGGCAAGGACATCCACCAGACCCGCGAGTGGATCCTGCGCAACTCGCCGGTGCCGGTGGGCACCGTGCCGATCTACCAGGCACTGGAGAAGGTGGGCGGCGACCCGACCGCGCTGACGTGGGAGATATACCGCGACACCGTGATCGAGCAGTGCGAGCAGGGCGTCGACTACATGACCGTGCACGCCGGGGTGCTGCTGCGGTACGTGCCGCTGACCGCCAAGAGGGTCACCGGGATCGTCTCCCGCGGCGGCTCGATCATGGCGGCCTGGTGCCTCGCCCACCACCGAGAGTCGTTCCTGTACACACACTTCGAGGAACTCTGCGAGATCCTGCGTGAGTACGACGTGACGTTCTCACTCGGCGACGGGCTGCGGCCCGGGTCCATCGCGGACGCCAACGACGAGGCCCAGTTCGCCGAGCTGCGTACCCTCGGCGAACTGACCAAGATCGCGAAATCCCATGGCGTGCAGGTGATGATCGAGGGACCCGGCCACGTTCCGATGCACAAGATCGTGGAGAACGTCCGGCTCGAGGAGGAACTGTGCGAGGAGGCACCGTTCTACACCCTCGGACCGCTCGCCACCGACATCGCGCCCGCCTACGACCACATCACCTCGGCGATCGGTGCGGCCATGATCGCGCAGGCGGGTACCGCGATGCTCTGCTACGTGACACCGAAGGAACACCTGGGCCTCCCCAACCGGGACGACGTGAAGGTCGGCGTCATCACCTACAAGATCGCCGCGCACGCCGCCGATCTCGCCAAGCAGCACCCGCGGGCGCAGGAGCGCGACGATGCGCTGTCGAGGGCGCGCTTCGAGTTCCGCTGGCGCGACCAGTTCGCGCTCTCGCTCGACCCGGACACCGCCCGCGAGTACCACGACGAGACCCTGCCCGCGGAGCCGGCGAAGACCGCGCACTTCTGCTCGATGTGCGGGCCGAAGTTCTGCTCCATGCGGATCTCCGCGGACGTGCGCGAGTTCGCCGAGCGCAATGGGCTGCAGACGCAGGAGGATGTCGACCGGATGATCGAGGCGGGCATGGCCGAGAAATCCGCCGAGTTCACCGACAGGGGCAGCCAGGTCTACCTGCCCGTCGTTCCGGCCGGTCGATAGGCTCTCACGCGTGAAGTTGCTGCCGCTGACCCCGGACGGACAGACCCCGATCCGCGTCCTCACCATCGCCGGAACCGACTCCGGTGGCGGTGCGGGCATCCAGGCCGATTCCCGCACGATGGCCATGTTGGGCGTGCACGCCTGTGTCGCCGTCGCCGCCGTGACGGTGCAGAACTCGGTCGGGGTCAGCGGCTTCCACGAGATCCCGCCGCAGATCGTCGCCGACCAGGTGCGGTCGGTGGTCGGCGACATCGGGGTCGGGGCGGCCAAGACCGGGATGCTCGCGTCGACCGCGATCATCGAGGCCGTCGCGGAGGTCTGCGGTGAGGTGGATATCGGGCGTGGGCACGCGGTGCCGCTGGTCGTCGACCCGGTGTGCGCCTCCATGCACGGCGACCCCCTGCTGCACGCCGAGGCGCTCGACGCGGTCCGGCACACCCTGATCCCGATCGCCTCGCTGGTGACGCCGAACCTCGACGAGGTCCGGCTCATCACCGGGATCGACGTGGTGGACGACGCCTCCGCCCGCAGGGCCGCCGAGGCGCTGCACGGGCTAGGGGCGCAGTGGTCGCTGGTCAAGGGCGGACACCTGCGCACCTCGACGGCCTCCACCGACCTGCTCTTCGACGGCCAGGACTTCCACGAGTTCACCAGCCCGCGGATCGACACCGGGAACGATCACGGCGGCGGGGACACCCTGGCCGCGGCGATCGCGTGCGCGCTGGCGAACGGGTACCCGATGCCCGAGGCCGTCGCGTTCGGCAAGGACTGGGTGACGCGCTGCCTGGCCGCGTCGTACGACCTGGGCGCGGGCCACGGTCCGGTCTCCCCGCTCTGGCGCCTGCACTGACATGTCTGTGCGCGTCGCCCCTGCCGAGTCGGGGGCGACGCGCACAGCGCAACGTCAGCGCGAGTAGTCCCGGAAGGTCATGACGCCACCGACCAGGACCACCAACACCGCGAGGATGTAGACCGTGACGCGGAACCAAGCCGGCCCGTAATAGCTGACCACCATCGACGCACCGAGCGCCGCGAGAATCATCACCACCCCGTAGAAGGGTGTGCGTTGCTCCCTGTCCACCATCAATCCAGTGTCCGCCGACGGCGCCACGGGTGGCAATGCCCCCGACCTCATCGCGTCTGGAGGGTGAAGATGCGCAGGCCGTCCGGGACCCCGCGCATCGGGGCTGCGAACAGCCCCCGCCGGTAGGGCTTGCTCGTGGCGCCGAGGTCCTCGAGGAACCCCGGTTCGAGTGCCGCAAGCGTGGCCTCGGAGACGATGACATTGGCGTCCCCGCCGAGCTCCATCATGCGGGCGGCCACGTTCACGTCCACCCCAAGCCAGTCCGATGCCACCTGCCTGGGCGACCCGGTGTGCACGCCGATCCGCATCCTCGGCCGGTGGCCCTCGACCTCCACCTCCGCGAGCTGGGCACGGGCGGCGAACATCGCCTCGACGGCACGGTCCGGCCGGGCGAAGACCGCCATCAACCCGTCGCCCATCCGCTTGACCACCTGGCCGCCGCGGTCGACGATCGGCGCCTCGACCGCCTTCGCGACCTCCCGCAGCAGCTCGAGGGTCACCTCGTCCCCGGCGCCGAGCGACCAACTCGAGAATCCGATCAGATCGGTGAAGACGATGGTCACCTCGCGCGGGCCGCGACCGCGGCCGGTCCGCTCGAGCAGCGCCTGCCAGACCTGGAGCGCGCCGAGGCTCACCTCACGTGAGGCGCCGGGGCCGTCGTCGAGGAACCGGTCCGCCGCCCTGGCCATCGCCCGTACGCCGCCGGGCCCCGCCGTGGACAGCGGATCACCGAAGGACGGGTCGCCCGGCAGCACCCTGCGGATCCTGCGGAACGCGTCGACCACCTGGGGTCGGGTGTTGACCCCGCGGATCCACAGGGCCGCGGCCTCGGGCCTGCTGCGGTGCACAGGCGCGGAGCCCGCGGAGCGCCCAGACGCGCGGTCGCGGTCGCTCGCGCCGGCTGGGTCGACGCCCGAGGTCGAGTGGTCCTCAGTCACAGGCCGAAGTGTAACTCAGAGTCACAGATACTATCCGGGTCATTGTCCTGCGCCCTCCCGAGCCTGCGCGCGGTCCGCCCTGGCGGGAACCCCGTCCGGGCCCTCGATGGAGTTCGCGTACGTGCCGACGCCGAACGCCACCGCCGCCGCGTTCTGCGCCAGCGCCGCCCGGTCGACGTTGGCCAGGGTGTCCTCCGGCGAGTGGTAGCCGGGATCGAAGGTCTCGCCGGCGGTGCCACCCCACTTCAGTGCCTGCTCGTCCGACTTGCGATCGTCCGCCCCGCTGTCGACCCCACCGGACGGTATCCCCATCTCGATGAACGGGCCGTAGTCGGATCGGCCGTCGAAATCTGTTCCGTCCGCGACGATCCCGCGCCAGGCGAGGAATCCGCCCAGGGTTCGCTCGATCGCGTCGGAGCCCTGCGGCCCCGGCCCGGCGCCCTCGTGGTCGGAATCGTCGCCGTCGAGGGTGAAGTACCCCGCGTTCCGCGAGCCGAGCATGTCGAAGTTCAGGTACAGCGCGATGTCCTCGCGTTCACCCCCGTCGAGCCCCTCGGCGTACCGCTCCGATCCGACCAGGCCCAGTTCCTCCGCGCCCCACCAGGCGAAGCGCACGGCATTGGTCACGTTCGGGGCGCTGCCCAGCCGCAGCGCGGTCTCGAGCACCGCGGCCGAGCCGGATCCGTTGTCGTTGATCCCCGGGCCCTTCTCGACGCTGTCCAGGTGCGCGCCGACCAACACCACGTTCTCCGTCGACCCGGTTGTGGTCTGCGCGATCACGTTTCGGCTCGTGGTTGCCTCGGTGACCGCCTCCAGCTTCAGCGACAACTCCGGTGCGGCCGCGGCCGCGGGCCCCTCGGAGCCCGGCACGCTCACGGCGGGGATCCGCGGGTCCGAGTCCTCCCCCAACGTGCCGCCCGCCAGCGCGCCCTCCTCGTTGTTGAACACGACGAGGGCGACGGCGCCGCGATCGGCGGCCACCCGCTCCTTCTCCGAGAAGGGACAGACCCCGCGTCGGACCACCACGATCGCGCCCCCTGCATCGAGCCCGTCGTAGTCGGTCGCCTCGCAGCCGGGGCTGCCGTCGTCCGGCAGCGCGAGGGTCCGCGCCGTGATCCCCTCCGGCGGCGTCGCGGGCGAGTACTCCAGGGTGCTGACGGTGAACTGACGGTCACCCGCCCGCAGTTCCACCGGCCCGGCGATGAAGCGGTCGACGTCGAACTCGGGGGTGGACACCTCGAAGCCCGCCTCCTGGAGTCGGTCCACGACGTAGTCGACGCTGGCGTCGTAGCCCGCGGTCCCCGCGGCCCGGTTGCCCCCGTTGTCCGTCGCGATCCGCTCGAGCGCCTCCATGTGCGCGGCGACCGCGTCGCCCCCGACGGCCGCCGCCAGCGACTGGCCGTCGACCGGCGGTGCTGGCGGCGACTCCTGTTCGTCCCTGCCGCACCCGGACACCACCGCGATCCCGGCCAGTACGACCGCCGCCGACGCTCCGACCCGTGCCCGAATGGACTGTCGCATTTGCCGAGCGTACTGCGCACGGGCGCCGGAACGGCGCAAAAAGAAACCGTGCGCGCCCGGTACCCGAGGTGGGGTGCCGGACGCGCACGGTCGTCTGCTCGGGATCTAGGCGTCGCGGCGGTTCACGGTGAACAGGGCGAGTCCGAAGATCACCGCGACGAAGGCCGCGAAGTACACCAGGCTGCCCCACGGCCCCCAGTGGAAATCGACGCCCTGCGGCGCGCCGAGGAAATTGTTCGCGTTCATGAAGGGGAGGAACGGCTTGATGTTCTCGCCGAACCGCCCGAACAGGCCGAACAGGTTCTCGATCAGCAGCGGCCAGAGCAGCAGCAGCGCGATCGCACCCGCCGACTGCCGGAGCAGGGTGCCGACCGCGACGGCGAGCACCACGCACAGGAAGGCGTAGATCGGCACGCCGTAGATCGCCCGCCAGGCGTCGCCGCCGGACAGTTTCAGCGCCGCACCCGCATCGGATCCCGCCGTCGCCTTGGCGATCGCGTACGCACCGAAGGTGAGCACGAAGGTGAGCAAAGCGCCGAAGCCGCCGATCAGCCCGGCCTTCGTGATCAGCACCGAGTCACGCTTGGGCACGGCCTGGAAGGTGGTGCGGATGATGCCGAACCGGTACTCGCTGGTCACCGCGAGTGCCGCCAGGATCATCAGGATCAGCACACCGAACCCGGAGACCCCGCCGACCGCGTCCGCGAGCGTGGGCAGGAAGGGTTCGAAGTCGGGCTTCTCGCCCTTCGCGACGTCGTCCAGGAAGGCGTTGTAGCTGGCCTTGGCGCTCAGCCCGATCACCGCGGCCAGGCCGAGGCCGAGCGCGATGATCGCGACGGTGCACCACCACGGCGACCGGGTCGAGGTGAGCTTGATCCGTTCTGCGTTCACGACACCCATCAGAGCGCCCCTCCCATCACGTCGTCGACGCCTGCAGCGTGGTACTGCACATCGTCCCCCGTCAGTTTCATGAAGGCGTCCTCCAGGGACCCCTGCTGGGCGGCCAACTCGTGCAAGACGATGCCCTGGCCGCCTGCGATCTGGCCGACGACGTCGGTGGTCGCCTCGAGCACGATGAGCGCGCCGCCGAGCTCGGAGGTGCCGTCCTCGCGGACCGTGAGCCCATGCGAGGTCAGCGCGCTGCGCAGCGCGTCCAGCTGGGGGCTGCGCACCCGTACGGTCGATTCAGACGAGCGGTCGACGAACTGCTTGACGGTGGTGTCGGCGATCAACCGTCCCCGGCCGATCACCACGAGGTGCTCGGCGGTCAGCGCCATCTCGGAGAGCAGGTGGCTGGACACCAGCACCGTGCGCCCCTCAGCAGCCAAGCGCTGCATGAACTTTCGGATCCAGACGATGCCCTCGGGGTCGAGCCCGTTGACCGGCTCGTCGAACAGCAGGACCTTCGGGTCACCGAGCAGGGTGGCCGCCAGTCCGAGCCGCTGCGACATGCCGAGCGAGAACCCGCCGGCCTTCTTGCCCGCGACCTCGGTCAGGCCGACCAGCCGCAGCACCTCGTCGACGCGGGACATCGGGATCCCGTTGGACGCCGCCATCCACTGCAGGTGGGCCTTCGCGGACCTGTTGGGGTGCACCCACTTCGCGTCCAGCAGCGCACCGACGGTCCGGAGTGGCTGCTTCAGGTCGTGGTACGGCTTGCCGTCGATCAACGCGGTTCCCGCGGTCGGCTTGTCCAGGCCGAGGATCATCCGCATCGTCGTGGACTTGCCTGCACCGTTCGGTCCAAGGAATCCGGTCACCATGCCGGGCTGAACCGTGAAGGTCAGGTCTTCGACCGCCTTCGTGGGCCCGAACTCTTTCGTCAAACCCCTCACTTCAATCATGACGTGAAGGATTCCTCAGTCCGGGCCCGCGCACATCGCCCGCAGGTCGCGTCCCCTGTCATACCTAGGGATGACCCCGACCCTGAGAGGGCGTGGCGGTCGTCGGGGTCAGAGATCCGGTCCCGCCACGCGTCAGCGCGCGACGTTGAGCTGTTCGAGCCGGGCCACCGCAGCCTCCGCCACCGCCAGTGCGACCTCGGCGCTGTCCATCTGGTCGCCCTTCTCGACGGTCGACCAGTTCCGGCCGTGCGCATAGGCGCTGAGAAGGTTCCACTGGGTGGGCACCTCCGTCGCCGGGTCGGGGCCGCCGAGCGCATCCGGCCGCATGAGCAGGCCCGCCTGGGCGACGATGAAGCTGTCCGAGTCGATGGTTCGGAAGCTGCGCTCGCTCAGGCCGGGCCGCACAGTCCTGGCGGCGGCCAACAGCTCCGCACCTCGCGCGTCGGCGGCGGCGCACTCCCGCAATCCGGCCCGGCTCGTCACCAGGTACTGGCGGCGGTATACCTGGTCACGGTAGCCGAACTGCAATGTGCGATAGCACTGTTCGTCGATCGGGCCGGCCATGAGCCACAGCGCGGTCGCCGCGGTCGTGACGGCTGAGCGGATCAGGGTCGGGTGTGCGAACTCGTGCGGGTCGGTGCCCCGGCCTGCCAGGTCCAGATGGTCGAGAGCGCTGCAGATGAGCTGGACGACGGTGCTGTGGAGCGAGAGGCCCGACGGACGCAGCATCCGGTCCGCGACCTCGGCGTCCGAGCCGGGCGCGGTCTCGATGCGGCACAGCCGGCGCGTCAATTCACCGGCCGCAGTCGACACTGTGATCGCCTCCTAGAGGTCGGGCGACGACGCCTGTGCCCAGAACCGCTTCGGGATCCGTCCGGCGCGGCGGGCCAGGTACCCGGCGGTCACCGCGGACGCCATCGCCGACGCCATCAGTGCCGGCACCTTGGCCCTGGTCACCGCGGTCGCGAGGAGAACCGCGTCGCAGCCGAGCTCCATGGCCAGTGCGGCGTCGCTCGCGGTGCCGATGCCCGCGTCGAGGATCACCGGGACCCCTGCGGCCGCCACGATCATCTCGATGTTGTGCGGGTTCGAGATGCCGAGGCCGGTACCGATCGGCGCGCCGAGCGGCATCACCGCCGCGCACCCGGCGTCCTCGAGCCGCCGGGCCAGCACCGGGTCGTCGGTGGTGTACGGCAGCACGGTGAAGCCGTCGTCGACGAGTTGTTCCGCTGCGGAAACCAATTCGATGGCATCGGGCAGAAGGGTGCGCTCGTCGGCGATGACCTCCAGCTTCACCCAGTCGGTCTCCAGCGCCTCCCGGCCGAGCTGCGCGGTGAGCACCGCCTCGGCGGCGCCGCGGCAGCCGGCGGTGTTTGGCAGCGGGGCGATGTCCAGCTTGCGCAGCAGGTCGAGCACCCCGGTGCCGCCCGCCGCGTCGACGCGCCGCATCGCCACGGTGGTCAGCTCGGTGCCGGACGCGACGAGCGCCTCCTCCAGCACCGCGAGGTTCGCCGCGCCGCCGGTCCCCATGATCAGCCGGGAGCCGAAGCTGCGACCGGCGATGGTCAGACGGTCGGCGGTGAGCGGGTCAGCCACCCTGCACCGCCGTCAGGATCTCGATCTCCCAGCCCTTGCCGACCGGGGTGTCCCAGGACGCCCGCGGGAACACCGCGCCGTCCACCGCGACCGCGATGCCCTTGCTGGGCAGGCCGAGGTGCTCCAGCAGCTGGGCCACGGTCAGCGGCTCGGACAGCTGATGGTCCTCGCCGTTGACGGTGATCCCGATGTTCACCGGTGTGTTCGTCATCGAATCCTCACTCATCGTTGAAGGTGAATCGTTCCGGGGAGGCGCTCTTCGCCTCCGCCAAGGGTGCGCCGTCGAGCTCGGCGACCACCGCGTCCGCGGTCAGCGGGGTCAGCAGCACGCCGTTGCGTCCGTGCCCGGTGGCCAGCACCACCCGGTCCGAGACCCGGCCGATGATCGGCAGGTTGTCGGGGCTCATCGGGCGCAGTCCGGCGGCGCACTCGTGCAGCTCGTACTCCCCGATGCTCGGCATCAGCGTCTGCGCATCGGCGATCAGGTCGCGGACCCCGGCGACGGTGACCTGGGTGTCCTCCCCCGACTCGTGCTGGGTCGCGCCGACCACCAGGCCGTCGCCGCGCGGCACCAGGTACACCGGCCGCCCGTGCACGCTGCCGCGGATGGTCATCGTCGGGGCGGGCGCCACCCCCGGCCTGCGGTGCAGCCGCAAGATCTCGCCCTTGACCGGCCGGACCGGCAGCCCTGGCCACAATCGCGCGGACGCGGTACCGGCGGACACCACCACCTGGTCGGCGGCGACCGCGGCGGGGTCGGTGACCGCCTCGGCGACGAACTCGACCCCCGACCGGGTGCAGGCCGACCGCAGCGCCGCGATCAGCGCGCGGTTGTCGACGGCGGACTCGGTGGCCGCGAGCAGGGCCAGCCGGATGTTCGGGGCCAGCGACGGCTGGGCGGCCCGGATCTGCGCGCGCGAGAGCAGTTCCAGCTCGTAGCCCTGGCCTGCGATCCACTCGGCCACGGTCCGCAGGTCCGCGGCGTCGGCCGCGTCGAGCGCGACGGTGAGCGAGCCATGGGAGGTGAACAGCGTCTCGCCGGAGAGCGTCTCGAGCTCGGCGCCGAAGTCGGGCCAGCGGGCCAGCGACGCGGCCCCGACCTGCAGGACCGCGTCCTCGCCCGGCCAGCCCTCCGACAGCGGTGCCAGCATCCCGCCCGCGACCCACGACGCCCCCGATGCGGGTGCCGGATCGTGGACGGTGACGCTCCAACCGGCCTGGGCGGCACGCCACGCGATCGACAGACCGATCGCGCCGCCGCCGATCACCGCGACAGATCTGCTCACAACTCCACCTCACTCCCTGCGCCGGCATGATCCGGGTCAGGTATGACGGTCGGGGCTCGCGGCCCCCTCTCAGCCCCGCGCTCGCCGGGACTCCCGTGTCACTTCTCTCTGCGTAGAGACTACCGTTGAGAGCGTGCACCCCTCGCATTCCGGCAGGCACCTCACCCCTCGAGAACGCCTCGCCACCGCCCGTCTGTATCTCTGTACCGATGCCCGACGCGACAAGGGCGACCTCGCGAAGTTCGCCGAGGCCGCGCTGTCCGGCGGCGTCGACATCATCCAGCTTCGCGACAAGGGGTCGGCGGGCGAGCAGAAGCTCGGCCCGATGGAGACCCAGGAGGAGCTGGGCGCGCTGGCCGAGCTCGGCGCGGCCGCCCGCAGGCACGGCGCGCTGCTCGCCGTGAACGACCGCGCCGACCTGGCGCTGGCCGCGGGCGCCGACGTCCTGCACCTGGGCCAGGGCGACCTGCCGGTGCACTACGCCCGCCGGATCCTCGGGCCCAACGTGGTGATCGGCCGCTCGACGCACAGCCGCGCGCAGGCACAGCTCGCCTCCATCGAGGACGACGTCGACTACTTCTGCACCGGGCCGGTGTGGGCCACCCCGACCAAGCCGGGCCGGACCGCCTCGGGCATCGACCTGGTCCGCTCGACCGCCGACTCGCACCCGACCCGCCCGTGGTTCGCGATCGGCGGCATCGACGAGGAGCGGCTGCCCGAGATCCTCGACGCCGGGGCCGAGCGCATCGTGGTGGTGCGTGCGATCACCGAGGCGCGCGACCCGCAGGCGGCGGCCCGTTCGCTGGCCGACACCCTGGCCCGCAACGCCGCCCGCCGCTAGCCGGCGCGGCGGGGATTCAGTCCAGCCACCCCAGCACGCTCGAGGGCGACAGCTGCACGACCGTCTCCGGCAGGCGCTCGCGCAGCCCACGGTCCGCGGTGACCACGGCGGTCAGGTGTTCGTCGACGCCCCCGAAGGCCGGGTGCCCGACGCCGCCGCCCGCGGCCATCGCCAGCTCCGTGCCCGCACCGGCCAACAAGGCCAGCTCGTCGTCCCCGCTGCCCGCGGCGACGTGCACGGGAACCCGGGCGTCCACCGCGCCGACGGTGCGCGCCTGACCCTCGAGGACCGCCTCGATCCGCGGCAGCCAGCCGAATCCGCCGTCCGGCAGCTCGATGGTGCGGGGCAGGGTCGCGGCCAGCGCGGCGAGCAGCTCCCCCGTCGCCCCCGCCCGATCCCGCCACCAGCCGTTCGGCCTCGATCCCAGCACGTTCGCGGTGTCCAGCAGCAGCCGGACCGGCGTGCTCCGCAACTGCGGCCAGCTCGCCGCGAAACCCGGGTGCAGCAGCAATCCCGACACCTGGTCCTCGGGCACCCAGCGCAGTTCCGTGCTCTCACCGTTCGGCACCGTCGTGAGCGGTCCGGCCGCGTCGGCGATCACCGTGGTGTAGCTCCAGCCGCTGCTGGCGCGCGCGGTCACCCGCTCGGCACGGACCCGCAGTTCGCCGCCGGGGATACCGGCCTCCTCCTCCGCCTCGCGGACGGCCGCGTGCACCGTCGACTCGTGGCTGTCGCGGGCCCCGCCGGGCAGCGCCCAGGTGCCGCCCTGATGACTCCACTGGGCGCGGTGCTGCAGGAGCACGGTCGGGGTTCCGTCGGCCGCGGGCGCGCGCAGCAGCAGCCCCGCCGCGCCGAACTTGCCCCAATGCCGAATTCCGTCTTCGCTCTTGGCCCAGCCGTCCCCGTCACCGCGCATCGACTTCGTTCACCTGCCCCACATCCGGCCACGTCGCACCCCACGCGGTCCCTCGCGCCTCGTCAACTCGTTCTCGACCGAACTTAGGCCAGTCACGCACAACAAAGCTCAGTTACTGCTTATATGCTCCCCCTTGACTGGCATCCGGGCCAGCTGGGAAGGGTGCGTGGTGGCCGTTCGGGAAGCACCGTCGACGGAACCGCTCGGCGATGATCTCGCGCCGCGGGCCGGCGGGCCCTCCGATACCCAGGGCCGATACAGCCGTCTGTCCGAGTTCCTCAGGACGACTCCCGCCAGGCTGCTCGCGCTCGGGACCGCGCTGATCGTGCTGGCGCTGGTCGCGGGCACCGTCGCCGCGATCCAGGTAGCGGACCGGCAGCGCACCCTCGACACGCTGCTCAACCAGGTCGAGCCCCAGGCGAACGCCACCCAGAACCTCTACAGCTCGCTCTCGATCGCGGACGCCGCCGCCACCACCGCGTTCATCTTCGGTGGCATCGAACCGGTCGCGGTGCGCGACCGGTACACCCAGTCGATCGGCGAGGCGGCCGCCGACCTGATCGGTGCGGCAAGCGGCATCATCGAGACGAACGCCGAAGGTCAGCGGCTGCTCACCGAGCTGTCCACCGGGCTGCCGGTCTACACGGGCCTGATCGAGACGGCCCGTTCCTACAACCGCAGCGGCTACCCCGTCGGCACCGCGTACCTGCGCGAGGCCTCGTCCATGATGCAGACGACCCTGCTCCCGATCGCCGAGGAGTTGCACGGCCAGCAGGCGGAGGCCGTTGTGCAGAACCAGGACGAGTTCGCCACCCCGCCCTGGCTGGCGATCGGCCTGCTCCTGCTGTCGCTGATCGCCCTCGTGGTCGGCCTGGTCCTGCTCGCCGGATGGACCAGGCGGCTGCTGAACCCGGGTCTGATCCTGTCCGCCGCCGCGATGGCGGCGCTGCTTGGGTGGCTGCTGATCGCCGGGCTGATCTCCTCGACGTCGACCGGCAGGGCCCTCGAGCAGGGCGCCCGCCCGCTGATGCAGCTGACCACCGGGCGCATCCTCGCGCAGCAGGCACGGGCCGACGAGACCCTCGGCCTGGTGCGCCGCGACGTGAAGGGCGGCTATGCGGCGGCGTTCGGCACGCACCTGACGCGCCTCGAGGAGATCCTGGCCGGCTATCCGAACGACGGCCGCGTGAAGGTGGCCACCGATCTGGTCGACGAGGCCGCCGAGGCCGGGAAGAACTGGTCCGTCGCGCACCAGCGGGTGCAGAACCTGCTCGACAACGGCGACTGGGGTTCGGCCGCGGCCGTGGTCACCGGCCCCGGCGCGGAGGACTCGACGGCACACTTCGCCCGGGCCGACGCCGCGCTCGACGACGCCATCATCGCGACCCGCGGCGAGCTGCGCGCCGATGTCAACCGCGCCCACTCGACCCTGCGCGGCCTCGGCTCCGGGGCGCTCGTGCTCTCCGCCGTTGCGGCGGCAGGCGTCGGGGTCGGCCTGTGGCCACGGCTTCGGGAGTACCAGTGACGAGACCCGCATCCGCGTCGGCCGAGCGGCGCCCGACGGGACCGAGGTGGCGGACCACCGGGGCCGCCCTGCTCGTGGCCGCGTCGCTGATCACGGCCGGCTGCACGCAGGCCGAGCCGGGCATCGTCGCGAACACGGGCGGCTACACCGAACCTCCCCTCCCCGAGGGAGCAACGATCGCGCCGCCGCCGACGGGACCTCCGACGAACGAGGCGAGCTGCGGGGACCCCACCGCGAGCCTGCGTCCCTTCCCCGACGTTTCGCCCGAGCCCCCGCCGACCGCCTCCCTCGCCGAGATCCGTGCCAGGGGCAGGCTCATCGTCGGGCTCGACACCGGCAGCAATCTGTTCAGCTTCCGCGATCCGGCGACGGGCGCCATCGAGGGCTTCGACGCGGACATCGCGCGCGAACTGGCACGCGACCTGCTCGGCGACCCGAACCGGGTGGAGTTCCGGATCCTGCCCTCCGCGGGCCGCATCCCGGCGCTGATGAACAGCACGGTCGACGCGGTGGTCAAGACGATGACGATCACCTGCGAACGCCGCGAGAAGGTGGACTTCTCCACGGTGTACTTCCAGGCCCAGCAGCGGGTGCTGGCGGTCAAGGGGTCCGGCATCGGCGGCGCAGCCGACCTGGCGGGCAGGCGCGTCTGTGCGGCCGAGGGCACCACCTCCGTCGATCGGATCCAGCAGGTGCAGCCCGAGGCGACGGTCGTCACGGTCCCGAACTGGGGCGACTGCCTGGTGGTGTTGCAGCAGCGCCAGGTCGACGCGGTGAGCACCGACGACTCGATCCTGGCCGGCCTCGCGGCCCAGGACCCGTACCTGGAGATCGTGGGCGAGAGCCTGAGCTCGGAGCCGTACGGGATCGGGATCAACAAGTCGGACGACGACCTGGTGCGGATGGTCAACGGCAGCCTGGAGCGGATGCGACGGGACGGCACCTGGAATCGGATCTACGATCGGTGGCTGAGAGTACTCGGGCCGTCGCCGGGCCCACCGGTCCCGCACTACCTGGACTGAAAGCGGAGACAATGGCTGGAACGCAAGGAGATCCGGGTCCGGAGCCGTCGGTCCCGGAGCCGCCGTCCGCATCGACCGAGCGGTCCGAACGGACCCAGGCCTCGATGCCGGAACCGTCCGGCCGCACCCAGGCCTCCGCACCGGAAATCTCCGACCGCACCCAGGCCTCCGCACCGGAAGCCACCGGCCGCACCCAGGCGACGGCCCCGGAATCGTCAGCTCCCGCCCGCACCACCGGGCGCGGGAGTCGCTCGCAACGGTCGCGGACCAGCGTGCGCCGCCGCCTCGGCGGCGGCCTGGTCGAGGTCCCGCCGGTCACCGCCGTCGAGCCCACCAACGCGATGATGGTCGACCCCGTCGTGCCGGAGAAGAAACGGTTCTGCTGGAAATGTGGGAAGCCTGTCGGCCGCAAGGGTCCCTCCGACGCAGCGGCGTCCGCGGGCACCTGTCCCTCCTGCGGCACCATCTTCGACTTCACTCCGCTGCTCGGTCCCGGCGATCTGGTCGGCGGCCAGTACGAGGTGCAGGGGTGCATCGCGCACGGCGGTCTCGGCTGGATCTACCTCGCGATCGACCGCAATGTCAGCGACCGCTGGGTGGTACTCAAGGGCCTGCTGCATTTCGGGGACGCCGAGGCGCAGGCCGTCGCGCTCGCCGAGCGGCAGTTCCTCGCAGAGGTGGCGCACCCGAGCATCGTGAAGATCTACAACTTCGTCGAGCATCCGCGGCCCGACGGCAGCCCGATGGGGTACATCGTCATGGAGTACGTCGCCGGGCATTCGCTCCGCGACGTACTCAGCACTCACAAACGGCCGGAACGGATTCCGGTCGAACAGGCCATCGCGTACGTGCTCGAGATCCTGCCCGCGCTCGAGTACCTGCATTCGGTTGGTCTGGTCTACAACGACCTCAAGCCGGAGAACATCATGATCACCGACGATCAGCTCAAGCTGATCGACCTCGGTGCCGTCGCGGGCATCGAGGACTACGGCTACCTCTACGGCACTCCCGGCTACCAGGCGCCGGAGATTCTCAGGACCGGTCCGACAGTCGCCTCCGACATCTACACGGTCGGCCGGACCCTCGCCGTGCTCTGCCTCCAGATGCCCTCCGCCAAAGGCAAATACCTCGACGGAGTGCCCGGCCCCGAGCAGGCACCGCTGCTCGGGGAGTACGAGTCCTTCCGTCGGTTGCTGCTGAGGGCGACCGCGGCCGATCCCGACCAACGGTTCCGCTCCGCCGAGGAGATGGCCAGCCAGCTCACCGGGGTGCTCCGCGAGATCCTGGCGCAGCAGACCGACGAGGAGCGGCCCGGGCTCTCCGAACTGTTCAGCCCGCAGCGCACCACCTTCGGTACCGACGAGGCGGTGCGGCAGACCGATGTCTATGTCGACGGCCGCAGGCACGAGCCGACCATGTCGGGGCGCGACATCACGGCCGCGCTCGCCGTTCCGCTGATCAACCCGTCCGACCCGAGCGCCGCCCTGCTGGCCGCCGCCGTGCACGCGGAACCGGATCAGACCCTGGACGCCATCCGTCACGCCAGGGCGAACGGGCTCGAGCGAACGGTGGACGGCCGCCCGGGGTTCACCGCCGAGATCGCACTGGCGGAGGCGAAGGCCCATCTCGACCTCGGCGATGCGACCGAGGCGTCACGGGTGCTCGGTTCTCTCAATGCGGCAAAGGGATCGAACTGGAGGGTCGACTGGTACAGCGGGATGGCCTCCCTGCTCGGCGCGGAGTACGAGCAGGCGATGAGCCAGTTCGAGTCCGTCCTCGAGGCGCTGCCCGGCGAGATGGCCCCGAAGCTGGCGTTGGCCGCCACCGCGGAACTCATTCTCCAGCACTGGGACACCGACCAGCCCGAACAGTGGCGCGGGTTCGCCGAGAAGTACTACCGAACGGTGTGGCGCACGGACCGCAGCATGGTCAGCGCCGCCTTCGGGCTCGCCAGGCAGCTGGCCGACCGGGGTGACACCAGCGGTGCGATCGCGGCCCTCGATCAGGTGCCGCCGAGCTCGCGACACTTCAGCGTCGCCCGGATGACCTCGGTGCTCACGCTGCTCTCGGGCGCGCCCATCGAGGAGATCGGCGAGACCGCGATCCGGGAGGCAGCGCGCCGGGTGAACGCGTTGCCGCCCAACGAGGGTCGGGCGCTGCAGATGCGCACGCTTGTGCTCGGCACCGCGCTGGACTGGGTGCTGCTCGGCCACGTCGCGAAATCCGAACAGGAACCGATCCTCGGGGTGGCCTTCACCGAGCGGGGACTGCGCGCAGGCACCGAGGCCGGGCTGCGGGCCCTCGCGCGCAACGCCGAGGACCGCAGGCACCGATACGCACTCGTGGACCTGGCCAATTCGATCCGGCCCAAGAGCCTGGTCTGAGCCGGCAGCGCACGGTCCCCGCCCGGTCGGACGGGGACCGCCGCGGATCTAGGCCTCGGTGACCGGCCGGTAGGTGCAGACGTGCACACCCGCACTGCTGATGACGGTGGAGACCAGCTCGAGGGTGTTCAGCTTGCCGCCGTCGGGGAAGATCGTCTTCCCGCCGCCGAGGAGCACCGGCATGACCATGAGCCGGAGCTCGTCGACCAGGCCCTCCTGCAGAAGGGTCCGCACCAGGGTGGGGCTGCCCATGACCACCAGGTCGCCGCCCTCGGTCTCGCGCAGCTCCCGGATGCGGGCAACGGCCTCGTCGCCGGAGATCCGCGTGGTGTTCTCCCACGTCAGCTCGTCATCGCCCAGCGTGTCGGACACGACGTACTTCGCGATGGCGTTCATCTTGTCGGCGAACGGGTCACCGGCTCGCTCGGGCCACGCCCCCGCCATCGTCTGCCACGTGCGGCGCCCGAACAGCAGGGCCTCGGCCTTGCTCAGCGCATCATCGAACGCACCGCCCACCACCTCCGGGTCGAAGAACGGGTGGGTCCAGCCGCCGTGGGCGAAACCGCCGTCGGTGTCCTCCTCGGGTCCACCCGGTGCCTGCACGACGCCGTCCAAGCTGATGAACTCGCTGATAACGATGCGCATGGGACTCGCTCCTCTTCCGTTGTTCTCCGTGTCTGACGGGCTTCGGGAATGTAGACCCTAGAGCCGCCCGAAAATCATCGCTGCGGCCCGTCGCCCTCGCCATCCGGGGCGAACCGGCGCGCGGCCCTCGCGATGGCCAACTCCTCGTTGGTCGGCACCACGAGCACGGTGACCCGCGAAGAGTCCGTCGAGATCACCCGGGCGGCACGGTCTTTCGCCGCATTGCGGTCGAGATCGATCTCGATTCCGAGCGCCTCCAGACCGGCGAGTGCGTCGGCACGCACCTCGACCGCGTTCTCCCCCACCCCGGCCGTGAAGGCGATGGTGTCGACCCTGCCCAGCGTCACCAGGTACGCCCCGATGTACTTGCGCAGCCGGTGGATGTAGACGTCGTAGGCGAGCCGGGCCGCCCCGTCCCCGCCATCGATGAGACGGCGCAGCTCGCGGAAGTCGTTGACCCCGCACAGGCCCTTGAGCCCGGACCCGCGGTTGAGCAGGTCGTCGATGGCGTCGACGTCCAGGTCCGCGCTGCGCCGCAGGTGCATCACGATCCCCGGGTCGATGTCGCCGCTGCGGGTGCCCATCACCAGACCCTCGAGCGGGGTCAGACCCATCGAGGTGTCCATCGCCCTACCGCCTGCGATCGCCGAGGCCGAGGCCCCGTTGCCCAGGTGCAGCACGATCTGGTTGAGCTCGGCGTTGTCCCTGCCGAGCACCTCGGCCACCCGGCCGGAGACGTACTCGTGCGAGGTGCCGTGGAATCCGTAGCGGCGCACCCCGTGTGCCGCCGCGACCGCTGCGTCGATGGCGTAGGTCCTGGCCTCCGCCGGCAGCGTGTGGAAGAAAGCGGTGTCGAAGACCGCGACGTGCGGGACGTCGGGGAATACCCGCATCGCACTCTCGATGCCCACCACGTTCGCCGGATTGTGCAGCGGGGCAAGGGCGGACAACCGCGAGATCTCGGCAACGACGTCGGCGGTGATACGCGTCGGCCGGTAGAACACCTCGCCGCCGTGCACCACGCGGTGACCGACCGCGGCGATGCCGGCCGACGCCAGGTCCATGCCCGCCTCCGCGAACATCGCGAAGGCCAGCCGCAGGCCCTCGGCATGGTCGGCGATCGGACCACGATGCTCGCTGTCGGCGCCGCGATACCGGTGCCCGATGACGCCGTCCGGCTCACCGATCCGCTCGACGAGCCCCGAGGCGATGGCCTCGCCGCCGTCCGCGTCGATCAGCTGGTACTTGATCGAGGACGAACCCGAATTGATGACCAGCACCGGACCGTTCACTGCCGGCTCCCTTCGGCGACGCCCTGCGCCTGGATCGCCGTGATGGCGACCGTGTTGACGATGTCCTGGACCAGCGCACCGCGGGACAGGTCATTGACCGGTTTCCTCAGGCCCTGCAGGACCGGGCCGACCGCGACGGCCCCCGCGCTGCGCTGCACCGCCTTGTACGTGTTGTTCCCGGTGTTCAGGTCGGGGAACACGAACACCGTCGCCCTGCCCGCCACTTTCGAGTCGGGCAGCTTCGTGCTCGCCACCGTCGGCTCGATCGCCGCGTCGTACTGGATCGGCCCCTCCACCAACAGGTCCGGGCGCCGTTCGCGGACCAGGACGGTCGCCTCGCGGACCTTGTCCACCTCAGCGCCGGAGCCCGAGTCGCCGGTCGAGTACGACAGCATCGCGATCAGCGGATCGATGCCGAACTGGGCTGCGGTCTGGGAGGAGGAGATCGCGATGTCCGCCAACTGCTCCGAGGTCGGGTCCGGCACGACCGCGCAGTCCCCGTAGGCCAGCACCCGATCGGCCAGGCACATCAGGAAGATGCTCGAGACGGTCGAGACGCCAGGCGCGGTCTTGATGATCTCGAACGACGGCCGGATCGTGTGGGCGGTGGTGTGCGCGGCACCGGAGACCATGCCGTCCGCGATCCCCAACTGCACCATCATCGTTCCGAAATAGGAGATGTCGGCCATCACCTCGCGGGCACGTTCGAGGGTCATCCCCTTGTGCGCCCGCAGTCGCGCGTATTCCTGCGCGAACTCGTCGGTGTACTCGCAGTTCGTCGGGTCGAGCACGGTGGCCGCGCTCAGGTCGACGCCGAGTTCCGCGGCGCGCCTGCGCACCGGGCCCTCCTCGCCCAGGATGGTCAGGTCGGCGACTTTGCGCTGCAACAACCGTCCGGCGGCCCGCAGGATCCGGTCGTCGTCCCCCTCCGGCAGCACGATGTGCTTGCGATCCGCCCTGGCCCGCTCGATCAACTGGTACTCGAACATCTGCGGGGTCACCACCTCTGGCCTGGCGACCTCCAGGCGGGCCAGCAGGTCGGCCGCGTTCACGCGCTGCTCCATCAGGCTCAGCGCGGTGTCCACCTTGCGCTGCGAGCCGACCCCGACACGTCCCCTTGCCTGCGCGGCGGCGCTGGCGGTGTCGAATGTCCCGAGGTCGGTGGTGAGGATCGGCAACCGCGGCTTGAGGCCCGCGACGAGCTTCGCGATGGCGGGGTGCGGGGCGATGCCGCCGTTCATGATGATCCCGGCGAGCGACGGAAAACCTTCCGCCTCATGGGCATTGACCATCGCGAGCAGCACGTCGGATCGATCGCCCGGGGCAATCACCACCACGCCCTCCGAGAGCCGCTCGAGGATGTGCTCGGCGGTCATCCCGCCGACCATCACGCGCAGCGCCTCCCGCTGCAGCAGCTCGGGATCCCCGCTGTACAGCTCGCCGTCGACCGCCGTCAGCAGCTCACCCATGGTCGGCGCGACCAGCAACGGGATCTCGGGCAGGCTCCAGGCGGGCACCGCCATCGGCTCCAGCGCCGTGGTCACCTCGGCGAGCCGGGCGGGGTCGCAGCGGTTCGCGACGATGCCGACCAGGTGCGCGTGCTGGGCGCGCAGCTCGGCCGCGCAGATCTGGGCCAGCTGCAACACCTCGTCGGGGGTCCGGCCCGACCCGCGCAGTGCGAGCAGCACCGGCGCATCCAGGTTCACCGCGATCCGGGCGTTGTAGCTCAGCTCGCTCGGGCTGGCGACGTCCGTGTAATCGCTGCCGATGATCACCACGGCGTCGCACTGTTCCGCGACATCGTGGTAGCGCGAGACGATCTCGCTGAGCGCCAGCTCCGGGTCGGCGTGTACCTGCTCGTAGGTGACACCGAGGCACTGCTCATAGCCGAGATCCGCGGACGTGTGGTCGAGCAGCAGCTCCAGGATGTAGTCCGGCTCGTCGGTGGAGCGCGCGATCGGCCGGAACACCCCCACCCGAGCAGCCGAGCCGCTGAGCATCTGCAGCACGCCGAGCGCGATGGTCGATTTCCCGGTGTCGCCCTCTGGGGAGGCGATGTAGATGCTCGAGACTGCCGACTCCGCGGATGCCATGGCGTCCACCCTAGTGGTGCGGATCGCCGTCCGCCGACGGCCACAGCCACTCGCATCGGGCGCGCCGGATTCGGGTAGTCGGCTACTCGTGCCCGGCCGTGCGCACGGTGGCAATGTCGTTCTCAGGCCGGATCGTGTGATCTGGCCGCAGGGGATGAGTGTCGATGCGAACTACATCCCGGTCGATGGTGTCCGTGCTCGCCGGCGTGGTCGTCACGCTGGCGCTGGGCCTGTCCGCACCGGGTGCCGAAGCGGCGCCACAGCAGTCGGCGGCGCCGCTCGTGCGAGCCGTCCCCGAATTGCCGGACCCCGACCTGCCCGGGCAAGGCGACTTCAAGCTCCCCTCTCTGCCGCCGATCCCGACCATTCCCCAGTTGCCCACTGCACCGAACCCCACCATTCCCACGTGGACGCCCCCTGTTGCGACGATCCCGACCCCGCCCCCGTGGACGGACACCGAGACGACGGACCCGCCTGGCGCCACGGAGACCTCGCCGCGCACCGACGACACCGACGAGTCCGGCTCGCAGCACGGTGCGTCAACGCTCCCACCGGGCCCGACCGGTGCGTCGGCCGGAGCAACCGCGACCGCGAAGCAACCGGATCCACGCCCGACGCACACACCCGATCCGGGTCCGTCGAGCTCCGTCGGTCGGCCGATCCCGACCACCGACGAGGGCGGCACACCCGGCCCCGCTGGCTCCCCACCGGTCGCCCTGATCGCCCTGGCGGGGCTGACCTCCGTCGCCGCGGCCGCGGGCGCAGGGGCAACGGTGCGGGCCCGACGGGCAAGGCGGTGGCCGACCGAGCACGTGCACACCCAGCCGAGGCCGGCGCCTCCCGTCGTCGCGGTCGAACCGCCGCCGGGCCAGATGCACGGTCATTCCGTGCGCCTCGAGCCAAGGGAAGACGCCGGCCACCAGTTCATCGAGGAGAAGGACCGTGACCAGAACTGAGATCGTGACCAGATCGACCCTGCGCGCCACGGTGTTCGGGCAGCAGTCCGACGTCGCCCTGACCTCGCGCATGAAGCCACACCTGCCGCCGACCGGGATGACCCCGGTCCGGGTGACCACCACGCGCGCGGTGCCTCGCTCGGCGCTGCGGCTGATCGACAGCCGCATCCTGAGCACCGCGTTGCGATTTCTCGATCAGGACCCCTGCCCCCTGCTGTTGGCCGGCCTGAAGAAGTACCGGGCCCTCGCCGAGGCCGCGCGCGTCACCGCTGCCGCGCCCGGTCGCGAGGAGGTGGTGATGCTGGTCGATCCCTACCGCGTCATCTCCGAGCACCGGCCGGAGGTGGCGCTGCTCATCGACGGCACCGAGGTCGCCAGGGTCGGATTCGACCTGCGGATCGCGTTCGGCATGTGCGAGACGGCGGTCGCGGTGCGGCTCGGGGCGATCGATTCCGTCGACTGTGAGGCCGGAGCGGTGTCCGTGGATCTGTCCGTCCCCGGCGGCGAGAAGCTGCTGCACGGGGAGGCCGAGTACTCGGTGCGGCGCGAGCTGCGGCCACCGGTCGTGATTCCGGTCGATCCACGCGCCTGACCGTCGCCGGTGAGCGACTCAGCCGCGGGACTCCGGTCGGTCCAGGACCCGCAACCAGCTCCCGTCCGGCTGCCGCCGGACCACCTGCACCCGACCGCCGGTGTCGTCCGCGGGCCGCGTGGAGGTCATCGCCAGGTCACCACTGCGCACCGTCGGCATCGGCTCCTCGACCTCGAAGTGCGGCCGGTTCGCCAGGAGCTGCTCGATGACGGTGCGGATCGCGTCCCGGCCCACGGTCTCACTACCGGGCGGGAAGGCCAGCACGGCGTCGGGCTCGTACAGCTCGGCAACCCCGGCCGCGTCACCCAAGTTGGCTCGTTCGACAAACATCCGGGCCAGATCCTCTGGAGTGGTTGCCTTTTCGCGTACTGCGGTCATCGCGTTCTCCCTCTTGCTCGCTCCGCACGGAGCTGGTGTGCCTGACCACTCCATCCTGCGAGGACCACGGCAATAAGTCCAAGAACTGGTTTGTCTCGTAGCTAGAATCTTTGGTTATGGAACTTCGCCAACTGGAGTACTTCGTCGCGGTGGTCGAGGAGGCAAATTTCACCCGGGCGGCGGAGCGGGTGCACGTCGCCCAGCCGGGCGTCAGCGCGCAGATCCGCCGGCTCGAACGCGAACTGGGACAGGAATTGCTTGACCGCTCGGGCCGCACCGTCCGGCCGACCCCCGCGGGCGAGGCGGTGCTCCCGTACGCCAGGGCGGCCCTTGCCGCCGTGGCGGGGGCGCGCGCCGCCGTCGACGAGCTGGCCGGACTGATTCGCGGGCACGTTTCTGTCGGGATGGTCACCGCGGGCCCGACGGTCACCGTCGCGGACATGCTGGCCGGCTTCCACGCCGAGCATCCCGGCGTCGGCATCTCCCTCTCGGAGGACACCTCCGAGCGGCTACTCGGCGCGCTGCGCGAGGGACGGCTCGACGTCGCGCTCGTCGGGCTGGCCGGACCGCCGCCACCGGGGGTGTCCGTTCACGTCCTCGTGGACGAGCCGTTCGTCGCCGCGGCACCGCCGGACGACCCGTTGGCCGCCCGCGACACCATCACCCTCGAGGCGCTGTGCGACCGCGAACTGATCGCCCTGCCCCGCGGCACCGGCCTCCGCACTGCCCTCGACACCGCCTGCGCCCGAGCGGGATTCACGCCCCGCGTCGCGTTCGAGGCGAGCGACCCGAACGTCCTGGCACGGCTGGCGGCGCGCGGGCTCGGGGTGGCCGTCCTGCCGACGACGGTCGCGGCCGCGCACGCGAGCGCACTGCGGGCCGTCACCATCACCCGGCCGGGGCTGCACGGCCGCATCGCGCTCGCCTGGCGCTCGGACGGCCCGGCCAGTTCGGCGGCGGCTGCGCTGATCGGGCACGCCCGGCTGACCCTGCCTACACGTCAGAGCACCGACGCGCGATCGATGTCCGACACGTCCGCGCCTGCCGCCTCGAGCCGCCGGAACAGCTGATCGGTCCCGTTGGCGGACGAGAACTCGAGCTCACTGTCGCTGATCGGCACCGCCTGCAGCCAGGTGTCGACGCTCTCCTCGGTGTCGACCAGGATCTCCAGGTCCGGCCAGATGAACGGCACGACCAAGAGCAGGTGCTTCATGGTCCGCTCCGGGTCCACCTCGCGGATCGCATTCGGGATGATGCAGTTCGGCGTCAGGTGGAACGACCCGGACGCCACCGCGAAGGCACACTGCGCGAGCACGTCGGCCAGCGCCCGGTAGTCGGCGCGACCGACCGTGACCAGTTCGGTGCGGATCGGCCTGCCGTCGTCGGTGGTGACATTCGTCGGGAAACGGGACATGTCCAGCGTCGCGTACGAGGCGTAACCGGGCCCGGGGCAACCGTCCCCGACGGCGATCGACACCTCGTCCGGGGTCTCGCCGTCGGCGTCCGCGTCGACCGCGGCCCGGAATCGCAGCACCTGCGGCAGCCCGCCGAACACCGCCCCGATCCGGCGTGCGGCTTCCATGACCTCGTCGCTGGCATCCATGACGGGCAAGCCTAGTGCGCCGCCCGGAGGCCGGTCGGCCCGGACGCTACCGGACGAGCGCAAGCCGATCCGTGCCCCGATCAGTGGACGGTTCCGTGGTCGCCACGGATGTGCACGGCACCCGCCGCGGGAGATGGTGATGGCACGTCCGATTCACCCCCACGACATCCGCATCGGCTCCGACCGCCGACCATCTCACCGAAGGAACAGCCATGACCTCCATCGACCTCATCACCCTCGAAGTCTCCGACCCCACTGCCGCCGAGGCCTCCTACACCGCCGCCTTCGGCTTGGGCGACAGGGTGCGGGTCCGCGCCTCCGAAGCACCGACCACCGGCTTTCGCGGATTCGTCATGTCACTCGTGGTGGGCCAGCCGAGCACCGTCGACAGCCTCGTCGGCACCGCACTCGACGCCGGCTTCACGGAGCTGAAGCCGGCGAAGAAGAGCTTCTGGGGGTACGGCGGCGTGGTCCAGGCCCCCGACGGCGCGATCTGGAAGATCGCGACGTCGCAGAAAAAGGACACCGGCCCTGTCACCCGTGAGGTCGACGACGTCGTGCTGTTGCTGGGCGTCGAGAATGTCAAGGCGAGCAAGCAGGCCTACGTCGACCGCGGGCTGTCCGTGGCGAAGAGCTTCGGCAGCAAGTACGTCGAGTTCGCCACCCCCGGATCGCCCGTCCGACTGGCGCTCTACGGACGCCGTGCCGCGGCCAAGGATGCAGGCGTCTCCCCGGATGGCACCGGATCGCACCGAATCGCCATCGGCAGTGACGCCGGAACCTTCACCGACCCCGACGGCTTCGCCTGGGAACGGGCCTGACCACAAACGCAGGCCGCCTGCCACTGCATCCAGTGGCAGGCGGCAAGGCGTCAGACCGACTCAGCCGAGCGCACGCAGCCGCGGCGCCAGGTCGCGCTCGAACAGCTCGAGGAAGCGGCGCTGGTCGTGGCCGGGGGCGTGGAAGACCAGGTGGTTCAGGCCTGCGTCCACGTACTGCTTGACCTGCTCGACCGCCTCGTCCGGATCGGAGGCGACGATCCACCGCTTGGCGACCTGCTCGATCGGCAGCGCGTCCGCGGCCGCCTCCATCTCGATCGGGTCCTCGATGGAGTGCTTCTGCTCGGCGGTCAACGACAGCGGCGCCCAGAACCGGGTGTTCTCCAGTGCCAGCTCCGGATCCGTGTCGTAGGAGATCTTGATCTCGATCATCCGGTCGATGTCCGCGGTCGTGCGGCCGACCTTCTCCGCACCCTCGGCGACGGCGGGCATCAGCTTCTCGGTGTAGAGGTCCATGCCCTTGCCCGAGGTGCAGATGAAGCCGTCACCAGCACGGCCCGCGTACCGGGCGACCACCGGACCGCCTGCCGCGATGTAGACGGGGATGCCACCCTCGGGGACGTCGTAGATCGAGGCGCCCGCGGTGCGGTAGTACTCGCCCTCGAAGTCGACCCGCTCGCCGGTCCACAGCTGACGCATCAACTGCACCGACTCGCGCAGCCGCGCGAACCGCTCCTTGAACTCCGGCCACTCGCCCTGGTAGCCGGTGGCGATCTCGTTGAGGGCCTCACCGGTGCCGACGCCGAGCATGATGCGTCCCGGGTACAGGCAGCCCATCGTCGCGAATGCCTGCGCCACGACGGCCGGGTTGTAGCGGAAGGTCGGGGTCATCACCGAGGTGCCCAACTGCAGGGTGGTGGTGCGCTCGCCGACGGCGGTCATCCATGCGAGCGAGAACGGCGCGTGTCCGCCGTTGTGCCGCCACGGCTGGAAGTGATCGCTCACCGTCGCGCTGTCGAGGCCGTGCGCCTCGGCAAGCACGGCGAGTTCCACCAACTCGCGCGGCCCGAACTGCTCCGCAGAAGCCTTGTACCCGAGCTTGAGAGCCACCGTTCCTCCTAGCGAGTGCTACCCGTCACAACCGAGACTCACTATGCACGGGACATTCTCGGCCCGCCACGGGGGGTCGGGTTCGCCTCGGCGTTGCCCGCTCAGAGCGCCCCGATCACCGTCACCACCGCGGTGAACCCCGCAACCAGCGACACCGCGACCGCGAACAGCCACAGCTCCCTGGCCTCGGGCATCGGCGCACCGCGCTCGAGCGCGTGCCGGACCTGCAGCCAGCGCCGCATCCCGACCAGCGAGGCGGCCACCGCCAGCAGGATCAGGATGAGCCCGAGCAGGGTCCGCACCCACCCGGTGCTGAAGTCGGGCACCAGGTGGACCATCGCGATGCCACCGGCCAGGAACCCGAGCGAGGTCCGCATCCACGCCAGGAAGGTCCGTTCGCTCGCCAGGGTGAACCGCTCGTCGGGCCGCTCGATTTCCGCCACGGGGTGATCTTCGCATCGGCCGAGGCACCGGCGGCGAATCCGCGCCGGTTCGCGCCCCACCCTGTCGCGTTGTGGGCCACAATGAGCAGTGATCTGTAACACACCGCGACTGTTCTGTGATCCAAGGTTTCAGAGATCCATTCCCAGGTGCACCACCGAGGAGGACATTTCCGTGACCCGAACGACAACGAACGGCAGATCCGGGAAATACCTACGCCGCGCACTCGCCGGCACCGCGCTGGCGGCCTGCCTCGCGACCTTGCCCGTCGCCCCTGCCCTTGCCCAGCCGGGCAGCTCGGGGAGTGCAGGCAGCTCGGGGAGCGCGGGCAGCTCCGAGTTCGCCCTGCCCATCTCGAGCCCCGCCGGCCTCATCGCACTGGCCGCGGCCACCACCCAAACCGGCAAGCCCTACCTCTGGGGCGGCACCGGCCCCAACGCCTGGGACTGCTCGGGCCTGACCCAGTGGGCGTTCCGGCAGGCCGGGGTGCAGCTGCCACGGGTCAGCCAGCAGCAGGCGTGGGCAGGCAACCCCGTCCCCGCATGGGCGATGGCCCCCGGCGACATCATCACCTTCCGCGCCGCGAACGACCACGTCGGCATCTACGCGGGCTTCGGGCAGGTCTTCAACGCCTACGGGGCAGGCGTGCCGATCGGGCTCACCCCGTTGTCCGAACTGCCCCCGATCAACCAGGTCCGCCGATTCTGACGACCCTCCGAGACGAGGGCACCGGCGAGCAAGGGGTGGTCACGGGTCACAATTGACCCGTGACCACCGACGAGCGGAACACCGGCTGGACCTACCTCATGGACATGGACGGGGTCCTCGTCCACGAGGACCACCTGATCCCGGGGGCCGACGAGTTCCTGACCGAACTGCAGGCGGCGGGCACCCCGTTCGTCGTGCTGACCAACAACTCGATCCGCACTCCCCGCGACCTCCGCGCCCGCCTCGCGCAGACCGGCCTCGACATCCCGGAGGAGGCGATCTGGACCTCGGCGCTGGCGACCGCCACCTTCCTGCGCACCCAGCGCCCGAACGGCAGTGCCTATGTCGTCGGCGAGTCCGGGCTCACGACCGCCCTGCATGACATCGGGTACGTGCTCACCGATCGCGATCCGGACTACGTGGTGCTGGGCGAGACCCGGACCTACTCGTTCGAGGCGATCACCACCGCGATCCGGTTGATCGAACGCGGCGCCCGGTTCCTCGCCACCAACCCGGACGCGACAGGGCCCTCGCGCGAGGGCTCGCTGCCCGCGACGGGGTCGGTGGCGGCGCTGATCACCAGGGCCACCGGGCGCGAGCCGTACTACGTCGGCAAGCCGAACCCGTTGATGATGCGTTCGGCGCTGCGGGCAATCGGCGCGCACTCCGAACACACCCTGATGATCGGCGACCGGATGGACACCGACGTCGTCTCCGGCCTCGAGGCCGGGCTGCAGACCATCCTCGTGCTCACCGGCATCTCCACCCGCGAGTCGGTCGAGATGTTCCCGTACCGGCCGACGCGCGTCATCGAGTCGGTGGCCGACCTGGTCGGCCGCACCGCGAACCCGTTCGAATAGGCGCTGCGCGCCCGTGCGTGGTTGACGAGTCCAGGGACTCGTCAACCACGCACGGGCGGCGGAGCCGCCTAGCGCAGCGCGTTGTCCAGGTCCGACAAGAGGTCGGCCGTGTCCTCGAGCCCGACGGACAGCCGGACCACGCCGTCGGTGAGCCCAACGGCCGCACGGCCTTCCGGGCCCATCGCGCGATGCGTGGTGGTGGCCGGGTGGGTGATCAGCGACTTGGCGTCACCGAGGTTGTTCGAGATGTCGATCACCCGCAGCGCGTCGAGCACCTCGAAGGCCCGCTTCTTGGCCTCGGAGTCCGGCGCGTCGAGCTCGAAGGTGACGACGGTGCCGCCGCCGCTCATCTGCCGCTTGGCCAGATCGTGCTGCGGATGCGATTCGAGGTACGGGTACTTCACCCAGCGCACCGACTTGTGCCCCTCGAGGAACCGGGCGATCTGGAGCGCCGAGTCGACCGAGTGCCGCACCCGTACCGGCATGGTCTCGAGTCCCTTGAGCAGCGTCCAGGCGTTGAACGGGCTCAGCGCGGGACCGGTGTGCCGCATCAGGTTCTGCACCGGACCCTCGATGTAGTCCTTGGGCCCGAGGATCGCGCCGCCGAGCACCCGGCCCTGGCCGTCGATGTGCTTGGTGCCGGAATACACCACGATGTCCGCACCCAGGTCGAGGCTGCGCTGCAACAGCGGGGTGGCGAAGACGTTGTCCAGCACCACCTTTGCTCCCGCCGCGTGCGCCAGCTCGGAGACCCGGGGGACGTCCACCAGCGACTGCATCGGGTTCGACGGGGTCTCGAAGAACACCGCGGTGGTCGGCACCGACAGCGCCTGCTCCCACTGCTCGAGGTCCTCGCCGTCGACGAAGACGGTCTCCACGCCCCAGCGCGGCAGGATCTCGTTGCACACCACGAAGCAGGAACCGAAGAGGCTGCGCGCCGCGACCAGTCGGTCCCCCGCCTTCAGCAGCGCACCGAGCGCGGTGAACACAGCCGACATGCCGCTGGAGGTCCCGAAGCAGGCCTCGGCGCCCTCGATCAACCGCAGCCGCTCCTCGAACATCTTCACGGTCGGGTTGCCGTAGCGGGAGTAGACGAAGTGGTCGACCTCGCCGGTGAACGCCTGCTCGGCCGCGCCGGCGGACTCGTAGACGAAGCCGGAGTTGAGGAACAACGCCTCGGAGGTCTCCTCGAACCCGGTGCGCATGACCCCGCCGCGCACGCCGAGCGTGCCGAGACCGACGTCCGGTGGGAGCTCGCGCTGGAAGGCCCCGCCCTGCGGGATGCCACTCACGACTGCCGCCACGGGAGTCCGAGCGCGCGCCAGCCGGCCGCACCGCGGTGGCCGTCGGCGTCAAGGCCGCCCTCGAAGCCGTCGAGGACGTTGTACGACGGCGCGATCCCGGCCGCGGTCGCGGCCTCGGCAGCGCCGATGGAGCGCTGACCGGACCGGCACAGGAACACCACGGGACGCTCGCCGGTGATACCGGCCTCCTTGAGATGGTCGACGAAGTTGTCGTTCCTGGCCCCTCGCACGCTCACCCACTCGATGAACACCGGATGTTTGCCGAGCTCAGAGGTGTCGGGAACACCAACGAACTTCCACTCGGCGTCGGTGCGGACATCCACGAGGACCGCCTCCGGATGCTCGCGCAGCAGGTCCCATGCCTGCTGCGGGGTGATGTCGCCTGCGTAGCTCATGGCATCAGTTTTTCACAGCCCGCGAATCCGTTCACGCTGCGGCGGCACCTTGCCCGCGCGCACCAGCCAACCGGGTTCTGACAAGGATTCCGCTCAGCCTGATCGGGAGGGTTGCGCACACGCCTGCCGCTCCCGTAGTGAGGGACACAAGCAACAGTTGTGACCCCCCAACCGGGGGCTGCCTAGCGGCGGGGCGCCGGAGGGCGCAGGATTGACAGTTGCGGTTCGGGGCTCTTGCCTCGGACGACCGGTCGGAGTGTGCTTAGCCTAAGCTGGAAGCCGACCGGTGGGCCCGAGAACGGCCTGACCACTGCTCGAAACCGCTAGCGACTGCTTGCAGGTCGCTCGAAAATGACCGACTGTCCGCACATCGAAAAGGTAGTTCGCTCCCGATGACTCAGACCCGTCCTTTGCGCGTGGCCATCGTTGGTGCCGGCCCTGCCGGTATCTACGCCGCCGACGCCCTCATGAAGTCCGATACTGCCTCCGGACGCGGCGTGTCGATCGACCTGTTCGAGCGGATGCCCGCCCCGTTCGGCCTGATCCGCTACGGCGTCGCCCCCGACCACCCCCGCATCAAGGGCATCATCACCGCCCTGCACAAGGTGCTCGACAAGCCGCAGGTCCGTCTGCTCGGCAACATCGACTACGGCACCGACATCACCCTCGACGACCTGCGCACCTTCTACGACGCGGTCATCTTCTCCACCGGCGCCAACGCCGACCGCGCCCTGAACATCCCTGGCATCGACCTCGACGGCAGCTACGGCGCCGCCGACTTCGTCTCCTGGTACGACGGCCACCCCGATGTCCCGCGCGCCTGGCCGCTGGAGGCCGAGAAGGTCGCCGTGCTCGGCGTCGGCAACGTCGCCCTCGACATCGCGCGCGTGCTCGCCAAGACCGGCGACGAGCTGCTGCCGACCGAGATCCCCGCGAACGTCTACGAGGGCCTGAAGAACAACAAGGCCGTCGAGGTCCACGTCTTCGGCCGCCGCGGCCCTGCGCAGGCCAAGTTCACGCCGCTGGAGCTGCGCGAGCTCGACCACTCGCCCACCATCGAGGTCATCGTCGACCCCGAGGACATCGACTACGACGAGGGCTCCGAGGCCGCGCGCCGCGGCTCGAAGCAGGTCGACATGGTCGCCAACACCCTGCAGGACTGGGCCATCCGCGACCAGGGCGACCGCCCGCACAAGCTGTTCCTGCACTTCTTCGAGTCGCCGACCGAGGTGCTCGGCGAGGACGGCAAGGTCGTCGGCCTGCGCACCGAGCGCACCGAGCTGGACGGCACCGGCAACGTCCGCGGCACCGGCAAGTTCAACGACTGGGACGTCCAGGCCGTCTACCGCGCCGTCGGCTACCTGTCGCAGAACATCGCGAAGCTGCCGTTCGACGACCAGGCCGGGACCGTGCCCAACGAGGCAGGCCGGGTCATCGGCGAGGACGGCAACCACATCGCGGGCACCTACGTCACCGGCTGGATCAAGCGCGGCCCGGTCGGCCTGATCGGCCACACCAAGGGCGACGCCAACGAGACCATCGCCTGCCTGCTCGAGGACGCCCCCGACTTCGAGGGCGCACAGCAGCCCGAGGAGGACGCGGTCGTGGCGTTCCTCGAGGGCAAGCAGGTCCCGTTCACCACCTGGGACGGCTGGTACCGCCTCGATGCCCACGAGCGTTCACTCGGCGAGCCCGAGGGCCGCGAGCGCATCAAGGTCGTCGAACGCGAGGACATGCTGCGCGCCTCGCAGCAGTAGTTTCTTCACACAGAGGTGGCGTTCGGCCCGCTGAGCGGGCCGGACGCCACACTTTTTTCACCGACAAGGCATGCTCTTACCGTGTTTGACGCCCACGTACACATCATCGATCCCCGGTTCCCACTGGTGGAGAACGACGGCTACCTGCCGGAACCGTTCACCATCGCTGACTATCGCAAGCGGGTCGACGGATTCGGCGTGGACGGCGGCGCGGTGGTGACCGCGTCGTATCAGGGCACCGACCAGGCCTATCTGGTCGCCGCGCTGCAGGAGCTCGGCCCCGGCTGGGTCGGCGTGACCCAGCTCGCCGAGGACGCCACCGACGACGACATCCTCGAGCTGGACAAGGCGGGCGTCCGGGCACTGCGCTTCAATCTGCGCCGCAGCGCCACCGACCTGAAACTGCTGGCCACGCAGGCGCAGCGGGCCTGGGACCTGGTGGGCTGGCACGCGGAGTTCTACGTGGACGCGGCGCTGCTGCTGTCCCTGGAGCCGGTGTTCAAGAAGCTGCCCGCGGTGAGCATCGACCACCTCGGGATGTCCACGAGGGGCCTGCCCTACCTGCTGAACCTGGTCGACCGCGGCGTCAAGGTGAAGGCGACCGGCTTCGGCCGGGCCACCATCGACGACGTCGGCGACGCGTTGCGGCGCATCCACGCCGTGAACCCGGAGTCGTTGATGTTCGGCACCGACCTGCCCGGGACCAGGGCAAGACGGGCCTTCGAGGCCGCGGATCTCGACATCGTCGCGGCCGCGGTGGGCGACGACCTCGAGGCGGTCCTCGGCGGCAACGCCCGTGCCTGGTACCGCCTCACCTGACCGGGCGAGAGGTTCTCGCTACACGAAGATCGCCGCGGCCAGCCAGATCCCGGCCGCCAGGAGCGCGCCGAGCAGCTCAACCAGGATCGACAGCCCGACCGCCTTGGTCGCGTGCACGGTGGATCTCCAGGCATCCGAGTGCGTGCGGTGGCGGTGCACCTCCGCCAGGTAGGTGCCGAGCAGGAATCCGATCAGCAGGCCGACGACCGGGATCACGAAGAACCCGACGATGCCCAGCAGCGCGCCGGCGACCAGCGAACGCTTGGGTACGCCCGCGTCGCGCATCCGGCGGCCCGGCCAGGTGTACTTGACCACGCCCGACACGATCAGCAGCAAGGCCGCCGCGGCGAACACCGCCCACCCGGTCCCGGTGCCCTCGAGAATCGCCCAGACCGCGATGGCCCCCAGGATCAGCAGCGCACCGGGCAGGATCGGCAACACGACCCCGACCAGTCCCACCACGATCGCCAACCCGATCAGGACCTCGACACCGACGCTCACCGGCGATACTGTGCCAGACCGCTGCCCGGTACCGCCTCCTCGCACGCCACAATGGCCGGATGGATCTGGGGATCGACACCACGCTGACCCTGCTCGCCGCCGGGCTGATCTTCCTGCTCGCGCTCGGCCTCGGCGTGTGGAAGTACCGGCAGATGGCCCTGTCGGACAAACACCTCGCGCACCCTTACGTCGACATCGCGCACCGGGCGGCGCTGCTGTACTCCTTCGCCACCCTGCTCATCGCGGTGTTCGTCGAGCTCAGCGCCTGGCCGACGTGGGTGAACCTGACGGCAGCGGCGGTGACGGTGTTCTTCTTCGTCGCCGCGATCGCGAGCTACATCGTGCACGGCGCCAAGCGTGACACCACCAACCAGTTCGAGCACCCGGATCTGGGGCTGCGCCTGGCAATGATCGCGCTGATCGTCGGCGAGATGGGCGGTTTCGCGGTGCTGCTGGCCGGGTTCGTCCGCGGACAGCTGCTCGGCTGACCGCTACGCCGGGACCTGGTGCAGCGACAGCACATTCGCGTGCGGGTCCCGGAACCACGCGATCCGGGTGCCGTCGGGACCCGTCCAGGCGTCGTGCTCGTCCTGGTCCAGGCCCGGGTATTGGCTGAACTCCACGCCCTTGGACCGCAATTCCTCGACCGCCGCGTCCAGGTCGTCCATCTGCCAGCCGAGCACCGTGTACCCGGTGTCCGCCTTCGACTGGACCAGGGTGATCCGGAGTTCGACCCCGTTCCCACCGTCGACCACCAGAGCAAACGGGGTCCGTTCGGTGAGGGTGAGCCCCAGCGTGTCCACGTAGAACATCGCCGAGACGTCGAGGTCCGTGCTGGGCGCGAACGCCACGAGTCGACCGGGGAAGGCCATGGACTCACTCTGCTCGGCCGGTCGCGAACAGGCAAGACCCCCGCTCCTGCCGGTCCCCCTCGCGGCGATCCGTGACCCGCGGCACACACCCCCGCGGCCACGGGTTAACGTCTGTTAATTCACGCCATACCGTGCCCAGAACGAGGAGAATCCGTGTCCGCAGAAGACGTAAGGAAAGGCCCGCTCGCGGGCGTCCGCGTGGTCGAACTGGCAGGCATCGGGCCGGGACCGCACGCCGCGTTGCTGCTCGCCGACCTCGGCGCCGATGTCATCCGGGTGCAGCGCGCCGGGATGATCCCCGGCCCCGAAAAGCGTCACGACCAGACCCAGCGCGGCCGCCGGATCGTCGAGGCCAACCTCAAGGACCCGGCCGACATCGAGAAGGTCCTCGGCCTGCTCGAGCGCGCCGATGTGCTGATCGAGGGCTTCCGGCCCGGCGTCACCGAGCGGATGGGGCTCGGCCCCGACGTTGCGCTGGAGCGCAACCCGCGCCTGGTCTACGGCCGGATGACCGGGTGGGGCCAGGAGGGTCCGCTCGCGCAGTCCGCGGGTCACGACATCAACTACATCTCCCTGACCGGCGTGCTGCACGCCATCGGCCGCGAGGGCGAGCGCCCGGTGCCGCCCCTGAACATGGTCGGCGACTTCGGCGGCGGCTCGATGTTCCTGGTGTTCGGCATCCTCGCCGCCCTCGTCGAGCGGCAGAACTCCGGTAAGGGCCAGGTCGTCGACGCGGCGATGGTCGACGGCACGCTTGCCCTCTCGCACATGATCTGGAGCTTCCGCGGACAGGGCGTGTGGTCGGACGAGCGCGGCGTGAACATGCTCGACACCGGCGCCCCCTACTACGACACCTACGAGACGTCGGACGGCAAGTACATGGCCGTCGGCGCGATCGAGCCGCAGTTCTACGCCGAACTGCTGAAGCTGCTCGAGCTGGACCCGGCGGCGCTGCCCGGCCAGAACGACTTCACCGGCTGGCCCGAGCTGCGGAAGGTCTTCACCGAGACGTTCCTGTCCAAGACCCGCGACGAGTGGACCGCGATCTTCGACGGCACCGACGCCTGCACCACCCCGGTTCTGACCTTCGCCGAGGCGCCCGACAACGCGCACATCGCGGCCCGCGGTTCGCTCGTCGAGCTCGACAAGGTCACCCAGCACCGTCCGGCGCCGCGGTTCTCGCGGACGGAGACGGGCCTGCCGACTCCGCCGCCGCGCGCGGCCGTCGACGCGGACGACGTCTGGAAGTAGCGGGTCGCGATTTCGCACGCACGAGGGCGGGCGGGTTCCCATTTCGGGTGACCCGCCCGCCCTTTTCCTTCATCGAAGCCGGATCACGCGGGCGCCGTGAGCGATTCGAGGATCTCCCGGTAGTACAGATGCGCCATGAAGTGGCCGCCAGGACGCGTGTGCAGCCGCGCGCCGGGTATCCGCCTGGCCAGCTCCCTCGGCCACGCGCTCGGGACCAGTTCGTCGTCGTCGCCGTACCAGACGTCGACGGGCACGGTGAGGTCCTCTGGGCCGAATCCCCATGGCCGCGCCCAGGCGCGGTAGTCCTCCACCATCCCCCTGCCGCCGCGCAACGCCTCCCCGGTCATGGCGGCGAAGTTCGCCACGGGCTCGCCGAGGATCACCTCGGCGTCCGCTCGGCCGAGGCCCCTCGCCGAGACCCGGGTGAACAGCCTCGGCGCAGTCCTTGCCGTCACTCCCATCGCCTGGAACACCACCCGCGCGACCGGCGCGGCGCGCTGGGACAGCCGGGTGAACACGCGATCCATCGCTGGTAACCGGTCGAACACGCCGTCCTCGGTCAGTGGCAACGCCCCCGCGATGATGGCCACCCGGTTCAGCCGCTGCGCCAGCGCGAATCCGAGGGCCGCGGCGTACTGCCCGCCCATCGACCACCCCATCGCCGACATCCGGTCGACCTCGAGGCGATCGGCCAGCTCCCCCACGTCGCGCGCCCAGTCCAGCGGCGTCCGGCCCGGCACCTGATCGGAGAGACCGATGCCGGGACGGTCGGGCGAGATCAACCGGATCCCCGCGTCGCGGGCGACGGCCGACGCGGCCGACACGTCGAGCCGTCCCGCCAGCCCGCCGTGAGCGTTCACGACGACGAATCCGGCCGGGTCACCGTAGTCCGCGAAACCCAACCGACGGCCGTCGCGCAGGCGGATGACGCAATCGAGTGGTCCAACGTGATCTCGGCGCACCGGAACCTCCGTTGGCTCAACGCTAGATCCGTCGACCTCAGATCACCAGGGCCGGACGGTCCACCTCGGTGCCGCCTGCGAGCGCGCGGTACGCGGCGGCGATGCCCCTGACGGCGGTCCGGAGATCGTCCTCGCTGCGGGCATAGGGCAGTCGGAGGTACCGCTCGAACGCCCCCTCGATGCCGAAACGCGGACCGGCCGCGAGCAGCACGCCGTGATAGGGCGAGGTGGCGGCGAGCGCGGTCGACATCGGGCCTGGCAGCTGCATCCACAGCGCCATGCCGCCGTCGCCCGGCGTGCACCGCCAGTCGGGCAGATCGGTCGCGACCGCGTCCAGCAACGCGGCGCGCTGCCTGCGGAGCTGCTCGCGCCGTTCCGGCAGCACGTGATCCGCGGCCTCGAACATCGACACGGCAGCCAGCTGTTCGAGCACCGCGGTACCCAGGTCGAGCGCGGACCTGGCCGCCACCAGCGCGCTGATCAGGGACGGCTCCGCCCGGATCCAGCCGATCCGCAACCCGGACCAGAAGGCCTTGGAGGTCGAGCCGATGGTGACGACGTCCGCCCGTCCCGCGCCGCGCGCGAAGGCCGCGACCGGGGTCGGGGTCGGGGCGTCGAGCCCGAGGTCGGCCATCGTCTCGTCGATGATGAGCGTCATCCGGGTGTCCCGCGCGATGGCCACCAGCTCGGCGCGACCCTCGTCGTCGAGGCAGAAGCCGGTCGGGTTGTGGAAGTCCGGGATCAGGTACGCCAGCTTGGCCGCGGTCTGCCTGGCGGTACTGCGGATGCCGTCGAGGTCCCAGCCCCTGGTCTCCTGCCGGACCGCGACCGGCACCGGGCGCGCACCGGTCCGCTTGATCGCCTCGATGGCATTGGTATAGGTCGGGTGATCGATGAGGACGCGTTCCCCCGGCGCGGTCAGCAGGCCGAGCAGCAGGACCAGCGCGTGCTGCGCTCCCGAGGTGACCATGATCTGGTCCGGCGATGTCGGCAGCCCCCGCGCGCGGTATCGCTCGGCGATCGCCTCCCGCAGCACCGGCACCCCGACCGGTTCCAGACCGTGCCCGCCGAGGTATCCGGGCAACGCCTCGAGCCCCTCCTCGAACGCCCGTTGCACCGGCTCCGACGGCGCCGACATCGCGGCGCAGGTGAGATCGACGACGGGTCCGCCGTGCCCGCTGCCGAACCCCTTGTCGCGCAACGCCGCACCCGAGGAGCCGAGTTCGGGCAGCGCAACCGTGCTCCGCGAGCCCTGCCTGCTGACCAGATACCCCTCGTCGCGCAGCACCGCGTACGCGGAGGTGATGGTCGTCCGACTCAGCTCGAGGACGGCGGCCAGGTCTCGTTCGCTCGGCAGCGCCACCCCGAGTGGGATCCGCCCGTCCGCCACCAGCAGTCGCACGCTGTCCGCGAGCGCCCGGTAGGCCGGCCTGGCGATCCGCCGCCTGCCGTCCCGGTCATCGTCGTGCGCCTTCTTGGGGTCCCACTGCCCGAGGTCGCGCGCCAGCGTGGTCGCGCCGATCACCCTCATCGGGCCAGGCCCCGCGGACTCGACTCTTTCACAGTCATGCGGTCCAGTATTCGCAAAGTGGATGTTTATTGCAATACCAGTTGGGCGCACGATGGGGACATGTTCGCAGCACTGATCCTCACCGTCCTGGCCCTCGGCTCCGCGGGCCTGTTCGTCGCGGCGCGTCGGTCGAACGGCAACCGAATCTTCCACCTCGACCAGTTCCGCCCCGCCGCACCGCTGGCCGGACTCCTGCCGGAGGAGCGCGACGCGGCGCGCGCCCACCGCGACCTGCAGGCCGTGCAGTCGCGGCACGAGGCCGTCCTGACGGGCAAGGGCGCGCCGCACCACTGACCGCCCACGGCAACCAGTCCAGTTGCCCCCAACTGGACTGGTTGCCCCGGTGGAACCCGTCGAACACGGGCAATGCTGACGCATACTGGACCCGTGCGCTCACTCGAATTCGCCCTCTTCGACACCCCGGTCGGCCGGTGCGCGGTGGTGTGGGGCGAGCAGGGGATCGTGGGCTTCCAGCTACCCGAGGGCTCGGACGAACTGACCCGCGAACGGAACGCGCAGCTCTTCCCCGATGCCACCGAGGGGGATCCGGACTCGAGCCCGGCGGCCCGACGCGCGATCGACGGGGCCCTCTCCCTGCTGGCGGGTGTACCCGATCCCCTCACCGACGTGCAGCTCGACCTGCGCGCGATCCCGGACTTCGACCGCAGGGTCTACGCGGTGACCCGGGCGATCGAGCCGGGCGCGACGCTCACCTACGGTGAGGTCGCCGCCAGGATCGGCAGCCCCGACGCCGCCCAGGCCGTCGGTCAGGCATTGGGGCGCAACCCGATTCCGATCCTGGTCCCCTGCCACCGGGTGCTGGCCGCGGGCGGGAAGACCGGCGGCTTCTCCGCACACGGGGGCGCGGTCACCAAGCGCGCGCTGCTGACGATCGAGCGCGCTCCCGGCTTCGACGAGCCGACACTGTTCTGAACTGGGCCACTACGGGGCGCCGAACACCATCAGGCCGGGCACCCACCCAGCCACTTCGATTCATGCGGCGACCCTGATCGACACCGGGCGGGTACTCGCGCAGGATCGCGCGGAACAGGTAGTGCACTACCCGCGACTACGGGGACGATCCGTCGAAGAATCAGGATCGAGTCAGTTTCGATGTCCGAACGTCCCGGGGGGCCCGCTCAATGATCGTTTCCGCACTGTTCCAGGGGGATGGCGTGCTCGCCGCCATCGCCGCGGGCCTCGACACCATGTCGCGGACCAGGAACGACGCAGGCGATGCGGTGGGAAAGGTCCAGACAGCCCTGCTCTCATGGGACCCGACCAGCCTGCCCGTACACGGCATCGACAAGACCTACGGCAGCGAGACCGCGGCGGCGGTGCGCCGGTTCCAGCTCAGCGAGCTGGGGACCGCAGCGGCGACCGGCGAGCTCGGATCGCGGACGGTGCTCGGGCTCGACCAGGTGCAGGCCATCGCCGAGAACCCGCCTGCCCGGTCGGCGGAACGGGTCAGGCGCAACGTGTGGCGGCTGAGCACCGGCCGCGGCTGGGACCACACCCTGCTCGCCTACGCCCAGGCCGTTCGCACCATGCAGGCACGCCCGGCCGACGACCCGACCAGCTGGGACTTCCAGGCGAACCTGTACGGCGCCTACCGCGCCACCTTCGCCGATGCCGACCACAGCCACGACGGCAACCGGTTCTTCCTCCCGTGGCACCGGATGTACCTGTACTTCTTCGAGCAGATCCTGCGTGCGACCGTCATCGACAACGGCGGGCCCGCCGATTTCGCGCTGCCCTACTGGAACTACGGCAACCCGGAGCCACAGAGCACGCTCCCCTACCCGTTCCGCGACACCGGGCTCGACCTCCCGGACGGCTCACCCAATCCACTGGCGCTCTCCGCCCCGCTGCGCAATGCCGCCCTCATGGCGGGGGATCCGTTGAGCCCCACCATCACGTCCTCGTTCACCGCCATGTGGCAGCCGTCGTTCTCCGGCGCCATGCGCACCGGGTTCTCCGGGCAGCTGGAGAACATCCCGCACGGCGCGGTGCACGCGGCCATCGGCGGTGATCCGGGCGACGAACTCGGCGCGCTGATGAGCAATGCCCACTCCGCCGCGCGCGACCCGATCTTCTGGCTGCACCACGCGAATCTCGACCGGCTGTGGGTGCAGTGGCTCGAGCGTCACGCGAACCCGACCGATGGGGATTGGCTCGACGCCGAGTTCCGGTTCTACGACGCCGAGGGCCGACCCGTGAACTGCCCGGTCCGCGACGTGCTCGATCACGTCGATCGCCTCGGATACCGCTACGACGACCAGGCCCAGCTCCCCGTCCGGCCGCAGCGGGTGGTCCCGGTCGCGCCGAATCCCACGCTGGTCGCGTCGTCTCCTGGACCCACCGAGCTGACCGGACGGACCACAGTCGGGCTCGAGGTCTCGCCGAGCTGCCGCCCTGTCGTCGAGCACGCCCCGGACACCGCGGCCGCTGCCGGCTTCGGTGCGGTGCTGCTGACGGTCGACGGCCTTGCGGCACAGCGGAACCCGGGGTGCGTCTACCACGTGTACATGAACCTGCCCGACGCCGAGGTCGACGGCAAGCCCGAGCATCACCTCGCCGGGACCTTCTCGCTGTTCGGCGTTGACGCCGACGGGCGGCTCGGCTTCACCTTCGACATCACCGCCCTGGTGCAGGCGCTCGCGTCCGCCTACCGATGGGATCCGGCGGCGTTGACGGTGACGGTTCAGCCGGTGCACCCCACCACGAGGGCGCACGCCGGCGCCGTGGAGTCCGGCCTCCCCACGAAAACCACTCTGCCGCTACGGATCGGGCGCATCGGCCTCTTCGTCGGCTGATGCGCCCGGGCCGCGGGTCCTACCTCAGGACGTCGCGGCGGACGATGGTCTCGTCCCGGCCGGGGCCGACACCGATGCAGGAGATGTAGGCGCCCGAGAGCTCCTCGAGCCGCAGCACGTAGTTCTGCGCGTTCACCGGCAGCTCCTCGAAGGTGCGGGCCTGCGAGATGTCCTCCCACCAGCCCGGCATCTCCTCGTAGATCGGCTTGGCGTGGTGAACCTCGGTCTGCGACATCGGCATTTCCTCGTACCGCACGCCGTCGATCTCGTAGGCGACACAGATCGGCACGGTATCCAGGCTGCTGAGCACGTCCAGCTTGGTCAGGAAGTAGTCGGTGATGCCGTTGACGCGCGTGGCGTAGCGGGCGATCACGGCGTCGAACCAGCCGGTGCGCCGCGCGCGACCGGTCGTGACGCCGACCTCGCCGCCCTGCTTGGCCAGGTACTCGCCGTGGTTGTCGAACAGCTCGGTCGGGAACGGGCCCGAGCCGACGCGGGTGGTGTACGCCTTGAGGATGCCGAGGACCGTGGTGATCTTGGTCGGCCCGATGCCCGAACCGACCGCCGCACCACCGGAAGTGGGGTTGGACGAGGTCACGTACGGGTAGGTGCCGTGGTCGACGTCGAGCAGCGTGCCCTGCGACCCCTCGAGCAGCACGGTCTCTCCCGCCTCGAGCGCCTGGTTCAGCTGCAGCCGGGTGTCGGCGATCCGGTGCTTGAAGCCCTCCGCCTGGCCGAGCACCTCCTCGACGACCTGCTGGGCGTCGAGCGCCTTGCGGTTGTAGATCTTGACCAGGACCTGGTTCTTGTACTCCAGGGCCGCCTCGACCTTCTGGGTGAGGATCTTCTCGTCGAGGACGTCCGCGACACGCACGCCGACGCGGGCGATCTTGTCCTGGTAGCAGGGCCCGATTCCGCGCCCGGTGGTGCCGATCTTCTTGGCGCCCAGGAAGCGTTCGGTCACCTTGTCGATGGCCACGTGGTACGGCATGATCAGGTGCGCATCGGCGCTGAGCAGCAGTCGACTGGTGTCGACGTTGCGCTCTTCGAGGCCCGCGAGCTCGGTCAGCAGCACGCCCGGGTCGACCACGACGCCGTTGCCGATCACGTTGGTCACGCCGGGGGTCAGGATGCCCGACGGGATCAGGTGCAGCGCGAACTTGTCGCCGTTCGGCAGGACCACGGTGTGACCCGCGTTGTTACCGCCCTGGTAGCGCACCACCCACTGCAGGCGTCCGCCCAGTAGATCGGTCGCTTTGCCCTTGCCCTCGTCGCCCCACTGGGCTCCGATCAAGACGATTGCCGGCATGACGTTGACTCCTACGGTTGACGGGCATCTGTGCATGTCGCAGCGCAGAGGCCAGCCGTCCGCGGACAGTGGCCGAAAGGACAGTTTAGTCCAGCCTCGGACCCGAACCGGCCGCGCATCACCGGACCGCCCCGAGACGGGTCGGATGACGCCGACCCAACCCACTACTCTTGCCCCATGACCAGCGATGAAGCACGTCGCCTCACCCTGGGCGAGATCATCAGGCGACAGCGGGAAATGGCGGAGCTCCCGATGCGCCAACTGGCCGCGCTGGTGGGGATCTCGAACCCGTACCTGTCGCAGATCGAACGCAATCTCCGCGAACCGAGCGACCGCGTGCTCGAGGCGATCGCGGAGCAGCTCCACCTGTCCGCGGATGTCCTGACGGCGGAGGCGCGTCGCGATGAGCCCGAGGACCTGCCGGAGATGGTGCGCCACATCCGCCGAGATCCGGATCTGACGAAGGCACAGCGCCTGGCCCTCGAGGAGATGTACGAGACGTTCCGCGACGTCACCAGGGCCAAGCGGCGGCGAGGGACGCGCACCGAATGACGCGGCGCGTTCTGCCGCGAACGCCCCGCGAACGCCCCGCGAAGAGAGAACGCCCGGCACAGTCGGATGACCGTACCGGGCGCTCGGGCCGGGCTTCACATCTGCGCGTGGATCACTTCATGGCTTCGCGCGCGAGCGCGGTTGCCGCCGAACTGAAATCCTTGACGTAGGACGTGTGGGCCTTGGTCAGGGTGCCCACCCAGTCCAGCCGGGTGGCGGCGCCGATCCTCTCCTCGATGGCGAGCAGGTCCGCGAGGCCGGACTCGTAGGCGTCGAGCGTGATCGTGCCGGTCCGCTTCGCCGCCTCGACGACCGCCTCGTTGAGAGCGACGATCCGGTCGGCATTCCCTCCTGCGATCTTGGCGAAAGCGGCGACGCCGTCGGCCGCGGCGGCCGTGGCAGTGGCAGCGGCGGTGGCCTCGGTGTTCGGCGTGGTCTTCTGGGCGGTCATTTTCGTCTCCTGGTGTCGAATCGGTGGATTGTTAGCAGATTAGCAGAATGACTGCTAACAATCGTGGGCCGGGTGCTGTCTCGGGGCACCGGACCCTCATTCGCGGACGTAGGTGCCCGGCGCCTCACCGAGGACAGGATGATGTTCGCTCCCCATCCGCGGCGGCTTCCGCATGGCGCCGGCCCGGACGGAGGACCACGAGGCCCAGTCCTCCCACCAGGAACCTCGATGACGCTCGGCCGCATCCCGCCACGCGGCGGCGTCGGCCGGCAGCACCGGATGCTCGTCGGCTCCGGGCCCGCCGACCACCTCGTGCCAGCTGCGGTCGCCCGGCGGGTTCACGATGCCCGCGATGTGCCCACCGTTCGACAGCGCGAAGCGCACCTCGCCACCCATCAACCCGACTGTCGCGTAGGACGATTCCCACGGCACGATGTGGTCGTTGATCGCGCCCACCACATACGTGTCGCAGCCAACGGCGCCCAGGGAAAGGGTGCGGCCGCCCATCTCGAGCTCCCCCTTGGCCAGCTGGTTGTCGCGGTACAGCGTCCGCAGGTAGTCACAGTGCATGGCACCCGGGATCCGAATGGAGTCCTCGTTCCACGCCAGGATGTCGAAGGCATCAGGTCGCTCACCCTGCATCCACCGGCTGACCCAGTAGTTGAAGATCAGGTCGTTGGCCCGAAGGAGGTCGAAGGTGTCGCCCAGGTCCTGGCCGGCCAGGAACCCGGTCGCGCCTGTGCGGATCTCGACCCGCTCCAGCGTCTCCGGATCGGTCATGAACCCCATCTCGCCCGGTTCGCTGTAGTCGAGCAGGGTGTTGATCAGCGTGAGCGTGCCGATTCGGCCCTCCCCACCCGCCGCGAGATAGGCCGCCAGCATCGTGGCGAGCGCCCCACCCGCGCAGATCGCGACCAGGTCGACGCGGTCGGACCCGCAGATCTCGGCGACGGCGTCGACGGCCGCCCGAGGGCCGCACTGCAGATAGTCCTCGAACGTCGCGTCGCGCATCGACTCGTCCGGGTTGCGGTACGAGATCGCGAACACCGATCGTCCCTGTCCCAGCGCCCATTCGACGAAGCTGCGCCCGGGAGCGAGGTCCGCGACGTAGTACTTGTTGATCCACGGGGGGTTGATCAGGACGGGCGTTTCGTGGACCTCGGCGGTGCGCGGCTCGTACTGGATGAGCTCGATCAGATCGTTGCGGAAGACCACCTTGCCCGGCGTCGCCGCGAGATCGGCTCCGAGCACGAACGCGTCCCGGTCCACCTTCAACGGACGCCCGCCGCGGCGGAGCAGGTCCTGGGCGGCGAGCCTGGACCCGCGCACCACGCTCGCTCCCCCGGTCTCGAACGCCCGGACGAGGACGGCCGGGTTGGTGACCGGGATGTTCGTGGGTGCGCAGAGGTCGACGAGCAGATGGGCGAGCTTGCGCGCCTTGCCGTCCTCGAGCGGGTCACCCGCCCCGGCGTCGACGAGATCGTCGAGGTAGGCCGACGTGGCGAGGTACGACTGCCGCAGCGCGAAGAAGGCCGGGTTGTCGTGCCACGCGGCGCTGTCGAACCGCCTGTCCCGCGGGTCGAGTGGCATCGGCGGGGTCACCTCGCGCTCCGCCATGACCTGGGCCGACGCCACCGGGATCCGGGCCATCCGAGACGCCCACCGACCGGTGGCCGCGGCGACGCCTGCCGGGTTCCGCACCGCACGCCCGGCCACTGCGGCCGTCGCACCCGACCAGCCCAGCGGATCCAGCCTGGCCGCAAGGGAATTCGGAAGTCGCTCAAGCATCGATGCCTCCGTAGTACCGCAGCAGCATCTCGGCGACGCACACCGGCCGCGGGACCCCGTCCGCCTCGAACGTCAGTCGCACCGTGAGCTGGTAGCCCCCGTCACACGGCTCCACGGTCAGGAATTCGGCGGTCGCGCCGATCCGCGAGCCGACGGGCACCGGCGCGGGGAACCGGACCTTGTTGAGTCCGTAGTTGAGGACCTGCTCGCAATCGGTGACCTCGAGGATGCCCCAGAACAGCTCGACCGCCAGCGACAACGTCAGGTACCCGTGCGCGATCGTCGTCCCGAAGGGGCCGTCCTTGGCCCGCTCGGGGTCGATGTGGATCCACTGATTGTCACCCGTCGCCTCGGCGAACTTGTCGATTCGATCCTGCGGGATCTCGACGGTGGCCGACGACCCGAGCCGGGTGCCGGCCAGCCCGGGCAGCTCACCCATCGTGACCGTGCGGGTGGTGGTGGCAGACGCCATTGATCCTCCTGGAGATGAATTCATGATGCGCGATCGCAAGCAGGAAATCACGCGCGATAATTCCGTACATCGACAGCACGTTATTAACCGGCCCCCAATGAAACAGCGCGTGCTCACCGCCGAGATTAATGACGCCCGACCCAGGATCCGGAACCCATTCCACTGAGCGGGAGCATTACATACAACCAGGTGAATACCGGTTTTTGAGGTAACAGTAAAGATCGGTACCGCATTCTTCAGGTCACAGTTAAATGAGAAATCTGGATGCGCCAAATAACATTAGCCAAGCGAACAACTGCCCAACCATAATTGAACAAGCGACCACATCGAGACGAAATCGACGATGCCCTTATTTTGGACATTCGACCAATTCGCGAGCGCAGCGTGACATCGATTGACACCGGCCCGAAGTGAGGCAAGGCTCATTACCGCTCCCCCCGCCCGTGACGCCGCCCCTGACTCGAAACGGATCGCCCTGTCGGTGCCGAGGCACGGCCGGGTTTCACCCCGCCGTCCGGCGATCCGAGAGGGCAGCGTGATGGCGATGCGAGGAAAGCAGACCGGATCGACCTGGGTGGTGGCGCTCGGCACGGTGCTCGCGGTCACCTCCGCGTGTTCCTCGCCGACGACAGGTGACTCGCCCGAGGCGCTGCCGGGCAATCGCTATGCGCAGTCGAACCTGGCCGCGACCGGCGACCTGTACGCCGCGCCCTTCACCATCTCGTCGATGGTCAACGCGTGGGGCGTGGCCATCCGGCCCAAGGGCGCTGGCGGCCACTTCTGGGTGGGCGC
>NZ_BCXA01000043.1 GCF_001894865.1 Rhodococcus maanshanensis NBRC 100610 | reverse complement strand
TGATGGACCTGTTCGACCGACAGATCATCGCCTTCTCGGTCGGCACATCACCGAACCTGCAGTTGACCAACAGCTCCCTGCGTGCCGCGATCGCGACCCTCGGCGACGGGCACACCCCGCTGGTGCACTCGGATCAGGGATTCCAGTACCAGCACGAGTCCTGGCGACGCTTGCTCGCCGATGCCGGCGCGACCCAATCGATGTCCCGCAAGGGCAACTGCTTCGACAACGCCGTGATCGAGAACTTCTTCGGCCACCTCAAAGAAGAACTCTTCCACCACGTCCGATACCTGAACAGCGACGCATTGGCCACCGCGCTGGACGAGTACATCCACTGGTACAACACCGCACGCATCTCCACAAAGCTCAAGGGCCTGAGCCCGGTGCAATACCGGACCCAGGCCCTTTGCCGCTTAGGCTCCTACTTGGCCAGTCCAACTTTCGGGGACCAGTTCAATATGGGTGCGGGGCCCTCGCTACGGCCGCGTGATCAGGCGTTGCCGGCCTTCCAGGTCGCCCACGGGATGTTCCAGTCACCGAGGCCGTCGGTGCCGGAGAGCGTGCCACCCACGGTGTTCTTCACGACCGCCAGGTCGCCACGCTTTGTGTTCTCGAACACCCACCTGGCGTTGGCAGGACTCAGGTTCAGGCAGCCGTGGCTGACGTTGGCCGAGCCCTGGTCCCCCACCGACCACGGCGCGGAGTGGAAGAAGATGCCGCTGTACGACATTCGGGTCGCGTAGTCGACGGGAGTCTTGTAGCCCTGCGGGGAGTTCACCGGGACGCCGTACGTCGACGAGTCCATGATCAGGTGCTCGAAACGGTCACCGATGATGTACACGCCGTTGTCGGTGGGCGAGCTGTCCTTGCCCATCGACGTCGGCATCGTCATGACCACCTGGCCGTTGCGCTCGAACGTGACCTGCTTGGTGTTGTCGTCGGCGTACGCGATCATCGAGTCGCCGATCCGGAACTCGCGGTGCTCGTTCGCCTGACCGAACAGGGTACCGCCGAGGTTGCGGCCGAAGACGTTGACGTCCACCGTCACCGCGGTGCCGGGGGCCCAGTAGTTCTCGGGACGCCAGCGGACCTCGCGGTCGTTGACCCAGTAGAAGGCGCCCGGCACCGGCGGGTTGGTGACGACGGTGATGGCGTCCTGCGCGGCCTTGCGGTCCGGGATCGACTCGTCGAATTGCACCGCGACGGGCTGGCCGATGCCGACGACGTCCCCGTCGCCCGGCATCACGTACGGCTTGGTGAGGTTGCCGGGCGAGCTGGTGGTGAAGCTCGAGACCGTCGTGCTCGCACCGCCCAGTCCGAAAGCGTCGGCCTCCAGACGGTATTCGCCGTTGTACTTGAGCGGCTGCGTGTTCACCCAGGACTGACCGTCCGGGGCGATGGCGCCTGCCACGGGGTCGCCGGACGCATCGAGCAGCGTCACCTTCGACAACTTGCCGTCCGTGACCCGGACCGCGACGGGGTCTCCGGGCGAGTGCCCGACCGCGCCGTCCGCGACGACCGAGGTCACCTTCGGCTTGATCATCTCGAACACCGGGTTCAGGTCGATGGCCGCCGCTGCGGGCGCCGCCTCGGACTCGTCGCCGAACTGCACCGTGCACCCGGTCGCCACGAGCATCGCCGCCGCTGCGAGAGCCACCGCACTCAGCGTTCCCCGTATGGTCGCCACCCTGATCCCCACCCTCGTGTACTCGAAGCCACTAAACACACATCCACAACCGGACGCCACAGGGCGCACACCGGACGCGCAGAGCTGTGAACTGCCATGATGCCAGGCTCGGCACCACACCAGCCAACAGCCTGCCTGCGGACCCAATAACGTTCACATTCCAATCGCCGTCTGCCCCTCGAGCGTTACCGCGCGCAGGGCCCTGACCAGCCCATCGAGGCCGAACGGGGGGCTGATTTGCATTCGCTCGGATCGCTCGTCTAATGTTCTCCACGTCGCAGAGAGCGGGGCGCGAGTCCCGAGCGAGTGACAATGCGCCTATAGCTCAGTTGGTAGAGCAAGTGACTCTTAATCACTGGGTCCGGGGTTCGAGTCCCTGTGGGCGCACACGAGAAGGCCCCGACCGTCACGGTCGGGGCCTTCTTTGTCGTTGCACACGGGTCAGCGTTGTTGCGTGGAGTCAGAGCCGGGCCTGGTGGAGCCACCCTCAGCTCGCGAAGTGCCGTCGCAACTTTCGGTGCCGGTGTGCGAAGAACCGGGCGATGACCCGCTCCAGTAGCCAGGGCAGCCCTGGGATGGCGGCGATCGGACCGCGTGGCTCGAAACTCACGCGGTCGTGCAGGAGGGTCCGGTGCGCGCCATCGGCGGTCAGGCTCCGCTCGTGCTCCCATGCGCGCATCGAGGCCATCGTCGAGCGCTCGAAGAACCGGTGACCAGGCTCCAGTTCGGCGAGCATCAGGTCGTCATGGTCGAACGGGACGATGCCGAACAGGTACAGCCGGCATCGTCCGACCTTGCGGCCGACCTGGACGGTGTCCACCGTCAGTCCCCGTGCGCCCCTGGGCATCGCCATCCGCAGCAGCGGCATCATCTCGTCGTTGATGCCCTGTGGGGTGACGATCCGCGCCCAGACTGCCTCGCGCGGCGCCTCGACGATCGAGGTCCGCTCGAAGGTGCGGAATCGGGTGGACACCGCGTCGATCAGCGGAAGATCTTGCGCAGCACCAGCACCGCGACCAAGGCGCCCGCACCGATCAGGGCGAACTTGACCGGCGGCTCGTTGACCTTGGCGACCAGGCTTGACTTGGCGTTCTCGACCAGTCGCTTCGGGTTGGTGCGGACGCTCAGTTCGTCGAGCGTGCTGGCGAGCTGGTTGCGCGCCTGCTCGATTTCGCGCTCGATGCTCTCGGTGTCCCTGGGCACGTGAATCCCACTTTCTCTCATCGTCGACCTTGCTTGTCATGACCGTACCGGTGCGGCGCGTGTCGGCGCAGGGAGGAACCACCGACGTCCGATGCCACGGCCGCGGCTGCCAGTAACCTGATCTGCGTGACCGAGAACATCAGACTCGCCGCCGGGGACACCGCGCCCGGCTTCACCCTTCCCGACGCCGACGGCAAGGAGGTCTCGCTCGCCGACTACCGCGGCCGCAAGGTGATCGTGTACTTCTACCCGGCGGCCAGCACCCCCGGCTGCACCAAGCAGGCCTGCGACTTCCGCGACAACCTGGCCGAGCTGAACGGCGCGGGCCTCGACGTCGTCGGCATCTCCCCCGACAAGCCCGCGAAGCTGGCCAAGTTCCGAGACAACGAGGAGCTCACCTTCCCGTTGCTGTCGGATCCGGAGCGCGAGACGCTCAAGGCCTGGGGCGCGTTCGGAGAGAAGACCATGTACGGCAAGACCGTGCAGGGCGTGATCCGCTCCACGTTCCTCGTCGACGAGCAGGGCAAGATCGAGGTGGCCCAGTACAACGTCCGGGCCACCGGTCACGTCGCCAAGCTGCGCCGCGACCTGTCCGTCTGACAGCGATCCCCGCGGGTCAGCGGGTAGCGGCGAACCGTCCGAGGAACAGCGCCTCCGCGACCGCGAGGTTCTCGATCTCGGACGGGTCGACGCTCTCGTTGGGGGCATGGATGAGGCAGCGCGGCTCCTCGACCCCGAGCATCACGATCTCCGCACCGGGGACCATGGTCCCGAAGACGTTGCAGAGCGGGATCGAGCCGCCCTGCCCCACCGTGCCCAGCGGCTTCCCGAAGGCCTCGGCCATGGCCTCGGCGAGGGCCGCGTAGCCGGGCCCGTCCGTGCTGGCGCGGAACGGCGATCCGATCTGCTCCGGCTCGACAGTCACCCGCGCGCCCCACGGCGCGGCGGCCTCCAGGTGTGCGATCAGCGCATCCTGCGCCTTCTGCGGATCCATCCCGGGCGGCACCCGCAGGTTCAGGCGCGCCGACGCCCTCGGCTGGATCGCGGCGGCCGATCCCACGACCGGCGGGCAGTCCATCCCGAGGATCGTCAGTGCCGGCCTGGCCCACACCGAATCCGCGACCGAACCCGAACCGGGCAGGCCAACCCCGTCGAGCACCCCGGCATCCGTACGGAACTGCGCCTCGGCGTACTCGGCGCCGTCCCACCTCTGCCCGGAGTCCAGGCCCTCGACCACAGTGTTGCCGTCCTCGTCGCGGAGCGTGGCCAGCATCTGCACCAGCGCGGCGAGGGCATCGGGCGCGGGCCCGCCGAACATCCCGGAGTGCACCTCCCCCGCCATCGTCTCGACGTGCACGACGACATTCGCCATCCCGCGCAGGGTGATCGTCGCCGTCGGCTCACCGACCTCGGCGTTGCCCGTGTCCACCACCAGGATCATGTCCGCCTGGAAGAGCTCGGGGCGCTGTTGCACCAGCTCCTCGAGACCGCCGGTGCCCATCTCCTCGGAGCCCTCGGCCACCACCCGGATGCCGACCGGGAACGGCGTACCAAGCGCGCGTAGCGCGAGCAGGTGCATCACGATATTGCCCTTGCAGTCCGCAGCACCGCGCCCGTACCAGCGCCCGTCGCGTTCGGTGAGCTCGAACGGCGGCGTGTGCCACAGCTTCTCGTTGCCGGGCGGCTGAACGTCGTAGTGGCAGTAGAGGAGGACGGTCGGAGCCCCCTCGGGCCCCGGCTGGTGCCCGACGACGGCGTTCGATCCGTCCGGGGTCTCGATCAGCTCGACGTGGCCGATCCCGGCGGCGACGAACGCGTCCCGCACCCAGTTCGCCGCGTCCGTGCACCCCTGCGGCGGGAACTGACGGGGATCGGCCACCGACTTGAAACCCACCAGCGTGGCGAGCTCCGTTCGTGCCGTGGGCATCAGGTCCCTCACCTTGGAGCGAATCTCGTCCGGCATAGCCACCTCCTGGGCTGTCACCGACGGCTGCAGCTAGCTGCCGTCGACAAGTTTCAGATCGTTCAGGGTTTCCTCGAACTGGGCCGACTGGTCCGGGCAGTAGACCTCGATCACCAATCGCGCCCCCGCCACCGCGTCGTGGGTCGCGAGAATGGGGCGCTGACCGGGCCCGGCGGCGCCGCTGACGAGTTGCTGGTTGAGCACACCGGTCTTGAGCGCGTTGCCCGGGTCGGTGCACGCGGCACCGCCGTCCGATCCCAGCACCCGCGCGGTCGCCTCGACGTCGAGGGCGCCCAGACCTGCCGCCTCGAACCGCTGCGCGAGCTCGGTGGCCTTGGCGTCCGCCTCTGTGGAGCGCTTGTTCTCGCTGAAGGTGACCAGACCCCAGGCCGCCAGCCCGACGAACACCGCGAAGGCCGCCAGGTAGAGGATCCAGTGCGTGTTCTCCGGCCGCTTGTGCAGATCGTCGACGGCGGCCACGTTGACCTCGCCCTTCTCCGGTGTGGTCATCACGCCTCCTTCGCCATCGGGTCGGCCGAGACATCCTGCTTCCATGAGGGTTTGCGCAGGGCAAGGATCAGGAGCGGGACCCCGATCCCGACGATCCCGAACCCGCCACCGACGATGAGGATGTAGACGAAGACGCTGCCGCCGCCGAACTGAGAGGGCGGCACGAACCCGATGCAGAACGCCGCGAGGCTCGAGATGATGCCGACCCAGCAGAGCAGGAACAGCGCGGGCGCGCGGTAGCCCCGCGGCTGGTCCGGCCGGTTCTTTCGGAGCCGCATCGCCGCCACGAACATCAGCAGGTACACCACGAGGTAGACCTGGGTGGTGATCACCGACAGGATCCAGTAAGCGCTGGAGACCTCCGGGATGAACGCGTACAGCAGCGCGATGAAGGTGGTCACCACGCCCTGCGCGACCAGGATGTTCTGCTGGATCCCGTGCTTGTTCAGCCGCTGCAGGACCGGCGGCAGGAACCCGTCCTGACGGCCGATCATGAGCAGACCCTTGGACGGCCCGGCCAGCCAGGTCAGCATCCCGCCCAGCGAGGCTGCGATGAGCATCAAGGCCAGAATCGGTGTCGCCCAGCCGAATCCGAAGTGCGCGAAGAAGATGTCGAAGGCCTGCATCACGCCCGCGGTGAGCGAGAGCTTCTCGGCGGGCACCACCCAGCTGATCGCGATGGCGGGCAGGATGAAGATGGCGAGCACCAGGCCCATCGCGACGAACATCGCGCGCGGGAACTCCGTGGCCGGCTTGCGCAGGCTGGAGACGTGGACGGCGTTCATCTCCATCCCCGAGTAGGACAGGAAGTTGTTGACGATGAGCACCAGGCTCGCGATCCCGGTCCACGCGGGGAGCAGCGCACTGAACTCCATCGGCGCCGCGGAGGGGTTGCCCTGCCCGAGGAACACCACGCCCATGACGATCAGCAGCACGCCCGGGATCAGGGTGCCGAGAACGAGTCCGGCGCTGGAGAGTCCGGCCACGGCCTTCATCCCTCGCGAGGAGACGAAGACCCCGGTCCAGAACAGGGTGACGATGATGATGGCGGTGTAGAGCCCGTTCGATGCCAGCGCCGGATTGATCACGTAGGCGAACGTGCTGGCCACGTAGGCCAACAACGTCGGGTAGTAGAAGATCGTCATCGCGAACTGGCACCAGACGGCGAGGAAGCCCGCCTTGTCGGAGATGCCCTCGCCCACCCATCGGTACACCCCGCCGGACCAGCCCGAGGCGAGCTCGGCCGCCACCAGCGAGGTCGGCAGCAGGAACACGATCGCCGGAACGAGGTACAGGAACACACACGCGAGGCCGTATATCGCCATCGACGGCGCGGAGCGCAGGCTGGCGACCGAGCTCGTGGTCATCATCGCCAGCGCGATCCAGGTGATGTACTGCTGCCGGGGCGCTACTGGGAGTCGCCTTCGCCCCTCGGCGCTCCCTGTCGAACCCTCTGTGTCAACGCTCATCGGTTCCCACCAATCGACGTCGGACCGGGTCGCCGACGCGACGCGGGCTTCCCCTAGCACTATTCCCCCGACGCAACGGATTTGCACCGGGTCACGCGCCACCCGCGCACGAATTCACCCGGTTCGGATGAGGGACGCTCACCCGAACCGAAGCCGACCCGTCAGTGGTGCGCGTCGATCAGCTTCTCCACACCGTCGAGCAACAGCCCGAGCGCGAAGGCGAAGTCCGCGTCGTCCCAGTCGACCTCGGGATCGGTGTCGAAGGCACCGTCCGCGACCGCCCCGGTCAGGTGGGGGAACTTCGCCGGGTCGAGTAGTCGCGGCAGCAGCACCGAATAGTCCAGTGCGGCCGCGTACTCGGGCGACACAGCGGCCGAGGCGGCCGCGAAGTCCGCCGCGAATCGCGCCCGTCCGATCACGTACAGCGAGGTGTTGAGGACCACCTGGAAACGCAGCGGCTTCGGCAGCGGGGTGTCGGCCAGGCAGCCGAGTCCGGCCTCCAGCCACGCGATGTTGTTGGGTCCCGTCGGCGGCACGCCCCCAAGGGACAGCTGCAGCCACCACGGGTGCCGCATCAGCGCCTCGTACTCGGAGGTCGCCCACTGCGCCAACGCCTCCCGCCACGGTGTGCCCGGCTCGATGTGCGGCGCAGGCCCCACCACCCGGTCGGTGATCAGCTCGATCAGCTCGTCCTTGCTCTTGACGTACCGGTACAGCGACATGGTCGTGAAGCCCAATTCCTTGGCCAGGCGCGCCATCGACAGCGATGCGGCGCCCTCCGCATCCGCGACTTCGATTGCCGTGTCGAGGATCTTCTCGATGCTCAGCCCCCGGCGCGGCCCCCTACTGCCCGGTTCGGCGAGCCCCCAGGCGAGCTTGACTGCCCGGGGCAGGTCCTCGGCCCCCGTGTTGTCCGCACCAGTCGTATCCATGTCAACCGCTCCCGTCGTCACCGCTTGCGCTCATCGTAAAACTGTGTACCTTATAAACCGAAGTGTATGACATACACAGTTTCCGATTCCGGGAGAAGATCGATGACTCACAGAGAACCCACCGGCGCCATCTCCGTCGCCGGCCTCACCAAGTCGTACGGCGGGCACACCGTCCTCGACGGGCTCGACCTGTTCGTGCCCGAGGGCGGGGTGTTCGCCCTGCTCGGCTCGAACGGCGCGGGCAAGACCACCACCGTCCGGATCCTGTCCACCCTGCTGCCCTTCGACTCCGGCACCGTCACCGTGGCGGGCCACGACCTGCCCGGGTCCGCGCAGGCGGTCCGGGGCAGCATCAGCGTCACAGGCCAGTACGCGGCGGTCGACAAGCTGCTCACGGGCCGCGAGAACCTCGCGCTCATGGGCGAGCTCAATCACCTCGGCAGGCGCGAGTCGCGGCGCCGGGCCGCCGAACTCCTGGACCGCTTCGCCCTCACGGACGTGGCGGACCAGCGGACCGAGACCTACTCGGGCGGCATGCGGCGGCGCCTCGACCTGGCGATGAGCCTGGTGGCGAACCCGAAGGTGGTGTTCCTCGACGAACCCACCACCGGACTCGACCCGCGCAGTCGCCGCGACATGTGGACCGTCATCCGCGAGCTGGTGGCGAGCGGCGTGACGATCTTCCTCACCACGCAGTACCTCGACGAGGCCGACGAGCTCGCCGACCGGATCGCCGTGATCGACGGCGGCCGGATCGTGGCCGAGGGCACCGCCGACGAGCTCAAGCGGCTCGTCCACGGCGGCCACATGGAGCTGCAGTTCACCGATCCCGCCCAACTGGCCCGGGCCGCGGGCGCCTTGCCCGGGTCCGTCGCGCGGCCGGAGACCCTCACCGTCGAGGTGCCGACCGACGGCAGCATCGCGTCCCTGCGGGCCCTGCTCGACCGCATCGACGACGACATCTCGGTCGAGAAGTTCGCCCTGCACACGCCCGACCTCGACGACGTCTTCTTCGCCCTCACCGGCTCGCCCCGCGACGCCGACGCCCCGACCACGAAAGCAGCGGCCCGATGAGCACACCGACCTTGCCCCGCCCCGCCGTCGCAGCCGACTCGCTGGCGATGCTGCGCCGAAGCCTCAAACACCTGCTGCGCAGCCCGGACTCGATGATCATGGCGGTCGCACTGCCGATCATGCTGATGCTGCTGTTCGTGTACGTCTTCGGCGGCGCGATCGACACCGGCACCGCGTACATCAACTACGTTGTGCCCGGAATCATCCTGCTGTGCGCGGCGTTCGGCGCCTCGACCACCGCGGTCGGGGTCTCGTCCGACATGACCGAGGGCATCGTCGACCGGTTCCGCACGCTGCCCATCGCGCAGTCGTCGTTCCTGACCGGGCACGTGCTCGCCAGCGTGGTCCGCAACCTGCTCACCGGAGCGATCGTCATCGCGGTCGCGCTGCTGATGGGCTTCCGCCCGACCAGCGACCCGATGAAGTGGCTCGGCGTGATCGGGATGATCGCGGCCTTCGTCTTCGCCCTGTCGTACCTGTCGACGGCCCTCGGACTGCTGGCCAAGAACCCGGAGGCGGCCGGCGGGTTCACCTTCGTGATCATGTTCCTGCCGTACGTCAGCAGCGCCTTCGTGCCTGCCGAGACGATGCCGTCCTGGCTGCGCTGGTTCGCCGAGAACCAGCCGATCACCCCGATCATCGAGACGGTCCGCGGCCTGCTGATGGGCACCCCGATCGGTTCGAGTGCCTGGCTCGCGGTGGCCTGGTGCGCGGCGATCGCGGCGGTCGGGTTCGTCTGGGCCAACGTCCTGTACCGCAACCGCGTCACCCGGTAGCTCCCCAGGTATCCGGTACCCCGGGAAACACCCAGAACCCGGGGTTCATCGGATCCGGCACCAAAGACGGATAACCTGGACAGGTGGAGTCCATGACCAGCAGCCGAACCTCGCGCCGCGCGGACCCGGCCCTGGAGGCTGGCGCCGACCCAGCCGCGCTGGAGGAACTGCTCCCCCGCAAGCGGCCGACCCAGGAGCGCAGCCGCCGCAAGTTCGACGCCCTGCTCGCCTCCTCGCGGGACCTACTCACCGACGTCGGGTTCGAGTCGTTCACCTGCGAGGAGGTGGCGTCAAGGGCCGATGTCCCCATCGGGACGCTCTACCAGTTCTTCGCCAACAAGTACGTGATCGTGTGCGAACTGAACCGGCAGGACTTCACGTCGGTGCGCGACGAACTCGAGCAGTTCAACGGCGAGGTGCCGTCACTCGACTGGCTGCGGTTCCTGAACAACTTCGTCGATCACCTGGCGAAGCTGTGGACCTCGGACCCGTCGCGGCGCGAGGTGTGGCTGGCGATGCAGTCCACCCCCTCCACCCGGGCCACAGGAAAGATCCAGGAACGCCAGCTCGCCGAGCAGATCTCCAGGATGCTCGCCCCGCTGACCCCGCGTACCGAACGCGATCGCCGCACGATGATGGCCGAGGTCCTCGTCCACGTCGTGTACTCGATGCTCAACTTCTCGGTCCAGGACGGTCAGAGCCACGCCGACGCCGTCGACGAGCTGAAGCGGCTGATGGCCGCGTACCTGCTCGTCGCCGAGAAGGAATCCCGCTCCACCTGAGCCGGCCGTCACGAACGGGCGCGGTCGGCGTTCGCCACGATCGCGTCGTGCACGTACCACGCGAAGCCCGGTGCGATCTCGTCCCACTGTGCGACGGTCGCGGGGTCGGACACGTAGTGCGCGGCCACCTTTCGGTGTTTCCGGTGGCTGCACGGGAAGAACCAGCGCGCCAGGTGCGCCCGGTGGTCCTCCGCGGCCCGCATCGCGGCCTCGCCGTCGGCAGGCTCGCCCGCGGCCAACGCCGCCGCGAAGGCCGCGATGTCGGCGTCGGCCTCCGCCTTGATCGCCACCCAGTCCTCCCTCGTGTAGGCCGCCGTGTGGGCGTCGACCCCCCACTGGTCCTCGACCTCTGCGAGCGCGGCGCCGAAGCGGTCGGTGTCGAAGATCTCGAGCTGCTCGGCGGCGGTCAGCGCAATGCCCGAGCCGCGCACCCGCAGTTCGTGTTCGACGGCGTCGAGCAGGCCGTCGATGCGGGCCCGGCGCTCGCGCAGCAGCCGGTGCTGCCGACGAAGGTGGGCGTCCGGGGGTACCGCGGGATCGGCCAGGATCTCCGCGATCTCGTCCAGACCGAACTCGAGCTCCCGGTAGAACAGGATCTGCCGCAGCCGCGCGACGTCGACGTCCGTGTACCGCCGGTGGTTGGCGGCGCTGCGCCCATGCGGCGTCAGCAGCCCGATGGCGTCGTAGTGGTGCAGGGTCCGCACCGAGACGCCGGACAGCCCCGCGAGGTCCCCGACCGTGTACCCGTCGTCCATGCTCCGATCATCGCCCACCGTCACCCGGTCCGGTGGCGACGCGCGGCGTGCGCGTGGGCCCGGCCGAGCAGGTCCAGCACCAGCGGGAGGCTCGCCCGCGTGGGACACACGATCGACACCCAGGACTGCGCGGCGTACGTCGGGTGCGGCAGCAGCCGGTCGCCGACGGTGAAGTCGATCCCGTCCGCGTGCGCGGCGTGCGCGGCAGGCGGGTACCCGAGCAGCTCCTCGAACCCGGCCCGACCGACGCCGAAGTTGACGCGAAACGCACCGTCACGATCCAGCGCCGAGTAGGTGTCCCAGCCGGGCACGTCCTGGGTGACGATCGTCGCGAACGGGAACTTCCGGTCCGGGTCGAGATAGACGAACGAGTCACCCCAGGCGGCTTCGGGTGCACCGCTCGCCTCGTCGGCGGTCACCACGACCACCCCCGGCAACCGCGTCGCCGCGGCGATCACGTCCCGTTCCGTCAGCATCTCGTCGTTCTCGTCTGCGCTCATGCCGCCACGCTAGGACCTCACGTCGCGTCAGGTGCAAGGCCATCGAACAGAAACGAGGCCGGCCCGCGGATCGCTCCGCGGGCCGGCCCCGTCAACACCTCGTGCGTTCGCCTAGTCGGCGACCGGCACCACCAGGTCGGGCTCCTCGATGACGACCATGGCGCCCGCCATGTCGCCGTCGTGGGTCAGCGACAGGTGGATGATGGCGCCGGGCAGGAACTCGGCGGCCTCGTCGTGCAGCTTGATGCTCGGACGGCCCCAGGCGTCGTTGACCACCTCGATCTGCGCGTAGGCGTTGTCACCCACTGACGGCGGCCGGGCAAACCGGGACGACGCCCACGCCTTGATCACCGCCTCCTTCGCCGCCCAGCGCACCGCGTAGTGGCGGGCCGGGTCGGTGCTCTTGGACTCCGCGTAGCGGCGCTCCCCCGGCCGGAAGCTGGACAGCATGGCCGTTCCCGGCCGCTTCATCTGCTCCGCGAACTCGGTGACGGTGACCAGGTCGTATCCGATTCCCAGGATGGCCATCACTGGCACCCCGGCAGACCGGATCGGTAGACATCGTCGGCGCCGAGCCGGGCCTGCTCGTGCAGCAGCATGTCCGCCTCGAGCTGACGAGCCGCCTTCGCGGGCACCGCATCCCCACCGAAGCGACGGTCCGCAGGCCGCTCGTACAGGTCCGCGCCCCCGCACATCGCCGACGCGAGTCGACGCTGCCCGGCGATCGTCCGCTCCTGCGCCTTGGCCAGGTAGTCCGCACGCGCGGCCGCCGGGATCGACTCGACGAACGCCTGCGGGTGCACCACCGCGATCAGACCGGACACGTGACCGAAGCCGAGGCTGGTCAGCAGGCCCGCCCGGAGCGGGAGCCGCTCGCCGAAGCGAAGCGGTTCGCGCGGCCAGACCAGGTGCGAGAACTCGGTCATCTTCTCGTCCACGCAGTCCAGGCTGCGGTTCGGCGGGATGACGCCCTGGGCGAGCACCTGGCACAGGCCGATCAGCTGGAACGCGGCCGCGCCGCCCTTCGCGTGCCCGGTCAGGCTCTTCTGCGAGACCACGAACAGCGGGGCCCCGGCGCTGCGACCCAGCGCCGCCCCGAGCCGCTCGTGCAGCTCGGCCTCGTTCGGATCGTTTGCCGCCGTGGAGGTGTCGTGCTTGGACACCACGGAGATGTCGTCGGCGGTGACACCAAGCGCGTTGAGCGAGAGCGCCAGCTGCGAGTCCTGGCCGCCGCGTCCGGCACCGAGCGCGCCGATTCCCGGGGCCGGGATCGAGGTGTGCACGCCGTCGGCGAACGAGCCCGCCCATGCGACCACACCGAGCACCGGCAGTCCCATCTCCAGCGCCAGGTCTCCCCTGGCCAGCAGGATGGTGCCGCCGCCTGCCGACTCGACGAACCCGCCGCGCCGACGATCGTTGGCGCGGGAGAACCGACGCTCGTCGATCCCCTTGGCCAGCATGTCCTCCGACTTCGCCGTCGCGGACATGTCGCCGAAGCCGACGATGCCCTCGATGCCGAGGTCGTCGAATCCGCCTGCGACCACCAGCTGCGCCTTGCCGAGTCGGATCTTGTCGACGCCCTCCTCGACCGAGACCGCCGCCGTTGCGCAGGCCGCGACCGGGTGCACCATCGCGCCGTAGCCGCCGACGTAGGACTGGACCACGTGCGCCGCAATGACGTTCGGCAGCGCCTCCTGCAGGATGTCGTTCGCCCGCGACTCACCCAGCAGGGTGTCGATGTAGAGCGAGCGCATCGAGGTCATGCCGCCCATGCCGGTGCCCTGGGTGTTCGCCACCGCGGAGGGGTGCACCCAGCGCAGCAGCTCCGAGGGGGTGAAGCCGCCGGTGAGGAACGCGTCCACCGTGGTGACCAGGTTCCACAGGCCAACCCGGTCCACCGAGCCGGCCATGTCCGCGGGGATGCCCCACTTGGTGACGTCGAAACCGGTGGGGATCTGGCCGCCGACGGTGCGGGTCAGCTTCGCCTTGCGGGGCACCCGGATCTCGGTGCCCGCCCGGCGGGTGACCTGCCAGTCGCCGCTGTCCGGGACCACCGACGCGACGGTGTGCTCCGGATCCGAGTCGACGAAGGCCCTGGCCTCCGCCTCGCTGCCGACCACGAACGTGAGGTCGTTGTCGAGGAACACGGAGGTGAGCAGCGGGGCCGTGTTGTCCACCATGGCGCCCTCGTCCCCGTAGGTGCGGATGCCGCACCTCTCGACGACGGTGTCGTGGTAGCGGTCCGCGATCTCCGCCTCCGGCACCAGTTCACCGGTCTCGGTGTCGTACCAGCCCGCAACCGGGTCGCTCTCCCACGTGACCAGACCGGTATTCCAGGCCAGCTCGAGAACGCCTGCCGCCGAGAGCTTCTCGTCGACCTCCATCTCGAAGCGGGTACGGGACGAGCCGTAGGGTCCGAGCTCACCGGCACCGACGATGACCACCAGGTCGGACGGGTTGACGTCCAACTCGGGCCACGACGGCGCGGCCGGGGCGTCCCCGATCCGCGGCGGCGCCGGCAGCGCGTCGACGGTGTCGGTCGCGTCGTCCTCGGGCTCGACCGCCGCCGCCTTCTCGGCGTCGGCCGCCTCGCGGGACAGGGCCACCAGGTCGAGGTCGACCTCCGCCAGGCCACCGGTCAGGTCCAGCTGGACCGGCGCGGCGGCGGCCGCGGTGACGGTCTCCCGGGTGCAGGCGGCCAGCAGCTGCTCGGCCATCTCGTCGGTGGACCAGGTGCGCACGCCCTTGGCCTCGACGGCCTCGACCATCGGGTCGTTGCCGCCCATCAGCCCGGTGCCGCGCACCCAGCCGATCAGGGCGTGCACGAGGGTGACGCGCTCGGCCCAGGTGCGCTCCGCGTTCCAGCGCATGACCACCGCGTCGAGCGCGGCCTTCGACTCACCGTAGGCACCGTCGCCGCCGAACAGGCCCCGGTTCGGGGAGCCCGGCAGCACCACGTGCAGGTGGGTGTCGACGTCGCGGTCGTAGCCGATCTTCGACAGCCCACCGATCAGCCGCTCGACCGACCACAGCAGGACCCGCATCTCCATCTCGGCGCGGGCGCCCGCGTCGGAGAGCTCACCGCCGACCCGGGGCGCGGCGAACGGGAAGAGCATCGTCGGGGTGACGGCCTCCTTGACCAGCTTCTTCGCTCCGCCCGCGGTCTCCGTCTGCTCCTCGCCGATCCAGGAGATCAGCGCGTCGACATCGGCGTAGGACGCCATGTTGGCGGGCACCACCCAGAGGGATGCGCCGGCACGGGCGTTGGCGCGGTACAGCTTCCGGTAGAAGCCGAGCCGCTCGGAGTCCAGGCGCGAGGTGGTCACGAAGACCGTCGCACCGCCGCGCAGCAGGCCACCCGCGACCGAGGCCGCGATGGAACCCTTGCTGGCGCCGGTCACGACCGCAACCTGGTCGGCCCAGACGCCGGGCTCGTCGTCGGTGACGGCGGCGGCCGCGGCGATGTCGGCGTATGCCTGCACGAGTTCCTCACGGCCCTCGGCCTCGGCGCGCTGACGCCACCAGTCCGCATGCGCGGCCACGGCACTGCCCGCGCCGGTGAAGTCGGCCTCGGTCACCGAGACCACGGTCGCGTGGTCGCCGATCCACAGCCGGGCCAGGTCCTCGCGGGCGGTCGCCCACCTGTCGTCGATCAGGACGGCCTTGCGGTCGTCGAAGGCAGGGGCGACCAGACGCGGCCAGTCAGCACCGAGCTCGGCGGACACCAGGTCGGCCAGTTCGGTGTCGGCCGCGACCTCCACCGTGGGCTCGTCCGACAGTCCGAGCTGCTCGAGCACCAGCCGGGCCGCGGAGGCGAGCACGCCGTTGCGGCCGGTGATGTGCTCGGTGAACTCGCCGAGCGCGGCGGCGTCCACGGTGCCGCCTGCCCCGCCACCGGTGGCGGGCAGCGACACGGCGACGCCCCGACGGGAAGCGACGGACTGGACCGCGGCGTCGATCACCGCGTCCACTGCGGCGCCGTCGGAGAGGGCGCCCTCGTGCAGGCCGCCGAGCGCCCCGCCTCGAACGCTCGATCCGTCGCGGGTGCCGAGCGCCACCTCGGCGGTGACGTGGCTGGCCCAACCGGATCCGAGCTCCCACACCTTGGCGACCCGCTCCGCGATGGCGGCGGGGCGCTTGCCCGACGGCCCGAAGACCTTGCGCAGGTGGTCGTTCACCGAGTCGGTGAGCACCGGGCCGAACGGCTTGTAGGTGCGGGCCAGCTTGTTGACGGTGACCGCGAGCGAGCCCATGTCGGCATCCGCCGCGCCGTCGATGGCGCCGAGGGACAGCTCCGCGCCGAGGTCGACGAGCAGCTGGTTACGACGCGAGGACACGCCGTCGCAGAGCGCCTCGATGGTGTCGACGGGGCCGATCTGGTCGGGGCGCAGCTTGGTCCACAGCCCGATGAGCACGGCGGTGGCGTCCGATGCAGAGAACGCGATGTCGTCGGGACGCGGGCCGCCGGTGGCCGCCGCCGGGGCGGCGACGGGTGCGGGCACCGCCGCGGCGGCGGGTGCCTCCGCGACCGCTTCCGCCACCGGCTCGTCGTCCTCGACGGGCGCCGGGTCGGTGTCGGTCGAGAAGACGATGCCCGCCTCGCGCTCGATGTTGAGCACCTCGACCGGGTTGCCGAAACGACCGGGCAGCTTCAGGGTCTGCGAGGCCAGGTTCGCCACGGTGGGCACCGCGCCGAGGCCGATCTCGACGAAACGCTCCACGCCGAGGCCACCGTCGACCTCGTCGGCGAACAGCAGGTCCTGCGTCTCGATCCAGCGCACCGGGCTGGCGAACTGCCAGGCCAGCAGCTCCGACAGCACGATGCGGGTCAGGCTCGCCGGATCGGCGGCGTGCCCGTCGAAGTCCGCGAGCACCGCGGCCAGCGGCTCGGAGGGCACCAGATCGGCGATCTCCTGGATGAACTCGCGCTCGAGCGAGAACGGCTTGGGCACCAGGTTCGGGATGTAGCGCCCGATCAGGATGGCCGGGTCGATGTCCTGCGGAAGCAGGTCGAGCAGGCGACCGCGGAAATCGTCAACGCCGCCGCGCAGCACGGTCGAGTGGAACGGCACGTCGATGCCCGGGATCTGGATGTACGCCCGCTTGCCGCCGGTCTCGGCGCGCTTGCGGTCGATCTCCTTCTCGAGCGCATCGAGTCCCGCGACGGTGCCTGCGATGGCGTACTGCGAGCCGCGCAGGTTCAGGTTCACGATCTCCAGGAACTCGCCGGTCTCCTCGGCGACTCCTCCCACGAACTCCGCGAGGTCCTCGTCGGCAACGCCGATCTGCGACGGCCGGATCGCGGCGAGGCGGTAGTTGGAGCGGCCCGCCGCGTCGCGAGGCACCAGAGCGTGCATCGCGGAGCCGCGCTGGAAGACCACCTCGAGGACGGCCTCGAGCGGCAGCACCCCGGCGACGGCCGCAAGCGCGTTGTACTCGCCGACCGAGTGGCCGGCCAGCAGTGAGTCCTCCACGAAGGCGCCGGCCTCGCGCAGCTCCGCCACCTGGGCGACGCCCAGCACGGCCATGGCGACCTGGGTGAACTGGGTCAGGTGCAGGACGCCGTCGGGGTGCTTGTGGGTGACCCCACGTGCCTTGAGGACGGTCGGGTTGTCGCGGACCACGGCCAGGATCGAGAAGCCGAGGGCACCGCGGGTGTGCTTGTCGGCGCGGTCCCAGATCTCCCGGGCGGCCTTGGACCGGGCGCGGGCGTCGAGGCCCATGCCGGGGCGCTGGATGCCCTGGCCGGGGAAGGCGTACACGGTCTTCGGCGCGGCGGTGCGGCCGGAGGCGACCATCACCAGGTCGCCGTCCACCCGGCAGCCGACCTCGATGACCTCGGCGCCGCCGTCGTAGGCGACGCGGTCGACGCGGACGTCGATCTCGGCGCCGGGGCGGACCATGCCGAGGAAGCGGGCGGTCCACGCGGTCAGCCTGCGCGGCGGCACGACCGCCGACGGGTCGATGGCGGTGACGACCTGCTGGGCGGCGGCCGAGAGCCACATGCCGTGCACGATCGGGCTGCCGAGCCCGGCGAGCAGCGCGGCCGCGTCGGAGGTGTGGATCGGGTTGTGGTCGCCCGAGACGCCCGCGAAGGCGCCCATGTGCCGCGGCGCGACGATGGTGGCCTGGCGGCGACGGCGGCGCGGGGTGTCGGTGGCCGCGTCGGTCAGCGAGCCGCCTGCGCGGGCCGGGTCGGCCAGCTCGCCCGCACCGGTGCGGCCGCGGATCGCGAAGCGCTCCACCAGCTTTGCGAAGGTCGGCGCGGCGGTGCCGTGCTCGCGCATGGCCCCCACCTCGACGTGCACCTCGACGACGCGCCCCATGTCGGTGTCGACGACGGAGACGGACTCGGCCTTCACGGTGAGCACGCTGGTCTCGGTCGGGATCGCCCCGACCAGGTCCACGGCGTGGTCGAGGTGGACCAGGTCGAGCATGCCCTCGATGACGTGCGCACCCTCGGCCGTGGTGGCTGCGCCGAGCACCGCGAACACGGCGGGCCAGCAGGCACCGACGACGACGTCCGGCACCGCACTGGTGCCGATGGCGAGCGACTCGGGCAACCCGGCGCCGGTGACGCCCGCGTGGTCGGCGACCCGGTCGGGCACCCAGGCGAGGTTGACGCGCGCCACACCGTTCTTGACGGCGGGCAGGTCCTGGCCTGCCGCGACGCCGAGCAGCGCGGACATGGCGGCCTCGGCGTCCGCCGCGGTCACCACCGGGGCGCCGCCGTCACGGGTCGAGGCGGGCACGGTGATCCGGATCCGCACGGCGCGGTCGGCGACCAGCGGAACGGTCAGCTCGGCGTGCTCGGCGTCCACCGCGTGCAGGGTGGCGCCGGTCCTGGCGTGGGTGGCGCTGTCGCCGTCCCCGGCGACCGTCCAGTCGGCGAGGTCGCCGAGCCGGTGCACGGGGTTGCGGGTCAGGCGCGAGGCCCACAGCACGTCGGGCGCGGACAGCACGACACCGAGCAGACCGCGGGCGGTGGCCGCGTGCCTGCGGCTCGCGACGGCGGTCGGCGCGGCGCCCTCGGCCAGCAGCTCCTCGGTGGTGGCGCGCTCGAAACGGTCGAGCAGGTCACCGACCGGCTCGTCCACCTCGGTGATGCCCGCGACGGCGACGGTGCCCGGGATGATGCACACCTGGTCGGCGGTGTAGCGCGGATCGTGTGCCTGCCACAGGGAATCGGAACGCCACCAGCGGCGGACGTCCTTGTCGATGACCGGCACGAAGTTGACCGGCTTGCCGGGGGTCTTGCACAGCGCGGTGAAGAACGGCACGTCGGCGGGGTGCAGCACGACGGCGCCGGCGTCCGGGTAGGCGGCCTTAAGGGCGCACAGCGCGGCCTCGGGGCGCTCGAGGACCAGCTCGTCGTTGAACAGGGTCCGGATCGGGCCGCGGTCGTTGCGGTGCAGCCGGGCCTCGGCGCGGCGCAGCATCTCGGCGAAGCGGTCGCGCCAGGTGCCGTCGAGCCAGACCGACTCGGTCGCGTCGGCGTACGCCTCCGCCCAGTCGGTGCCGCAGTCGAACGTCTTGGCCGAGTCGATCCCGACGGCCAGCTCCAGGTAGCGGCGCAGCCAGCGCTCGTAGGTCATGGTGGCGACGTCGCCGAAGTAGGGCTTGGCCGTGACGTCGAGCGCGGCGATGATCTCGTCGCGGCGCTGCGCGACGGCGTCGGCGTCACCGGCGACCTCGTCGAGCAGGCGGCCGGTGCGCGAGGCGGCGTTGTCGATCTCGTGGATGTCGGCGCCGAGCTGGCTGCGGCCCGAGGCCATGCCGCCGGTCGCGGTGCCGGCCCCGACCCAGTCGGGGGTGCCGGGGGTGTCCACCAGCAGCTGCTTCACGTCGGGGGCGGTGGTGGCCTCGAGCGTCGCCATGGCGGCGGTGCCGACGAGGATGCCGTCCACCGGCATCGCCGGGTAGCCGGCCTCGGTGGACCAGCGTCCGGTGAGGTAATCGGCGGCCCGCTCAGGGGTGCCGATGCCGCCGCCGACGCAGATCACCAGGTTCGGCCGGGCGCGCAGCTCGGCGTAGGTGGTGACGAGCAGGTCGTCGAGGTCCTCCCAGGAGTGGTGACCGCCGGCCTTGCCGCCCTCGATGTGCACGATCACCGGGAAGTCGGGGACCTCGTTGGCGATTCGGATGACCGAGCGGATCTGGGCGACCGTGCCGGGCTTGAACGCGACGTGGCCGATGCCGACCTCGGACAGCTCCTCGATCAGCGCGACGGCCTCGTCCAGCTCGGGGATGCCCGCCGTGACGATGACGCCGTCGATCGGGGCGCCCGCGGAGCGCGCCCGCTGCACCAGCCGCTTGCCGCCGAGCTGGAGCTTCCACAGGTAGGGGTCCAGGAACAGCGAGTTGAACTGGACCGCGCGGCCCGGCTCGAGCAGGGTCTGCAGCTCGGCGACCCGGTCGGTGAAGATCTTCTCGGTGACCTGGCCGCCGCCGGCGAGCTCGGCCCAGTGGCCGGCGTTGGCCGCCGCGGCGACGATCTTCGCGTCGACGGTGGTCGGGGTCATGCCTGCGAGCAGGATCGGTGAGCGACCGGTCAGCCGGGTGAACGCGGTCTCGACGCCGACCTTGCCGTCGGGCAGCGACACCAGGGTCGGCTTGAACTCGCTCCACGCCTTCGCCACCTCGGGCGCCGCGCCCGGGGTGATGAGGTGACGCTGGCCCAGACGCGTGGACGCCGCGACGATGCCGACGCCGCGCCCGCGCAGCGAACCGGCCGTCATGCGGGTGAGCAGGTCGCCGGGGCCGAGGTCGAGGACCCAGGCCGCGCCGGCGTCGACCACGGAGTCCACGGCGGCGACCCAGTCGACGGGGTCGACCAGGCAGAGGCGGGCCAGCTCGCTGGCGAGCTCGGGGTCGAGCCCGCAACGCACGGCCCAGGCGCCGACCGTGTCGACGGCATCGGCGAGCGCCGGGTGGTGGAAGCCGATCTCCACCGCGAGCGGCTCGAAGACCGGCGAGAACACGGCGCCGCCGCGCTTCTTGGCATCGCGCTCACGCGCCTCGTCCTCGGCGATCTGCTCGGCCCGCTGCTGGACGCGGGCCAGCTGCGCCGGGGTGCCGGAGACCACGACGCGGCGGCGGGCGTTGCGGATGGCCATCACGGCGGCGCGCTCGGCGTCGACGCCGGCGGCGACCTCGTCCACGATGGCCTGGATGCGCTCCGGGTCCACATCGGAGATGGCGAGCATGGGGGCGCGCTCGGCGCCGCCGATGACGCCGCGACGGCGGCCGACCAGGACCGCTGCCGCACCGATCAGCTGCGCGATGGCCAGGAGAGCGCCGTCGGTGTCGCCGCCGTCGGCGACGGCCTGCACGCCGAGCATCCCCTGCGAGTGCCCGATCACGGCGACCGGCGCGTTCTGGGCGGGGTCGAGACCCTGCAGGCGCAGCGACCGCAGGGCGGCGAGCTGCGCGAGGAAGACACCGGGCAGCGAGACCGACGCGGAGGTGAGGGCCGCGGCGGAGGGGCCTGCCGGGGTGACGTCCTCGTCCACGACGTCCTGCTCGAGGATCCAGCCGATGGGATCGAAGCCCGCGGGCCGGACCACCAGCAGGTCCTGCGCGACGGGCGCGAGGAGGGCGGCCGCCTCGTTGACGAGGTCGGTCATGTCGGGCTCGAGGCCGTTGTCGCGGATCAGCTCCTCGAGGGGGGCCAGCCACGCCGCGCCCTGGCCGCCGAACGCGAGGGCATACGGCTCACCGGCAACGAGCCGATCGCGCAGCGCGGATTTCGGAGACCCGGCGCGCGCAGAGATCCGCGACCCTCCGGTGCCGCTTCCCTTACCCACCGGCGTGCTCTCGTCGATCGTCACGATTGACTGTCCTCTCCTGGTCGATGCCCACCGAGATCTCGGGCCACACGCGGCACATCGGCAGGCCGCGGACGGATCTTCGGGGACGCGATCAGGCTCGCACAGAATCGTGAGGATTTCCTCACGTTTGCGACCTGGACAAGCGTTCTACCAGGTAGTAGGCGTGACGCAGGTCACAAATCGGCTTCACAAGTGACTCGCGGGTAGGGAGAGAACGTGCTGGCCGGACCGAAAACGACCCCGCGCGAAACCTGAGGAACCCCTCATATTGATCGTTACCAACTCGTTATCAGCGGCTCCGCCGACCGTGCGCGAGTTGCACCCCCATGGGGGCGAAAAGCGCGCACGGTTCCGGCTACCCGAGGCGCCGCGCGAGGGCCTCCGGATCGTCCACCCCGACCACCAGCGCGGCGAACGGCTGACCCGAGAGCTCGATCCGCAACGCGGGCTGCCCCCTGCGCACGTCGACGAACTCGCGCCGCCCTCGTGAGCGCCAGGTGCCGAGTTTGCGGCCGCCGGGCACGCCCAATCCCGGCGCACGGATGCCGCGCGGCGCCGACGGCCCGTCGGGACAGACCTCGACGGCACGGATCGAACTCAACGGGACCTCGACGTCGCCATGGAGGGCACCGACCTTCTCCCAGGTCGACAGGGTGAGGCGAAGGGTGCTGCCGGTGACCGTGAGTGTTCCCATGCAGTCAGCTCTACCAAATCGGGCGACGGTCCCGGCCGCGCGACACGGCCGGGACCGCACTCCGTGACGGCGACCCTCACACTCGAACCGCGGCCGCCGCCTCGCTCGACGCCGGTTCCCCCGGCGCCTCGACGAAGTCGCGGGACCGGATGAGCAGCAGCGTCGCGACCGCCGCCAGCGCCGCGGTCGCCGAACCGATCAGCAGGATGCCGTCGAGCGCCTCGGCATATCCGGTGCCGGCGGCCCGCGCCGCGAGCCCACGGAGTTCGGGCGGCAGCGAGCCGATCGCCGACGCGGTGCTGCCGCTGCTGACCGCGTCCGCGAACTCCCCCGCCCGGCCCGCGAGCGGACCGTCCGACAGGGCCGCTCGTACCGAGTCGTCCATCCGCGAGGCAAGCAGACTGCCGAGGGCGGCGACGCCGGTCGCGATGCCGACCTGCCGGAATGTCGAGTTGATGCCCGAGGCCATGCCCGCGCGGTCCTGCTCGACGACCCCGACCGCGGTCGAGGCGAGCGGCGGGTTGATCAGCCCGGCGCCTGCGCCCGCGACGAGGAAGCCGGGGACGAACTGGGTCCAGCTGCCCGCCGGGTCGACGCCGCGCATCAGCCAGAGCCCGGCCGCGACCAGGACGAACCCGGGGGCGATCAGCCAGCGCACCGGGACCACGTCGCTCAGCCGGCCCGCCACCCCGGCGGTCACGAAGATCGCGAGGGTCAGCGGCAGGAACCGCAGCCCGGTCTCGACGGCCGAGTAGCCCTGGATGCCCTGGAGGAAGATCACCAGATAGGTCAGCAGCGAGAACAGCGAGGCGGAGATGGCCCAGGCGGCGATCAACCCGCCGCCGAAGGTCGGTACACGCAGCAGGCTGAGGTCCAACATCGGTGCGGCCGAGGTCTTTTCGATGACAACGAAGGCCACGAGTAGCACCACGGAGGCCACCAGCGAGCCCGCCACCGTGACCGACCCCCAGCCGTCGACGTGGCTGCGGATCAGCCCGAACACCAGCGCACCGAGCGCGGCGCTGAACGCCACACAGCCCGCCCAGTCCACCCGGTGCGCGGTCGGTGCCCGCGACTCGTCGACCCGCAACAGCGTCACCGCCAGGGCCGCGATCCCGATGGGGAGGTTGACGAAGAAGATCCACCGCCAGGACAACCCGCTCGTGAGGGCCCCGCCGAGGACCGGCCCCACCGCCACCGCGACACCGGTGACGGCGCCGAACACACCGAAGGCGACGCCTCGCTCGCGCGGCGCGAACGCGCCCGCCAGCAACGCGAGGGAGGTCGCGAACATGATCGCGCCGCCCACACCCTGAATCGCCCGCGAGGCGGACAGCAGCACCAGCGAGTCGGCCACCCCGCAGAGCAGCGAACCGACGGTGAACACGACGAGACCGACCGCGAAGACCAGCCGCCTCCCGTACTTGTCGGCGATCGTTCCCGCGGTGAGCAGGAAGGCCGCGAGGGTGAGCGCGTAGGCGTCGATCACCCACTGCAGATCGGTGAGCGAGGCACCGAACTCGCGCTGGATGTCGGGCAGCGCGACATTCACGATCGTCACGTCGAGCAAGAGCATGAACACCCCTGTGCATACGGCAATCAGGGTCCACCATTTCCGAGCCATGACCCACCCCTTTCCTGAGTGTGTACTCAAAAATAACATCATTTCTGAGCGTTGGCTCAATAATCTTTTCGCGACCGGTAGGCTCGGCTCACCATGACCACCGCACCCGCCCCACGCCGCGGCAGGCCGCCCTCCGGCGGCCGCGAGGAGATCCTGTCCGCGACCCTGGCCGTGCTGCGCGAACGCGGCGTCGCGAAGCTGACCACCCGGGAGGTCGCGAAGCGGGCCGGGGTGTCCGAGGGCAGCATCTATTACCACTTCACGGACCGTTTCGGCCTGCTGCTGGCGGTGTTCGAGAGGGGGCTGCGCCCGCTGGCCGACCTCAACCAGCGGGGGTTCGCCGGGGCCGACCTGCGCAGCACCCTGGCCGGGTTCATGGCGGCGGTCGAGGCGTTCCTGGACCCGGCGATGGACGTGCTCACCGCGGCGCAGTCCGATGCCGACCTACGCGAGGCGCTCGGCGCGCACATGCGCGACAACGACCTCGGCCCGCATCGCGGGATCACGATGATGGGCGGCTACCTCGCACAGCAGCAGCGCCTGGGTGTCGTGCGCGCCGACGTCGATCCGGAGACGGTCGCCTACACGCTGGTGAGCGGCTGCTTCATGCGCGCCTCACAGGAGCGGATGGTCGGTCACACGCTCGGCGTCGCCTCACGCGAACAGCAACTGGACATGCTCATGACGCTGCTCGCGCCCACCGGTGACGCCGTGAAGTAGGCTGTTTCGGCACGCGCGAGTGGCGGAATTGGCAGACGCGCCAGGTTTAGGTCCTGGTGTCTCAGGACGTGGGGGTTCAAGTCCCCCCTCGCGCACCACGAGCAGTTTCATGAACTGCGACGAACGAGGTCACGAACCCCACAAGAGTTCGTGACCTCGTTTGCGTTGGATTGGCCGAACGCGGGACACCCGCGGCGACCGGCCGGCTTCCTGCCCCGTCAGTGGGCGGAGGCAGCTGTCGCCGCAATGAGATCGGCGGCAAGCGTGCGTAGTTCAGCGGCGGGTCCGCTCATCGGATAGAGACCGCCCACCGCCAGCGCACCCACGATCGCGATGTGCAGTCGGTCAGCCAGGCGATCGCTGTCAGCAACGCCGAGTCCGACGGTCAGTGACCGGAGGCGGCGCCGGAGCTCCTCCTCGTGTCGAAGACAGCGTTCCCTGATGTTTTCCGCTTCCTCGCCGTCGAATTCCGCTGCAGTGTTGACGAATGCGCAACCGCGATAGGCCTGCTGTGTCGCGAGCTCCTGCAGCCAGGTCAGCTGCGCGTCGAGTTGGCCCCGAGGGTCCGTGTGCCGCGCTGCGGTTTCGTCCCACTGTGCCCAAAAGATGTCATCGCGACGTTGCAAGACCGCGAGGACGAGGTCATCCTTGGCCGGGAACCATCTATACAGGCTCGCTTTCGCCACCCCGGCCCGACGGACGACCTCGTCCACCCCGACGGCGCGAACACCGTTGGCATAGAAGAGATCCGCCGCGATATCGATCAGCTTCTCGCGCAGCGCCGGGCCGCGCACCTGCTTGGACATCTCGCGGGCACTTTCCTTCCTAGCTGCCCATCACGATCGCGGCCTTGCCGAAACCGCTGCGGGCGTGCACCCATTGCTGGGCCTCGGCGGCGCGATGCAGGTCGAACTCGGCACCGACGACAACCCGAATCAGTCCCGCGTCGATCAGGGTGGTGATCGCCCGCAATGCTACGGGGTCCGGTTCGACGAGGCACGAGACCGACCGGATACCGCATTCCGCCGCTGCTGCAGCGTATTCCGGTATCGACCATGCGGTCGCCAATGCAATCGCACCCCCGGCCGCGACCAGACCGAAGAGCGACCTGCCGAAGTCGCCACCCACGAGATCGATCGCAGCATCCACGCTTCCGATCGCCGCGACCGCTGTGGGATCGGCATAGTCCACGCACGACCCCGCGCCGAGCTCGTACAAGGGCGCGTGATCACCGGCACGTGCCAGGGCAACGACGGTGGCGCCGCGCGCGACCGCCAACTGCACGGCCAGGTGCCCGACCCCGCCGGAGGCGCCGCTGACCAGGACGCGGTGTCCGGCGCTCACTCCGGTGGCGTCGAGCATCTGCCACGCCGTGAGCACCGCCATCGGCAGGCAGGCCGCCTCGGTGAACGAAATCGAGGCAGGCATCGGCGCCAGATGGTGGGCCGGGACCGTCATGTACTCCGCATACGTTCCCGCAGGGTAGGGAAACCACGCCAGTCCGAAGAGTCGGTCCCCGACAGCGTGGCGAGTCACGCCATACCCGAGCGCATCCACCACGCCCGCGACATCCCAGCCGGGAATGAACGGTAGGTGCATGGACTGCTCGTAGCCGGCGTTGAGTCCGGTGTACATGTCGATCGGGTTCACGCTGGTCCCCTTGACCGCGATCCGCACCTCACCGGCTGCGGGTTCAGGTCGGGGAACATCGACGACCTCGAGTGCCGCGCCCCACTGTGCGTGCCGCGCGGCGCGCATCGTGGCGCGACTGGTCCCGCGCGCTCCGACGATCATGACGCCCCGACCAGGGCAGACGCATCGACGCCACATTGACGGGCCACCCCGGCGACGTCGAAATGGAAGCTCTCGTAGCTCACGCGGCCGCCCTCGAAACGGAAAAGCATGAAAACTGGAACCGTCGCCCGCCTGCCGTTCGGCACGGCCCCGGTCCACGTGAACGCGGGCGTGAGAGAGATCTCGCCCCAACAGCACAACGTTTCACCATCCATGCCGTGGCCGTCCACGCGCACCTCGTAGTCGGGGGCGAACGCGAACCACCCCTCGATCGCCCCCCTGACCTCAGGCCCTACAGACCGGGTCCCCAGCGGGGGTGATTCGAGCACGGCTTCCGGATGGTAGATCGCCATCGCTGCCACCGCGTCCTGCCGACTCTTTGCGTGCGCCAACCTCTCGACCACCTGGATCGCGCTGTTTACCGAGATTGCTTGATCGACCATCTTGCACTCACCCCTTCGATTTCCTCTATCGAGACAGATCTGTCTCTTTTTAGCGTCGCGGAGGGGTCATGTCAATGGGCAGGCACAGCCCAGATCCACCGGCGAGCCGGCAGCATCACGCCCTGGAAAGCCGGTGGCGTCCCTATGGAAAGAGCCGCGGAAAAGGACGAGGTCACGAACCCGGCTGGGTTCGTGACCTCGTTTCGTCGGCGGGGTCGGATCACATGGTGACCGCTGGACGAAGTGGTGGATCGATCCGCACCCCGACGGAAGTCACCGCGCGTGCTGCCGGCGCACCATCTCGGCAATCCAGATGGGCGCGAACGGCGACGTGCAGTTCGGCGGTGTCGGGTAGTCCTTGAGCACCTCGAGGCGCTCACCGATGTCGATGGCCCGGGCACGGTGCTCGGCGTGCTCGATCCCGATCTGGGCCAGGCAGTGGTTCATCGCCCACTGCAGGCGGTCCGGGGCGTCCTTCATCTCCGCCTCGATGATGTCGAGCAGTCCGGCGAGGTCGAGGCCCTCGGGTGTCTTCGCCACCCGTTCGGTGGTCAGCGCCCAGCCGGCACTCGCGACCACCGGATCCGGATCGGCGAACCAGGCCAGGCGCAGCTCTTCGGAGTGCGGGTTCTTCTTCACCACATAGTTCACGAGCCAGTCGTGCACCTTGGGGGTGCGCGCCTCCCGCACCATGACGTCCACCTCGTCGCGGCCGAACGCCTTCGGGCGGCAGATCAGGATCGCCAGCAGTCTCGCCGCCGAGTCGTCCGTCGCCCAGAGCAGGCGCGCGAGTTCCTGCTGCGTCTTCAGCCGCTTCGCGATCGCGCGCAGCTCGCCGAGGTTCACACCGTGATCGTCACCGTGCTTCTCGTTCACCTTGCGCGCCTTCGGGTCCTCGAGCGCGGCCAGCTCGGCCATCACCTCGGCCACCGTCGCATCGGTCACCTCAGGCTCCTGTCTCGGGAGATCACCGCGACTGTCCTGGATCGGGGCATCACGTCGACTTCTCCGCGATGATCTGGATGAGGTTGCCGCACGTGTCGTCGAAGACCGCCACGACCGCGGTACCGATGTCGGTCGGCGGTTGCGTGAACACCACACCCCTCGCGGTCAGCCGGGCATGCTCGGCCTCGACGTCGTCGACGGCGAACTGCGCGAGCGGAATGCCGTCCTCGGCGAGCGCATCCCGGTACGGCTTCACCGCCGGATGGTGCGCCGGCTCCAGCAGGAGCTGCGGGCCGTCGGGCGCTTCGGGCGAGACGACGGTGAGCCACGAGTCGTCGCCGAGGGGAATGTCGTGATGCTTCGTGAAGCCGAGTACTTCGGTGTAGAAGGCGAGCGCCGCTCGCTGGTCGTCGACGAACAAACTCGTCAGATTGATTCTCATCGATCGTCTCTCTCTCGGACAGGCCATCGGCTGGCGATCTCGGCGAGTGGCTCGGAATTGAAGTAGTGGAACTTGGATCGTCCGCGCCGCTCCGTCACGACCAGCCCCGCCGACTCGAGCACGCCGAGGTGCTGAGAGATCGCCTGACGCGTCAGGCCGAGACCATGTCGCACCGCGAGCAGGGAGCAGATCTCGAACAACGTCTGGCCGTCGCTCGCCGCCAGTTCGTCGAGGATGACCCGCCTCGTCTCGTCATCGAGGGCGCGGTAGACCGTGACCACGACCCAACCATATGCAAGTCATCACTTGCATATCAAGGCCCCGGCGATCGCGGGCCCGACGAGGGTGATCCACGCCTCCCAGGCTCCGTACCGGCGGCTCCGCAGGCTCGGGTACCGTCGTTGTGTGGCCAGTTCACCCTCCCGTCGCAGACCAGCGCTGATTCTGTTCGTCGTCATCGCTGCGGCCGGGTGTCTCGCGCTCGGCTGGTGGCAGTGGACCCGTTTCGAGGCCGTCGGCGGAACCGGACAGAACCTGGGCTACGCCTTCCAGTGGCCGCTGTTCGCGGCGTTCGTGGTGTACGCGTACCGGCGGTTCGTGCAGCTCGAGGACCGCGACCCGTCCGAGGACGCGCCCTCCACACCCGAGGTCCGCGAGATCCCCGCGGACGTGCTGCCCACGCGTACCCGGTCGGGCGACCAGCGACTGGACGCGGACAACCCGGACGACGAAGCCCACCAGGCGTACAACAACTACCTCGCGCAGCTCAGAGCGGGCGAGGCCGATAGGAGCAGCACGTGAGCACGGCCCCCGACGAGACCGTCACCGCGACCGAAGTCCGCGACACCAAGAAGATCGCCTCGGCGCTGCTGCGCTACCGCGTCCTCGCCTACGCCACCGGCATCTGGCTGCTCGTGCTCACCGCGGAGATGGTCGCGAAGTACGTGTTCAAGGTGGACAACCTCCCGAGCTGGATCGCGATCGTGCACGGCTGGGTCTACTTCGCCTACCTGATCCTGACGATGGACCTCGCGGTGAAGGTGCGCTGGCCCGTGGGCCGCACCATCGGCACCCTGCTCGCAGGCACCGTCCCGTTCCTGTCGTTCTTCGTCGAGCACTGGCGCACCCAGCAGGTCAAGCGCGACTTCGGCGTCTGATCCAGCCCTAGGACCCGCCGCCGCCCAGGATCACGGGCCGCCCCGCTGACCCGTCGAGTGTGCACCTTCCGACGCGTCGCCCGTAAGGGAACGCCCGGAACTGCACACTCGACGGGCGGGCGGGCCTAGCTGCCTGCCAGCGCGGCGATCGCGGGCACCAGCTGCGCCAGCGCCCGGCCGCGGTGCGAGGCCGCGTCCTTCTCCTCGGGGGTCAGCTGCGCCGCCGAGCGCGACTCCCCCACCGGCACGAACACCGGGTCGTAGCCGAATCCACCGTCGCCGCGGGGCTCCCTTGCGATGGCGCCGGGCCAGGTGCCGCGCACCACCGACTCCTCGCCGCCGGGCACCACGAGGGCACACGCGGAGACGAAGGCCGCTCCCCTGCGCTCGTCCGGCACGTCGGACAGCTGCGCGAGCACCAGCGCGGTGTTCGCCGCGTCATCGCCGTGACCGCCCGACCACCGCGCGGACAGCACCCCCGGCATCGCGTTCAACGCGTCCACCTCGAGGCCCGAATCGTCCGCGACGCACGGCAGCCCGGTGGCCGCAGCGCCGTCGCGGGCCTTGGCCAGCGCGTTGCCCTCGAAGGTCGCCGCGGTCTCCGGCGCCTCCGGGAACGGCGGCACCTCGTCGAGGCCGACGAGGTCGATGCCGCTCACCCCTGCCGCCTCGAGCACTCGCCGAAGCTCCTTGAGCTTCTTGGCATTTCGACTGGCGACGAGGAGCCGGACGGCGTCAGGCACCGAACTTCTTCTTCGCCGCCTCAGGCTCCTTCGGCTCGGGCAGCTCGCCCGGGTACGGCAGCGCGAGCGCCTGCTTCTGCACCTCGAACAGCTGCTCGCAGCCGGCCAGTGCGGAATCGAGCAGCTTGTCCAGCGTGGTGCGCGGGAAGGTCGCGCCCTCTCCGGTGCCCTGCACCTCGACGAGGGTGCCGGTGTCGGTGGCGACGACGTTCATGTCGACCTCCGCGCGCGAATCCTCCTCGTAGGGAAGGTCCAGCCGCACCCGGCCGTCGACGACGCCGACGCTGACCGCGGCGATCGCGCAGGAGAGCGGCTGCGGATCGGCCAGCCGGCCGGCCGCGCGCAGGTAGGTGACAGCGTCCGCCAGCGCGACATAGGCGCCGGTGATCGCGGCCGTGCGGGTGCCGCCGTCGGCCTGCAGCACGTCGCAGTCGATGGCGATGGTGTTCTCGCCGATCGCGGCGAGGTCGATGCAGGCGCGCAGCGAGCGGCCGACGAGCCTGCTGATCTCCTGGGTGCGTCCGCCGACCTTGCCCTTGACGGACTCGCGGCCGCTGCGGGTGTGGGTCGCGGCGGGCAGCATCGCGTACTCGGCGGTCAGCCAGCCGAGGCCCGAGCCCTTGCGCCAGCGCGGCACGCCCTCCTCGACGCTCGCGGTGCACATCACGCGGGTGCCACCGAATTCGACGAGAACCGAGCCGGCCGGATGGCTCGTGAAGCCCCGGGTGATCCGTACCTCGCGGAGTTCGTCGTCCGCCCTGCCATCCAGTCGTCTGCTCACGGTCGCAAGCCTAGACGTCCCGCGACTCAGATCTCGAAGACGTCCCCGGGCGATACGGCGTGGACGGGTCCGGAGAACTCGGCCTTGGCCTCGGCGATGACGTCCTCGCGGGAGGTCCACGGCGGGATGTGCGTGAGCAGCAGCTCGCCGACCCCGGCCCTGGCCGCGACCTGTCCGGCCTCGGTTCCGGAGAGGTGGATGCCCTTCGGCCGGTCGGGGTGATGTGTCCAGGAGGCCTCGGCCAGAAGCACATTCGCGCCGCGCGACAGCTCGACCACCTCGTCACACATCCCGGTGTCGCCGGTGTAGACGAGGGTCCGGCCCGCAGGATCGCTGATCCGCAGCCCGTACGCCTCCGGCGGATGGAACACCCGGCGCGAGGTGACGGTCAGGGCGCCGTGGCTCATCGATCCGCCGTCGGTGAAGGCGCGCAGGTCGATCGTGTCGGAGATGTCGTCGAACTCGCCGCCGCACTCCGAGGAGGCGGCCCCGATCCGGCAGGCGGTGTCCGTCGGTCCGCAGACGACGGCCCGGCCGACCGGCGGATTGGGGTGGTACCGGCGCCACACCAGCAGCCCCGGCAGGTCGAGGCAGTGATCCGCGTGCAGGTGGGTCAGGAAGATCGATACCTGACCGGGGTCGGCATAACGCTGCAGCGCTCCGAGCACGCCGGGGCCGAAGTCGAGAACCGCGGGCGGGGTGTCCGGAGCGGTCAACAGATAGCCCGAGGCGGGCGAGTCGGGGCCCCCGACGCTGCCCGAACAACCCAGGACGGTGATGCGCATGTTTCCCATGCTGCCACGACCACCTGATCCGGAAAAAGCTTCGGGTGGAATCGAGACCAAACGCGGCGCCGCCGCCCGCTGCGCCGGGCGTCACACCTGCGCCTTCGCTACCGGTTCAACGCCTTCGCCTCGCGCGCCTTGCGGACATCGGAGGCCAGCACCCAGGCGGCGACGACTCCGCCGATCGCGCCGAACAGGTGCCCTTCCCAGGAGATCCCGGGCTGGCCGGGGAGCACGCCCCACAACGCCCCGCCGTAGATCACCAGAACCACCAACCCGAGGGCCATCTGCCCGAAATGCCGGGCGAAGATGCCGCGGGTGATCAGGTAGGTCAGCCAGCCGAACACCAGCACCGAGGCGCCGAGATGGTTGTTCACCGAGCCGAACAGCCACACCCCGACACCACCGATCACCCAGATGATGCCGGTGGCCGCGAGACCGCGCCCGATGCCCGACAACATCACCAGGAATCCGAGGACCAGCAACGGGATGGTGTTCGCGACCAGGTGCGCCCACCCGCCGTGCAGCACCGGCGCGAAGACGATCCCCCACAGACCGTCGACCGTCCGCGGCTGGATGCCGCCGTTGTCGAGGCTGCCCTTGACGAGCATGTCGATGAACTCGAGGACGTACAGCCCGACCACGAAGCCGCCGATGACCGCGGCCGCCTGCTGCCACATCGGGCGCTCGGCCGCCGGCCTGGTCGCGGGCGGAGTCGACGGCGTCGACAGGGCGGGGTTGGTGTACTTGAACGGGTCACCCGGGGTGCTCATCCGAACCTCTTTCCGTCACGCCCACAGCTGCCCTTCCAGGGCCGCCTCCGCATCCTCGAGGGTACCGGCGTACGCACCGGTGGACAGATACTTCCAGCCGCCGTCGGCCACGATGAAGGCGATGTCGGCGCGGTCTCCCGCCTTGACGACCTTGGCCGCGACCCCGAGGGCCGCGTGCAGAACGGCCCCGGTCGAGACGCCCGCGAAGATGCCCTCCCGCTCGATCAGTTCCCTCGTTCGCCGCACCGCGTCGAACGGCCCGACCGAGAACCTCGAGGTGAGCACCGACTCGTCGTACAGCTCGGGGATGAAGCCCTCGTCGATGTTGCGCAGGCCGTAGACCAGTTCGCCGTAGCGCGGCTCGGCGGCGACGATCTCGATCCCCGGGACGTGTTCGCGCAGAAAGCGTCCCGTGCCCATCAGGGTGCCGGTGGTGCCGAGTCCGGCGACGAAGTGTGTGATCTCCGGTAGGTCGCGCAGCAGCTCCGGTCCGGTGCCCTCGTAGTGCGCGGCCGGGTTCGCCGGGTTCCCGTACTGGTAGAGCATCACCCACTCGGGGTGCTCCGCGGCGATCGCCTTCGCCCGCGCAACCGCCTCGTTGGATCCGCCGCGCGCGGGCGAGTCGATGATCTCGGCGCCGAACATCGTCAGCAGCTGCCTGCGCTCGATCGAGGTGTTCTCCGGCATCACGCAGACCAGCCGATAGCCCTTGAGCTTGGCGGCCATCGCCAGCGAGATGCCGGTGTTGCCACTGGTCGGCTCCAGGATGGTGGCGCCGGGCGTGAGCAACCCGTCCCGCTCGGCCTGCTCGATCATCCGCAGCGCGGGCCGATCCTTCACCGAGCCGGTGGGGTTGCGGTCCTCGAGCTTGGCCCACAGCCGCACCGGCGCCTCCCCGGTCCATCGCGGCGACAGGTGCGGCAGCCCGACCAGCGGTGTGTCGCCCAGGGTCTCGATCAGCGAGTCGTACCGGGCCACCTCGGATCAGCCTCCGGCGACGGCGGGCAGGATGGTGACCGAGTCCCCGTCGGCCACCTCGGTGTCCAGCCCGCCCGAGAAACGCACGTCCTCGTCGTTGACGTACACGTTGACGAACCGGTGCAGCTTGCCGTCGTTGATCAGCCGGTCCTTGAGCCCGGCATGGTTGGCCTCGAGATCGTCGATCACCGCGGCCAGGGTGGAACCCGTTGCCTGCACCCGCTTCTCACCGTCGGTGTGGTTGCGGAGGATCGTGGGAATGGAAACGATGACGGCCATCGGGGCTCCTAGTGGGGGTTCTGTGCGTACGGGTAGGTCTGCACCACGTCGACCGGTTCCTCGGTGACCACGCCGTCGACGATCCGGTAGCTGCGCAGCTCGTGCGCGTCCGGATCGCGGGTGGAGATCAGCACGTAGTGCGCGTCGGGCTCGGAGGCGAACGAGATGTCGGTGCGACTGGGATAGGCCTCGGTCGCGGTGTGCGAGTGATAGATCACCACCGGCGCCTCGTCGGCCGCCTCCATCGCACGCCAGAGCCGCAACTGCTCGCCGGAGTCGAACCGGTAGAAGGTCGGTGAGCGCTCGGCGTTGATCATCGGGACGTGCCGCAGCGGCCGGTCGCTGCCCTCGGGCCCGGCGATGATGCCGCAGGCCTCATCGGGGTGGTCGGCACGGGCGTGCGCGACCATGGCCTCGACGAGGTCGGATCTGATCACCAACACCTGCGCCTCCCGATGTGTTCGCCCAGCTTAGACGTCGAATGCTGACGGAAACAGCTCCCGATAGCTCGGTATTCCCGCGACCGGCGTTGCCGCGAGGACCGCCCCGACGATCGCTCGCGCCACCGCGTCGGCCGCGGCCGCGCACACCGCGTCGAGCAGCGCCAGGTCCGGTGGGAAGGCGGCGGGCATCGACACCGGGGCGGGCGCGGTCGCCCTCGAGCCGGTCGCCAGGGCGAACAACGTGTCCCCGTCGAGCGGCGAGTGGGCGGGCCGGATCGCCCTGGCCAGGCCGTCGTGGCCCGCGACCGCGACGCGCCTGCAGCCGGCCTTGCTCAGCGCGGCGTCGGTCGCCACCACCCCGATGGTGGTGTTCAGGACGGTGCCCTTCTGGCCGAGCTCGATCGCCGCGGCCAGGTCGGCGGCATCCGGGACCCGCAGGCCCCAGCTCGCGGCCTCGGCCACCCCGACCCCCCACGGCAGACCGGTGCCCGGATCGAACACGGAGCCAACGGGATTGGCGACGATCAGCGCCGCGACCGTGACGCCCTCGGCCGCCCCGGCACCGAGCACGAGGCTGGCGGTGCCGACACCGCCCTTGAGCACACCAGCGCGCGCTCCGACCCCGGCGCCGACCGATCCGACCGCGAACCACTCGGCCGCCGCCTCCGCCGCGAGGAAGCCGTGGTCCGAGGTCGGCCGCACCGACCAGTCCCCCACCGGCAGATCGAAGATCACCGCTCCCGGCACGATCGGCACGACGTGACCGTCGGCGTCCATCGGGATCCCGCGGCCGTGCTCCTCGAGCCAGCGCATCACCCCGTCCGCGGCGGCCAGCCCGTAGGCGCTGCCCCCGGTCAGCAGCACCGCGTCCACCTGCTGGACGGTGTGGCTCGGATCGAGCAGGTCGGTCTCGCGGGTGCCGGGTCCGCCGCCGCGCACATCGACGGACGCGGTGGCGCCGCCGGGCGCCAGCACCACGGTGCAGCCCGTCGCCCGACCGGAGCCGAGTGTCGCGTCCCCGTCCAGCTCGTGGTGGTGCCCGACCAGCAGGCCCTTGACGTCGGCGAGCGAGTTCCGCGGCCCCGTCCGCACCCCCGCGCCCGTCACGGGACGAGGACCTGTACCAGGGAGTCCTGCATCCAGGTGAGCCAGTGGTAGACGTCCAGGTGCGGCGCCCGCGGGTCGTCGGGCTCGAGTTCGTCCGGGGTGTCGGCGTCGATGCCGATGGTGGTCCCGAGGGCAAGGCGCACGTCGTTGAGGCCGGCGAGCCACGCGTCGGCCTGTTCCGGGGTCAGCGAGACCTTGCCGCCCTCGGGCGGCACCGTCTGCAGGATCACCGAACCCGCCGCCAGCTTGGCGTCGATGATCTCCGGCTCGTGCAGACTGCGCAGTGCCGCATTCATGTTCGCGCCCTGCGCCGCGGTGCCCTCGCGATCGGCCTCGGCCCGGTAGAAGTTCGGCAGCAGGCGGGCCAGCGTGGCATCCGTTGGGGCGTCACTGTTCCCGGTGCGCAGACCGGTCAGTTCCGCGAGATCGTCCTGGGGCGCGGCGGCGGCCCGGTCCTCGAGCAGCGACAGGACGGACGAGACCAGCGATCGCAGGACCGAGGCCTCTCGTGCGTCCATCTCGGAGCGAATCTTCACGCCGCCCAGCGAATTCTTTCGGCTCCATGTGCGCACGTTGCGTACCTGCGGGTCCTTTCGGGATCGGTGGTCCGGGATTGCCGCTAGCTGTCGCGCTGCATCGTCGCCCACAACCCGGCCTGGTGGAGACGGTTCACATCGTGCTCCATCTTGTCGCGGGATCCGGACGACACGACGGCCTTGCCCTCCTTGTGGACCTGCATCATCAGGTCGGTGGCCCTCGCCTTGCTGTAGCCGAACAGCTTCTGGAAGATGAAGGTCACGTAGTGCATGAGGTTCACGGGGTCGTCCCAGACGACGGTCACCCAGGGCTTGTCTTCCGCTTCCAGGATCTCCTCGACCTCGGATTCGGCTGGCGTGACCTGCGGCGACGCTGCGGGCATCCTCGCCATCGGGATAGTTGTCGGGCACTCGGCCATAGGTCCAGAGTACGACGTGCTCAGGAAAGAGAAAACCTCCGAACGCATGACGTCGCGCTCCCCGCGGCGGGCCCGCGACTCGTATGGTGGGCGCGTGACGAACAACGCCTCGGACTGGTCCCAGCCGAAGACGAGCACCGCACTGCTCACCGACCAGTACGAGCTGACGATGCTCTCGGCGGCGCTCGGCGACGGTTCGGCCCACCGGCGCTGCAGCTTCGAGATCTTCGCGCGCAGGCTGCCAGCCGGGCGTCGGTACGGCGTCGTCGCAGGCATCGGCCGGTTGCTCGACGCACTGCCCCGGTTCCGGTTCGGCGAGCCCGAACTGGCCGTCGTGTCCGAGTTCCTGAACGAGCAGACGGTGGACTGGCTGCGGAACTACCGCTTCTCCGGCGACATCGACGGCTACCGGGAGGGCGAGCTGTACTTCCCCGGCTCGCCGATCCTGTCGGTGCGCGGCACCTTCGCCGAATGCGTGCTCCTGGAGACGCTGACGCTGTCGATCCTCAACCACGACAGCGCGATCGCGTCCGCCGCCGCGCGCATGGTCAGCGCCGCCGCGGGCCGGAGGATGATCGAGATGGGCTCGCGTCGCGCCCACGAGGAATCGGCCGTGGCCTGCTCGCGCGCGGCATACCTGGCCGGATTCACGGCCACCTCGAATCTGGAGGCCGTCCGCCGCTACGGCGTGCCGGGCGCTGGCACCAGCGCGCACGCGTTCACGCTGCTGCACAACACCGTCGCGGGCCCGGACGAGGCGGCCGCGTTCCGCGGTCAGATCGCGGCGCTCGGACTCGGCACCACCCTGCTGGTTGACACCTACGACATCACCGAGGGCGTCAAGACCGCCATCGCCGTCGCAGGCCCCGAGCTCGGCGGCGTGCGGATCGACTCCGGCGATCTCGGGGAGTGGGCCCGCCAGGTGCGCGCACAGCTCGACGAACTGGGCGCGACGAAGACGAAGATCGTGGTGTCCGGCGACCTGGACGAGTACGCGATCGCGGCGCTGCGGGCCGAACCGGTGGACACTTATGGGGTGGGCACCGCGCTGGTCACCGGCTCGGGCGCGCCCACGGCGGGAATGGTCTACAAGCTGGTGGAGGTGGAGGGCATCCCGGTGGCGAAGCGCAGCAGCCACAAGGAGTCGCGCGGCGGGACCAAGCGGGTGGTCCGTTTCGCCCGGCCGACCGGGACCGCGGTCGAGGAGGTCGCGTTCCCTGCCGATGCGCCCGCGCCCGAGAGCGGCGGGCTGATCGCGCACGACCTGCTGGTCCCGATGGTGCGCGGCGGCGAGGTGGTCGCCGGCCTGCCCACCCTGGACGAGGGGCGTGACCTGCTGGCCAAGCGGCTCGTCAGCCTGCCGTGGGAGGGACTCAAGCTCTCCCAGGGCGATCCCGCGATCCCCACCCGATTCGTGGGCTAGGGGCGGCGATGAACCCCACCGCGACCCCCGGCACCCCGAAGCGGGCACTGATCGTCGTCGACGTGCAGAACGACTTCTGCGAGGGCGGCTCGCTGGCCGTCGCCGGCGGCGCGGCGGTGGCGGCCGACATCTCCGGTCTGCTCGGCTCGGCGGCGGCCGACGAGTACGACGCGATCGTCGCCACCCGCGACTTCCACGTCGATCCCGGCGCGCACTTCTCCGACGAACCCGACTACGTGGACAGCTGGCCACCGCACTGCCGGGCCGGGACGCCTGGCGCCGAGTTCCATCCCGGGCTCGACATGCGATCGGTCGAGGAGGTGTTCTCCAAGGGCGCCCACTCGGCCGCTTACTCGGGCTTCGAGGGCTCGGCGGCCTCCGGGCGGTCCCTCGCGGACTGGCTGCGTGCACGCGAGATCGCGGCCGTCGACGTGGTCGGAATCGCCACCGACCACTGCGTCCGCGCGACCGCGCTCGACGCGGCCCGGGAGGGCTTCGCGACGAGGGTGCTGCTGCGGTACACGGCCGCGGTGTCCCCCGACTCCGTGCCGTCGGTCCTCGAGCGGCTCCGCGGCGCGGGCGTCACGCCGGTGGGTCAGGTCGCTGCGACTAACTGACGGTGGCGCCGAGTAGCCTTGGTCGGTGCCTGAACTCCCCAACGTGCCCGACCTGCTCTCCGTGGCGGTGCAGGCGTTGGGCGGCGCCGAACGCACCAACCAGCTGACCATGGCGTCGGCGGTGGCGCACGCCATCGACACCGGGGAGCATCTCGCCGTGCAGGCCGGTACCGGCACCGGCAAGTCGCTCGCCTACCTGGTGCCCAGCCTCCGGCACGCCGTCGAGAGCGGCCGCACCGTGGTCATCTCCACCGCCACCATCGCGCTGCAGCGCCAGCTCGTCGACCGCGACCTGCCCCGGCTGTCCGATGCCCTCGCGGGCTCGCTCGGCAGGCGGCCGGAGTTCGCGATCCTCAAGGGCCGCAACAACTACCTGTGCCTGAACAAGATCCACACCGGTGCTGCGGAGGAGCCGGAGAACGCGGAGCTGTTCGACGCGTTCGCGATCTCCCGGCTGGGCCGCGAGGTGCAGCGGCTGACCAAGTGGTCCTCCGACACCGAGACCGGCGACCGGGACGAGTTGGTGCCCGGCGTGAGCGATCAGTCCTGGCGCCAGGTGAGCGTCACCTCGCGCGAGTGCCTCGGCAAGTCGAGCTGCCCGGTCGGCGAGGACTGCTTCGCGGAGCGGGCGCGGACCGAGGCCTCGAAGGTCGACGTGGTGGTCACCAACCACGCGATGCTCGCGATCGACGCGATCACCGGCATCGCCGTGCTGCCGGAGCACGACGTGGTGGTGATCGACGAGGCGCACGAACTGGTCGACCGGGTGACGGGGGTGGCAACCGCCGAGCTGGCGCCGTCGACCATCAGCGCCGCAGCGCGCAGATGCGTCAAGCTCGTGGAGGAGCAGGATGCTGACCGGTTCGAGGCCTCCGCGGAGGGCTGGGACGCGGTGCTCGAGGAACTGCACGCCGGCCGCTGGGAGGCACTGCCCGACGGCGCGGGCCACGCACTGGCCGCCGTCCGCGATGCGGCCTGGGCGGTGCGCACCGCGATCGGTCCGTCGCGGCCGGGGATGAGCGCCACCGACCCCGAGGCGGCCGCAGCCCGCAACGCGGCGCTCGCCGCCGTCGACGAGGTCCACGACAACGCCGTCCGAGTGCTCACCGCCTTCGACGAACCGGACCCGGCCAAGCGCCGCGACGTGGTCTGGCTCGCGGACGAGGAGCGCAGGGGCAAGCTCGTGCGGATGGCGCCCCTGTCGGTCGGCGGGTTGCTGCGCTCGCGGCTGTTCGCGGAGTCGACCGTGGTACTCACCTCCGCGACCCTGACGGTCGGCGGATCCTTCGACGGGCTCGCGGTGAACTGGGGCCTGCCCGCCGAGTCCGGCACCCGCGTCGATCCGGCGATGGCGACGGGCACCGAGGCGCCATCGGACGAGGCCGCCCTCCGGTGGAACTCCCTCGACGTCGGCTCGCCGTTCGACCACGCCAAGGCCGGCATCCTGTACGTCGCCAAGCACCTACCGGCCCCCGGCCGGGACGGGCTGGCACCGAGCTACCTCGACGAGATCGCCGAACTGGTGACCGCGGCAGGCGGCCGCACCCTCGGCCTGTTCTCCTCGATGCGCGCCGCGAAGGCCGCCGCCGAGGTCATGCGCAAGCGCCTCGACACCCCGGTGCTGTGCCAGGGCGACGACGCCACCGGGCAGCTGGTCCGCGCGTTCGCCGAGGACGAGGCCACCTCGCTGTTCGGCACGCTGTCGCTGTGGCAGGGCGTCGACGTGCCGGGCCCGTCACTGAGCCTGGTGATCCTGGACCGGATCCCGTTCCCGCGGCCCGACGATCCGCTGCTGGTGGCACGTCAGCGCGCGGTCGAGTCCCGCGGCGGCAACGGCTTCCTCTCGGTGGCGGGAAACCACGCCGCGCTGCTGCTGGCGCAGGGCGTTGGCCGGCTGCTGCGCAGCGTCGACGACCGCGGCGTGATCGCGATGCTGGACTCGCGGCTCGCGACTGCCCGCTACGGCGGCTACCTGCGCGCCTCGCTGCCGCCCTTCTGGGAGACCTCCGACCCCGAGGTCGTGCGCAAGGCGCTCGCGAGGCTGACGGCAGGCTGAGCCCGCGGCCGGTCGCCTACACCCGCCGGTGTGCCCACCCCGCCAGAGCGCGAAGCCGAACCCAGTCGACCGCCACCTTGAAGGGTGGCACCCCGGGGCGGTCCCTCGGCAGCCGCACGCGCAGTGCGCCCGGCCTCACGGTGCACCGCACCGGAGTGGCCAGCACGAGCGATTCGCCGTCGACGCCGACCGGTATCTCCTGCGCGTCGGCATCGACGGTCACCTCGAGGGCCGTGTGCTGGGTCATGCCACGTTCGTGCGCCCGATTGAGCAGGCCGACGGCCTGGCGCGCGCCGTCCACCGCCACCGTCACCACCCCGAGGACGCCGCGGTCGAGGCGCGCCCGCCTGCCGAGGCCGGCGAGGTCACTCGTCTGATAGGGGCCGTTGCTCACCAGCACCGCCTGCGGGCCCTCGACCGTGAGGCCGCCCGTGCGGGCGGTCAGTCGCGCCCCCGCGCTCCCGCCCAGCAGGTCCGGCAGCATCCGGAGCACGGTCCCCGTCTTGTCCTCCCGGTAGGCCGGACTCTGCACCACCTCGGCGTACACCCCGAAGGAGGCGTTGTTGACGAAGGTGCGCCCGCCGATCTCGCCGAGGTCGACGCGCACCTCGACGCCGTCCCGCAACGCATCGAGGCCCGCGGCCGGATCGTCGCGATCGAGCCCGAGATCCAGCGCGAAGTGATTGCGCGTGCCCGCGCAGATCACCAGGAACGGCAGGTCGTGTTCGGCCGCGACCCCGGCGACCAGTGCCTGGGTCCCGTCCCCGCCCGCCACCCCGAGCAGGTCGGCTCCCCTGCGCACCGCGTCGCGGGCCAGCGCCTCGACATCAACGGTCCCCGGCCCCTCGAGCAGGGCGACCTCCGCGCCGAGTTCCTCTGCCTTTCGCTGCAGATCGAACCGGGCCACCTTGCCGCCACCCGAGTGCGGGTTCATCACCAGGAAGGGGTGCCGGGGCGGCGGGACGGGGCGCTCGTCCACCACGGACTCCGCGCGGTCGCCCTCCAGCGCGATGCGCGCGCACAGGGCCGCGAGGAGCACGAGCGCGTACGAGACCACCACCACCCACAGCAGGTTCGCGCTCACGAACGCGGACAGCACCGCGATCGGTACGAGCACGGCAACTCCCAGCCAGATCCACCGCGGCACCCCGCGGCGGGTGAGGAACCAGTAAAGCGCGGCCATCATCACCGCGACCCCACCGATGCCGGTGGCCAGCAGCACCAGCGTGCTCAGCAGGCCCGCGGCCACGATCGGGACGACGGCCGCGGACACGGCCGCGGCGAACGCCGCTCTGGCCCACCAGCGCCGGTTCCGGCCCGGGTCAACCGACCGGGCCACGTCAGAGTCCGGACCGCGCGACGATCCGCCCATCGGCGATCGCCTTGAGCAAGGCCGCGTGATCGTGAGCGGTCTGCGCGGCGTAGGACTGCGCGAACGCCACGACGGCCTCGTCGAACTCGTCGCTCGACCCGAGGTACTCGGCGATCGCGATCCGGTCGCCCGCGCGGGCGTGCGCATAGGCCAGCGCGCGGCCGCACAGGCGCCCGTACAGTGTCATTCCCGTTGGCGTCATCGCCTCGATCACCGCTGATCCCTTACCATCTCGCAACTGCCGGAGATAGTAGTCGCGCCGCACGCCGTCCACCCCGACGCCCTGCTGCCACCCGAGGAAGATGTCGCTGGCGGCCTGCATCAGCCGCTGACCGTGGACCACCCGCTCGCCCTCCTTCTCGAACGAGGGCCCCTCGAGGTACTCCGACAGCACCGACGGCACCGCCTCCTTGGCCTGCAGGAACAGCGGGTCCTCGTCGTCGACGCCACGCAACAGGATGATCCAAGATCGCGTACCGACGCTGCCGACCCCGACCACCTTGCGAGCCACCTGGACCAACTCGAACTGCTGGAGCGGCACCCGGCGATCCCACTGCAGCGTCGAGCTGTAGTCGCTCAGCCGGTGTCGCAGTTCGCGATACAGCTCGACGGCATCCGCGTCGGCGAAGACCTCCTCGAGCGGGACCAGAAGGGGCGGATTGCTGAGGATCGTCCGTCTGCCGTCGACCACCGTGGTCAGCTTCCCCAGCGCCTGGACGCTGTCGCGGCTCCACGACTTCTCCAGCATCTTGCGCATTCGCTTGCTCGACGACGAGTCCAGCTGATCGGCCAGCTCCACCAGCTCCTCGGTGGGCTCGATGTGGGAGTACCAGACCGCCAGGGTGCCCCGCTCCGCCTGCAGTGCCATCGTCTCCCGGTACTCGGCGGCGCACGCCCTGGTGATCCTGGCGCGCTGCTTGTGGCTGAATCCGGTGTCCCGCGACGCGACCTCGAGGCTCGCGACCAACCGCTTGACGTCCCACTCGAACGGACCGGGATAGGTCTCGTCGAAGTCGTTGATGTCGAACGCCAGCCTGCGTTCCGGGGTCGCGTAGATCCCGAAATTGCTCAGGTGCGCGTCCCCGCACAGGTGGGTGTTCAGGCCCGTGGACGGGGTGCGCGAGAGGTCGTCCGCCATGACGAGGGCGGCGCCGCGGTAGAAGGCGAAGGCCGAGGTCGCCATCCGCCCGTAGCGAACCGGGACGAGCTGCGGGATCCGGGCCGCCGCCTGCTTCTCGAGCAGGCCGATCGGATCACGCTCGGCTCCGGGGTTGTGCTCCGCGAGCGCCGCGAACGGCGTCTCCCTGCGCGCGGCGCGACCTCGCTCCGCGCGCTCGTCCCTGCTCGGGCGTGCACCCGATTCCGCTGTCGGCGCCACGGCTTTCATTGTCCACGCCGCAGTCCGTTTCCACATGGGTTCGCGCCCATCCGTGGCCGGATTGCTGCGCGGCCCACCGCAACCGGTCTACAGGTGCGGCACCGCCATCAGGCCCAGTTCGGCGTCGGAGGCCAGCAGCGGGTGGTGCGGCAGCACCCGCACCGTGTAGCCGACCGCGCCGGAATGCGGGACCGTGGTGTCGGCGACGAACAGCTCCCCGAGCTCGTCCGAACCTGCGTGCCGCATCGGCACGGTGACCACGTCGGTCAGTTCCTCGTCCGCCCCGACCCTGCCGAGCACCGCCTGCACGGTGACCTCGGCGACCGCGAGCCCGGCCAGCCGCAGGTACGCGCGCAGCGACAGGTCCGCGCCGATCACCGGGGTGTCCGGCAGCCCGGAGCTGTCCACCTGCACCACCTGCACGTCGGGCCAGGCCGCCTCGACGCGGCCGCGGTACTCCGCCACCTGCCGCGCCGCCGCGAAGCCGTCCGCGACCGCCGCCCGCGCGGACCGGGCCGCGGGAGCGTAGTACTCGACGGCGTAGTCGCGAACCATCCTCGACGCCAACACCTTCGGGCCCAGGTGCTGCAGGGTGTGCCGGACCATCTGCACCCAGCGGGCCGGGACCCCGCCGGAGTCGCGGTCGTAGAACTTCGGCAGCACCGACCGCTCCAGCAGCTCGTACATCGCGCCTGCCTCGAGGTCGTCCCGGCGCACCTCGTCGGTCACGCCGTCCGCGGTGGGGATCGCCCAGCCGTTCTCGCCGTCGTACATCTCGTCCCACCAGCCGTCGCGGATGGACAGGTTCAGCCCACCGTTGAGCGCCGACTTCATCCCCGACGTGCCACAGGCCTCCAACGGGCGCAGCGGGTTGTTCAGCCAGACGTCGCAGCCCCAGTACAGGTACCGGGCCATCGACATGTCGTAGTCCGGCAGGAACACGATCCGGTGCCGGACGTCGGGGTCGTCCGCGAAGCGCACCACCTGCTGGATCAGCGCCTTGCCGCCCTCGTCGGCCGGGTGACTCTTGCCCGCCACCACGAGCTGCACCGGCCGGTCGGGGTCGAGCAGCATCGCCCGCAGCCGGTCCGGGTCGCGCAGCATCAGCGTCAGCCGCTTGTAGGTCGGGACCCGGCGGGCGAACCCGACGGTCAGCACCTCGGGATCGAAAACACCCGAAACCCAACCGAGTTCGGCCTCGGTCGCGCCGCGCTCGAGCCACGACGCCCGCACCCGCCTGCGAACCTCCTGCACCAGCTGTTCGCGCAGCGTGTTTCGGGTCGACCACAGGTCGGCTGGCGCGATCTCCTGCAGCCGCTCCCAGCCGCGCGCCTCCTCGACCAGCTCGGGCCCCACGGCCCGGCGGGCCAGGTCCATCCATTCCCGCGCGGCCCAGGTCGGCGCGTGCACCCCGTTGGTCACCGAGCCGATCGGGACCTCCGCGGCGTCGAATCCCGGCCACAGGCCGCTGAACATCTCCCTGCTGACGATCCCGTGCAGCTTCGAGACACCGTTCGCGCGCTGGCCGAGGCGCAGGCCCATGTGCGCCATGTTGAACACCGACGGGTCGTTCTCGCGGCCGAGGTCGATGATCCGGTCCACCGTCAGCCCCGGCAGCAGGGCGGACTCGTTCTCGCCGCCGACCCCGCCGAAGTAGTGCCGCACGAGATCCACCGGGAACCGGTCGATGCCCGCGGGCACCGGGGTGTGCGTGGTGAACACGGTGGCCGCGCGCACCGCGGCCAGCGCGGAGTCGAAGTCGAGGCCGGACCCGGTGATCAGCTCCCGAATCCGTTCCACCCCGAGGAAACCCGCGTGGCCCTCGTTCATGTGGAAGACCTCGGGGTCGGCCAGCCCGAGCGAATGGGTGTACGCGCGCACCGCGCGCACACCGCCGATGCCCGCGAGGATCTCCTGCTTGATCCTGTGGTCCTGGTCGCCGCCGTACAGGCGGTCGGTCACCCCGCGCAGCTCCGGGTCGTTCTCGGCGATGTCGGAGTCGAGCAGCAGCAGCGGCACCCGCCCCACCTGGGCGATCCACACCCGGGCCCGGAGCACCCGGTTGCCCGGCATCGCCACCCGCAACAGCACCGGCGCCCCAGAGCCGGGCTCGGAGAGCAGCCGCAGCGGCAGGCCCTGCGGGTCGAGCGAGGGATAGTGCTCCGCCTGCCAGCCATCGGCGGTCAGCGACTGACGGAAGTACCCGGACCGGTAGAGGAGGCCGACGCCGATCAGCGGCACACCGAGATCCGAGGCGGCCTTGAGGTGGTCGCCCGCCAGGATCCCGAGCCCGCCGGAGTAGTTCGGGAGCACCTCGCTGACGCCGAACTCCATTGAGAAGTAGGCGATCCCGCCTGCCAGGTCGGCGCCCTTCGCCTGCTGGTTCTGGTACCAGCGCGGTTGGCCGAGATAGGTGTCCAGGTCCCGCTCGAGCCGGTCGAGCTCGGCCACGAAGCCCCCGTCGATCGCGAGCTCGTCCAGGCGGGCGGGCGACACCTCGCCGAGCATCCGGATCGGGTCGTGGCGGACCTGCGTCCACAGCGCGGGGTCGATCCGGCCGAACAGATCCTGGGTCTCGGGATGCCAGGACCAGCGCAGGTTCGTCGACAGCTGCTCGAGGGCGGCCAGCCTGGCGGGAAGGTGGGCACGGACGGTGAACCGACGCAAGGCTTTCACCCTGCGAAGACTACCCATCGCAGGCGTTTTTGGGGGCGCCGGCCGCGGAGCGACCCGAGCCATCGACGTGTTGCGCGGGACGCGAGATTCGGCCAGCGCTCCCCGTACAACTACCCGTAAGGTCTAATCCATGACCGGGCGGATAGGCATCGATGACGTCGCCCCCGAGATCTCGGGGGGACGCCACCCCGCGAAGGCGGTCGTCGGCGAGACCTTCCCGGTCTCGGCGACGGTGTGGCGCGAGGGACACGACGCGGTCGCGGCGACCCTCGCCGTGCGCGGGCCGGAGTCGAACGCCACCATTCGGATCCCGATGTCCCCCGGCCCGTTACCTGACACGTTCGCGGCGGTGTTCACGCCCACCGGTGTCGGGGCGTGGAGCTTCCGGGTCGAGGGCTGGAGCGATCCGATCTCCACCTGGCGGCACAACGTGGAGGCCAAACTGTCGGTCGGCCAGGGCGCCGCCGAGCTGGCCAACGACCTCGAGATCGGGGCCCGCCTGTTCGAGCGGGCCGCCAGGGCCGTGCCGCGAGGGGACCGACCGCGGTGCGCCGCGGTCGCCGCCGCCCTGCGCAGCGATCAGCAGCTGCCTGCCCGGGTCGCTCCCGCCTTCGCGGCAGACATCGCCGAACTGCTGCGCGTGTACCCGCTGCGCGACCTGGTCACCAAGGGCCGCAGCATCCCGGTCTGGGTCGACCGCAAACGCGCCCTCGTCGGCGCCTGGTACGAGTTCTTCCCCCGCTCGACCGGCGGCCGCGACGCCGACGGCACCCCGAGGCACGGCACCTTCGCGACCGCGGCGGACGACCTGCCGCGCATCGCCGCGATGGGCTTCGACGTCGTCTACCTGCCGCCGATCCACCCGATCGGCCGGGTGAACCGCAAGGGGCCGAACAATTCGCTGACCCCGGCCCCCGACGACGTCGGTTCGCCGTGGGCGATCGGCGCGGAGGAGGGCGGCCACGACGCCGTGCACCCCCGCCTGGGCACCGTCAAGGACTTCAAGAACTTCGTCGCAAGGGCTCGCCGCCTGCGGCTCGAGGTCGCGCTCGACCTGGCCCTGCAGTGCGCGCCCGATCACCCGTGGGCACAGCAGCATCCGGAGTGGTTCACGGTGCTGCCAGACGGCACCATCGCGTACGCCGAGAACCCGCCGAAGAAGTACCAGGACATCTACCCGGTCAACTTCGACGACGACCCCGAGGGCATCTACGCCGAGGTGCTGCGGGTGGTGCGGTTCTGGATCAAGAACGGCGTCAAGATCTTTCGGGTCGACAACCCGCACACCAAGCCACCGGACTTCTGGGAGTGGCTGATCGCGGAGGTGAAGCGGTCAGATCCGGACGTGCTGTTCCTCTCCGAGGCCTTCACCCGTCCCGCCCGGATGTACGGCCTGGCCAAACGCGGATTCACCCAGTCCTACACCTACTTCACCTGGCGGGTGAACAAGCACGAGCTCACCGAGTTCGGGCTCGAGATCGCGCGCAAGGCCGACGAGGCCAGGCCGAACCTGTTCGTCAACACCCCGGACATCCTGCACGAGAGCCTGCAGCAGGGCGGTCCCGGCATGTTCGCGCTGCGCGCCGCACTGGCCGCGACGCTGTCGCCGACCTGGGGCGTCTACTCCGGATACGAACTGTACGAACATGTTCCGCTGCACCCGGGCAGCGAGGAGTACCTCGACTCCGAGAAGTACGAGCTGCGCCCCCGCGACTTCGACGGCGCGCGCGCCAGGGGTGAGTCGCTTGAGCCCTGGCTGGCCACCCTGAACCGGATCCGCCGCGCCCACCCCGCGCTGCAGCAGCTGCGCAACATCACGTTCCACCACACCGACAACGACGCGCTGATCGCGTACTCCAAGTTCGACCCGACCACCGGCGACGCCGTACTGACGATCGTGAACCTCAACCCCTACGGGGCGGAGCAGGGCACCATCTGGCTCGACATGCCTGCTCTCGGGCGCGACTGGCAGGATCACCTGACCGTGCTGGACGAGGTCACCGGCGAGCAGTACCAGTGGGGCCAGGCCAATTTCATCCGACTCGAACCCTGGCGCGCGGTGGCCCACATCCTCGCGCTGCCCGCCGTCCCCTACCCCGCGCGGATACCCCTCGCCCACCGCGCGCCGACGACATGAGCGCGGATCGGGTCGCGCAGGTCGCGGCGCCCGCACCCACCGACCTGGCCAGGCTCGCCGAGGGCACCCACCACAACCCGCACTCGGTCCTCGGTGCACACTCGCGTCCCGGCGGTACCGTGATCCGGGCGTTGCGCCCCAACGCGCACGAGGTGTCGGCCCGCATCGGGGGCGTCGACCACCCCCTGCAGCCGGTCTCCGACGGTCTGTTCAGCGCGGTCGTGCCCGTCGAGGACCTCATCGACTACCGGCTGGTGGTCGAGTATCCCGGCGGACACACCATCGTCACCGCGGACGGCTACCGGTTCCTGCCGACCCTCGGGGAACTCGACATGCACCTGTTCGGCGAGGGCAGACACGAACGGCTGTGGGAGATCCTCGGCGCGCACCCACGCAGCTACACCACCCCGGACGGCGAGGTGGCAGGCACCTCCTTCGCGGTGTGGGCGCCCTCGGCGCGGGGCGTCGCGGTGATCGGCGACTTCGACGGCTGGGGCGGGCGCACCGCGCCGATGCGCATGCTCGGGTCCAGCGGCGTCTGGGAGGTGTTCGTCCCCGGTGTCGGCCCCGGCGAGCTGTACAAGTTCCTGGTGCACGGCAGCGACGGCTCCGTCCGGGAGAAGGCCGACCCGATGGCGTTCGCCACCGAGGTGCCGCCGCGCACGGCCTCGGTGGTCGGCGTGAGCACGCACCGGTGGGCCGACGCCGAATGGATGGCCGTCCGCGCGCGCACCGACCCGAACCTGGCCCCGATGAGCGTGTACGAGGTGCATCTGGGGTCCTGGCGTCCCGGCCTGAGCTATCTCGAGCTCGCCGAGCAGCTGTCCGCCTATGTCGTCGAGCAGGGGTTCACCCATGTCGAACTGCTCCCGGTGGCCGAGCACCCGTACGGCGGATCCTGGGGCTACCAGGTCACGTCCTACTACGCCCCGACCGCCCGGTTCGGCTCCCCCGACGACTTCCGCGCCTTCGTGGACCGGATGCACCTCGCCGGCATCGGTGTCATCGTCGACTGGGTGCCCGCGCACTTCCCGAAGGACGACTGGGCGCTGGCCCGGTTCGACGGCGCCCCGCTCTACGAGCACGCCGATCCCCATCGCGGCGAGCAATTGGACTGGGGCACCTACGTCTTCGACTTCGGTCGGCGGGAGGTGCGCAACTTCCTCGTCGCCAACGCGCTGTTCTGGATCGAGGAGTTCCACATCGACGGGCTGCGCGTGGACGCGGTCGCCTCGATGCTCTACCTCGACTACTCGCGACCCGACGGCGGCTGGACCCCGAACATCCACGGTGGGCGGGAGAACCTGGAGGCCGTGGCGTTCCTTCAGGAGATGAACGCGACCGTGCACCGACAGCACCGCGGCGTCGTCACCATCGCGGAGGAGTCCACCGCGTGGCCGGGCGTCACCCGCACCACCAATGTCGGGGGCCTCGGATTCAGCATGAAGTGGAACATGGGCTGGATGCACGACACCCTCGGCTACCTCGGCCGAGACCCCGTGCATCGCAGCTTCCACCACCACGAGATCACGTTCTCGCTGATGTACGCGTGGAGCGAGTGCTACCTGCTCCCCATCAGCCACGACGAGGTGGTGCACGGCAAGGGCACGCTGTGGACCCGGATGCCCGGCGACGACTTCGCCAGGGCCGCAGGCCTGCGCACCCTGCTGGCGTACATGTGGTCGCACCCCGGCAAGCAGCTGCTGTTCATGGGTCAGGAGTACGGCCAGCGCACCGAGTGGTCGGAGGAGCGCGGGCTCGACTGGCATCAGCTGGACGAGGGATACGTCGGCGAGCTGCACCGCGGGATCCTCGCGCTGGTCCGCGATCTCAACGCCACCTATCGGCGCCACCCGGCGCTGTGGACGCTGGACAACTCCCCAGGCGGGTACTCCTGGATCGACGCCAACGACACCGAGAACAACGTGCTCAGTTTCCTGCGGTACGGGTCCGACGGGTCGATCGTGGCGTGCCTGTTCAACTTCTCCGGCTCCGCTCACTCGGAGTACCGGGTCGGCCTGCCCGAGCCCGGCCGGTGGGTCGAGATCCTCAACACCGATGCCGACGCCTATCGCGGCGCCGGGATGGGTAATTTCGGAGCCGTGGACGCGACACTGCAGCCCTGGCACGGACGACCGGCGTCCGCGTCGGTCGCGCTGCCCCAGAACGGTGCGATCTGGCTGAGCCTGGAGCGTGGCTGATGCGCCGTCGCCCCGTGCTCGCCTTCGCCTCGCTCGTCGCACTCGCGACGCTCGTCGCTGGCTGCTCCGGGGCGATCGACGGCCGCGCCGTGTCGATCTACGACAATCCGTTCACGGTGGCGGGCCTGCCCGCGACCTCCGGCCCCAGCGGCCCCCGCGAGGGCGTGCCCGACGCCCGGCTCCCGGTTCGCGGCGCCGACGGCTCCGCGGCCGACGTGCTGGCCACCAACGCCGTGGACGACATCGCGGACTTCTGGCAGTCCGAGTACCCCCGGGTGTTCAGCGGCGACTTCAGGCCCGTCACCGACCTGCTCTCCTGGGACCCGGATGCGGATCGCGCGCAGGCTCCGACGTTCTGCGGCGACAACACCCACGGCTTCGCCAACGCCGGCTACTGCACCCGCGACGGCTCCATCGGCTGGGACCGCACCGTGCTGCTGCCCTCGCTCATCGAGACCTTCGGCCCGATGTCCGTGGTGATGGTCATGGCGCACGAGTACGGGCACGCGGTCCAGTACGCGTCGGGACTCGCGGGCGATGACGACCTGACACTGGTGCTCGAGCAGCAGGCGGACTGCTTCGCCGGGGCCTACATGCGGCACGTCGCGGAGGGCGATTCGAAGCACTTCACGCTCAACACATCCGACGGGCTCAACTCGGTGATGGCGGCGATGGTCGCGGTGCGCGACAGCGACCCGAACGACCCGGAATCGGTGCACGGCTCGGCCTTCGAGCGGATCACCGCGTTCCAGATCGGCTTCACGGACGGCGCCAAGTCCTGCACGAAAATCGACGAGGCCGACGTGGTGTCCAGGCAAGCCGAGCTGCCCCAGCAGTTCACCACCGAGGGCGACACCGGCGAGATGCCGGTCACCGAGGAGTCCGTGCGGCTGACGGTGGACTCGCTGCAGGCGCTGTTCGACCTGCCGGCAAAGCCGTCCGTCGACTTCGCCGGAGCCGACACCGGGTGTCCCGACGCGGAGACCACCGAACCGGTCTCCTACTGCCCCGCGACGAACACGATCGGCGTCTCGCTGCCCGAACTGATCGAGCGCGGTACCCCCAACCCCGAGTCCGGTGACGAGTTCGCCTCCGACGTGCGCGGTGACTTCGGCGCCTACGTCCTGGTGGCCTCGCGCTTCACGCTGGCCGCGCAGGCGCACGCGGACAAGTCGCTGACCGAGGCCAAGACCGCGGTGCGGGCGGCCTGCCTGTCCGGCGCGTGGACCGCGGCGACCGCGGTGGGCAAGGCCGGTGGGCTGACGCTCTCCCCCGGCGACCTCGACGAGGCGGTGTCCGGGCTGCTGACCGACGGGCTGATGGCCAGCGACGTGAACGGGAACACCGTGCCGAGCGGCTTCGCCCGGGTGGACGCCTTCCGCTCGGGGGTGCTGGGCGGCGAGCAGGCCTGCGAGAACCGCTACGGATAGGTTCTAGTAGAGGGCGGACGCCAGCTTGCGGCGGGCCGCGATCACGATCGGATCGGCGGGGTCGAACAGCTCGAACAGCTCGAGCAGTCGGGTCCTGGCGGCGTTCCGCTCGTCGCCCGCGGTGCGGCGGATCGTCTCGATGAGACGGGCGAAGGCCGCCTCGGGCTGCTGGCTGTACAGATCCATGTCGGCCGCGTCGAGCTGGGCGGCCACGTCGGCGGGCTCGGCGTCGGCCCGCGCGACAGCGTCGGGGTCGAGGTCCTGCACGCGGGCGATGAAGCGGACCTGCCGGATCGCACCGAGCGCCTGCGGGTTCGCGGGCTCCGCGTCGAGGATCACCTGGTAGGCGGCCTCGGCGCCGGCCAGATCACCCTCGCTCAGCGCGGTCTCCGCCGCGACGAACCGCGGGTCCTCGGGCTCCTCGGCTTCCGCCTCGCCCTCGGACTGCTGCGGGCCGGAGAGCTTGCCCGCGGTCGCCTGCAGCACGGCGTCGATCCACTGTCCGAGCTGCGGCTCGTCGCCGTCGAAATCCGCCAGCGGGCGTCCCGCCGCGACCGCGACCACAGCGGGCAGTGCCTGCACGCCGAACGCCTGCGCGATCCGGGGATCGCTGTCGACGTTCACCCGGGCCAGCACCCACGACCCATTGCCTGCCGCGGCCAGCGAATCCAGAGTCGCGGAGAACACCGCGGAGGCAGGCATCGACGCCGCGACCAGCTCGACGACGACGGGGACCTGGGTCGAGCGGGCGAGCACCTCGGCCTCGAAGTTGGCCTCGGTCACCGCGACGACCGCCGCGGGCGCGGCACTCACGCCGTTCGCGGCCTGCGGGCCTGCGGGCGCGGCCTGCGCCCGTTCCTTGAGGGCGGACAGGTCCACCGCGCCGGACATGGCGGCTGCCGCCGCGGCCGATGGACGTGAGGGTCGGGAACCGGGTCGAGTCACATGTTCAGTTTGTCACGATCGACGGCTCAGCTCAGCGCGGGTGCCGGTTCCTTGGCGTTGTCGGCCGAGAGCTCCGCGAGGCGGCCCGTGCGCACGGCCCATGCCTCGAACACGATCGTGCCGAACGGCGGGACGCTCGCGACCAGCGCCCAGAAGGTGGTCACCAGCGACCAGGAGAGCTTCTTCGCGGTGACGATCGCCACCAGGACGTACAGCACGAAGACGGCGCCGTGGATGGGGCCGAAGATCTTCACGCCGATCTCGTTGCCGTCCGCGGGCAGGTACTTGAAGGCCATGCCGATCAGCAGGCCGAGCCAGGTGATCGCCTCCAGGACCGCCACGAAACGGAAACGCTTGGCCCACGTGCTGAGATCGAAGATGTTCGCCATGGGCCCCATTGTGCCCGACGTACTACGACACCCCGTAGTTGAGGCCGCGATCTCGACCGCGGGCGCCGCCCTCGGCTACCTACTGCTCGGGGACGCGGATGATCAGGGCGTCGCCCTGACCGCCACCGCCACACAGCGCGGCCACGCCGACGCCACCGCCGCGACGGCCCAGTTCGAGCGCCAGGTGCAACGCGATCCGCGCACCCGACATCCCCAGCGGATGCCCGATCGCGATCGCCCCACCGTTCACGTTGACCTTCGACTCGTCGAGGCCCAGTTCCGTGGTCGAAGCGATGCCGACGGCGGCGAACGCCTCGTTGATCTCCACCAGGTCCAGGTCCTTCGGATCGATGCCCTCCTTCGCGCAGGCCTTGGCGATCGCGCGCGCCGGCTGCGACTGCAGCGTCGAGTCGGGGCCGGCCACCACGCCGTGCGCGCCGATCTCGGCGATCCAGCTCAGGCCCAGCTCCTGCGCCTTGGTCTTGCTCATCACGACCACCGCGGCGGCGCCGTCCGAGATCTGCGAGGCCGAGCCCGCGGTGACGGTGCCGTCCTTGCTGAACGCGGGACGGAGCTTGCCGAGCGACTCGACCGTGGTGTCGGCGCGGATGCCCTCGTCCTCGGCGAACACGACCGGCTCGCCCCTGCGCTGCGGGATCGACACGGGGACGACCTCAGCCTCGAAGAGCCCGTCCTTCCAGGCCCGCGCCGCGTTCTGGTGCGAGGCCGCCGCGAACGCGTCCTGCGCCTCACGACTGATCCGCTGGTCGTCGGCCTGGTTGCGCTGCTCGGTCAGGTTGCCCATCGGCTGGTCGGTGAAGATGTCGTGCAGGCCGTCGTAGGCCATGTGGTCGCGCAGGGTCACGTCGCCGTACTTGAAGCCCTCACGGCTCTTCTCCAGCATGTGCGGCGCCCGCGACATGGACTCCTGACCGCCGGCGACCACGACGTCGAACTCCCCGGCCCGGATCAGCTGATCCGCCAGCGCGATCGCGTCGACGCCCGACAGGCACACCTTGTTGATCGACAACGCGGGCACGTCCATCGGGATGCCGGCCGCCACGGCGGCCTGCCTGGCAGGCATCTGACCGGCGCCCGCGGTCAGCACCTGGCCCATGATCACGTACTGCACCTGCTCCGGCGCCACGCCCGCCTTCTCCAGGGCACCCTTGATCGCGATGCCGCCCAGATCGGATCCCGAGAAGTCCTTGAGCGAGCCGAGCAAACGGCCAACCGGGGTCCGGGCTCCGGCGACGATGACTGAACTGCTCACGGCTTCCTCCAACGGTCAACACGGGTGGTCAGCGACCAAAAGTCACATCCCAAAGAGAACTACAAAGACGGTAGCGCTACCGTCATCGACATGACGAACTCCGCTCCCAACGCTGCCGCCGCCGTACTCGCTTCCGACCTGGTGACGGCCATCGACCACGTCGGCATCGCGGTGCCCGATCTCGACGCCGCCATCGCCTGGTACGGCGAGCACCTCGGCCTGGTGTCCACGCACGAAGAGGTCAACGAGGAGCAGGGCGTCCGCGAGGCCATGCTGTCCGTCCCCGGTAGCCCGGCGGGCGCCACCGCGATCCAGCTGCTCGCCCCGCTCAACGACGACTCGACCATCGCCAAGTTCATCGCCCGCAGCGGCCCCGGCCTGCAGCAGCTCGCCTACCGGGTCAGCGACCTCGACGCGATCTCCGAGCGCCTGCGTGCCGGCGGCGTCCGGCTGCTCTACGACGCCCCGCGCCGCGGCACCGCGGACTCGCGGATCAACTTCCTGCATCCCAAGGACGCGGGCGGCGTGCTGGTCGAGCTCGTCGAACCGGCCGCAAACCCGGCACACTGATACTGCGCCAACCCCCTTTCAGCACAGTGGTTCGCCCGAGCGCGTCGACCACATCACACCGGAGCGACGGTAAGTTATGACCATGCCCAACGAGATCCAACTGCCCTTCAACATCGTGAGGAAGGGCTACGACCGCGACGAGGTACGCAACTACTTCGAGCGCTTCGACGCGGAACTCCGGGTCACCGCGACCGATCGTGATGCGGCGGCGGCGCAGGCCCGGGACCTCGCCCAGCAGCTGGAGGACTCCCGCGACGAGATCGACGACCTGCGCAAGGACGTCGACCGCCTGTCCGTTCCGCCGACCACCGCGGAGGGCATGAGCGAGCGCATCTCCCGGATGCTCCGCCTCGCCTCCGACGAGGCCTCGGAGGTGCGAGCCACGGCCCAGTCCGAAGCCGCCGAGATGGTGTCCATCGCCGAGCAGGACGGCGCCGCGCTGCGTGGCAAGTACGAGGGCCTGCTCGCCGAGCTCGAGGACCGCAGGAATGCCATGGAGGTCGAGCACACGCAGACCATGGCGACCGCCCGCACCGAGGCCGCTCGCCTCGTCGAGAAGGCACAGTCCGAGGTCGCCGCGCTCCAGGCGGACTCCGAGGCCCGGCGCAACGCGGTCCAGCAGGACTTCGAGATCACCATGAGCGAGCGTCGCACCAAGGTCGTCAGCGCGGTCAACGAGCTCGAGGCCACCAGCAAGGCCGAGGCCGAGCGCAGGCTCACGGACGCCACCAACGAGGCCCGCAGGCGACTGCAGACCGCCACCGAGCAGGCCGAGAAGCGGATCGCCCACGCGAAGGAGCTCGCCGAGGAGCTCCGCGTGCTCCGCGGCCGGGTCCTGGCTCAGCTCCTGGGAATCCGTGGACAGCTCGACTCGGTGCCCGCCATGCTCGCCTCGGTCAACCGCGAGGGCGAACTGCTCGACGGGGCGGGCGACTCGACCGGACGCAATACCCCGGACGAGGACGAGAGCGGCGACGACGCCCCCGAGGCGTCGGAGAAGTCCGAGGATTCCGCGAAGTCCGAGGAGTCGGTCAAGACCAACGTCGGGTGATCCCCCGCGACCCGCGCCCGTTCCAGCACCCGGTGTGCCAGTGCCTGCGGTCCTCGGCCCCGCCGAGTTCATCCGCAGGCCAGGCCACCAGGTGCGGGACCCCGGGCCGGATCTCGTGATCACAGCCGGGGCAGCGATAGGTCTTGGTGGCGCGCGACCCCGGCACCGGACGCACCAGGTACCGCTCGTCGTCGTATCCCGCAGGCCCCGAATCGATCCGCGACTCGTGGCCGCCGGCAGGCATCGGCCGGTCAGTGCGGTATCGCTGGTTCCGTCGGGGCATGACTACAGCCTAGATTTCGATCAGAACAGCCGGAACTCGGTGCTCTCGGTCCCCCGCAGTGCGTCGTAATCGAGTGTCAGGCAGCGGATCCCGCGATCCTCGGCGAGGGTCCGCGCCTGCGGCTTGATCTGCTGGGCGGCGAACACCCCGGTCACGGGCGCGAGCAGCGGATCGCGGTTCATCAGTTCCAGGTACCGGGTCAGCTGTTCGACACCGTCGATCTCACCGCGACGCTTGATCTCCACGGCGACCGAGGCACCGTCCGCGTCGCGGACGAGCAGGTCAACCGGGCCGATCGCCGTCATGTATTCACGCCGAACCAGGGTGTAGCCGGGACCGAGCGTTTCGACATGCTCGGCCAGCAGTTCCTGCAGGTGCGACTCGACCCCGTCCTTGATCAGGCCCGGGTCGACGCCCAGTTCGTGCGAGGAATCGTGCTCGACCTCGTGGATCGTGATCCGCAGCTCCTCGCCCGCCTTGTTGGTGACCACCCACAGCTGGGTGCCCTCCTCGCCGTCGTTCTCGACGAGCCAGCACGGCGGGCTCATCCAGTTCAGCGGCTTGTACGCACGGTCGTCCGCATGGATGCTCACCGAACCGTCCGACTTGACCAGTAGGAGCCTGCGCGCCTTCGGCAGGTGTGCGGTGAGACGACCGACGTAGTCGACATGGCAGCTGGCAATCACGAGGCGCACTCGGAACACCCTAGAGCACCCATCGGCGCGGGCCGCAGACCCGCCACGCCACGCCGGGTCGCGGGCCGGCCGACCCACTACGCTGAAGCGACCATGCCGCTCCCGTTCCGCTCGATCGCGCCGCTGGGCTCGCGGTTACTCGGCGCGCCGGACGAGAGCCCGCGCCACCGCCGGATCCGCGTCCAGGTGCTGCTGACCGCAAGTCTGGTGCTGTCCAACCTGATCGGCGCGCTGGTGGTCGGCGCGTTGATCACCATCGTCGTGCCCGGCCCGAACATCTACGACCTCGACTACCTGATCGTCAACGCGGTGATCGGTCCGGTCTACATCGCGCTGGCCGTCGCGGTCGGGGTCCTGTGGGGCACCCTCCGCGCGACGAAGGACCTGCGGTGGGCCATCGAGAACCGGGAACCGACCAGGGAGGAGGCCGCGGCGGCGCTGGCGATGCCGTGGCGCCTGACCCGGATGCAGGCCCTCCTGTGGGCCCTCGGGCTCGTCCTCTTCACGGTCAGCTATGGGCTGATCGACCCCGAGACCATCCCCAAGGTCGCCTTCACCATCGCCATGGGCGGGGTCACGGTCTGCGCGTTCAGCTACCTGCTCAGCGAGTTCTCGCTGCGCCCCGCGGCGGCGCGCGCCCTCGAGGCGGGCGACCCGCGCCGGGTGCGCATCGCGGGCGTGACCGGCCGCAACATGCTGGCCTGGACCCTGGGCACCGGGGTCCCGGTGGCGGGCCTGATGCTGATCGCCGTCTTCAGCTTCATCCGCCCCGACCACGTCGACGTGAATCAACTGGCGGTCTCCATCCTCGCGCTCGGCGCCATCACCCTGATCTTCGGGCTGCTGCTGACCCTGCTCGGTGTGGGAGCCACCGTCGCGCCCATCCGCGCGGTCCGGGCTGCCATGAAGCGCGTCGAACACGGCGAGCTCGACACCCGGGTGGTCGTCTACGACGGCACCGAGCTCGGCGAGCTGCAGAGTGGTTTCAACCGGATGGCGGAGGGCCTGCGCGAGCGCGAGCGCATCCAGGAGCTCTTCGGCAGGCACGTGGGCCACGAGGTGGCCGAGGCCGCCATCAAGCGCAATCCGGAGCTCGGCGGAGAGGAGCGCGAGATCGCGGTCTTCTTCATCGACCTGATCGGGTCAACCGAGCTCGCCGCATCCCGGCCTCCGAAGGAGGTCGTCGACCTGCTCAATCGCTTCTTCGACGTCGTGGTCGACGAGGTGGACCGACACGACGGCCTGATCAACAAGTTCGAGGGCGACGCCGCACTCGCCATCTTCGGAGCGCCCGCCGAGATCCCGGACCCCGCGGGCAGCGCGCTCGCCGCGGCCCGCGCCATCCGGGCCCGGCTCCTCGTCGAGGTGCCGGACTGCAGCGCCGCGATCGGGGTCGCCGCAGGCACCGCCGTCGCCGGGAACATCGGGGCCCGTAAGCGATTCGAGTACACCGTCATCGGGGATCCGGTGAACGAGGCCGCCCGGCTGTCCGAGCTGGCCAAGACGATCGACGGCGCGCTCGTCGCCTCCGATCGCGCCGTACAGCGCGCTGCGACCGCCGAGTCCCGGCTGTGGGAACTCGGCGACTCCGTGATCCTCCGCGGACGCAATGCCGCCACCCGCTTGGCGACCCCAACCCGGCCGACGCCATAGCGGGCTCCCCGTCGTGTGCTGAGCTGTCGGTGAGCTCTGGTACATGTGGGACATGGGTGTGACTGTCGACGAGTTCCTGACGATGTTGGAGACGCTGCCCGAGGCCGAGCAGAGTCGCGGTGGCGGCGACAGCTGGATAGCGCTCAAGGTCCGCGGCAAGGGCTTCGGCTACGTGTGGGAGAAGACGGAGACCGTCGGACTCAAACTGACGCTCGACGAGCAGATCGCGCTGGTGGCCGAGCGTCCCGAGGTGTTCGAGGTCCAGTTCACCACCAGCCAGTTCGGGTGGGTCGTGGTGCAGCTGGCGAAGATCGACGCCGACGAACTGCTGGAACTGGTCACCGAGGCCTGGTGTCTGACCGCACCCAAGCGACTCCTCGAAACACACGAGTTCGGCAGCCTCTACGACGAGTAGACCCGATGGCTGTTCCGGCGAGCATCAGCGAGACCAGATCGACCGGCCCGCACGGGCCCGGTCCGGCTGGTTGAATGCGGATCATGACACCCGCGCCGACACACGCCGAAGGAACCTCGTCACACACCCCCGCATCGCGATCCACCGGTGTCTCCGGTCGCGCACTCGCAGTCCTCGTCGCCCTCACCGCGGCCCTCGCCGCCGCGTTCGTCCTCGCTCCGCGCGTGCTGGCGGGGAGCAAGCCGGGCGGGGGCCTCTTCGACCAGGGAAGCCTGGTCGAGGCCGTCCGCGTGGCGTTCGTCGAGTATTGGAGTTCGGGCGACGGGGACTTCTCCCCCGGCATGGAGGCCGTTGTCGACTACTGGTTCCGGTATCACGTGGCGAAGGCCGTGATCGCCGCGATCCTGCTGACCGTGCTCGTCACGCTCGGCGTACTTCTCTGGAGGGCATTCCTGCGGGCCGGCGGCCTGGAAGCGGGAAAGCAGGCCGCCCTCGCGTCGGCAGGCGTGGTGGTCTCGATGCTCGCGCTGTTCTCGTTGGTGCTGGTGATGGCCAACGTCCAAGGTGCCGTCGCGCCGTTCTCCTCGCTGATGTCGATGCTGCCGGTCGGCGAAACCGATGGAGAGCTCGCGGTGACGCTCGGTCAGGTCAGGCAGCACCTGGCCGACCCACTGAGTGCGGGTGGCGAGGCCCCGCCTGCCCTCGAGGTGATGGTCAGCGACTTTGCTCGGTATCACGTGGCGATGGCCGCGATCGCCGCGGTCATGGCCGCCGTCCTCATCGGCCTGAGTGTGGTGTTCTGGAAACTGACCGGGGCAACGGGGGCGTCCGACAAGAGCACCAGGCGCGTGCTGGGGACGGTCAGTGCGCTCTCGGCGTTGTTGTCGCTTGGCGTGCTCGTCGTCGCGGTGGCGAACACGACCACCGCCGCGGATCCGGCACCGGCGCTCCTGGCCTTCCTCAATGGCGGGCTCTGAGAGAGCTCCCCTGCGAGGATGCTGTGATGATCCTCGAACATGCCGTCCTGCACGTGAAGTCCGGTCGCAGTACCGAGTTCGAGGCAGCCTTCGGCCTGGCCAGATCGATCATCTCGAGCATGGCCGGATTTCGGCGGCTCACGCTGTCGCGATGCATCGAACGCCCCGGCACGTACCTGCTGCTGGTGGAGTGGGACAGCCTGGAAGACCACGTCGAGGGGTTCAGGAAGTCACCGCACTACGAGCAGTGGCGCTCGCTACTGCACGACTTCTACGACCCCTTCCCGACCGTCGAGCACTATGAGCAGGTCGAATTCGCCGAGCGAACCACCAGCTGAGCTCTGCCCTGGCGTCGAGTGTGCAGTTGTCGGGGCATCCGCCGGGTGCGGAGGTCGGTAGGTGCACACTCGGCCGGCCCGCGGGCGGTGTCGAGTGTGCAGTTGTCGGGGCATCGGCCGGGTGGGGAGGTCGGTAGGTGCACACTCGGCGGTCGGGCCGGAGCTCACGGGTGCGTGGTGGTGTGGTGTGTTTGTCCCCTGGAAATGCGAAATGCCTCGCATCGCAGTCTCTTTCAAGACTGTGATGCGAGGCATTCGCAATTTATGTTCGGCGGTGTCCTACTCTCCCACACCCTGTCGAGTGCAGTACCATCGGCGCTGGAGGGCTTAGCTTCCGGGTTCGGAATGGGGCCGGGCGTTTCCCCTCCGCTATGGCCGCCGTAACTCTGTGAAATTTTCACACGGAACCTGGTCAGAAACCAAATCAGATTTGGATTCAATCTTCCGGTTCATGAAACAAAC